>CAZPFB010000144.1:0-11891 GCA_964585735.1 uncultured Leptospiraceae bacterium
TGCGGATCAGCGGCGCGTTCAGGTGGCCATGTTCGGCCCCGGGAACCTGCGCCCGCGAAAATATCTGAACCATCCGACCGCCGGGCATGTCGGTGATCCACTCTTCCAGCTCGGGACCAAAGGCGCTCGCCGCTGGACTGCGGTTCGCGTAAAACAAAAGAATCGGGCGATTCGGTTGCTCCTGAATCATTTCTTCGATCATGGATCGAATGGGCGTAATGCCGATACCGCCAGCGACAAAGACAATGGGACGGGCGGGGTCCGCCGGGAGAGCAAATACGCCCTCGGGTGCGCTTACAGACAATATGGCGCCGGGGACCAGTTCTTGCATGTGCTGCTTGTACTCACTGCTGCGAATCCGAGTGGCAATCAAGATGGAATCACGGATCCGCGCAGCCGATGCGATTGAAAAAGTGTGTCCCGAGTCCACTCCCGGTATCTTCACATTGACGTGTTGTCCCGGCACGAACTGGAATTCTTCGATCAAGGATGTATCCAGAAGAAGAGCGAGCGTCTGCTCCGCTACTTTTCTGACTTCGAGAATTGGTAAATCGTAGTAGCGCAGTCCCGGGCGGAGCGGCGGCGCGGAGGAGTCAGCAACCGGCAACGCATTTGCTGCGATTGGTGTGGTGGAGGGCTGATCCTCTTCGGTCGCGCGGACCCCCGTGACCGAAAAGAGGTGGTAGTCGCCGGACTTCCCCTTGAGTTTCGTGCGGAATCTTTTGTGAACTGTGAGCTCGTCTGCGAGGATGGAGTAGACTTCCTGAGAAATGAGCAACGGTACACCTGCTTTTTTCGTTATGGATTCAATGCGGCTTGCGGTATTGACGTTATCACCGAGGGCCGTGAACTGGCGCTTGTCCGGGTGGCCTATTTCGCCCACGATCACTTCACCGAAATGAACGCCCACGCCGATACGGAACTCATGGCCCAGAATATGGCGCAGATACCGGTTTACTTCCGCCAATTCCCGTTGCATGTCCAGCGCCGATAACACGGCGTTGCGGCAAATGGTCCGCGCGTTCTGTGCGCGCGCTTCGGGCCTTGTTATGTTCGGGCCGGTTGCACCGGTTCCGTGGAGCCCGAATAGCGCCATCATTCCGTCGCCAATGTACTTATCAATGTAACCGTCGTACCGCTGGATCGCGTCACCCATTCGGCGAAAATAGCGGTTCATGACATGGACCACGTCGTAGGGCAGATTGTTTTCCGCAAAAGGCGTGAAGCTACGAATATCGCTGAACAGAATCGCCAGCTGTCTTTCCTGACCACTGTTCGCAGTTTCGGACGCTTCGCGTAGATCTTCCTCGTCGATGACCAGGCGCCGAATGGTAACGGGGCCGGTGACGCGCGTTTGACACGCCAGGCGAATATTGCGGTCGAGGCCCTTCGTGGCCGCGAGTTTGGCTTCGGCGGCATTGCGTTCTGCGCAGTTTTCCAGATTCTTGAGGATTGCTACTCGGCAGGTTGAGCAGCGCGCATGGCCGCCGCACGCGTGTACATGCGGAATGTCGTTTTTTAGAGAAATTTCAAGGAGGGTCAGCGCCGGGTCGATGTTCTCGATGGTGGTTTCGTTTTCGTACTGGATTGTGATCACGCAATGCCCTGCCTTTGCATGTTTTGACACCGCTGTTGCCGGCCCCGGTCGGGCGAACACGGGGGACCTTTCTCGGCTGAATAACCACCGGCGTGCAAGGCTGCAAAGCTTTCCTTGAGATCGATCATCGGATAACGCCGCTGTCCCCGACTTCGTCCTCGAAGACGAATCTGCCCGGTTCCTCTCGCGCGACGGAAATACGAAAGCGGCAGCAACCGTCCTCATTTTGAAAGCTACGGTCCCTCGTTACGCGACGACCCGTGGCGGAAGAAAGCACCTGGAGTGTCAGGCTGCATAGGCGCGGATGCTCAAGGGCAACCCGCAAGAAGGGGCAGTTTCGCTCCAAGAGATACGGTCCCTCCTTGTCTTCGCCCACTTCCATATACGGGTCATCGGGCGCGTACAGGTTTTTCAGATGCGTCAGTGCCGCGGCCGACCGTGGCAGCGATTTTGGATGCGGCGCAGCGGCGCGCAGCGCAGATAGCTTCGCCTGGGCAACTGAGGCCAAAATGCCGCGCAATTGTTCGCGCCGTGTATGTTTACCGAGCGCCTCCAGGAGGGAGGCAGCAAGGTCGTGGTAGCGGCGCGGGAACAGCTCCTGTCCCGCCAGGGTCAGGACGTACAGCAGTTCGGGCCGCCCGGCACCGCGCGCTGAGTCGGGACGGAATCGCGCCACAAAACCGCCTGCTAACAACGTGTCCATGCGCCGCCGCGCGGCTTCGACACTCAGTTTCTGGTCAGATGCCAGCGCAGCCAGCGTTGTCGGGCCGTTGCGTTTGACGAAGTCCAGAACCTGCATCTGTCCGTCTGCAAGACCCGTGGGAAGACTTTCCTTCATGTATCCTCTGGTGGGTCAGCAGCCCCGTTCCGTCTCGGAGTTGGTCCGGCCCGTTCGCCCGAGACACCCACTCCGTGTCGATATGTCAACTCTCCGCCAGCGTGGGCACCTACCGCAAGCACGGCCACGCACAGCGCGCTCCCGATCAGGAAAAAGCCCGGGTGCGCAACCTGCGCGGGGGCCATCGTTACCCTCAGGAGCCACCCGGTCCCGAAGCTGACCCACGCGATCGACATGAATGTCATGTGTTTGAGTGCCTGTCGTTCGGCGGCGGTCCTTTCGTCAATCCGCAGAAATTCAGCCATGCCCGTCGCAAGGGCGGGCAGGGCCGCCGCGCATCCCAGTGCCCCGCACCAGAGGGCCAAGAGTGCCCACAGATCCGTACGCAGAACCAGGAACGCGGCATCGAGACACGGCACCGCCAGCCACAGCGCAATGGGGAGATGGGTTGTGGCCGGATGAATCGGTATTCGCGCGCGTGGCATGGCTACTGCAGCAACCCCCCCAGCAGACATCCGAATCCGCTAATCGCCACTCCGGCATGGACGACCACCAACGCAGGCGGGGCAACGAGGTCGCGAAACCGAAATGATACCACAAAAAACCCTCCCAGCGCCGCGCCAACAACGAGCACGAGGCCGATCAAGCCCAGCGTTCCCCCGGAGCCCTGCAACACGGCCAGCGCCACCAGCACCAGACCGGTGGCACCGAGCAGACCGTGGACGATAGAAATGTACAGGGGCCCCTGTTTGCGCTTCAGGGCAAAAACGGCCGGAACCAGGCCTCCGACGGCCGTAACGGCAAGAATCACAACACCATACAGATACATACGAGTTTACTCCTTTTCGGACACGGGCCGCGCGGGCCCGTCACCGATGAATAAACCAAATAAAAACGTGGTTAATCTGGCAATCTAAAAATCACCAATCCTGCCCAAAAAGAGCAAAAGCCTGCGATATGGTCGGGGGGGCATGTCTCCGAACGCCGGTCTTGGCCGCTCACCGATCCGACGCGACATCACATTCGTGCCTGCTTCAAACCCCATTCAGGGCACGGCGCAGCCATCCGCGTTACAAGAAGTGGCATCTTTTTCCGCGTGCCCATCTGGCGCTGCGCTCGGCCTCTCCTGAATGAGAGCGCCCAAGGCAACGCCCAGTCCCAGATCATCCACGTGGCCAAAAGTATTCATGCGCAGACGCCCCTCGCGGTCGATGAGCAACGTTGTTGGTGTGCCCCGCATACGATAGAGCTGCATCGTCTTGGGAAGACGATCGCCCGGGTCCCGCGCGTCAATCCCGACGGGGAAAGTGATGCGATACTCATGCAGAAAGGCCGCAAGTGCGGCGGCGCTGCCCTGCACGTCATGGTGCTCAAAGATTGTGTGGAGCGCTACAACGGCAACTTCCTCCTCGGGAAAATGCGCGCGCACGCGCATGGCCTGTGGCAACGCGTGGGAAACGCAACCCGGACAGAGCATCTGGAAAGCCACCGCGAGCACTACCCGACCCCGCAAACTCTCCACGCTGAACGGCTGGGGGGAATTCAGCCATTCGCTGATTTGCCATTCGGGGGCTGATGGGAGAGCTTGGTTGTGGGGTCGAGATCCGGAAATAATCGACATAGAAAGTTCCTTGCGCCTGAGCGGCACCGTATTTGATATCGACTCAATACCAAATGAAGACCGAGCCGTCAAGCAGAAACAACAATAGCGAGTCGCTACCTTCAGCCACGGGGGTTCGCGGCGCTCTTTTGATCGAACGGCTGGGAAGATTGGTGCGCGCGGAGGCGCAGGACGGTGACCTGAACCCGGTGCAGTGGGAAGTACTGCGCTACGTAGGCCGAGCAAATCGCTTCTCCCGGACGCCTGCGGCGCTCGCAGAATATCTCGGGTCTACACGGGGAACCGTGTCACAGACCATCATCTCGCTCGAAACGAAGGGCTATGTTGTCAAAGAACCCAGTCGCCGCGACGGACGCTCGATTGAGCTCGGCCTCACGAGAGCCGGGAAGAAAGTCCTCGCGAGAGATGGACTGAACGCACTCGCAAAAGAAATCAGCAAGCTGCGCGATGCCCCGCAGCTCGTGGCACTCCTGGAAAGGACTTTGAACAGCGTGCTCGCTCGGCGGGGCGGCAGGCTTTTCGGGATCTGTCGGACCTGCGTTCACTTTCAGAGAGACTTCGCGCCGGGTGAGAAAGCGCCGCACCACTGTCGGCTTCTGGCCGAACGGCTGGCGGACGAAGAGGCGGATCTGATTTGTCTGGAGCAGACCGGCGTGAGGGGAAATAGGAGCGCTACGCGATGAATGGAATCATTGACGAAAAGCTGGAAGGTCTGTTTCAGGATGTCATCAAGCGCAACCCCGGCGAGGTGGAGTTCCACCAATCCGTCCGCGAAGTGCTCGATTCACTCGGACCGGTGCTGGTGAAGTATCCGGAGTTCGGTGAGCACAAGATCATCGAGCGCATCTGCGAGCCGGAACGACAGATCATCTTCCGCGTGCCTTGGATGGATGATCGTGACGAGGTGCAGATCAATCGTGGTTTTCGGGTGCAGGTCAACAGCGCCCTCGGACCCTACAAGGGTGGGCTCCGCTTTCACCCCTCGGTTTACTTGGGAATCATCAAGTTTCTCGGCTTTGAGCAAACTTTCAAGAACGCCTTGACCGGGATGCCCATCGGCGGCGCCAAAGGCGGCTCCGACTTCGATCCGAAAGAGAAATCGGATGGCGAAATCATGCGCTTTTGCCAGAGTTTCATGACAGCGCTTTACCACCATGTGGGCGAATACACTGACGTGCCTGCCGGCGACATAGGCGTGGGTGCACGAGAGATCGGCTACCTGTTTGGCCAGTACAAGCGCATCACGAATCGCTATGAATCCGGAGTGCTCACCGGCAAAGGTTTGGACTGGGGGGGCGCCCGCGCTCGTAAGGAAGCCACGGGCTATGGCGCGGTCTTTTTCTTGGGTGAAATGGTCCGGGTGCGTGGCCAATCACTGGAGGGGAAGACATGCATCGTCTCTGGTGCGGGCAACGTCGCCATCTACGCCATCGAAAAACTGCAACAACTTGGTGCCAGGGTGATCGCCTGCTCCGATTCGAACGGCTTCATTCACGACGAAAAAGGACTCGACCTCGCTTTGATCAAGCAGCTCAAGGAAGTGGAACGCCGACGGATCAAAGACTATGCCGTTCATCACAAACACGCCCGCTATGTCCCCAAGGGAAACTTGTGGGAGATCCCGTGCGATGCGGCGCTGCCCTGCGCCACGCAGAACGAACTGACCGGTACGGACGCCGCGACTCTGGTCAAGAATGGATGCTTGGCAGTGGCGGAAGGCGCGAACATGCCAACGACGCGCAAAGGAGTTCAGGTTTTCCTCAAAGCCGGTGTTGCCTATGGCCCGGGTAAAGCCGCGAACGCGGGCGGCGTGGCCGCTTCGGCCCTGGAGATGCAGCAGAACGCGAGTCGGGACGTTTGGGATTTTGAATACACCGAGAAGAAATTGTTCACGATTATGAAAGGGATACATCAGCGCTGCTATGAAACGGCGGAAGAGTTCGGCACTCCGGGAAACTACGTTAATGGCGCCAACATCGCGGGCTTTATCAAGGTCGCCCGAGCTATGGTGGCCCTTGGGCTGATTTGAGGAGATGGCGGCGCAGTTTGCGGGTCATTACGTCAGCCAGCGAATGCTCCCTCAGTACGGCAAAAAAGGCATCCATCGCTCCGTTGAGTACTGATCGTAACGCACAGGCTGGCGTGAGCGTACAAGCACCCCCGTCGACACGAAAGCACTCCACCAGATCGGTGTTGCGCTCCGCGCGAGCCACAACCTCGCCCAAATTGATCTCCTCGGGACGGCGCGCCAGGCGAAATCCGCCCTGCCGTCCGGGGCGATTCTCCAGGTAGCCCTCCGTCCCGAGAAAATTCACAACTTTGCGAATATGATCCTCGGAGGCCTGAAGATTCGCCGCTGCCGCCCGAATGGCGAGGTTTTGTTCCTTTTTTTGGGCGGCAGCCAACATCAGGATCCGCAAAGAGTAGTCCGTAAAAAAGCTGAGCTGCATAAAAAAATGGTCTCCCTCTGGGCGGGGGCTGGTTTCCCTGCCTATATCATGCATACTATATGCATGATATAGGCGCAACCCAAAAAATGGGGCGGCCGCTTCCGAACCGTATACTTTAAGGAGAAACACATGAGGTTTGAGACGATATGCGTACACGGTGGCTACAGCCCGGAGCCAACCACGAAGGCCGTGGCGGTGCCGATCTACCAGACGACGTCCTACGCTTTTGACAGCGCCCAGCACGGGGCCGATCTTTTCGATCTGAAAGTCCCGGGCAACATCTACACGCGGATAATGAATCCCACGACAGCCGTCCTGGAGCAGCGCATGACGGAACTGGAGGGCGGAGTGGGATCGCTCGCGGTGGCGTCAGGGATGGCGGCCATCACTTATGCGATCATGACGATTGCCGAACAGGGCCACAATATAGTAACGACAAGTCAACTTTATGGTGGCACCTATAATCTATTTGCGCACACCCTGCCGCGCTACGGCATCGAAGTGCGTTTCTCGGATTCGGCCGACGCGGCAGACATTGCGACTCTCATCGACGAGAACACCCGCGCGGTATTCTGCGAATCAATAGGCAACCCGCTCGGCAATGTCATCGATGTTGCGGCCCTGGCCGACGTTGCGCATAAAGGTGGAGTCCCACTGATCGTGGACAACACGGTTCCTACTCCGTACCTGTGGCGCCCCTTCGAACATGGCGCCGACATTGTGGTGCACGCGCTCACGAAGTACCTCGGCGGCCACGGCAACTCGATCGGCGGAGTCATTGTCGATTCGGGACGCTTCCCATGGGCCGAGCACAAGGCGCGTTTCAAGCGCCTGAACGAGCCTGATCCTTCCTACCATGGCGTAGTCTACACCGAAGCATTCGGGCCGGCCGCGTTTATCGGACGAGCGCGCGTGGTGCCGCTGCGCAACATGGGCGCTGCCATCTCGCCGTTCAACGTGTTTCTGATTCTGCAGGGAATCGAAACGCTTCCCCTGCGTATGGACCAAACGTGCGACAATACTCAGGCCATAGCAGAGTACCTACAGAAACACGACCGCGTTTCATGGGTACGCTACGCCGGGCTGGCCGAGAGCGAGTACAATGAACTCGCGCGACGCTATATGAAGGGCCGCGCGAGCGGGATTCTGTCGTTCGGAGTCAAAGGCGGGCGTAAGGCCGGAGAGCAGGTGCTGGACGCGCTGCAATTATTTTCTCGCCTGGTCAACATCGGCGACGCCAAGTCGCTCGCCACGCATCCGGCATCGACCACGCACCGCCAACTTGGGCCCGAAGAACTTACGCTTGCCGGAGTCAGCGAGGACATGCTGCGTCTCTCCCTCGGGATCGAGAACTTGGACGACCTGAAGGAAGATCTGAATCAAGCTTTGGCCGCTATCAAATAACAAAGGGAGTGAGAAAATCATCATGGCAAATCACGGAAGCATCACGGGACAGAAGACTCCAGATACGATTGGCGCGATCGTTGCGCAAGCGCCACTGAAGGCGGCCGTCTTCCAGAAACACGGGATCGATTTTTGCTGCGGTGGTGGTGTTTCCTTGGAGGCAGCCTGCCTCAAACGCGGGCTGAACCCACAACGAATACGCGACGAGCTGGAAGACGTTGCTCGCACAACGCCGCCCATGCGCGATTGGACCCAAGAGCGGGATCTCGGCGTCCTTATCGACTACATTCTGAAAGAGTTCCACGCTCCTCTGCGAGTCGACCTTCCCCGGCTGAACGAACTCATGGAGCGGGTGGCTCGCGTGCACGGGAAAGGCCACCCTGAACTGATGACGATGCGCGACCTCTACGCCGGGACTGCGGCGGAACTCCTTGAGCACATGAACAAGGAAGAGCAGGTTCTGTTCCCTAGGATGCGCGCCATCCAGAAAGTGGCGGCGGGCGCAATCGCATCTACCCAACCCTCGTCCGGTTCCATCCAGCATCTCATCCAACAGATGGAAAGTGAGCACGAGGGCGTAGGCGCGGAGTTGCGCCAGTTGCGCGCTCTGTCGCGTGATTACGAACTCCCGACTGACGCCTGCAACAGCTACCGCGCGCTGTGGGCCGGCCTTGCGCATCTGGAGGAGGACCTCCACCGACACATTCACCTGGAGAACTTCGTCCTGCAGCCCCTGGCCGTCAAATATGAGAGCTCAGCGTGCGCGGGGTAGTTCGTCCGCTTCGGCGTGCTTTGAGTCACGTCTCTCGGGACCCTGCGCCACGATAAATGGGACGCGCGGCGAAAGGAAGTAACCGGTGATCGACGCGAAGAGCACCGCGGTGAGATTGCCTACTCCAGTAAGGTCCGCAAGCAAGATTGTTGTGCTGATGGGAGTTTTCGTGACCGCAGCATTCACACCTGCCATGAGACAAATGAGGTAGAGTCCGCCACGACCCGACGGCGCCAGGAGAAGCAGCGCCTGACCCGCCACGGCGCCCACGAAGAAAAGCGGAATGATGATCCCTCCACGCCATCCGCTGCTGATTGTCACACTGACCGCCACGAGCTTGAGAAAAAGCAGAAGCGCCAGGGCGGGAACGTTTCGGTTTGCGGTAAGAAGAACGCCAAGCTCCTCGTGGCCAAAGTATCGAGTGAGCGGCTCATGGAAAGCAAGTAAGCCGAGGACGAGCCCCCCGACGGTCGTGCGCACGAAAATTGGGCCAGGAATGACCTCAAACGCAAGGCGGGTGATCCGAAATATTCCATAGAACAACCATCCGATGCAGGCGCCAATTACTCCGAGGCCGATGGCGGAAGCGAAATCCCAGATGTCTACGGCCGCGTACCCTGGGAAGTTCCACGTTGGACCCAGACCTATGTGCGTCACCGCCACAAAGATGAGGAAAGCCGAACAGCTGGAGATAAAAGCGGGCAGAAGAGCTTCGTAGTATTCAACAATGTGGCGATGCTGTAGAATCTCCAAAGCAAACAACGCGCCTCCCAGCGGAGAACCAAAAAGTGACGTGAATCCGGCCGCCATACCCGCGATAGTCACGGACCGCAATTCTTCCCCGCGTAGTCCGAGGCGGTCGGCTATCCACGTTCCGAGCGACCCCGTCATCTGAACCAACGGTGCCTCCGGCCCGGCGCTACCGCCGCTTGAGATTCCCACGAGCGAAGCGATCGTCATGGAGCGATTGTTCTTCGGATCCAGCCTGCCTCCCCGAAAACGGATGTTGTCGATAACGAGAGATATTTCTCCGGGCTCGCCTAAGAAATGGATGCAGAGGCCGAGCAATAACCCCGCGGCCACCATGATGCCGACCACCCAAAGGCCGCCAGCGCGCCCCACATGCTCCGTCAAAGCAGAGAGCACGAGCCAGTAGACTGCCGAAATCGTTCCGCCGACGAACCCAATCACGACATATAGCGCCGTCATTCGCGAGAGCATGAACGGATGCCGCGTCCCCTTACCGGGCCCGAGCTTGGAAAGAAGGACCGCAAGAATACGTTGCCCTATCCGCAGCGTTGTTATGTTCACAAGGACATGGCCCGTTTGGGCGCTCACTCATGCAAATAAAAACTGAACGCATTCAGTCACGACCTGAACATGTCAGCTCAATTCTGGAGCGTCGGTATCTATGCCAAACTCACCCGCCGAAGTGACTCGGACCATGTTCCCGCTGAGGGTCAACAACCATCGCAGTTGCTCCCAAAGCAGATAAGCTTCTTGGGAAACATCCGCCCGCTGCAAGCTGTCGTCCAGGATTCCTCTATGGTGTGCCTGGAAACGCTGGAACTGACCCGCGAAGAATACGTCATCTGCCTCGGTAGGAGGGGATGCGGGTAACTTCTTGCCATCCAACAACAACAGGACTTGCGACAGGTTTTGATCTATGCGGGCAGTCGTTGCCTTGAACATTTCTGACACTTCCGTCGTTGGATGGTTCTGCACGTAGACACTAATTGAGGCCAATGAAGCCAAGAACGTGTGGTTGAGTTCGACCATCTCATAGATCTTGTCCATATTCCTCTGTTTCGATACAGGTTCTTGAGCCATGCCCTGAAAGGCCGACTTCAGCTTTGACGTCTGTAAGAAGGCCTCTTTGCGGGAGACTCTGTACACGGTGGGAATTGGGCCTTTCCGCTGATAATACTCTACGATGCGTCCAAAGAAATTCCTATTTGCCTTCACGCTGTTTTCGATATCGCCGATGATTTCGCCAAAGCTCCACGCAGGCCAGAGCCACAATATCGCAGCAGAGGAAAGCGCGGCACCCAACAGCGTATCCAGTATCCGGAACTGAATTACCGCGACGATATCAGGCTGAACAATCGCATAGGCAAAAATCACAGTCAAAGTGATAAAAGTCGCGGAGGCCCTATGGTTTCTCTGGATGAGGGTAAAGGCCATGACCAAAGACAGCACAGCCAAAACGCCGTAGACATTCTCGTTTTGTACAAGCAGGACCGTTAAATATGGAATTGCCGCCCCAATAAGAGTCCCCGTGATCCTGGCCGTCGAACGGCTCTTCGTAAGCCCATAACTTGGCCGCATGATTACTACTATGGTCAGGAGAATCCAGTACGGATTCTGAAATTTGAACAGCGTTCCCAAGACATATCCAACCATGAGCGTTGCGGCCAAGCGCAGCGAGTGCCTAAAAATATCTGACCGCCAACTAAGATTCTTTAACAGCAATAAAGGATCATAGTTCTGAGGCTCTACGAATTGTCGAATCACCTCCCGATCAACAAACTGCACTTTGCCCACATCAGGACTACCCAGCAGCATGATTATCTTCTTTAGCTTGTTAAATTGCTTTTCTTGATACCCCAAAAAGTTGCTAAGAATAAAAAACTCTTCTCGATTCTCGGCACCGTGCATTCTTTCAAAATGACCGAGCGCATCTTGGGCGGTCTCAAAGCTCTCTACCAACGAACGACTTGGACGGAGCAACCTCGAATTTTTCCCGGCTTCCGCGATCTGCACCAGTTGCTCAGACATTTGAAAGATCAAATCCTGAAAGGTTTCTACGTAATCGGGATGCTCATGAAACAGCTCGTCCATTCTATCATAATTAACAGGGTTCGCGATGGCTGTTTCAAGCATCTCGACCAATTGCGCGAATACGAGAAAGCGTCTTTCACTGTAATTGGAGCTGCCAGAGTTTATTCGGGACGTAAGGAGTATTTCTCTCAGGATCTGATGGCGTTCCACGAGGTCCGCTTGCAGAGCCCGGAGTTTGGATTGCAACTCCCTGCGATCGTCCTGCGCGCCGACCAACTTTCCGCGCGTTTTAAGAAACTCTGCACTGAGCAGATATATATCAGACAGGACCTCTTCCGTATCTTCAGTCGGATGTATCCAGTACCATACGGACGCTACTGACTCCTGGATAATTGGGCACCGTCGTCAAAAGGGCAAGTGCGCCTGCG
>CAZPFB010000145.1:0-11867 GCA_964585735.1 uncultured Leptospiraceae bacterium
CACTACGAGGTCCGAATTGTAGATCTGATCGATGATGTCGTCGATGGAATCGCCGGCGGCCACCCGAATCTCCACGCCATCGATCTTGAAGCTCTGGTCCGTCGTGGCGGTATAGCCGGAGTTGTCGGTGCGTCCGGTGACGGTCATGTTGGTGCCCCAGAAGACGCGGCTTCCGGCCAGGTTGACATCCACGTACTGCCCGCGCTCGACTTCCCGCAGTTGCTGTCCGATGTCTCCGCGGTATTCGACCTCAATGATCTGATTCTGGAGCTCGATTCCGCGCAGACCGCGGATGTTGGACTGGATTGGCTCGAAAGGGGGCCGCTCGACGACGTGACCACCGAAGAGGGGCTTTCCGGTCCCATCCCGCCCGTTGGCAATGTCGATCAGGGCGCGAAGATGCTGATCGATTTCGGTCGCGATGGCATTCTTGAGTTCGAAGCCCTTGTCTCCCTGGTAGATGCCGTTCGAAGCCTGCACGGCGAGCACCCGCACGCGCTGGAAGATGGAACCCACTCGATCGAGCTCACCGTCCATGAGGTTCAATCGGGCCTGCCCGTCCTGGATGTTTCGTTCGAATTGGCCCAATTCTTCGACGCGAGTTCGAAAGAACATCTGATTCGTAGCCACCCCAGGATCGTCGCCGGGTCTGCTGATCTTCTGTCCGGTAGAGAGTTGGTTGTTGATGCGGTCCATATCGTACTGGTGGCGGTTGAGGTTTCGCACCAGACTGTTGTTCTGCATCATGTTCGTGATTCGCATCATAGGCTCTTTCCTGTGCTTCTACCTGCCGTCCGGATCGCTTCGACCGGCTGCTCTTACACTCCCATCCTCTGGATGATGGTTCCGATCATTTCGTTCATCGTGTTAATGACCCGCGCCGCCGCGTTGTAGGCGTGCTGGAATTGAACCATGTTGCTCATTTCCTCGTCGAGGCTCACGCCCATCACGCTCTGCCGCAGATTGTTGAGCTGGAGGAGGTTGTCCTTTTGCCGAATGAGCGCATCTTCGGCGGCGCGAGATTCGGTCCCCAATTTGGCGATGAGCGCGTTGTAGAAGTCCTCCGGGTTGCGCGTGTGACCGATCATGCGGCTGTCCTGCTTGAGGGCCGCGGCAATGATCAGCGCGTTGCTGCCGTCCGCCTGTCCGCCCGGCGTGTTGTAATCTCCGGTGCCGCCCACATCTTTCCCGCGTCCTGCGGCGATGGAGGAGGGATCGCGACTGACCTCCGTCGAGACGCGCAGGTAGGCAGCCGGGTTGTAGATGGGCGTCAGCGCAATGTCCTGAAGCGCCGGGCGCAGTTTCGAGATCTCATTCGTGCGGCGGAAGTCGAATGCGCCGGCGGGTCCGCTCGTGTTGAGGATCCCGGTGTAGCCTACCAGCAGCTGCCCTGAGTCCTCCAGATGGCGAATCATGAAGTTGGTGCGACGGTCGTCCTCGGCGCGCACTGCTTTGAGGGCCAACTGGTTGTCGTGGTTCATGTAGGCCACCACGCCCGAGCGGCTGTCGTTGATGCGACGGATCACCTCTTGAAGGGTGTCGTCGCGGCTGTAGTCGATGCGCACGGGAGTGTTCTGTCCATCGTTGCGAAAGAGGGTGAGGGTACCATCGAGGCCAATTCGCTTCGTGGGATCGACCGTGTTGGTCCCGGATACGCGGAAGATGGCGGTCACTTCCGCCGTGCCGTCCTGGTTCAGGTCGAAGTTGGCCGCAGCATTTTGAAGCTGAAAGTTGCCGTTGGCGCCCGCGGAGAGCGCACGGATGCTGAAGAAGTCCTTGTTGGTCGTACCGTTCAGGCCAAAGCCGTCGCGGTGCGCTTCGTTGACGATGTCAGCAATGTTGACGGCAAACTGGTTGGTTTCGGAGAGTCTCTCGACGATGTCGCGATCGCGCACATCGAGCAGGCCCTTGACCTCGCCTCCCTGGATGAGGACGTCGCGGTTGTTGTGTTCCCAGACTACGCGGGCCATGCCGTCGTTGCGCGGATCGCCGACTGCCAGAAGCCTGCGCTGCACTTCGCCCTGCACGAGTGCCTGCTCACCGACGAAGACGATGAGCTCGTCTTTGTCTCCACGGCCGATGTTGATGTCGACGAGTTCGGAGAGCTTCTCGATGGCTGCATCGCGCCTATCCTTGAGATCATTGGGGTTGTCGCCGAGCGCTTCGAGCTTCAGAATACGCTCGTTGTAGTCGCGCACCTGCGCGGCCAGCGAATTGATCCTGTCGACGTTGGCAATCACGCGGTTGTTGGCCTGGTTGCGCAGCGTGTCCAGTTTGGAATAGATGTCCTGGATACGGGTCACCAATCCCTGCGCCCGTTCGACTACCACTTCGCGGTGGGCCATGTCCGCCGGATGTGCCGCCAGATCCTGCCACGCGCTCCAAAAGCGGTCGGAAAGACTTCGCAGGGTGTTGTCGGAGGGCTCGTTGAAGACCTTCTCCATCTGGATCAGGAACGTGCTCTTGGTTTCCCAGTAGTGCTGCGAATTGACGCCGTTCGAAATCTGGTCATCGTAGAAGGCGTTGCGGATGCGCTCCACCTGAGCGACCGTCACACCCTGTCCGAGTTGCCCCGGGCCGGAGGCGCGGTTGAGCGAGGGGTCGTAGAGCGGGTCCATCGACTCCATGGTCACGCGCTGCCGCGCGAACTGTTTGTTGTCCGCGTTGGCGATGTTGTGGCCGGTCGTGTTCAGGGCCGTCTGATGCACGGACAAACCGCGCTTTCCTATCTCGAGCCCGCCGAATGTGGAACCCATACTTCCTCCGGGAATCGTCCGCGCGCACGTCGCCCGTTCTCCCCTTAGGTTCCTCGGCGTTTTTTGGACTTTCCTGAGTCAGAAAACCGGTTCCGCGGTCATTCGCGGGCAAAGCGTTTCAGCGCCCCGGTGATGGAGGTCAGGCGGGCTTCGAGGTCGGCGAGCTTGCTCTCTTCCTTCTCCACGACATCCGGGGGCGCATTCTCGCGAAATGAGGCGCTGCCCAGCTTCTTGCGGGATCCGTCCATTTGGGCCACCAGTTTCGACCTCTCCCCTTCGAGACGCTCGCGCTCCTTTTCGATGTCGAGGATGCCTTCGAGCGGCAGAAAGACCTCCCCCTGCGAGAAGGCTTCGACGGCGTCGGTTCGCGCGGCTTCGTAGTGTGGATCGACGACTATCTCTTCGGCCTGCGAGAGTCGCAGGAGGGCGGCCTGTTTTGCTTCCACCACGGACCGCAGTTCGCGCGCCGCGCTCTTGATGATGACCCTGACCTTCCGGTCGGGAGCAATGCCCGCTTCCGCGCGAATCGCGCGCGTTCTCGTGACAACCTCCTGGAGAAGCTCGAGACCCTGGGCCGCTTTCTGGGCGGCTTTGCCCAGTTTCGGAACCTTCGGCCAGGCGGCGGTGATGAGGTGACTCTCGCGTCCCGTCCGGTCCCCCTCGAAGGCCGCGAGGTGCGAGTACAACTCCTCGGTCACGAAAGGCATGAATGGATGAAGCAGACCGAGCATGGCCCGTAGCACACTGTAGGCCACCTGACGGGCGGCCTCGGCGCTTTCGGCGGTGGCCTTCCCGAACATGCGCGGCTTGACGAGTTCGATATACCAATCGCAATAGTTATTCCAAACGAAGGAGTAGACCTCCTCGGTTGTGTGATGAAAACGATAGCTGTCTATCGATTCCTCCATGGCCGAAATCGTTTCTCCCAGGCGACCGAGGATCCAGTTGTCTTCGGTTTCGAGGGGCAGCTTCGTCAGGTCTGGAACCGGCCGGAAGTCATCAGGCAGATTCATAAGTACGAAGCGGGCCGAGTTCCAGATCTTGTTGGCAAAGTTCTGGTAACCCTTCAGGCGACTGCGCGAATAGATGGAGTCTTTGCCTTCCGAAAGGGTTGCCATGAGGAAGAAGCGATACGCGTCCGCTCCGAATTCTTCGACTTCGTCGAGCGGGTCGATGTTGTTGCCCAGACTCTTCGATATCTTGCGGCCCTTTTCGTCGCGCATGAGGCCGTGCATGTAGACGTGGTGGAAGGGGGGCGCCTTCATGAAGTGCAGGCCGAGCATGACCATCCGCGCCACCCAGAAGAAGATGATGTCGAAGGCGGTTACAAGTACGCTCGTTGGGTAGTACAGCTTGAGTTCGGGCGTCTTTGCGGGCCAGCCCAGCGTTGAGAAAGGCCAGAGCGCCGACGAGAACCAGGTGTCCAATACGTCGGGATCCTGCGCGAGGGAAGTGCCAGCGCACTTGGGGCAGGCGTCGGGGTGCTTCTCGGCGGCGAATTCGTGATCGCAGCTCTCGCAGGTGTAGACCGGGATGCGATGCCCCCACCACAACTGACGGGAGATGCACCAATCCTGAATGCGCTCGAGCCAGT
This sequence comes from uncultured Leptospiraceae bacterium, assembly GCA_964585735.1. Lineage (GTDB taxonomy): Bacteria > Spirochaetota > Leptospiria > Leptospirales > Leptonemataceae > CAZPFB01. The sequence continues at coordinate 4,351 of CAZPFB010000145.1, forward strand.
CGAAGTACAGGTTCTCCCACCGGCGCGGGAAGAAGGTGATCTCCCCACTGCGCACCGCCTCGATGGCGCGATCGGCAAGCGGGCGAACACGCACGAACCATTGCTTGCTGAGGATGGGTTCGATCGGTTGTCCGCTACGGTAGCAGAGTCCCACGGCGTGGCGGTACTTCTCGATTCCGTCGAGCAGGCCCTGCGCATCTAAGTCGGCCACGATGCGCTTGCGGGCTTCGTACCGGTCCAGTCCGGCGTACGACCCGCCGTTCTCGTTGATGCGGGCGTGCTCGTCCATGATGAGGACGCTCGGCAGGCCGTGGCGCTTTCCGATGTCGAAGTCGTTGGGGTCGTGCGCGGGGGTCACTTTCACTGCGCCCGTTCCGAATTCTCGGTCAATGGCCGGGTCCCCCACGATCGGGATCTCCCGCTCCATCAGTGGTAGCCGGACCGTCTTACCGATCCAGGCGGAGTAGCGCTCGTCCTCGGGGTGTACGGCCACGGCGGTGTCTCCGAGCATGGTTTCGGGCCGCGTCGTGGCCACTACGATGTGACCCGAGTTGTCCGACAGAGGATAGCGGACGCGCCACAGGCTGCCGTCCCGCTCTTCGTACTCCACCTCATCATTGGCCAGCGCAGTGGCCAGCTTCGGCGACCAGTTGATGATGCGTTCGCCTCGGTAGATCAAGCCCTCATTGTAGAGCTGCACGAACACGCGCGCCACCGCACGAGTCAGCTCGGGGCTCATCGTGAACTGCTCGCGACTCCAATCGACAGAGACGCCCAATCGACGCATCTGCCCGGTAATCTGGCCGCCCGACATTTCCTTCCATTCCCAAACCTTTTCGAGGAAACGCTCGCGACCGAGGTCGTGACGTGTGACGCCTTCTTCGAGGAGGTTGCGTTCGACGCGACTCTGCGTGGCGATGCCTGCGTGATCCGTGCCGGGGATCCAAAGAGCCCGCCGGCCTCGTTTGCGCGCGGCGCGGATGAGGACATCCTGGATCGTGTGGTTCAGGGCGTGGCCCACGTGCAGGCGCCCGGTGATGTTCGGTGGCGGGATGACGATGCTGTACGGCTTGCCGCGCGGAGTTCCGGCCTCGGGGCGAAAGAGTCCGCCGTCCTCCCAAGCGCGGTACCAGCGGTCTTCGACGCCCCGGTGATCGTACCTCGGCTGCAGTTCCATCCCGGTGACAGGGCGATGCGCGGCCAGCATCGCGAAAACCGAAAATCAGGAGGGAGCGGCCTTTTTTGGCGCGGTCGGGGGACGAGGTTCCGCTGGAGGCTCGGATTTTTCGCGCTTCTCTTCTTCGAGCAGGACAGGCGGCTTCTTTGGCTTTTCCGAAGCGGGCACGGGAGCGACCGGCTAACCCTGTCCGGCCGGTGCACCCTTCGTGATCGGATCGCATGGCGATGATTGGGCCTTTCGGCTCTCGAACCACCTCGCATAGTCGACCGTGCCGTCTTCGGTGACGTAGTCTCGGGAGATGTAGTGCTGGTCCTTGATATAGAGACTCGAGGTTGGATCGCAGACGTTGGGTTTCGGCGGCTCGTCCGGACCCATAAGGCCGCAGGAAGTGACCGCGACCTGCGCGCAGACCGCGGTGAGAGCGAAGAGGATTCGACCTGGCTTCACGAGAGTGCCTCAGGCAAAGATATCGAGGCGGGCCCCGGGCAGCAACTGTGCCCTCTCCGCGCCGCGCGGCGTGTAGGTGTCCGGTATCGTGGAGTCGCCGGTCGTTTCCTGTCCGCGTTCGTGCGCCACGTAGCGGGCGGCGCGGGTGCGAATGGAGTCGGGGGCTTCCAGAGGTTGAGAAGAATACGCGGGGGCCGGGTAAACGAACATGCCCGGTACCCGGGACAGATTCTGCGAGCCCGCCTCGATCCTCATGACCTGAGTATCGGAAAAACGCCGTTGGACTGCAAGATCCCCGGTCGCCAAAAAGGGTTTGCCCGACCGGCCGAGCGGCGCAGGATCGGGCGGCGATGGCCCATGCAGCGCAACAGGAAGACGCACTGCGGGAGGCGGTTGGGCGCGGCAGCCCCGTCGAACTCCAGGGCCACACCCTGACTGAGTCCTACCAGAACCGCCTCGAAATGGCGGTGAGGGTGATACTCGCGCGCTACTCCAAGGACGAGCTCGTACCCATTGTCAATTCTGTGGTTCAGGAGCTCGCGCTGTGGGCGTCCATGGCCAACATGCGCCAGGTCTATTTCGAAGAACACGGTCTGGACCCCCGGGATCCGGTGGCCTGCGCCGCGCACGAAGACGATTTTCAGAAGTCGCTGACCATGGATTCCATGCGCAGCTACAAAGAGGGAGCGCGGAGCAGGGGCCTGTTCCTGCGTACGCGGATTACCCACAATGACGCAGGCATCCGCTGTGAGGTGCTCAACAATTCTCTGCACTCTGAGTACCACGAAGAGCGTCTGCGCCGCCTGCTCCGGGAGGCCATGGAGTACAAGGATGTCATGGAGTACTTTCGTGACAACCCGGACGATCCGGACGGCCGGCACCTGGGCCTCGCCTTTTCCGTGCTGATGCTGCGGGAGGAACACCTCCGTCCCGAGCTGATGCGGATCGGCCGCAGCGACGAAACCATCACGAACTCACGCCTGGAGATTCCGTTCGACACAGGCTTCCGGAGCATCCGCGAAATGCTTCTGAAAGATGAACTGCCGCAACTGTTTGAGGCGTCCGCGCCGATCCCCCAAGGGATTCCGGTCGAGGATCCCGGTGTTATGATGACCTGCCCCATCTGCGGGCAGCGCGTGAGCGAGAAAGTGTTCTTTCAGGACCTGCCGGCGGGGATGCTCGATGACGTTACCGTTCGCGAATTGCGACCGGATTGGACCGCGGCCGCCGGAGCCTGCGCGTCCTGCATTGCCGTCTACGGCCTCGGCTCATGAAGACCGGTCTGCGTCGCGCGCTTTGGCGCGCGCCCGCCGGTGTCACCGCACTCTTGTTCCTCTGCGGCTGTCTGGTTGCCCGCCGTTCCGAACCTGCGGATCGAGGCGACCTGTCCGTGCGCGTGACGCGGATACGCGGGCATGTGTACCTCGTAGAAGACTTCAACTACTGGAAGACCAATTCGGTCATTTACGCGGGGCCCGACGGCATCGTGTTCTTCGACGCCACCTATTCGGTCAACAGCGCGGTCCGCGTGCTCTGGAAAGCAGCAGCGGCGAGCGAAGCGCGTCACATTGGGCTGGTGTTGACCGGTGCGGGCCTGCATCGTTCGGGAGGCCTGGCCGCATTCGCAGCGGCCGAAGTCCCCATCTACATGCACGAGGCGACGGCCGGGCAGCTCAGGACAGAATGGCCGCGCATGCAGGATCGTATGGTCGATTCCTTTGGCAGTTGGACGAGGGGGAAGTACACGGGGCCGGACGGCGTCTTTGACGATCACCTGGACATCCTGTCCGGGCGCGTGGTCGTCATCTACCCGGGCATCGCACACGCGCCGGGCAATCTCCTCGTGTACTTTCCGGAAGAGCGGCTGCTCTATTCCGGCAGTCTGCTTTCGGATCCGCTGTACTTTCGTTCGCAGATGGTGCCGCAGGGGTACGAGCGTGTGTGGCGGCTGCTGGAGCGTTTGCCCGTCGACGTGTTCGTCAGCGGCCACGGAAGTCCCCTCCGTGGCGCGAGTTTTCCGCAGACCGTAAGTGCCCTGGTCAGGAGCGCGCGCTCCTCACCCTGAGGCGACCGGGCCGAACCTGACAGAAGAGCAACCTGCGCTACCACAGTACGGCCGGGCCGCCACTGCCTTTCTTCCCGGTCTTTGACTGCCTGCGTCCCTGGCGGCCAACGCCGGTCTGGCCAGCTTTCGGCATCTGCTGCGCCTGCGATTGCAGGTGGCGTTTTCCCTGGCGCGCCTGCCCGCGAATCCTCTCCAACTCGCCCTCGACCTGGTCCTGCTCCGCGCGGGAAAGTCCCTTGGTCCCGCGGGCGACGTTCGGCTTCTGCTGGGGGCCGTCGCCCCCACTCCCCCCGTGCCCCCCACCCTTCTGCGACTCGGCTTTCGCTGCACTTTTGCTTTGGTGTCCCTGACCCTCGCCTCTGTTGTTGGCTCCTTTGCCCCGGGAAGGATCGCTTTCATTGGGCTTCGGGCCCTGGTTCTGTTCTTTCTTCTCCTGCTTTTCCTCTTTTTTCTCCTGTTTCTCCTGTTTCTCGTCCTGTTCTTTCTTCGACTGTTGCTTCTTGGACTGCGGGCAGGATTCCTCCAGGCGGTCCAGGGCTTGAAGCTGGGACCGCACGAAATCGCTGTTGCGACGTGCCCGGCCCGCAATTCTCACCGAAAGTCCAGCCTCGGCGCGCACCCTTTCGAATCGGCGTAACGACTGCTCCCAAAGTTGGCGCGTTCGTTTCTGGAGGCAGTCGTTCGGGCTGGGGGGGCGAAGCTCGCGTTGGCCCCAGCGATAGAGGGCGTGGCCGTCGTTGTACAGGGCCTCCAGCAGGCGCGGTTCGATTTCCAGGGCCCGTTCGTACGCTTTGTGCGCGGCGGCCAAATCCCCTTCCACCGAGAGATTTCCCGCTTCGTTATACGTTGGTACTTCGGCCGACGCACCCAGGGCCGCGGACGCTTCAAACTCGGCGCGCGCCTGGGCGTGTTCCTGGGTGAGGAACAGATGGATACCCTGTTCATTGCGCACGTGCGCGCGGTGAAGGCGATTGTCACACGCACCCAGCGTGAAGACCGCAGCAAAAGCGGCAAGGAAGGCTCCTTTCCACGGGAGGAAACGCCCGACGGAGAGGCGACCGGAGATCACGAGGGTCTCCACCAGAAACAGAATGAGGAAGGCCAGAACCGGATATCGGGAGAGATCGTTTCGCCCCGGTGCGCGCACCGTGGTGCCCGCGTTCATGTTGGCCTCGAGTATGGATTGGATCTGCTTTGCCTGTGTCTCCGAAAGGACATGGAACGTGCCGCCGGTGGCGGACGCGATCTCTTTGAGTTCCCGATCGATACGTTTCGTCGAAACGGTCTTCAACGGACGGGCGGGCGTTCTGCCGCGGCGCAGGTCATCCGGATGCCGGATCGTCAGGCGTCTGCCCTTCGTGGAGCCGACCGCCATAGTGTGGACGCGGATCCCTTTGGCCGCCAAAGCCCGCAGTTCGTCGGCGAATCGTTCCGGCTCGGGAAGTTCCCCATCGCTGAAGAGAACCGCCTGCATGGGTCGATCGCTCTGTGCGGTCAGGTGGAGCAAACCGGAGAACGCGGCGGCGAAACTCGAACCTGTGGCAGCGAAGCTGTGCAGCGTGAGAGTATTGAGGTACGTAAGCAGCGCCGCGTGATCGATCGTGGCGGGCGAGTGGGTGGCTGGTATTCCGCTGAAGGAGAGCAGGGCGAACCGGTGCTGCGGCATCAGCTCGATGAGTTGCCGGGCGAAGAACTTGGCGGACTCGAAGCGGCTGCTGCTCCCGGCTCTTGCGGCGGGTGGGCTCTTGGCGCCCTCTTCGGAGGAGGGCACCGGAGGCATGTCGTCGGCGGCCATGCTGAACGACGCGTCGAGGACGAGCGCGACGTTACCAGAAACCTCGGTCTTCTCGACCACGCCTGGCGTGAAGGGCCCCGCCGCCGCAAGGACGGCGCAGAGGCCCGCGCTGAACAAGAAGAACATGTGCGCCACCACGGACCATGGCGTGTATCGAGTCAGTTGGCTGCGACGCGGGCCCGCGGTGTTTTCCGCGATCCACGCCAAAGACTGCCGCTGGCGCAGGTAGAGCAGGCCGACCAGGCCAGCCCAGATCGGGATCCCGAGGAGAGCCCAAGTTCGTTCGAAGAGAATCACAGCCATGGCCTCCGCAGGTAGAAACCAAAAAGGACCGCCCAACCCAGAAAGAGGACCGCGCCGGCCAGAGCCAGGAGCGAAGTATGGTGGCGCCGAATTCGTTGCGTCCGCACTTCGAGCGGCGTCCGTTCGAGTCGGGAGAGCTCGCTGAAGATCTCACCGAGCACAGTTTCGTTCTTGGCGCGGTAGTAGCGGCCGCCACCGGCCTCCGTGACGGATTTCAGGGCCGCGTCGTCGAGCTTGGTGAACAGAGGGCGATTCCCGACGGCGATGAACGGCTTGCCATCGATGAAGACCTGAACCGCCTGTTCGCCGCCTATGCCCACCACGTAGAACCGGATGTCGTTGCCGCGCAGGAAACGCGCCGCCAGAGCCGGGTCGACGCCGTAGTTGCTTTCCCCGTCCGTGAACAAGAGCATCACCTGGTCCCGGCCCCGAATCTTGTTGCGGGCCAGGGCTTCTCCCGCGGCGAGCATGGCGTCGCCCATGGCGGTGCCGCCGCTCTTGGCATGGTCGATGATGTGGTAGGTGATGCCCTTGAGCAGATCGAGCAGCACGGGGTGATCCGTGGTCATGGGCGTCTGCGTGAAGACATCTTTTGCGAAGATATAGACTGCTATACGATCTCCGGCCGAGCGCTTCACAAAATCGCCTGCGAAGCGCTTCAGGACCTCAAGCCGATTCGGTTTGAAATCGGCGGCCATCATGCTGGCCGAGACGTCCAGCACCAAAGCGATGTCGAGGCCATCTTCGCGTATCGACTCGCGCTTCGATTCGGTATAGGGGGCGGTCAGCGCAATCAGCCCGCACGCGAGCATCAGGCACTCCGCCACAACCAGAAGAATAGGCGCGAGCACGGCCACTCCGCGCTCGGGCCGGTACTGAAGCGGGGCAAAGGCTAGCGCCGTTAGGCGCAGGCTCCGAAGGCGCCACCATACGTACACCGGCAACAGAGCGGCGGGAGCAATCGCCCAGGGGGTCTCGAAACCAAACGGACCGACTGTCACGAAAGGGCGCCTCCCACCACGCGAACGCGCGCTTTGCGCACCTCTGCCGAATCCCGACAGACCCGCTCGAAGTCGGATCGCTCCGGTTCGTTGCGGCCGAACTGCAGGGCGCTCAATTCCCGAAAGAACGCGGCTGGCTTTCCCTCGATGACCCGCGCTATCTCGGCGGCGGTCATCTCCTCAATCTGGAGGCCTGTCTTCCTTTCGAAGTAGGCTTTCAGGATCCGGGAGATCTCGTGGCAACCTTCCCGATAGTTACCGTTTGCATAGCGCTTACGCACGCGCGCGATCTCCTCAGCGGAATCATCGGAGGTACGCAGTCGGCTCGGAGAATGTGGCCTGCGCGCGGATCGCAGGGACAGGTAATGCATCACGAGCCACACACCGATGCCGGTCAGCATGGCGGCCAGCGCCATGCCCAGGAGTTCCGGCAACCAGGGCGGTAGAATGTGTAGTGGATCCGCGGGCGGCGCCGGCAGATCTCGAAGTAGTTCTTTCATTTCCGGAGGCATGCTTTCAATGGAAGTGCTTCTGCTTGCGGTGAAAGAAATCCATCAGGCCCCGGTCCACGGGATCACGGGTGGACAGGGACGCGGTAAGGACGCGGTATCTGCCGGCCTCTTCAGCCAGGAAGGCCGCCATCTCCGCCTGGGAACCGGCTCGTCCGGGTCTGCTGCGCGCGGGAAAGCGCGCGGCCTCCGGCGAAAGGGCCGGAAAAAAGACGTG
>CAZPFB010000146.1:0-11608 GCA_964585735.1 uncultured Leptospiraceae bacterium
TGACCTCCGAAATCAGGTCACCCGAATTTGTGTATCAGATATCGGGGACAGGCCAGTTGTGTGAGGTCCCCGCGGAGATGGGGCGAACGGAGGGTTGCAGGCTGGCGATGAACAGGCGCAAAGAAAGGTCCTGCTGGCCACACGAGGTGGAGAGGTCTCCAAAGTGGCATGGAGATTCTTTACAGGAAAGGCCCGCATGGGCGGCCACGCCCATCATCCATACCAGAACCAAAGGAACTGCGAATCCCAGCCTTTCTGCTTTGCGTCTCACCAATACTCTCTACCGGCGACAGGGGGAACTCAGGACAAGTCCTGGCAGCCTTCAGCCAGCTTTGGGACCCGCAAGGACAAAACAGGTCTGCTCTGCTACCCGTGCATCCCACTCACCGAAAGCCCGGCCAACTCTTGCGGGCCGCGTCTTTCACAGTCGTGTTCTCGAACTCCCGCACGAGTTGCTCGCGGCATCGTTTCCACGTGGCATGAATGGGACACGGGTTGCGATCCGAACAGTCCGCGAGGCCCAGGAAGCAGTTGTCGTAGATTCTTTCCCCGTCGAAGAGCTTGAGCAACTCCATCAGGTGGATCTTCTCCGGCGGCCTTGCCAGGCCGAATCCACCGCCCGGACCGGTCGTCGAAACGAGATAGCCTTCGCGCACGAGCTGTTGCAGGATCTTCCCCAGGTAGGTGCGCGACACGTCCGCCTTGGACGCCAATTCCTGCGCGCCGAACCACTTCGTGTCCGGATTCACGGCCATGTAGGTCAGCGCGCGCAGCGCATAGTCCATTGCTTTGGAGACCATGACGAAGGTACAACGCTCGGAAACGGGGCGGCCGCCCGCCAGCCGTTTCCGAAAACCATCTAGAATTTGTAGGTCATCATGACGTAGGCAAAATGACCCCTCGGATCGGACGTAGGCGTGTAGTCCAAGTAGTTGAAATCCGAGAGGGCGGTTTTTCCGAGCACCGCCTGCTTATACAGGTTGAGCTGGCCTTCGTAGCTGCGTCCATCCAGCGCATGGCGATTGGCGTCCCCCGCAAGAAACAGACTGTAGCCGAACTGCCAGTTGATGTTGCCGCTGGTGATCTCGTAGGTAACGTCGTACTCCCGAAACAGATGCTTGCGCAACTCCGACACCGCGGACGAGCGCAGAGCGCCGGTCGTGGTATTGTACTCGGGAGCAAAGCGCGCGTTGCTCTGCGACTCGGTGGTAGTGTGCCGCGCGCCGGTGGCGCCGCCCCCCGTGACCTGGTACCAGCCATCTTGCAGAACGAACTTGTCCACGTGCCAGTAGGCCAGCGTCAGCTTTCCTTTTTCCTTGAAGTCGGCCGCGAGATTGACACTCTTGGCCCGCATGTTCTGCCAGCTCACGAGGTCTGCCTGTCCGTAGTGGATATGGTTCGTGTGAAACAGGTTGTTGAACGTCGCCACAGCTCCGTCGTCACGGTTGGGATCTCCGCTGGCCGCCGCGTACTCCGCGCCCAAGCGGAAGCGACTGATTCGATAGCCTGCCGTCGCGGCGTAGGCGAACGCGTCGTAGCGCACCTTCTCGGTGAATACGCGACAGCCTCGCTCCGTGACGCCTGATACTGTCCGCGTTTCGTACACCGCGCAGGGGTTGAACGTCGCATCGTAGAGCGGACTGGGCAAAGGGGCGATCGGAGCTGCCGTGTCCCATCCCGGTTTGGCGCGCCGGCCCGTCGCGCCGGACTGGTAGGCGTACTCCACCGTCCAATCAAAGGCGCCAGGGGCCCGCTTCCCCTCGTCCTGCGTTCGATTCGTCAGGCGACTTCCCACCGTGTGCAGGTCGTCACGCCCCGAAACGCGATCGCGGGTGTTGACAAAGAGCACGGCCGTTCCCTGGGCCAGGGCCACGGTCGGATTGGCCGTGGGGACGGTTTTCTGCACCCACTTGAGGTACCGTCCGAGGTAGTACAGGTCTATGTGCAGATGATCGCTCAGCTTCAACGTGTTGTAGAACCCCGTGAAGTACGCATCGTCGATGCTGCCGCGGGTGACTCCCACCGACGTGTTGTTACCCGCCGAATCCGAGTCCTGCTCCGCAATGACCGTTCCCCAAAGGTGGCTTGTGATCAGGCGATGCTCGTACTTCAGGCGCATTCCGTCGAAGCTACGACCGACGTTGGTCCAGTCCAATCCGCCCACGAGCCTCTGGTCGCCGTAAGAAAGCACCATGCGCCCGAGCTGCAAATCGATCGGCCCCAGCAGCGCCTTCGCGTCGACCCAGGCTTCGCGAACGTCGAGGCTCTGGTTCGTCGAAGAATTTGCCGTCCCGAGGCCCGTGGCCGAACCCGTTTCCGCGCCGAACACGCGCGTGTCCTGAATCAGAACGCGGGCGGTAACGCGGTCCTTCCATTTCTTCTCGATTCCGATCTGCAGCTTCGAGCCCACGAACTCCGCGTTGTCGTCCTGGGCTTTGCAGATCTCGGTCTGGCCGGCCGCCTTCGTGCACGTCAGGTCGGACTTATCGAAGTTGTAGTTGTACTTTGCTTCCGGGCGCAGGCGAATGAGCCCGAAGAGGCGAAGGCCATCGAGCCAGGCATCCGGCGCGGACTTCTCCGCTTTCGGCCCTTCGCTCTTCTTGTCCGATTCCGCCTTCGCGTTGGGGTCGGGTTCGGCGAACAATACGGGTGCTGATGCAAGCGCCGCGCACAGGCAAACGACAAAGGCTCTCTTTTTCATGACCTTTCCCTCCTATCGGCAGGGGCGGCCCGTGGACCGCCCCTCCGAGCACCATCAGTATATGTCGTGCTGCGAGTTGTAGACGTTGAACTTGACGGTCGGCGTCTTCACCCACCGTCCGGTGATCTTCTTCTTCAACTGCAGCGTCTTATCGTCATAAATCAGAAGCTCGTCTCCCAGCCAACCGGAGATCCAAACCTCGCTGCCGGCCCGGTTGTACTCCATGTGCACCACCCGCGCATCGCTCACCTTGAGGTAGCGGATGGCTCCGGTGTCTATGTTGTACACGCCGACCTCAGAGTTGGCGCCTGGCGTTGCTGAGAGCGGCATGTCGAACCACAGATTCCTCGATTGGGGATGGCTCTTCACGAAGAGGGATCCCCCCGACTTCATCTTGTGGTGCTCCACGACCCGCCACGCGTACTTCCCGTGGCCCTTGGGATCCACGCCCACGAACGTCAGCTTGTCGTCGCTGATGTGCGTGGTAGCGTACACGGGACCGTACTTCGGATGCACGAAGTTCGCGCCCCGGCCGGGATGCGGAACCTGACCCACGTCGATGCACGGACCAGGACCGGCCGGCGGTCGCACGAGCGTGCCGTTGTAGGTGTCGATGACGCAGAGTTGGTTCTTACCGTTGGCCGCCACGATGAAGTAGCGCTTCTCTTTGATCCCCGGCACCTGAACCCAGCCACCGTCGTGAAGGGCGTTGTTGGCGCGGATCTTCGTCTCCCGCGGCTTGCGCGGGTCGCGATAATCCACCAGGTAGACCCAACCCGGCTCCTTCAGGTTGATCACCCACAGCGGCTTGTCTTCGGAAGCTACAATCGAGGCGACGCGCACCTCCGGCAGAGCGCCACCCGACTTCCAGTCGCGGGCGTCGGCCACGGATACCACCGAAAGCGGTTCCAGGGTGGCCCCATCCATCACGGCGTACTGCGATGGCGTGTAACATCCCACGATTGCGTACTTGTCGATGTAGCCCGGGGCCTTGGAACCGTCGACGGAGCGCGCATCCCAGCAGGTGCGCCCCTTCGCGACCACGCGAGGTTCTTTCGACCACAAGTCGATGAGAGTGATCCGGCCGTCCCGCCCGATGGCGTAGAAATACCGCCCCGAGTGTGAAGAGCGCAGGATGTGCGTGGCAAACCCCACGGGAACCACAGCCAGCTTCTCATACGTTTCGCCGTCCAGGATGGCCACCTGGCCTGCGTCACGCATCACCACGCCGAAGTAGTTCTGGAACCGGCCGCCCGTTTCGTCGGTCTGCGGTCGATCTTTGACCGGCACGAGCAGTTCCCAGTTCTTCTTCGCGTCTTCGAGGGTCAGCTTCGGAATCTCCGGCGGGTCCATCTGGACGTAGCGGGCCATCAGGTTGATCTGGCGCTTGTCGAGGATCTTCTCACGACCCCAGGCGGGCATGCCCTTCGGCGAACCGTTCACCAGAATCGCTTCGAGTGACTCGGTCCCTTTGGCTTTCGTTCCGCCGCCATCGACCTTCTTGGCCTGCACAATGTGATGGTCGGGAAGGAGCGAAGGACCGGTGGCCCCCCAACGCTGAGCGCCGTGACAGCCGGAGCAGCGGTTGAAGAAGATGTCCTTTGCTTCCGCGAACTCCGCGGCGCTGAGCGCCTGAAATCCGCCAGCTGCTTTGCCGTGCTGATCCTGCCAGCGCATGTAGGCGATGACCTGATCGATTTCGCCGTCGTTCAGCCCGAGCGCAGGCATGACGTTCGGGAACTTCTTGGCCAGCGTCTGCGCGGCCGCGTCCGTCTTGAGCATCCCCGCCGGATCCTTGATCCAGCGTTTGAGCCAGTCGTCGGTGCGACGCTGCGTCACGCCCTTCAGATCCGGTCCCGTGGCCGAATCGCCGCCGCCGAAGTTGTGGCAACCGTTGCAGCCCTTGGAAAGGAACACGGCCTGTCCGGGTGGTTCCTTCTTACAGTGCGCGGCCGCTGCCGCGAGGACCGCGACCACAACCAGTGGCAGCGCCCCCAAGCTTTTCGTTTTCATATCCCGACCCTCCATATTCAGGTTTCAGAGTTTGATATCGCTATTTGCAGACGACCGCGGATCTCCTGCCCCACGCCCGAACCGTGACGGCTCCACCAGTCGTCCTCCTCGGCCAGGAAGAATCGCAGTCTCGTCTTCTTGAATTCGCGCGGCGAAGAGAGAACCAGGTAGTCCCGCACGCCCAGGTCTCCCGAGATTCGGCGGGCCGTGCGATTCAGTTCGTCTTCGCTGCCGGCGTGCAGCATCGAGTAGAGGTTGTAATCGAAGTTCGGGCAGGTGGCGCGGGAGTAGCAGTGACTCACTTCCGAGAACTCGGCCAACCGTTCCCCCAACTCCGGCAATCGCTCGGGGGCCACCTTCCACACGGTCATGCCGTTGGCCGAAATGCCCATGCGGCGATGTCGGAACGTGGCCACGTACTTGCGGAGGGCCCGGCCGCGTTGCTCTCGGGCGAAAGTCAGGATTTCGTCTTCGTTGAGCCGATGCGCGCGGGCCAAAGCCATGAAGGGCTCACGAACGACCGGCAGGTCCGATTGCAGCGCGCGAACGATGCGCATCTCCCGACCCGTCAACCGTACATCAGGGAGAGTTTCCGGAAGCGTGACCGCGACCGTCTGGTTTCGGCGCTCCACAAAATCGAACACGACTCCCACTTTGAAAGTGAGGGTTCGCGGGAGCGCATAGAAGGGCCCTGCCCCGGACATTTGTTCGAGCGCGCGGAGGTGGGCTTCGATTCCGATGTGCCGCGGCGCTGCGATGGTGAACCACAGATTGTAGTCGTGATTGCGCTCGTAGTTGTGAGTGACCGTCGGGTGCGTGGAGATGATGCCCGCGACCTCCTCCAGGCGCGAACGCTCGATCCGACCGCACACGAGCGCGGACTCGTAGCCGATGACGGCTCCTTCCATGACCGCCGAAATCTCACGAAGCCCGCCATGCTCTTTCCACCCGGTCACGATGGAGAGCACTTCTTCCTCGGATAGGGAGTGCTGACGGGCTAATTCTGCGAACGGACGGTGGACGAGGGGAAAGGCGCGTTGCATGGACATGGCCAGCTCGTTGTGAAAGTTTTCGTTCACCGTCCGCGCGTTTTCGTTTTGTTTCGTGTTTTCCATGTCCTGCTCCTTGAACTTCCGCTGTATTTGAGGCAGTCCCTCTGCACCGGGGCTAGAGCCCCGTTTCGAAAGCCCTCCAGATCCCGAAGATCCCCGAAGGCGACTGCACAGGTATGCGCGCCAGGGTGGCGTACGAAAGGGCGTCGAGTATCACGACTTCTCCGGTTTCGTTGCTGCTCATAATCGCCCGGTCGCCGCGGGGCGTGAAGACGAGGTGGTAGATCTTCTTGCCTACCGGCAGAATGGCCTTGGTTCTCTCGGAAAGCGTGTCGATGATCTGGACCTTCCCGTCTTCGGCGCCCGAGAAGGTCACCCAGATCTCCCGGTGATCCGGACGCACGACCGCGTACACCGGATCGCCCACCAAAGAGACGAAGCCGGTCTGCCTGAAATCGGACCCACTGAGCACGGTGAGTTTCCGTTCGCCGGGCAGCGGCACGAACAGCTTACCGCCAGCGGAAGCCCAGGCCTCCATGTGCGGCATCTTCACCGGAGTACGATCGCTCGAGCGGCCGGTCGAAATGGTACGGGCCACAGGGCGACTGGCCCAGAAATCGACGAGGCTCACGCGATCGGAACGCATGTGACCGGTCAGGTAGTAGCGCCCCTCCGGAGTCGTGAGCGCGTCGAAAGGATGCGGACGTTCGGTTAAGAAACGTCGGGATACGCGGTATCGATCGGCGGTCGCGCCCGCGGTTGTGGCCGGTTTGCTCTCGGGTGAAAGCTCCCAGATTTCGCGCGCATCCATGAGGGCGCACAGGAAGCGGTTCTCGGGTCCGTCCACCATCCCGGTGACGCGCGAGACAATTTCTCGACCGCCCATTTGCGTACGCGCTTCGATTCGCTGCACGACCCGGAAGGTCTCGGTATCCACCAGGGTGATGCCGCCCGGAGAATATTCGGATACGGCAATGGTTCGTCCGTCCTGAGAAATGGCCAGGCCGATGCTGTTTTTGGAAGTGGCCACGCTGCCCGCAGCAACCAACCTCTGCACGTCCAGTCGCAGCAGGTCCCCACTGCGCGTGGCGATGAAACCGTACCGCAAACCGGGCTCGAAGACCATGCTGGCATGCTTGAGGTCGCCGCCGACTCGGATGCGCTTCACGAACTTCTGCGTACGATAGTCGATCACCGCCACCGAACCCGTGTCCCGCTCGATGACAAAAACGCGCGTCCCGGGCGCGCTCCCGCTGCCCGAGCAACCGGGAAGCGCGACCCAGGACGCAAACGTGAGCACAGTACAGGCAAACATGAATAGCGAACCAGATAGCGAGCGAGCGCAGTGCGATTTCATGCCGACACCTCCGTTTCCTGAAAATAGCAGGCGGGATCCGCAGCCCAAACGTCCTGGTGCGCCACAAGCGCCCGCTCACGATGCGAACCCCGGCAGATCGATTGGAAGCGGCATGCGGCGCACTTTCCCTTCAGCAGAGTCTCGCGCTTTCGCAGTTGCGTGATCAGGTCGTTTTCGAGGATCTCGGAAAGGGAAGCCCGCAGGAGATTCCCCAGCGAGGCCCGTCGCCAGAACTGGTCCGGGTGCACGTCGCCGCGATGATCCACGTTGAGCACCTTCTCCCCCGCCGAGTTTCCGCCGCGCCGCGACAACAACGCGTGAGTGGTTTCGGCCGCCGCTTCCCCCAGGTTCCTCGCCACGAATCGGTACAACAGCGCCCCGTCGGCGTCGTTGCCTCCGGTCACGATACGCAACGGGTCGCCTGAGCCGATCAGCTCCAGGGCGCGCTCGAAGAGCTGCTCCATGAGCAGGCGGCTTTCTTGGGGGTCAAGGTCCTCTCTGGCGAACCCTTCCCCCCGCCCGCCGTAGACGAGGTGCGACACGTAGAAGCGGGGGATACGCTGCGCGCGCGCCACGTCCAGCATCGGGAACAACTCGCCCGCGTTCCGCCGCGAAACCGTGATCCGTAGGCCGGTTTCGAGGCCGGCTTCCCGCGCGCGACGCAAACCGCGCAGGGCATTGTCGCAGGCCTGTTCCATGCCGCGGTACGGGTCGTTGATCAGCGGCCTGCCATCGACACTCACGCCGACGTACACGACGCCCAGGTCGGACAGTTGCGCGCAGATCTCGCGGGTCAGCAGGACCCCGTTCGTCGAGAGGTGACACTGCATCCCGAGGGCGCGCGCGTCGCCGATGAGTTCGAGCAGGTCCGGGCGCAGGAGCGGTTCGCCGCCGGAGAAAATGAGCACACGAATGCCGAAGTCTTTCAGGCGACGCAGAACCGTTCGGGCTTCGCGTGGGCCCAAGTCGTCCGGCGACCGGTGCTGCTTGGCCGCGCTGTAACAATGCGGACAGCTCATGTTGCACAGATTCGTGACGTTCCAAACGACGACGGGCGGTGCGCTCTGCTGGAAGCGACCGGCCCGATCCTCGGGCGCCGCCCCTTCGGCTGTGATGGCGCGGAGGATGTCGGTGACTGGCAGCATCAGACACCCACCTCCACGAGTTCCGGCGCACTGTTCGCAACCACCTGCGCAAGTTCCGTCCGAGACAGAAGCCCCACAACGCGACCGAGCACGATCAGGACCGGACTGCGCAACTGCGCCGCCACCACGTCTTCGGCCAGGTCGCACACCCTGGACAGGATGACGCGCTGGTCGCGTCGCGTGGCCCGTTCGATGGCGCAGGCGGCCACGAGAGAATTGGCGGGCCGTTCGCAGATGCGCGCGAGGATCTCCCCGAGCACCGAGAGGCCCATGTAGACGACGCAGGTCGTTTCGTTCAGGTCGATGCCGCGAAACTCTTCGTAGTCACCGCCCTGCTGACGATGCCCGGAAAGAAAGACGAGGCCCGCGGAAAGACCGCGATGGGTGAGCGGCAGGCCGAGGGCTGCGGCAGCGCCCGATGCGGCCGTAATCCCGGGAATCACCTCGACCGGAATGCCGCGCGCGGTGAGGTACACGAGTTCTTCCCCTCCCCGTCCAAAGATGAACGGGTCGCCTCCCTTCAGGCGGACAACCGTCCCGTGGCGACCGGCCAGTTCTTCGAGCAGGGACTGAATCTGAGGCTGGGCGAGGTTGTGTCGTCCCTTCTCCTTACCCGCAAAGTGGAGTTCGGCCGAAGGGGCGCAAAGTCCGAGCACCTCGGAACCCACCAGGTTGTCATAGACAACCGCATCCGCGCGCGCCAAAACCTTTGCGGCTTTCTGCGTGAGCAGGTCGGGGTCTCCCGGCCCGGCTCCTACGAGGTACACCGTCCCGGGCGGGCATTGTGCTTCGGCCTTGTGCGGAATGAGGTCCATGCTCCATCCTCGGCGCGTCGGCGCACATTAAGGATAATAGAGTCCTTAATCTCTAATTGTCAAATCAAAAAAGCGGAGATGGCCGAAAAGAAGCGCAGGTGAGATGGCGTCTCAATCGCTGCCCCATAGGTGCGAAGGTGTCGTGCGCGCGAAATTGGCGATGGACACGGGGTGGGCCGCCGCGACATCCGCGCGGTCGCACTCTCTCCAAGAGAGGAGCTGGTAGCCGCAGCTGCATCGAATCAGATCCTTCTGTGGCAATCGACGGGATCGGCCCCGTCCAGGACCCTGAAGATCCCGGACGCCCGTCTTTCCTTTGTCAGCGTTGCCTTCGTTTCCGACCGGATCCTCGCGGCCGGTGCTTCGAACGGAACTATTCACGTGTACACCATTCCCGAAGGACGATTGGCGCGCATCATGAACACGGATCCCAAGACGGAATGCGGCGGAACCATTGTGGCATCTGTGGGAGACGGCGAGAGAATCATCTCTGGTGCAGGCAGGGCCGGAGTTTGCATTTGGGACGCAAAGAGTGGCAGACGCGTTCGGCGTTTTGCCCCCCAGACAGTCACCAGGTTGGTCGTCTCTCCCGGTGGAGAGTACTACGCAACGGGCGCCGGCGTCATCCAGAGCACGCGCGGAGGGACTGCGCCACGATATCTGAGGATTCCTTGGGGCGTCGTGGAGGTTGGCTTCTCGGGCGGATCCGTCGTCGCGTTCTCGTTTTCGAGACACACGGGAATGGGGTTCCTGCATTTCTTCGATCCGACCGACGGCAAAGAGAATCGGCGTCTCTCTTTGTTTGGGAGCCTATTCACTTCCTCCGTGGTAAGGATCGCTCCGAACGGAGCCATGTGTGCCCTGGCCACCAGATCCGGAGATTTGTTGGCCTTCGCCATCCACCCCAGGGAGCCGGGCGCCGCCGCATCAGGAGAGGAGGCGGTCGAGGTGGCTCGGTGGCCCCGAGGTCCGTGGCCGGATCGAGCCATGGCTGTGGCGAGTGCCAACCACGGCACAGACCTCGCTGTGAGCGGTACGGGGCTGCGTCGATGGGACCTGCGAAGCCTGGAAAGCAAGTCGCTCATCCGTGGCCGTATCACCGGACGGTCAGCGCATCCTTGCCGGTTCCACGGGCGTGGTCGTTACGTGGAACTTCAAGGACGAAAAAAGGCGACAGCCCATTCCCGGTTGGCCGCTGGCCGCCTCACCGGACCTTTCGGTCGTTCTCGTCGGAAACTCGGACGGCCGGGTTCGTGTCGTGAACGTGCAGGACGGTCAGATCCTCCGCGTGCTCGAGGGACACACGGGTCTTCCGAACCTGGGGGCGTACTCGGCTGACGGCAGGATCATGGTGACCTCGGGCGGACCGGACCGGACGGTCCGGATCTGGTCGGCCGCCGGGAAGACGACGGCCGTCCTCAAGCATCCCTGTGAGGTCGGCGCGCTTCACATCGCGCGCGACAGTGCCCGAATCGTAACCGCCTGCCGGGACGGGAGCCTGCGGGTCTGGAACGCGGAAAGCGGCTCCTTGATTCATACATTCGCCTCGCCCGGCCTGGATGTGGCGGGCGTTCGGTTTGCTCCGGACAGGCGCTCGGTGCTGGCGGTCGATGCCGCGGGCAGCCTCCACCTCTATTCCGAAGACGGTCGCCGATTGACCGTACGGGCGGAAAGGCTTGGGCTGGCTGCCGGCAGGGACGCGCGATTGCGGGAGACGCTCGTTTTCGCAGGGTCCGAAGGCTTCTTTGCGGCGGAGGACCCCAGCGGACTCGTGCTGCGCTGGAGCGGTTCGAACGTACTGCTGACACCGGAGGAAACCAAAGCGGCGAACCAGATCGAAAAAGCGCGCACCGAAGTGGAAGTCCGTTGGAAGCGGGCCTTCCGATCAGCGGAGTGGGAACTGGCCAACCGCAAGCTGCCCGCTTTCGCACGGGTTGTTGCCAGCGCGCTGAATGTCCGCAACATTCCCAGTGCGGGTGGCTCGCATCTGGGGACGCTGCCGCGGGGAGAGGTGGTGGAGCACTTGGCGCGCTCGAAGGAGCCCTCGTTCGTGGACGGCCGACTTGCCCACTGGTATCGTCTCCGGTCGGGCAAGCTGACCGGTTGGGCATTCGGCGGCTATCTGGAACTGAACGAGCAGTAGGTCGGCCCTTTGGACCGGTCGGGGCCGCTCGAAACCCCGAGCGGATTCCGCTTTGTCAGTGCACTGTTGGGCCCCGCGCCTTGGGCTTGACGAATAGGAACGGTACTACAAATTACTACCATGCGCTCCGTAGTATCACTCAGCCTCGACCCGGCCCTCAAGAAGCAACTCGAGCGGGTGGCCAAGAAGTCCGGCATCCAGAAGAGCGACCTCATGAAAGAAGCGCTGCGGGGCTATCTAATCAGGAAAGAGCTCCAGATGCTCCAAGAGCGGGCCCAGCCATATGCGCGCAAGGCGGGCTACTACACCGATGAGGATGTCTTTCGGGACTTCTCATGAGAATCGTCGTCGACTCCAACGTCTACATTTCCGGACTCACAGT
>CAZPFB010000147.1:0-11426 GCA_964585735.1 uncultured Leptospiraceae bacterium
AGACGTTATCACAGTGACGCGCCCGCTGGAAGGTGGGGGAAATGAGCGCTTACGTTCGGCCGCTCAAAGCGCGCGTGCCGAGGGCACTCCTGAACACGCCCGCATCCGCCACCTCCCAAGAAAAGGCCGCGCCGAATGAGAATGCGATCCTGTACCGAGCAGCGACCGGGCGCATTCTTCCGAAATGGAGCGCACCGCTGGAGACCGAATGCGACCCGGAACAACGGATCATTCCAGCACGGTCCTATGGGCAGAAGCTTCGGCACAAGACAGCGCAGCTGCGTCCAGGCAAGGCGGCGCGCTCGGAGTCTGTGGAAATGGTGACTGCCCGCATGGCGACTCAGGCTGATCTGCCGCGCCCAAACGCCGCATGCATTCCGAGTCATTCGCGCGCACCTGCCGCAACTCGAGGGCGCGGGGAGTGATCGAGTGATCATGGCCGATGGGAGCGGCTTTGCCTCACTCGTAGAGGAAACACACCTTCCCCCGCGCGCTCAGTGCATTCGAGCGAGAAACCGTGCACAGTCGCCTACGTTCGGCCGCTCAAAGCGCGCGCGCCGTGCGCTTTCCTGAAACACGCCAGCATTCGCCGTCATCCAAAGGGAAAACCGCTCCGAATGAGAATGCGAACCTGTCCCCGGAAACAACCGGGGCGCAGGGTTCTTGGGGAAAGCTGTTCCCAATCTGACCGCGCTCTCTTGTTCTCGGCCCCGAAGGGAGGCGGCTCCCACCTCAATTCCGCGCGGTGATATTGCGCAGGGCCTGCTCAAACGAAGGCGACTTCACGGTTTCGCCGGCGAG
Organism: uncultured Leptospiraceae bacterium; assembly: GCA_964585735.1. Classification (GTDB taxonomy): domain Bacteria; phylum Spirochaetota; class Leptospiria; order Leptospirales; family Leptonemataceae; genus CAZPFB01. The sequence continues at coordinate 802 of CAZPFB010000147.1, forward strand.
GCGCACATCTTCGTCTTCGTCCCGAGCGATCTGCCGCAAGAGTTCTGAACGATAGCGCGCGCGCACTCCCAGGTAGACCGACTGCTCCAGACGCAGCACCTGATCGAGTCGTGTGAGAACGAGTTTGTGCAGATCCTCGCGGGTCTCGGCGATCCCGTCCAGGAAGCCGATGCCCAGCGCTTCCTCCGGCTTGAGCGCGGCCCCCTCGATCAGCGCGAGCACCGCCTGAGGTTGCACGATGCGATGCATCCCGTGCATGTACACCAGCGGGAGCGGCAGCCCCACCAACAACTCCGTGAAACCGATGCGGCCCGCATCCTTGAGCATGAAGCGATAGTCGGCCGCCGCGGAAATCACTGCGCCCCCCGCCATGGCGTGCCCGGCAATCTCCACGGCCCACGGCTTCGGCAGGCGCACGAGGGCGCCGAACGCGCGGATCATCTCGCTGATCGTTTCCAGACGACCCGGCGTATCCCGCTCCAGCATGCTGCGACCGTCCAGGCCGTTCGACAAGAACTTCTCGTTGGCGGAGCGCACCAGCACGGCATCTGCCTGATCGCAGGCGACGCGCATGCGCGCGAGAAACTCCCGGAGCAACTCCAAGCTCAGCGTATTGTTGGGCGGAAGCCCGTGGATCGTCAGAAGGGCGATGCGGCCCCTCTTGCGCTCCAGAATTTCGATCGGGAAGGCTTCACTCATACGCGTGCCCTTATCGAGCGCTGTCCGTCTCTTCGTACACGACCTGGCGCACCTTCGCGAAAACCCCGAGCAGTTCCTCTTTCTCGACCGGCCGCGTGGGCACGTACGTGGCAAAAAGCGTGCGATAGTACGGCTCTTCCTCCACCAGGCGGAAATGATGCTTACTCATGAGATCCGCCACGCGCGCGCCCTGAGACTTGTGCGTGGCGATGGTCACGCGGTCCGGCCTGTCGGCCACGTGGTCCACGTGAAAGCAGCACACCACGTCCTCGTAGTCCAGCCTGTCGATCTCGCGCTTGATCTGCTCGAAGTTGATGCGCTCGCGGGCGCCACCGGGATGCTTATAGTTTATCAAAAGTCTCTTAAAATAGTGCACCTTCTGGCCGTCCCGGTTGATCTCCGTGCCATTGATAATGCGGCGCTCGTCCGTGAGCTGCTTCATGATGTACTCGCCGCGACCCCGCGAGCTTTCGAAGTCGAACTGCTCCGAAGTCACGTCGCCTTTCAGGGCGTTTTGGTTGATGTCGCCGAGTGTGTACGTTGTCCCGGGGGCCATTTCGTGCTTGAACGAGGCCACCAAGTGCGGGTTCACGGAATCGTTGTTGATTTCGAGCCGCACGACCGCGTACTTCCCGGCGCCATGCTCCAGGATGTTCTGAAGTGCTTCCGTCACCATCAGGCGGATCATGTCGGCGTCCAACCCGAGAAACTGTGCCAGCCGTTTGGCCTGCGTCTTGATCTCATACATGGTGCCGTGCTTCTCGTTGATGTGCTGGCCAAGTTCCTGGCGCAGAATCTCTTCGCGGTCCAGAAGCACCTCGTAAGCCAGATTCTTGATGGAAGCCTGAACGTACGGAGAATCCTTGATGATCTCCATTTCCTCACGAACACTGCGAAGCTCCTGATTGAGCCGCTCTATTTGTTTTTCCATTTCCTCAGGACCCATTTCTCTTCCCCCCGTTGCAGTCGCAGGCGACGGACCCCCGTGGTCAATCAAACATCGAGGTCGGCGGCGGATTCCGCGCGCTCGCGCTCTTTGTGCTTCTCCAGTTCCCGTCCGAACGCGGCGAACGGATCCTCCTGGCCGCCGGTACTATTCCGCGCCCCGGATTCGGCTCGCGTGATGAATTTATTGATGCGCGCGACCAGTTGCACCATGTCCTCCGCGTCGTCCTTGCCGGCGGCCTGCGCCTGCTCGACCAGCCGGTCGAGCACCTTGCGCAGCCGGGCAACGCGCGTGCGCCACTCGTGGTTGAGCGGATACAACAGAATCCCCTGGTCCGGTTCCAATCCCTTCGGAGGAGGAACCACCTGGAAGTTCTCCCTTCGTAGAATGACGAAGAACTCTTCCGGCCCGAAGTCCTCCAGCCTGGCCCGAACATCCGCCACGCTGGGAATATGGCCCTCGTTGAGGTAGAGCTGGTCGAGCACCTCGATGACCTGGTTGGCCTTCGCCAAATCCTGCACGCGACCCAGCCGCTCCTGGCGCTCCTGTTCGCGACGGGCGCGCAGTTCGCGGTTCTTCTCCTCATTCCCCGACCGCAGATGCTCCTGTTCGCGACGGATACTCTGCTTGGCAATCTGGAAGGAGCGATCCTGAAACCAGGTGATCCCGAACTGAAGCAGCAGCCGGTACAACCACGGGATGCGGTCCATGTAGGCCATGCGCAGAACCTTTCCGTACGCCGCCACAAAGGAGGGATCGTCGAAGAGGGCTTTGAACTCGGGCTTTGATTCCTGCTGCTCGAGGAGCGCGCGCATGGCCAGGGCCTGCCACTTGCGGTCGGGTGGAAGCGTGGTCATCCCCGGGACGAGCTTGCGAAATACGGCGGGATCTCGTCGCGCGAACACGTGCACCAGGCCTTCCGGGTTCTGCCAGGTTCCGGTGATGAGTTCCTCGTCCCCCAGCAGGCGATTCCAAACGTCCGGGTGAAATTCGTCGATTTCGTTGTACGGCACGAAGCGAATCGCCTCCTGCCAACGGGCGTCGAGTCGCAGCAGCCGCTCCTTGAAGTCCCGGACCTGCGCGCCCTGCTCCGCACGTTCCCTTTCGGCAAAACGGTCGCGGGCAAGGGGTTCGAGTTGTAGGATGACTTCGACGGCAAGCGTGCCCGGGAAACGTACGCCCTGCCCCTGCGGAAGAGTAGAGAGCACGGCTTTCTTCACAGCCTGCGCCCGTCGCGCGATGAACTGCCCTGTGACCGGGGCGTGGCGGTCCAGGTGATAGCCCGCCTCTTCCAGACCGATCTGCTCGAGCTCGCGCTTGCAGTTGGCACGGTTGCGATACCGCGGAATGAGTTTGCCTTTGAGGAAGTCGCCCGCCGTTTCGAGACGTTCGAGGATTTCGGTTTCGCGGATCGGAAGAACGCCGTAGTCCGGGACCATGCGGATGCGGCCCCGTCGCACCAGCTCCGTTCGCATTTCGTTGAGGGTAACGGAGATCAAATCGGGAGGCGGCACGATGTCAAAGTTCTTGGCGTGTACCGCAGAGAAGACATCGGCAATCGTGTGCGCAAGTTTTTCGGGTGGCGGGAGGCGTTCCGAAGCCAGGTCGGCTTCCAGATCGCCCAGGAATTCGGCAGCGCCGGTGTGGGGTCTTGCATCCAGAAACGATTCAATGGCCGTGATGGATTGGTAGACGGTTTCGTTGTAGAGCCCGGTGACCTGTTCCTCTTCCTCGCTGGGGTTCGACAGAAAGCAGGGGACCAACTGCGGCTGCTCTTTGCCGGGAACGAACTCCAGCCGAAAGACCTGCACGACCACCTTGTCCGTGATCAGGCGCGAAACGACCTTGCGCAAATCGCCCTTGGTGAGGTTGACGATGTCGGGAACGAAGGTGTCGAGCGTGAACTGCTTGTGGCCCTTCACCGCCTGGCGGGTGGAGGCCGCCTTGATGGCCTTGAGGACGGTGTGATTGATCTTGTCCGACAGGTTGGCGCCGCGGGCAATCGCCTCCGATTCCTTGACCGTTTCGAGGAAACCGTACTGCCCCTGGATGGCCATACTTCACCTGAGCCCGGACCTCAGGGGGCGATGGTCCCGTCCGTGCCTGCTTCCACCATCTTCGTCAGATACGGCAGCATTTCCCCCAACGCCTCGTCGACTGAATCGACGCGCCGAATCAAGTCCAGGTCGGTTCGGGAAATCATACCGGCTTCGGCCAGAAAATCAAGATCAATCAAGCGCTCCCAGTACTTCCGTCCGAACAAAACGACGGGGATCCGCCGACGAATGCTGCGGGTCTGCTGGAGCGTGAGGGTCTCGAACAGCTCGTCGAGGGTGCCGAAGCCGCCCGGAAAAACGAGCAGCATCCGCGCGTAGTACAGGAACCAGTACTTGCGGGTGAAGAAGTAATGAAAGTCGAAGTTCAGGTCCGCCGAGATGTACGGATTCGGATCCTGCTCGTGCGGCAGCTCGATGTTGAGTCCGATGGAATCCGCGCCGCGCTCGGCGGCACCGCGGTTGACAGCCTCCATGAGGCCTCCTCCCCCCCCGGTGCAGACCAGAAAACGCCTACCCCGGGGCTCGGCTACCGTGCGCGACCATTCGGCCAGTCGCCCCGAGAGCTCCCGCGCCTGTTCGTAGTAGGGAGCGTAGTCGGCCAAACGTCCCGCGTAGGCGGCCGGGCTGCGCGCGGCGTCCTCGGCGGAGGGAACCCGGGCCGAACCAAAAGACACGATCGTATCGGTGACGCCCAATCGCTCGAAGGTGTGCAGCGGATAGAGGTATTCGGCCAGGATGCGCAGCGGGCGTGCCTCCAGGCTGTGGAGGTACTCCTGGTTCTCGTAGGCCTTGCGCGGTGCGTTTCGGTCGGTCGCCACGAAATACGATCCCCCGCGTGCAGTTGAGCCGCACGCTTGCTCTATTGTCGGTCGCGGGGGGTTCGTAGGCGAGGGCGACCTGCCGGAACTGCGCCGGGGACGTCCCTGATTCGGCGCTCCGCTCAGACAGGCGCGCGGGGATCCTTCGCCTTAGTCCACACCAATACGACCGAGCGCATCCAGTGACGCAGCGGCGTGCGCGCGAGCAATCGATCGACTCGGTAGGCCCAGCGGGTGAGCGCGCTTTCGGGTTCCCTGGAGAACAGGGAACCCAATACCGAGGCCGGAACGGACACCAGATGGAAGTAGTAGTGCTCGCCCGCGCCAAATTGTCGGTTGGCCCAGTCGACCTTTTCCCGCGAAACCGGGACCTCCTCGAGGCGACGGACCTCCGAGTAGAAGAGGCGGGCCAGACGCGCGAACGGGCCGTCCAGCAGGTGCTCGAGGAAGATGGCCATACCGCCGTGCCGCAGCACTCGTTGAATCTCGCGGATGGCAGGCTCAAAGTCGAGTCGCGCCAGAATGTGACGACCGACGACGAGATCGAAGCGGTTGTCGGGGAAGGTGAGCTGATTCGTGTCCAGCACGCGGAAGTCGGCGCGACTCCCGAATCGTTTCTGGGCTTCGTGGATCGCGTCTTCGGAGGGGTCGACGCCGAACACCCTTTGCGGACGGAGCATCAGGAGCTTCTCGGTTTGCACACCGTCCCCGCAACCCAGGTCCAGGATCGTAGCCGTTTCGGCGCCGAGCGCGATCATCTTCTCGTAGTGGTGTTCGCCCATGAGGGACTCGGGGCAACCTTGGAGGTGGTCGACGGCTTTCACAACAATTCCTCCAGGACGGCCAGCAGCTCGCCCGCACGGCGTCTGTAGGTCCAATCCTCGGCTTGGAAGCGCGGGATCGTGAGCACGCCCGCTCGCGCCGCGCGAACGCCGCTTTGGATGGCGCGCGCCCACGCCTCCGCGTTGCGAGGTTCGACGAAGGTTGCGTCGGGTGCAATCTCTCGAAAGATGGCGATGTCGGACAAGAGCACGGGCCGCCCACGCTGCAGGGCTTCGATCACCGGCAGGCCAAAGCCCTCGTGCAGGCTCGGACACAGGACGAGCGACGCGTTTTCGTAGCACCAGGAGAGCACCGCGTCGGGCTGGTTCTCCAGGAAACGAACGCCGCGCCCGACCAAACGCCCTGAGGAGAGCTCGTCGTGAAGGTCGCCCGGTCCCCAACCCCTGCGGCCAAGAATCACCAGCGGCGGCAGGTTTTCGTCCTCTGCGCGAGCGCGCAGGTACGCGTCCACGAGCACACGAAAGTTCTTGCGCGGCTCGATGGTGCCGACCGCCAACAGAAAGCCCGGCTCCAGCGGTTCTTTGGGCGCCCGCGACTCGGTTGCCGGCAGTTCACATCCTGGATAGACGACCACGGCCCGACTCTTTTCCGTCTTCGGGAAGAAGCGCAGCAGATCCGCGCGCGTCGTTTCCGAAAGACACAGGATGCGATCCGCCTGAGAGATGATGTGCCCCGTCAGCAGCCGCTGCTGAACTTTCACCCAAGCCTCCATGGTCTCAGGGGCCACGAACACGTTCATGTCGTGGACGTTCACCACGCGCGGAATGCCCAGCCGCCTGCGGGCAAAAAGCGGCAGCATGGTCAGAGCTGACCAGAACAGATTGCACTCGTGCCGACGGACAAGACCCGGCAAAACCAGGTGAACCCAGAACGGACCCAGTCGAAAGAGCCCGGAGGCGGCCGCATGGATCCCCACGCTCGGGACGCGCGCCAGCCAGAGAAAATCCGCGTGCAGGGGTCGGTGCGAGAAGAGCTGCCATTCGAAGTCCGGGCGCAGCCGCACGAGTTCCCGGAGCATGCCGTCCAGATAACGCGCGTTTCCCGTACCCGGATAAACCAAAGCGCGCGCGTCGATTCCGATCCGGACGGACATGCAGGCGAACGAACCCGGACCCAGCTGCCGCTTACGGGCGCGAGGGTCCGGGTTGGCGAGGTTCTCAGTTGCCCATGGGCATGCCCTGAGCGCCCTGCATCATTTTGGTGAAGCAGGTATTCAGGTTTTGATCCAATTCCTCACATTTGGATTCGTTGATACAGGCGGCCATGGCATCCATCTTTGCGGGATCCTTTCTGGCGCCTTTTCCGAAAAACTTCAGGCAGTTCTCCGGGTTTCCGAGCACCTGCTGGGCCAGCGGGTTGCCCTGGCCGGCCTTCAAACACTTGGAAATCTTTTCACACACCGGTACGTACTTGGTGGTGTCCACCTTCTTGGAGCAGACGGAAAGGGACAATGCCAGCGCCGCTGCGGTCATTACGGATAGAGCACGAATCATTCGGTCAGGCTCCGGACGGTGCGGGCACTGTCAATCGTTTTGGCCCGACCCGCGCGTTCGGTTGACCCGCTCCGGCCGCGGGGCATTCATGGCTCAGCGGCAATGAACTTCACTTCATTCCACTTCCTCGCCTTCTTTGCCGTCTCGCTGGTTCTCGGTCACTTTCTCAAGAACCGCGCACAGCGGATCTTCCTGCTGGTCGCCTCTTATTACTTCTACGGTGTCTTCGAACCGACCTACCTCATCCTGATTCTCGTGAGTACGCTCATCGACTACCTGGGCGCCCTCGGAATCGAAGGCTCTCGGGAGCGTGAACGTGGGCTTTCACCCACCGGGCTCATGGGGACCATGTCGTTCCTGTCCCCCCGCCAGTGGGTCAGCATCTCGCTGTGCATGAACATCTCCCTGTTGGGCTACTTCAAGTACACGAACTTCGGCATCGAGATCCTCAACGACATCTCTCCTTTCGGCGCCACGGTCTTTGCCTGGCCCGCGGCCAACATCCTGTTGCCCGTTGGGATTTCGTTCTACACGTTTCAGTCCATGTCCTACACGGTAGACGTGTTTCGTGGGACCCTGCCCGCGCGGCGCAACTTCGTCGACTTCGCGCTCTACGTGGCCTTCTTTCCGCAGCTCGTGGCCGGGCCGATCGTGCGGGCCACCACCTTCTTCCACCGCCTCGATGAGCGCATCGAGATCACCAAGAACGACATCGTGGTCGGAATGACCCGCATCGTCGTCGGCTTCTTCCGCAAGCTGGTACTCTCCGACAACCTGGGCGCGCTGACTAACGCGGTTTTCGGCAACCCCATGGCCTACAGTCCCCTCGACGTGTGGCTCGCCTCGGTCGGCTTCTGCTTCCAGATTTATCTGGATTTCGCCGGATATACCGACATTGCCCGCGGTGTGGCGCGCCTCTTCGGCTTCGAGTTCGAGGTGAACTTCCTGTATCCCATGGCCGCCACGAGCCCCACGGATCACTGGACGCGCTGGCACATCTCGCTGACCACCTGGATGCGCGACTACGTCTACATCCCGCTGGGCGGCTCACGCGTGGGTCCGGTACGCCTGCACTTCAACATGTTCGTTGTCTGGTTCATCGTGGGCCTCTGGCACGGACCTGCTTACCACTTCGTGGCGTGGGGCGTGTGGCAGTTCGTGCTGATTGCCGTTCATCGCCTGTACCGTAACGGGAGCCTGGGACAGCGGATGGCCGAGTTGCGCGGCATGCCCGCCGCGTTGTACTCGCTCGTCTGCTGGGCGCTCACCATGTTCTTCCTGAATTTCGGCTTCATCTGGTTCCGCGCCGAAACGATGACCAAATCCGCCCTGATGCACGGCCGGGAATTCGGCCTCTACGACCTGCCCGCCGCGCTGCGGGAAGGCTGGGCCTGGCTTTTCGGCACAGGCACCTGGGCAAAGGTGTCGGCGGCTCTGCACGGACCGGACAATTGGGTCATGCCCGCCTCGGTCTTCCAACCGTACGTCTTCCTCCTCGCGCTCTACTACCTCTACGATTTCGTGATGAACAAGTACCAACTCGAGTACTTCTGGAAAGAGGAGAACCGCTGGAAGCTCAACTTCATGGTTGTGGGGATGCTCCTGTGCATTCTCATCTTCGCCAATCCGGACGCACCGAGCTTCCTCTACTTCCAGTTCTGATCGGGATGATGTATGAAAGACGCCGTTGAGACACACGAACAGAAGGAACCCACCGGGAGACGTGCGCTGCTGCGCTACCTCGTTGACGTGCGCCTGCTCGTGCCTCTCGGCGTGCTCGTCGCTTTCGAGCTATTCATGCAGTTCGGCTACCGGCGTTTCCTGGATCCCCAATCCTACGCCGACAACATCAATCGCATCCTCTCGACCGTGCAGAAGTCCGCGCTGAAGCCGGACCTGCTCATCCTGGGCACTTCGGTCGCGTACCAGGGCATCCAGGTCCGGCGACTGAACGAGTTGCTCCAACCCCACGGCGTTACCGCGCAGAGCGGAGCCTGCCAGGGCGCCAAGATGATGACGCAACACGGCATCTACCGTTCGCTGAAGGGAAGTCTGCCGAAGCTCCGCTATGTCGTGCTCGTCTCCGAGGTGAGCTTCCCATGGACGGCGAGGCGTCACGTGGACGAGCCCAATCTCTCCATGATTTCTCAGCTGCCCCGCGAAATTGCCTACCGGACCACCCGCGACTACGGGATGCGCCTGAACTTCCAGGAGCACCTCTACCTCAACGTGCGCAGCGTCACTTACCGCCGAGACGCGCGCGCGTTTGCGCTCTCCCCCCTCAAGCGCCTCAAGCGACTGAGCCGACGGGATCGCGAGGGACCTTCCGACTACGTCTACGAAAACCGCGAAGTCTTCCGGATTTCGAGCTTCGGGGCGCGAACCCTACAGGAGTGCATGGATCGTGCTCGTGATCCCCGGATCCCGGGCCCGGACCCTACCGGCCGCAGGCTCACCGATCGGCACCATCGCAACGCTGTGCTCCAGACGTGCGCCGTGGGCGGAGACGACCCGATGCGCCATCTGGGCGGCCCGCAGTGGACGGAACTTTTCTTCAATCGATTGGCACTCCTGCTCCACGAAATCCGCACCGACGGGCGCGTTCCGATCATCGTTTTCGCACCGTACTCGACGCTGATCCAGGATCTGAACGCAGACACCCGGTTACAGGTGTGGCAGCAGAATCTTCGTAAGATCTACGGAAACGATTCGTACCATCTCCTGGATCTGCGGAGGATTCTGGACGGCCCGAACAACGGCGACTACTTCTACGACACCATTCACCTCAACGCGGATGGCGCCGCGCGCTTCACGGAGTTGCTGGCCGCCCGCCTGATCCCGGAGATAGAGCAGAAACGTTCGGGCCGCTGACATGCGCTTCACGACCCTCACCTTTCTTCTATTCTTTCTGGCCTTCTACCTGCTCTATTGGGCCCTGCCCGTACGCCGTCGCCTGTTGCTCATGGTTTTGGGCTCGATCGTGTTCTATGCGGCCTGGTCCATCCCGTTTGGCGCGCACTTCTTCGGGATCGTCGCCTTCAACTACTGGCTCATCAACCGCATGCACGAACGCCCTTCGCGGCGCACGCTGGCCGTTCTGGTGACGGTCGATGTCCTCAACCTGTTCACCTTCAAGTACTTCTACTTCTTTCTTCAGTCCGTCTCGGACCTGATCGCGTTCCTCATCCCGACGCAGTCGCAGTTGGTTCTTGCGCTGCAACCGGCTGGCGTGAACCGCGCCCTGGAAAGTACGCTGGGCATCCCCAGCATCGTGTTGCCACTGGCCATCAGCTTCTACACCTTCCAGATCATTGCCTACGCGGTGGACGTACACCGCGGGCGCATCCAAGAACGGGCCTCCTTTCTGGAATTCAGCGCCTTCATTCTCTTCTTTCCGCAATTGGTGGCCGGTCCCATCATGCGCCACTCGGACTTCTTCTACCAGCTTCGCGATCTCCGAGCATCCGAGGACCAGACCATTGCGGGCATGTACCTGCTGCTCCTGGGGATCATCAAGAAGGTCATTATAGCGGACAACGTGCTGCCGGTGATCACGCCCGTCTTTGCCAAACCGGAAGCCTTCGACTGGCAGTCGAACCTGATGGCCACCCTCGGTTTTTCAGCGCGCGTGTACTGCGACTTCTCCGGCTACACGGACATCGCCCGTGGCCTGGGCAAGCTCCTGGGAATCGAACTGCCCGAGAACTTCCGCGCGCCCTACCTGGCCACCTCCTTTCGCGACACATGGCAACGTTGGCACATCACCCTC
>CAZPFB010000148.1:0-11063 GCA_964585735.1 uncultured Leptospiraceae bacterium
GCCGCACAGATTGAGCGGCGCTTTGAGTCAAGAAGGGGGAAATGAGCGCTTACAATTGACGGCCGAGGCGATCAAATTGCTCCCGAGGCCGCTTGCGCTTCGCGTTCACCACTCCAGTTCCGTGGCGCGCCACAGGTACCAGGAAGCCACCGTTCGGTACGGCGCCCAGGCCTCACCCACGCGCCGCAATTCTGCCCGCGTTGGTTCCCGTTTCTTACCAAAAGCCAACTGATAGCCGCGGCGAACACCCAGGTCGTCCACCGGAAGCACGTCGACTCGGCCGAGCCCAAAGATGAGGAGCATCTCCACCGTCCAGCGTCCGATGCCGCGGATTTGCGTGAGCCGTTCGATCAGGTCGTCGTCCGAAATATGGTGCACCTGGCGACGCGTCGGCACGAGACCATCCCGAGTGCGCGCCGCCAGATCGAGCAGGGCGTCCGCTTTCGCATAAGAAAGGCCGGCCTGGCGCAACTCTTCTCGTGTCTTGGCCAGTACGCCCTCGGGTCCGCTTTCGTGTCCCACAAAGCCGAGCAGTCTTTCGTGAATCGTGCGCGCGGCCTTCGTCGAAACCGACTGAAACACGATGGCCCGAAAGAGGTCGTGGTAGGGGTCCCGGAAGTCGCGCGGCTTCAGGCGAAAGGAACCCACGCGCTGAAGCAGTCGGCTGAACTTGGGGTCGGCGGCCAAACGGCGGCGGGCTTCTCGGACGCGGTGCGGGGTGAGCGTGGGCGGGCGCGCCATCTTCTCACGCGGCCGGGCAGCGCTTCTGTTGTCAATTCGGGACTTCGGTCCCGGGGCTGCCCGTTGGGCAGACGGGTCCCAAGGGGGCATCCTCGTCCCCAAACCGGTGGTTGACTGTTTCCGGATCCCCCCCGATACTCGAAACAGATGTTCCGACGAGATCAGTTCCGGGCCCCACGTCGACGCTGGAGCGTCTGGTGGGTGGCCTCCGTTCTGGCGTTGAGCAGCGCTGCTGCCAGAGAGCAGCCCGAACTCATCTATGCCTTCCGAAACTATACGCGGCCCGAACCCATCCGCATGCTTCTGGTCGGTGAGATCCGTTCCAAGGTCAAGGTGGCCCGGGCGCAGGACGTGAAGTCGCCGTACCTGGGCTACGATACGCGCCACGATCAGGTGACCGTCAAGGTGGTCAACCGGACCGGGCTGAAAGTGGGCCAGAAACTCTACGTAATCGATAAGAACCCGTACCACCAGCGGTACCGCAACGGGCTCATCTCCGGCGAGATCGAAGTCCAGTCCATCTTCTACCATCCCTTCTTCGGCTGGGTGCTGACGGGGACCGGCATTCTTCTGCGCGTGCGCGAAGGCATGTTCGTGGCGCGCACTCTGGACACCGAAAAGCTGGAGCGCGCGTTCGAGCGCAAGAAGCGGGGCGACTTTCACCTGAGCCGGGGCGAACGGGAGCAGGCCGTGGCGAGCTATCACGCCGCCCTGGAGGCCGACCGGAGTCTGCCCGAGGCCCACGCGGCTTTGGGCAGCATCTATCTGAGCGACGCGCGTCGCCGCAGGCGCGAGACGCCGGTGCGCGCGTTGGCCGAATTCGATCAGGCCTGGAAGAGTCGCACCAACTTCCGCTACGATTCGGACCGCCTGCGCTTTCTCCTTGCCTACCTGGAGGCGCTGCGCTACGCGCGCGAAACGACACCGGCGCAGGGGCGTCTGGCCCGGCTGGACGCGCACCTGGGGCGGTCCCGCGAGGCCGCGCGCGAGGCTCTCGCTCTCAAGATGGATTCGAGCACCGCGCGCTTCGAATTGGCACAGGCCGAGTACGAACTATCCGGCCTCCGGGTAGAGCAGGCGCGGAGCACAGCGCGAAGCGCGGATCGCCTGGCCGCCGGCAGTCCGCGACGCCGGGAAGCTACCGAAAAGCATGCGCGGCTCCTCAAGGAATCACGGGAGGCCCAGGACAGCACGCGCAAACTGTTGGGCGAACTCCTCAAGCAACCGGTCAGCGATGGTCGCATCCATGCGCTGGCCTTCCGCGCCTACTTCGACCTGCTTCGCGAAGTCGAGTCGACCGGCTCGGAGGACGCTGTGCGCGCGCTCCTCGCACAGGCTTTCTACTCGAACGACTTCCATCGCTGGGAAGACGTAACTTTTCCGGCTCGGTCGACCGGCGCCCTTCGCCTCCGTCGCCTTTTGCGCTATCACGGCGAACTCTACCTTCGTTTCCGGGGCGGGCGGGCTGGAGACCCGGGCATCGAAAGTCGCCTCAGGGCCCTTTCGGCCGCGACGCAGTGACGCTCTTTCAGGTGACAGACGAGGATGGCGCAACAGCCGCCCGCGCGGGCGAGTTGCGCCTGGGACCGCCTGAAGCCCCCATCGCGGTACCCACGCCCGTTTTCATGCCGGTCGGAACCCAGGCCAGCGTGAAGTCGCTCTGGCAACACCAGCTCGAAGAGCTCGACTATCGCCTGATATTGGGGAACACATATCATCTGCACCTGCGGCCGGGCGACGAGAGAATTGCCCATCTCGGTGGCCTGGCGAGGTTCATGAGTTGGGGCGGGGCCATTCTCACCGACAGCGGGGGCTTTCAGGCCTTCAGTCTGGCCGACCGCGTGCGGCTCCTGGAACACGGCGTGGAATTCCAGAGTCACATCGACGGCTCGCGGCGAATGTTCACTCCGGCCGGCGTGCTCGATATCCAGGCGCGTCTGGGTTCGGACATCTCGATGGTGCTCGATGATTGCCCTCCTGGCGGCGCCGACCGTTCCCGTCTGCTGGCTGCGCTGGAAAGGACCCACCTCTGGGCGAAGCTCTCCATCGAGCATCGTGCCGGGCGGGTCGCCCTGGGCAGTTGGGATCCCGAGCGTCAGCGTGTGTTTGGAATCGTGCAGGGCGGAACGGACCCCGAACTGCGAAGGCGATCTGTGGAGTTCATCTCCAGTCTCCCGTTCGACGGCGTGGCCGTGGGAGGACTGAGCGTGGGGGAGACCCGGGAGGCGTTCCACAGCACCCTTGCGGTCGTCGGGCCGCTTCTGGACAAACGCCCGCGATACCTCATGGGCGTGGGGACTGTGACGGACCTTTTGGAGGCTGTCCGGTGGGGCTTTGACATGTTTGACTGCGTACTGCCCACCCGCAATGCACGAAACGGTCAGTTGCTGACCGGGTCCGGCCGAGTGAACATCCGGAATGCCGCCTACGCCGACGATGCCTCGCCGCCGGAGTCGGGTTGCGAGTGCCGTGTCTGCCAACGGTACTCACGCGCCTACTTGCGCCACCTGTTCGTGGCCCGCGAGATGCTCGGGCCCGAGCTGGCCACGTATCACAACCTGTTTTTCATGCGCAAGTTCATGCGAAGCATGCGAGAGGCGATCCAAGAGCGACGTTTTGCGGAGTTTTACGAGCGCTGGAAAAAAGTGGAAGGGCGTCCTTAATTTTTTCTGTTGACAGGGACGAGAAAGAAAAGGGAGCTACCGGGTAGTAAAAATCAGGTGGACGACCCCCGGCCCATCCGGCGGGAATGCGCACAATATGGAAATCGAACGACGAGAAAGCGGGGACATCACCATTCTGGACGTCAATGGGGAAATTGACCTTTACAATGCCCCGGAGATCAAAGAACTCATCAACAAGTTGATCGAGGAGCAGAAGTACAACGTCATCATCAATTTGGACCGAGTTTCCTACATCGACTCCTCCGGGATCGGAGCTCTGATTTCCAGCCTTTCCAACCTGAAGAAGTACCAAGGCGGCCTGAAGATCATCAACGTCTCCGGTTCGGTTCGCAAGGTCTTTGAACTCACCAAGCTGACCTCCTTCTTCGAGATCTACGATTCGGAAGGTGACGCTGTCTCGGCGTTCAAGTAGGGGCGTCAGGGCTCTCCGCGCCAGAAAGGGCCGCCTGCGGGCGGCCTTTCTTGTTTGCCCCGGCTCCTTATTCGGAATGGTTTGACACCCCGGCGCCCTCCCGTACTTCTGCTGTTCGAAACCTTGAGTTGCGCCTGTAGGGTCTCTATGGGGAGGAAATCATGATTTGTTTGCGAAAGCTCGTCCGGTCGCTCCCGATTGTGGGGCTGCTCGTTATCGCCATCGCCTGCGGCCAGGATGTGCCGGTTCAGGAACTCGCGGACGCCCGGGCCGAAATTGCGGGAGCCTCCGCTCTCAAAGCTGGCGAGCATGCGCCCAAGGAATACGCCGCAGCCCGGGAAGCGCTCTTGGCCGCACACCAGTTACTCGCGGACGAGAAGACGGATGATGCTCGCAAGAAGGCCGAAGAGGCGCGCAATTCCGGGTTTGCCGCGCGCGTGACGGCCGCTCCGAACTATGTGGCCGCCGAGAAGACTTCCGCAGAGAAAACCATCTCTGCGGCAGACGAGGCGTACGCCGAAGTCTTGGCCAAGGATGATTTCGAGGCGGCCAAGAAGCTGGCCGCGGATGGAGAAGGTTTGCACGCCGAAGCGGGCAAGTCCGCTGGCTCCGCCGGGGACGACCCCGCCAAGAAGCGTGCCGCGCTCATGCAGTACGAGAACGCCGGACGCAAGTACGCGGCCGCTCAGGAAGCGGCAGTGCGCGCCAAGAACAAGTCGCTGGCCCAGAAAGATGACCTGCTCGACTCACTTTCGGGCGTGGAGACATTGCTGCGTCGCGCCGAACAGTACCGGGCCGCGGAGTACGCGCCGGAACCCTACAACGCCGCAAAGACCGAAATCGCCTCGGCCCGAACCGAAATCAACGCCGGACAGTTGAAAAAAGGGAACGGCCACATCCTGAAGGCGGAAGAACATTCGCGCGCTGCGCTCAACGCCGTGCTCCAGAGGTACGCCAGCGAAAAAAAGACCGAAGCGGCCAAAGCCGTGGGCGCCGCTGAGGATTCCTTTGGCAAGAGCCCGGCACGTTCCAGCACGAATGCCGAGGTCAAGGGGAAGGCTGGCAAGATCCAGGAAATGCTCAACGCGGGAAGGGAGTCGGTCAACTCGGCCGAGAAGAACTTCAGCGGCAACAAGTACGAAGACAGCATCAAGGACTCGGAAGAGGCCCTGCGCTTGGCCGGGATCGTGCGCGAACAACTGGCGGCGCTCGAGCAGGAAGTGGCGGTCGTGACCAAACGAGGAAAGAAGGAAGGTCCCGGAGAGCCGGGGAAGGAAGAGCCGGGGAAGGAAGAGCCAGGCAAAGAGGAGCCGGGCACGGACACGAAGCCTGTCGTTCGCAAAGGCTGGAAGACTTACACCGTCCAGAAACGAAAGCCCGCGGACTGTCTCTGGCGCATTGCTGCGCAGCGCCGCCATTATGGAAACCCCTGGCATTGGACCAAGATCTATCGCGCCAACAAGGGCAAGATCAAGGACCCGAACCTCATCTATCCAGGCCAGGTCCTTCTGATTCCGCCGAAGAGCTATCGCGGGGAAAAGCCGCCGCGGCGCGCCCCCGCCTCCAAGGACGCTTCGGCCAAAGAGAAGAAGACCGAACCGGCCACCCAGCCGCGTGAGAATATCGAGTAAGTCCGGGCTTGGCCCTCGCGTTCCCCCTTGGGCTTGCGGACTTCGCAAGGCCCGAGTGGGGTCCGGTCACGTCCGGATGGCCCGCATGGCCTGCGGACCGTGCGCGCTGCCGTCCGGACGGCAGTCTGCCGGCCAAAGAGGTTTGATTGCGACTCCGGTGGGGCGTCGCGCGCGCAGGGCTGCCGCCGCAAGCCAGGATCAGACCAGTCGGTCCGGAGCGCTGTCTTGCTGCAGCCGGTGGACTCGGCCCTGGCTACTTTGCATTTTTCATGAACACGGGAGCCCTTGTGAGAAATCGCCGGATTTGTGGGTTTTTTGCCGTACCAAACCGTCCCGTCAGGATTCATGAAAGACAGGTTGTCGGGCACGCTCCCACGCCCTGCTGAAAAATGCGGGCTGACCCGCGTTGGTTGGTGAATACGCATGAGTTTCTGGCGCAGGTTCTTGACCGTCTTTCGCACCCTGGTCGGCGCAGGTCGTATTCACCGCGCCGAGGGGCTTGGGACGCAAAACTGCGAACCATCTTCCTGACCATGAGCGAAGGTGTGGCCCTCAATGAACTGGTCTTCGACAAAGACGGCCAGGTCATCGACTATCGCGTCCTGGATGTGAACCCGGCCTACTATCATTCCGCCGACTATCAGGGGACTCAGGTCGTCGGCCATACAGCCACGCAGCTCTACGGGATGTCGCCCGAAGTCATCCGGCGTTTTTGGGAAGAGCACCGCAACCGCCGCGACGTCGTTCAGACGGAGTACGTTAGTCCGCTCCGGGGGCACACGTTTCTCATCTCCACTTCGCCTTTTGTGGAGGATCGGTTCGTTACGACCTTTTTCGATATCACGGAGTACCGCAGGTTGGAGGAGGCCGCCGATCGCAACGCACGCTTGGAGTCTATCGCGCTCCTGGCCGGCGGAATTGCGCATGATTTCAACAATCTCCTGGCCGGCTTGTACGGACACCTGGAGTTGGCCGAGCGCATGAATCAGAGCAAGGATGTGGCCGGGGTCCTTCATAGGGCCCTGGAGACCATCGATCGAGCACGCAGCCTGACAGGCCAATTGCTCACGTTTGCGCGGGGTGGTGAGCCCGAGAAGCGCGCCGGGTACCTGTTTCCCCTGGCGCAGGATGCGGTGACCTTTGCACTCGTGGGGTCGGGCGTTCGCTGCGATTTCCATGTCCCCGACCACCTCTGGTCTCCCCATTTCGATCCCGCGCAGATCACGCAGGTCATCGAGAACGTGGTCCGCAACGCCCGACAGGCAATGAACGATGCCGGCCTGCTCGAGGTCTCGGCGAGGAATGTGGTCGTATCGGCGGGCACAGTGGCGGGGCTCGCTCCCGGTCGCTACATCTGCCTGTCCATACGCGACCATGGTCCCGGGATGACGGAGCAGGTGCGTGAGCACATCTTCGACCCCTTCTTCACGACGAAGGAAACCGGGGTCGGGCTCGGCATGTCCAGGGCCTTCTCGATCATGAAGCGACACGGAGGCACGATCGAACTCGAGTCCAGCCCCGGTAGGGGGTCCGCCTTTCATCTGTACCTGCAGGCAGCCGAGAAACAGGAGGAGGCACGGTCGCCGTCCGCAGGGACCGAGGCGACGGAGGCGAGCGATTGCGGCAAGATTCTGGTCATGGACGACGAAAAGGAACTGCGCGATTCTCTGGCCGTTCTCTTGAGGATGCTCGGATACTCGGTCGTCATGGCCGGAGATGGCGACGAGGCCGTGCGCGCCTTTCGCGCAGCGGCCGCGGCCGGTGAGCCCATCGCCGTGGTCCTCCTGGATCTCACAATTCCCGGGGGAAAAGGCGGACTCGAAGCGGCCCGCGAAATCCGCGCACAGGATCCGAAGGTGCGCATTCTCCTGATGACCGGCTACGCCTCCGAAAGCGTGCGTGATGAGATGGCGGCCTGCGGCATCGACGGACTACTACAGAAGCCGTTTCAGCTCAAGGAACTGGAGCGACTTTTGCAGAGCAAATGAGGCGGTCCAATCCGTCTGCGCCAGCCGAGGCAGCGGGTTTCCAAGCCTACCACTGCGCTGTGGACCCAGCGGAGCGGTTGCGCGTTTCGGCGCCGCTTGGCAACATGGGTTCGTGGGCCCGAGGAGATGACATTCGTCGGTCGAATCCGGCGTTCGGTGACCTACGGATCGGTTGTGAATGGCGGAATCGTTGACTATGGACCCCGGCAGGCGTTGGCGCAACTGCGTGCCCTGGGTCCGGGTTTGCGTCCCAAACACGTCATTTACTGTATGTACACGAATGATGTGTACGACGCCGGGGACTCGTATCTCTACTCACGGGCCATTGCGCGGTACCGGCGACGATTGATCGGGGATAAGGAAGGGCGCGAGGCCGGACGATCGGCCCCAAATGTCGGAGGCGCAACTTCGGCAGACTATTCAAGCGTACGCAGCGGCCAACGGGGTCTCCGAGGCCCGCCTGTCCAGATGGTTTGAGGGCCTCGGGCCGCACCTGCTGAGGGATGTTGCTCAGGGTCGTGTCAGTTTCATTCACCTGGCCGGTGGACTGTTGATTCCAGACTACTACAGCCAGTCCCTTGATCTGGAAGCGGGGGCCGGGGCGCGGTTCGCACTTCTCACTGAGTATGTTTTGCAGATGCGCGATGAGGCCCGGCGGCTTGGTGCGCAGTTCACGTTGGTCTACCTCCCGTCCGAATTACAGTTTGACCCACGAAAGCACGAGCTCAATCGCCGATACGGCTACACAGTGCGCGCCCGGTGGCTTGCCTCGGATTCGGCGCTCCAGCACGAGCTCTCACAGTTCTCGCGAAAATCCGGGATTCTGTACCTCGACTTGACGCCCGCCTTCCGCGTTGAAGCGGCCCCCGGAAAGCCACGCCTGGTGTTCGACGAGGACCTTCACTATTCGGCGGCGGGCCACACGGTCGTGGCCCGCGCTCTGATCCCCTTTCTGGCCTCCGACCAGTCAGGTGGCCGAGGCCGTGCCCAATGACCCGAAACCCACAATGGTGAGAAACCCGGTCTCTTAAGGACCCACCCCGAGCACCCGCCTCTCCCCGATCAGGTGAACAGGATCACAGCCAGAATGGTAAGCGAATAGACACCGCCGATCACCGCCCCAATGCGAATGGGCTTGAGGTGGGTCTGGTAGCCCGACACGAAAACGTGTCCGGACAAGAACAGCATACCGGCGGAGCATACGATGAGAGCCGTTTGGACCGCGTCCGTACGCAGGCCGTGAAGGAACACCAACGTGGTGGAGAGAATGCCGCAGAAGCTCATGAAGGCGCCCTGAGCCACCCAGGTCATGACCATGATCCGCGAAGCAGACTCGTCCAGGTTCTTGTAGATCGTGACGGCGGCCCCGACGATGAGTTGGTGGAACAGCCCCCAGAATCCCAGGGCCACGCCCAGTAACATGATGACGGCTTCGGCCACGCTCATCGGGACTCTCCTCCCACGGTTCCGAACCCGAGGACGGGCGGCAGCGACCCGGCGCCCTCCCGCGAGGGTCGGTAGAACTTGTGCTGGGAATCGACGATTTCGAAGTACTCGAGCGCCGTGGAAGCGTCCCGATCATGGGTTGTGTAGTAGATCGCGTGCACGCGTTCCTCCCGAAAGCGCAGCTTTCCGAGACGCCGGAATGTGACGCCACTGTTTTCGAAGCGGCCGTCGAATTCGAAAGTGCCCTCCACGTCTCCGGCGACTTGGCTTCTCTTGATGAAGACCCATGTCGGGTAGTTGTCTCGCGCGCTTTGGTACCAACCGTTGGCGAACAGCACCTTGGCCGACGTGTCCCGGATGCGGTTCGGCAGGCTTCGGAATTCGAACGTGGACGGGCTGCCATTTGGTCCGATGCCGGAGGCGACGACCTGATAGAAGCTCCGGTCCGAATAGGTGATATTCCAAAAGCCCGGCAGGAGCAGCGTCACTCCCAACTCGGGAAGATCCAGGTGGTGCAGCGTGGCCCTGACCTTCTCCACTGTCGTGGCCCGGCAACCGGTCCCCAACGCGGCCACCAGCAACGCGAAGGGCAGCATCCAGAAGGTGGCGCGTCCCCGTCCCCTTCTGTCCCCGAGGGGAACCTCATCCGGCCAGCGTGAGAATCTCAAATCCGTCGTCCGTGACTGCGCAGGTGTGTTCGAACTGGGCCGAAAGGGAGCCGTCCACAGTGCGAACTGTCCAACCGTCGTCTTCGTCGAAAGTCACCCGCCAGTCTCCCCGGTTGACCATGGGCTCCACCGTGAACGTCATCCCGGGCTTCATGACGTTCCGTACGCGATTCTGACGGTAGTGCGGGACGCTGGGCTCCTCGTGGAACTTGCGCCCGATTCCGTGTCCGGTCAGGTCCCGGACGATGCCGTATTTACGCGGGGTGAGGAAGTCGTCAATGGCTTCCCCGATATCGCTGATGCGACCGCCCGGGCGGATCTTGCGGATCCCCACCCACATGGCCTCTTCGGTGTCCGTGAGCAGGGTACGGGCCGCATCACTGATCGTGCCCACACTAAACATGCGCGAGGTGTCGCCATGGTATCCGTTGAGGATCACCGTGATGTCGATGTTCACGATGTCCCCATCCTTGAGGATCTCGTCCTTGCGGGGAATGCCGTGACAGACCACGTTGTTGACCGACGTGCAGATGCTGCGCGGGAAGCCCTTGTAGTTCAGGGGGGCGCTCTGGGCCCCGCGCTTCAGGGTCAGTTTGTGGGCGAAGTCATTGAGCTCCATCGTGGAGACTCCAGCCCGAACGCGCAGGCCGGTTTCGTGCAACACTTCGGCGGCAAGCCGTCCGGCGTCCCGCATCCTTTTCAGCTCGGCGCTGCTTTTCAGGTGAATCATGAACCCAATGACGACTGCTCGGGAGGGCGATTTGGCCCAAGATTTTGCGCATGTCGCCCCTTTTTTGCGATTTTCTACAAATAAATTCTTTGACGGGCATCCGGCCGGCCCTACCGTTGCCGGGTTCCGAATGGACGCTGGTTTTACTCTTTCACTCCTCATCATTTTCGGGCTCATACTGCTCAACGGTTTTTTTGCCGGCGCCGAAATCGCCATCATCTCTCTGCGCAAGAGCCGCACCCAGCAGCTCATAGACGACGGGGATAAACGCGCCCGAATCATCCAGCGTCTCCAGAACGACCCCGACACCTTCTTTGCCACTGTCCAAATCGGCGTGACGCTGGTGGGCGCTTTCAATGGGGTCTTTGCCGGGAATCAACTGGCGGCGCGCATTGCCCCGGCGTTTTCCGGTCTGCCGTACGTGGGCCCCTTTGCCCTCGAGATTGCCGTGGGGCTTCTGGTGGTCTCCATTACCTACCTTTCCCTGGTGTTCGGGGAATTGGTGCCCAAATCACTGGCGCATCACTATGCGGAGCAGTACGCTCTGGGCATCGCCTATCCCCTCGGACTCTTTGCGCGGGCCTTTCGATCCTTTACGAAGGTTCTAACCATATCCAGCAACATCGTGCTCCGACCCTTCAAGGACCGAACCAGCTTCTCGGAGACGCGCCTGACCGCGGACGAGATCCTCCAAATCGTCGAGGAGGGTGTGCGCGCGGGCACGATTCAGAAATCGGAACACGAACTGATCGAGAACGTTCTG
>CAZPFB010000149.1:0-10797 GCA_964585735.1 uncultured Leptospiraceae bacterium
GCGGAGTGGCAGGATTGGGTCGGTTTCAGGGGCAGGAATTCACCGGCGCACGCAAATGTTGAAACGACACCTGGATCGCTTGCTAAACTATGTCGACCACCCCATCACGAATGCTGGCTCGGAGTCGATCAACGCGAGGGTAAAGACACTCATCGCGCGGGCGCGAGGTTTCCGAAAATTCGAGCATCTGCGAACCGCGATCCTATTCCATATGGGAGATTTGGCCCTCTACCCATGAAGATCCCAGAAGCCCCACGGATGGAGAGCACCTGGCGCCCGCGTCAGCCCTGAAGTTCAGCGTGGACCTCTTCCGACGCCTTGACCCCTATTTGCACGGACGGAAGTGAGCGCCATGAGCCCTCTGGTTCAGCCGAATCACTCGCCGCGTACGCCTTCTTCCGCAACGGCCATGCGCCGCTCGAGATGCGCCTGCTCACCTGTGTTGCCGGCGAGTTCCCACGCGCGCGCAAACGACTGCTTCGCCTCGGCATTTCGGCCCAGGTCGAGGAGCATTTCACCTCGGGTCGCGTGGTAGTAGTGATAGCTGTCGAGGTGCTCCCCGATTCCGCTTTCTTCCAAAGTGTGAAGCGCCACGTCGGGCCCGACCGCCTGCTTCAGAGCCACGGCCCGGTTGAGGTGCACCACCGGCGAAGGATAGATGGCCAGCAGCCGATCGTAGTGACGCAGAATGTCCGGCCACCTCGTGTCTTCGGCGCGCGGACTCAGAGCGTGCACCGCTGCGATTTCGGCCTGCGTTTGGTAGAAGCCCGCCTCGGATCGCGAGCGCGCCCCCTGTAGGTGACGCATACCTTCTTCGATTTTGGCCCGGTCCCACGTGGTCCGGTCCTGGTCGGCCAGAAGCACGGGACTGCCATCTGCGGCCACGCGCGCTTCTCGTCGTGCGTCCTGAAAGAGGAGCAGCGCGAGCAGCCCCTCGATTTCCGAATGTTCCGGCAGGAGCTGCACGAGCATGCGCGCGAGGAACACAGTTTCATCGCACAGATTGGTCTTGAGGAGTGCCTGTCCGCTGTGCGCGGTGTACCCCGCGTTGAATATCAGATAGATCACGGAAAGTACGCCGGCCAAACGTTCCGGTGAGTTCTCGATGTCGGGAATGGCAAAAGGGATTCCCGCTTTCTTGATCTTCTGTTTGGCGCGCACGATGCGCTGGGCGACCGTCGCCTCTTTCTGGAGAAAACCCGCCGCGATCTCGGCCGTGCTCAGGGCGGTGAGCGTGTGCAGCGTCAGGGCTACCTGCGCCGGTTCGTTGATCACGGGGTGACAACAGGCGAAAATCAGACTCAGGCGCTCGTCCGGTGGACCGCTCACGCCGTACATGGCACTCATGCCGGAGTCGTGCGGGGGGTCATGGCGCGCGCTCGAGAGCGCGCGTTTGCTTTGGCGGGAAAAGCGTCGAAGGGCGTCAATCGCCTTGCGCCGGGCAACCACATAAAGCCACCCCGCGGCATTGTCCGGAATGCCCTCCCGGGGCCACCTGCGCGCGGCCACGGTGAGGGCTTCCTGAAGCGCATCTTCGGAGAGTTCGAGATCCCGAAACTCCTTCGCGAGCGCGGCCGCCACGCGGCCGTACGACTCGCGAAAGACGCCATCGAATGCGCTGTGAAAATCGAAGCCCGAAAGGTCTTCAGGCATCGAACTTCATGACCGGCCTGATTTCAACCGACCCTCCCTTGGGAACGTGCGGCATCTTCTTGGCCCAGGCGACTGCCTCGTCGATATCCTTGGCCTCGATGATGTAGTAGCCGCCGAGTTGCTCCTTGGTCTCCGCGAAGGGGCCGTCCATGGTCACCACGGACTTCCCGTTCTGGCGAACGGTCGTGGCCGTGGAGGTGGGATTCAGGGCCTCCCCACCGACCATCTTCCCGGCCTTCTGGAGCTCGTCGGTGATCGCAAACCACTTCTCCAACTCCTCCTCACCGTAGCCTTCCGCGCGTTTTTCGTTGTCGTAGAGCAAAAGCATGTACTGCATTTGGTCTCTCCTTGGGTTAGATTTGCCCTGAGACGCCGGCCGCTCCACCGATTTCGACAGGCGATACGAAAAAAGATCTCTGGAACCGAGGTAAGGACCGTGAAACGAATTGGCATAGCTCTGGCCATCCTTCTGGCATCGATGGTTCTGTATCTCGTGGTGGTCGTCTTTGGGCCCGGCTTCGCGGTGCTGCCGCAGCCGTTCCCGGAAATCGGTGACGCGGACGGCTCAAAGCGCGCCCAAGAGCCGCCACCCGCCGGACGCCAGGACGTGAGCTTTCCCGTAAGGGGAGTAACCGTTCGCGGGTGGTTGTATTTGCCCAAGGGGTCCGCGCGGGTTCCCGCCATCGTCCTGAGCACCGGCTTCGGGGGCACCAAGGACAGGCTGCTCGAACAGTACGCGCTTCGCTATTTGAAAGAAGGTTGGGCCACCCTCATCATCGACTATCGCTACTTCGGTAACAGCGACGGAGAACCCAGGCAGCTCTTCTTCATATCCGAGCAGCTCGAAGACCTTCGCGCTGCCATCGCGTTCGTTCGGCAGCACCCGCGCATCGACTCGAAACGCGTGGGCACCTGGGGCACGTCCGCGAGCGGAGGCTACGGTCTCATGCTCGCCGCGAAGGACCGCGAGCTGCGCTGCATGGTGGCTCAGGTGCCCGCGCTCGACAGCGACTCGGACAGCGAGGCGCTGCTGGAGCAGCGCGGGCTCGGCTCTCTCCTCCTGTTGTTCATGCACGCCCAGCGGGACATGGGCCGTTCCCGCTTCGGGCTCTCGCCACATCGCATTCCCATTGTCGGCAGGCCGGGTACGGTGGCCATGCTGACGGCGCCCGGCGCGCTGGAGGGATACGCCCGGCTCGTCAGCGGACCCTTTCGCAACGAATTCTGTCCGCGCGGCATCCTGCGCATGTCCGGCTACAACCCCATCGAGTTCGCAGCCGAAGTTCGCGTTCCACTGCTGATTCAGGTTGCCGAGCGCGACCTGCTTGTCTCTCCGCGCTCGGCGGGGAACGTGAAGCAAATCATGGGGAAGCTTGCGGAAGTGAAGCGTTACGAAGTCGATCACTTCGGCATCTACACCGGGGCATACTTCGAGCGCGCCGTGGCCGACCAGATTTCGTTTCTTCGCCGCTGCCTGTGAGGACCGGACTGTGTCTCCGCTTTCCGGTAAGCGTAACTCCCACCGCGGCCACGAGGAACAGCTACATGTAACCAGTATGCGCCGAGCCATCCACTGGGTGTTGCGAATCGCCGCGGCAATTGTCCTCCTCTTTTCCGTGCGCTTGGGGATGGCCTACTCCGCCGAGATCCGCCGCGCGTTCGCCCGCGTGGCCAGCGGCAGTCAAATTGCCGAAACGAAGTGCGGGCCCATCGAATATGCGGAGGTCGGCACCGGGCCTGTGCTGCTCCTGATCCATGGAGCGGGCGGCGGATTCGACCAGGGCCTCCTCTTGGGCCGGGAACTTGCGTCGCGCGGCTTTCCCGTTTCATTCTGGGCACGCCGCCCTTGGTCCTGGCACAGGCTTCGGAAAGGGAGCGCGCGCGCAGCTGATCCGTGATTCCATTCTTCCAGTCAGCATTCGCCGCGCGGGGCTTCTCAACGACTCGGTCATCGTCTCGAATTTGCCGCGCTATGCGCTCGAAAAGGTTCGTGCTCGAACCCTGGCAGTAAGCCTGAAGGATGACCTCTACGGGACGTACGAAGCGGCGAAGTACACCAGGGAGCAAGTTAAGGGAGCCCGGTTTTTGGGCTTCGAACGCGGCGGACACGTTTGGATTGGCCACCATGAAGAGATCATAAAAGAAGCCGTGCGTTTCCTGCACGGGCGCTGATAGTGGAGGCGGTGACTCTTGTAGCAGGCGACGAGCTTCCGTCCGCGGCTACTCCTCATCCCGCCGAACACCCGAATGCAATCCGACTTGCCTTGCCTGCCGCGTCAGCGAACCATCGGCGAATGCACAGAGCAACCTACCTGCTGACCGCCGCCGTCGCCGCCATTCTCATCGGGCTCCCCACACACTCGCCGCTCACTTCCGCCCCCAGGGAAGGCGGCAGGATTCAGGTGCGCACCGAGGGCAGCCCCACCCGAGGGCCCGGCGACGCGCCGCTGGTCATCGTGGAATTCACGGATTTCGAATGTGGTTTCTGCCGACGCTCGCAGAAGATCGCCTCCGGCCTGCGCCAGAAATACGGCGCGCGTCTCAGGTGGGTGCACAAGGATTTCCCGCTGAGCAGGCATCGCCGTGCAGTGGCCGCGCACCTTGCTGCCAGGTGCGTATTTCGCGAAAAACCAGGGGCGCACGCCGCTTTCTTCGACGGAGTGTTCCAGGGCGGCTCGGATGGACTCGATGCGATCGCGCTCGAGCAGCGCGCGGTCAAACTCGGAGTCGATCGCGCGAAATACAGACGCTGCCTCGACTCTCATGACACCAAGAGACAAATCGAAGCGGACATTGACGAAGGAGGACGCTTGGGTGTCCGCGGCACTCCCACCTTCGTTGTGAACGGACGGCTCGTAGAGGGCGCGCAACCCATTGAGGTATTCGAGGAAGCGCTGCGCGATTGAGTGACGACCATTCGAGTGTCGGGTCTCACTCCCGGCGCTCCATCTCCTGGAGCCGCCTCAGGCGTTCGCGTTTCTCCGGCGAGTCGTATTCGCGGTTCGAGAACTCGGCCAATGGATAGGCGACCGTCCTGTGCTCTTTCTCGAAGGGCGGAATGATGCGTCGGTCGGGAATGGCGGGTCCGTGGCGCGCGGCCAAACGGCGCGTCACTTCGTCCGGTGGCAACAGGAGAATGTCCGGGTCGAGTCCGGTATCCTGGTGTCCGCGCAGCCCGCGAAGGAGATAGGGTCCGCTCACGTTTCGGTCATGGAAGATCTTCCCGAAAAAGAGCAGCTTCACGGATTGCGGGCCGGCTCTGAGACGGACCTTCTCGCGCGCGTACGTGATGGGCTGGCCCTCGGTCCCAAACAGGTTGGCTTCTATTTCGTAGCGGCCCGCGCGGCGTACGTTCAGACCGACGGTCACAACCAGGGATCCATCGACCAGGCCTTCGTCGATGATGCCGGTGAAGACGGCCGGCGTCTCCGGCGAAACGAAGAAGACCGCGCTCCGGGTCTGGACGGGTACGCTGGCCGCCCCCGGAATCGCAAAGTCCACCTTCATGGCGACGTTACCCCAATCCTCTCTTCGAGGACGATATCGTATCGAGACGCGGTTATCCTTTTGAACGAGCACTTCTGGTGAAGGCAACCCGAACCGTTGCGTCTTCCCGTTCGCGTCGTCCTGAAGGCGCTCGAGCAGGATCTTCTTGGTTTCCACGCGAACAGGTCCCTTCCGGCCGCTGTCGTGGCAAAGGAGTACTGCTTCCACGAGCGCTCCCTCGAAAACGACGTGCCTATCCGGCTGAAGAACGCAGGTGTACTCGGGCTCCTGAGTGCGACCGCCCTTTTCCACCAGAACGGGATCCTCCGGCATCTTGATGCGCTGGAAGTCGATCAGGCCAACGTCCGAAGGACGAAGGGGACGGGAATTGGGTGGGTACTGCATCAGAATGCGGTAGTCGGCAAGCAACTGGTCCACCGGCACGTCGAAGCCATTGCGGACGCGCGATTCAAAATCGGCGGGGCTGGAATCGATCAACTCACGAGCCACCTTCGAGGAGCGCCGGGAGCCATTGTCGGACCCGCTACCGTCGTCCAGCAGGATGAAGAAAAGCGCGCCGAGAACTACGACGCCCAGAACCACCAGCCCCAACACCATTCTGCGATTCATGCCCATCCCCCTGTGCTTCCCGGATCCGCCCGTCCCGCCAAAAGGAAAAAGGGCGGCCCTGGGGCCTCCCTTTCTCCAAAGATGTCTGCTGTCAGCCGGAGAGTATCAGTATCCGCCGTATCCGCCCCCGCCTGTCGTGTAGCTGCCTCCGGAACTCGTGCCCGGAACGCGATGGTAGGTACTGTGGCGCGTGAGTGCATCGCTTTCCCCGCTGCGGTGGGAAGCCTGAACACCCGTACGGCTGAAGTTCGGATGATCTCGGTGAGACGCATACGGAGCGTGCGTGTCATATTTGCAAAAGGCAATGCAGTACCAGTTCCTTTTGATCGTTTCGCCACCGCACTGCGAGAAAGCTTCGACCGCCGGGTAGGCACACTGGCTCTGAAACTCGACTACCGTGTCGTTGCTGCCCTTTTGGATGGCGTTCACGAAGAAGTTATCCTTGTTGGAGGAGATGTGGTACGTCAACACCGAGCTTGCGTAGTGGTTGAAAGAG
Organism: uncultured Leptospiraceae bacterium; assembly: GCA_964585735.1. Taxonomy (GTDB): domain Bacteria; phylum Spirochaetota; class Leptospiria; order Leptospirales; family Leptonemataceae; genus CAZPFB01. The sequence goes on from CAZPFB010000149.1 coordinate 6,266, forward strand.
AGACGCGCGCCGTCCCGACGGAGGCGATACACAGCCATGTTCTGCATGTCCGTTCCAAAGATGGACAGCGCCCAGCCCACGACGTTGACGATGTTTGCAACGGGCGTGGCGATTTCGGCAAGCACCGAACCGCCCTGCGCCGAAGCCAGGCCCACGACGTAGTTGATATTGTAGGCGGCAGCGTACTTGGAAATGACGTTCGCCGTTACGAGCCCGCCCATCGAGTGGTTGATGATCCGACACTGCTTGCCCTGGTCCTTGCGGCAATGTTTGTTGAGCACGTCGAGCAATCGCATCGTGCCGGAAAGGGAGTTCGAAGTGCTGATGGGGTCGATGCGCCCGTCGTAGCCCACGAAGATTGCATTGTCGGAGGCGTACTTCGTCACCCAGTTCCCGTCACACGTGCCGGTCGTCTGCCCATGGCAGGCGATGATCCCGGATGGTTGACCGAAGCCGGGGTGAAATCCGTGCACATAGATGGTCTTTACGGTGCTGCCCGCCTGCGCCGACAGGCCCGTCAGCGCGAGGAACGGGGCGGCGAGTAAGAGCGTTGCTGAAAGCGAAAGCTTTTTGGAGATCATAGGAACCTCTGGTTATCCTGTGTCGTGTATTCAGGCCAGCCTGGTGGGCGGCTGCCCAATGCGCATGCACGTGGCGTGCCGTCCCTCGAAATGCTGCGTCTGAGTGCACTTCGCGGACAGACCCGTTTTCGGCAGGCAGATTCCCGGGGTCGGGAACCGTCGTTCGACGAAGGTCCGCTGTCTGCGAAGCGCGGGTGTCGAGAATTGGACAGCGCAAGGGCGTTGGCTGCCCGGTGTTTGTTATGCGATTCGTTCAGGAAGCGCACGCCGACCGCGCGCCCCTGTCGCAACTCGAGGGCGCGGTGGACCGTGGTTCCCGATGGCGGCTCAAACCGGCGTGAACGCCGCCGGAAAGTTCGTGCGCTTGAAGCCAGCCGTCTCGAACGCGCGAGCGCTCGCCCTCCTTCCGAAACCACACCCGCTCCGGGTTCGAGTGACTTCGCCAAACGCACCCGCGCTCGCTGGAACACAGCCCGCGCCTCTTGACGCGGCCGAAGAGCCCCACCGCATCCGCCGCTTACGCCGACTTCTCGCGCTTGCGTTCCATGGCGGCCTTCTTGCGGAAGAAGGCCACCTGCTTTTCGAGTTCGCCGAGGTCCAGGCAGATCAGCACGCCACCGTCCAGCTTCATCCAGCGGTTCTTGAGCATCTCGAGCACGAGGCGTTCGTCCTTCTGCGGGTCGTAGCCCACCATCTTCAGGAGGTCTTTGCCGCCGATGTCGAAGGTGTAGCTGGCCTTGGGTGCAATCTTCACGCGGTGCTTCTCTACCAGGGTCAGCAGAGTGTCGAACAGGCGACCGGCGGGATCCGAGATCATCAGGTTTCCGAGTTGGCGGTATGCCATCCAAATGCGTTCGGAGAGGAGCGTGATCAGCTTGGTTGCCAACTGCGGCTGCGCCTTCACCATCCCTTCGAAGTTGGCCTTGTTGATGGCCAGCATCACCGAGTCTTCGGCCACAATGGCCGAAGCGCTGCGCGGCTTGTTGTCCAATAGCGCCATCTCACCGAAGATGTCCCCCGGTTGCAGAACCGCAAGCATCACTTCCTGTCCGTTCACCATTTTGGTGATCTTCACGCGGCCGCTCTGGATGATGTACAACTCACGACCGGGCTCGTTTTCCGAGAACACCATCTCGTCGATCGTGAAAGACCGATTGATGCTGCTCTCCGGGGTGGGCGGCAACTTCAGCGGCTTGTTCATGGACTGCAGCCGCATCTTGCCCTGGCTGACCTTGGGCCCGTTCGGCAGCCACTGGAGGTAGCGTTGGTACGCGTAAGCCGCGTGGTTGTAGCGTTTCTGGTTGTACCAGTACTCGCCGAGGTCGAACAGGTGGCTCGGATCTTCCTCGACGGCATTCCGAAAAGAAAGGCGGGTAATCGTCGTGTCGATGGCGCGCAGCTTGGCCGAGAACTGGCGGATGATCTTCATGGCCACGGGGGCATTCTTCTGGATCAGCAGGCCGAACTGGTCGTTGTTGACCGCGATGAGCGAGCAGTCCGTAAGCGCGATGACTGATTCAATCCGGCTGTGCCCGGACATGGCGCTGACGACGCCGAAGAAGTCCCCCGGCCCGAGCACCTGCGTGGCGTCTTCCCCGACCACGGGCGTGTTCTTCTGAGTTTGGAGCTTGCCGGTTCGAATGATGAAGAAATTGTTCGCGTCCCGCTTGCCTTCTACGATCACGTAGGATCCGGCCCGGTAGTTGACCATTTGGAAATTGCCAGCCATGGTTGCGACTTGTGGACGGACTCCGACGCCTCCCAACCGCAGGGAGGGCATACAGTGCCAGTATCGGTTTACCGGTTCGGGCCGTCGAACCTACGCGGAAGGTTTTTTTCCCGCCGGCACGTCCCCGGGCGCTTCCTCCGGCGCCTCCCCCTTCGGGACATCCCTGGCGGGCCGCTCACCGCCCTCGGCCGGCTTCTCTTCCTTGGAGGGGTTCTCCCCCTTTGGAGCCGGATCCTGCGACCCGCGTTCAGGCTCGGCCGGAGCCGGTGCGCCGTCAAGGAATCGAAGAGCGCGCAACTCAATTTCCGCCAGGCGGGCCGCCCGCGACGCTGGGCGCGTGCGTACGATTTGAACGAAGACCTCACGGGCCTCTGCCTCGCGACCCAACTCGGCCAAGAGCCTCCCGGCACGTAGGAACGCGAGCGCCCCCCGCTCCCGATTGTGAGCTTCCCGGTACGCTGCCCGATACGCGCGCACGGCTTCTTCCTTGCGGTCCAGTCGTTCGAGCGCTCGGCCTCGGTCGCTGTGGGCAAAGAAGCGCCAGGGATGTGCGGGGTACACGAGGAGGAACCGGTCGAGTTGTTCCAGCGCGGACGACAGCCTCCCTGCCGCGAGCAGCTCGCGGGCATACCGGAAGTGCAGTCGACCCTGGTTTTCAATCAGGGCAGGCAAAGGGCGAAGGCGACGGACTTCCTGCGTTTCTTCGGGCAGGACTTCCTTGACCACTGCGGGTTTTTGGGGGCCCGGCCCCTGCCCGGCTGCCTGCGCTCGCACCGCGGAGGAGGCTGGCCCGATCAGCAGCGCGACCCAGAGCAACGCGGCCGGGACCGCGGTCGCCCGGGCGTGGCGAGCATCAACCGACGGCGAAATTCGTTTCATTCACAAAACCGTCGAACCAATCTTCGTCGGCGCGGGAGAGTTGTGCCTGAGCCAACCCCAGGTCGCGGAAATAGTTGCAGAGTACAAACAGGTGCGCCGCTTCTTCTTGTTCCGGGGTCCAAGTCTCCGGCTCGTGCCGGTAGGCATCCTCGCCCGCCGCAAGAACGGCGTCGCAGAAGGCCTGCGGCTTTCCGCTGAAGATCTTCACAGCCGCGATGAGGTCGAACCGCACGGTGTCGACGATCCGGCCAAAAGAGGCGTCATCGAGCTCGAAATACCGGCTGGCAATCTCGGTCTGGAAGTAGTCCGCGTACGAAACGATGTCCGGCCGGGCGCCGTAGCGCTCTTCGAGGGCCTTCACCTCGTCGTCGGCCAAGTACGGGCGGGCGGCGAACCGCTCCACGATGGCCCGTACCCGAATGAGATCCGTGAGTTTGGCCGGGCTGAGCTGCCCCCTTGCAATCATGTCGTCCAGGGCGGGATTGATGGCGGGGGTGCGTGCTTCCATGCCCAAGGGATCGGCAATCCAGACGGCGGGCCGTACAAAATTCCTGGGGTTGGAGGGTTGCTGCGGGCTCCCCGAAGCGTGACGGTGCGCGGGCCGGAGGCGGGGGGTGGGCGGGCCGGAACGGAATCGCATCGGTTTTGCGCAGAAACGCCTTTGCACACGCACCAGAGTCCCGGCAACGAAGCATGGGCGACGGTCCAGCTCCGTCAGGCGATCACCAATCGGACCTACTCCACGCCGGTCAGTGAGGCGTCGCGGGCAGGGACAGCAGGATCGCCTTCCCGGCCGCAGACTACGCTCCATTCCGGTCTGTGGCGGACTGATGCATATGTATGAATGGAAGGAGAGGGCTGCATAGGTTTCTGTGTTGCACTATTGCCCAGTCGTTCAGTTGTCCGTGACAAAGACGCGAGGAAGGACCCGTCTGACTGCTGAGTCTGTAACGATGTTGCATGAGTAATGTGTCCGTGGCAGGAGAGGCGGCGCAGGGGCACACGATTCCCGTTTCAGTTCTGCATTCCGCCTCGAACAGGCTTCCTCGTCGTACACGCCATAATAGATCCTCCCAGCCCGGAGCGCGAACAACTCCGTCTTCCAAAGGAGTTTTCCGCCTGGATGCGTCCTGATCTCGACCACCGCAGACACGATCTCCGTAACGTTCTTGCCCACCGAGTCGCGGACCGCGAACCAGCGGCCGGTCTGGTCTACCCCGGTTTCGATTTCCATGGGTGCCCCGCGCCCATCAACGAAACAACCGATGCATCCAAAGAATCCGAGGAAGCAGAATGCCGCTGCACACGCACGTCCCGCAACCTCGGCAAGGCGCCTCACCTCC
>CAZPFB010000150.1:0-10754 GCA_964585735.1 uncultured Leptospiraceae bacterium
GACGTTATCACAGTGACGCGCCCGCTGGAAGGTGGGGGAAATGAGCGCTTACGGAAGGAAGACCGATATGTGAATCGCGCGATGACGCGACCGGGGTGGCCGGGACGCGGAGTGGGGTACGACTGGCCAGAACCCACGATCCGCGGGTTCATGCACGCGGTGCGCGCTTAGCGCACACTACGAATGCAAGCGGGACCGGAGCCGGGCCCGCTTGCCACCGATCGTGAACGAGCGCCAGGGAGGCGCGAGTAGTCCCGTCTGCCCCGCAATTCCGCGTCGCGGTCACCCCGCACCCCGATCTTCGGGTCCTCATTCGCGGAAGGAAGACCGATATGTGAATCGCGCGATGACGCGACCGGGGTGGCCGGGACGCGGAGTGGGGTACGACTGGCGAGAACCCACGATCCGCGGGTTCATGACGCGGTGAAACAGCTTCATTCCAGCAGCTTAAAAGCCACCGCTCCGAAAAAGCCGGCCAGCGTGCTCAGGCCGGAAACGACAGGACTGCCCGTGTGCACCGCTTCGGGAATCATGGTCTGCGCGATCATGGTCAGCATAGCGCCAGCGGCCAATCCTTCCAGAAAGATGATGGTCGAATGCTCCAGGTAGCTTACGGAGAAGTACCCCACCATGGCTCCCGCAGCGGTTACGAGCAGCGTCGTGCACCACAGCGCTACGACGCGCAGGCTGCCCCAGCCCTGTAGCTTCATGCCGACGCTGCTGGAAAGCGCCTCCGGAAAATTGGAAAGGAAAAGCCCGGCGATCAACGTCCAGGGAACGATCTCCCAGAAACCAGGCTGGCTCAGACCGCTCAGCTTGATCATGCCCGGCACCGCCGCTCCGATCACCAGACTTTCCGGAATGCCGTCCAGCAGGATGCCCAGCCAGATGGCCAGCGGTGCGTTGGTTTCTTCGGCCGCCAGTTTGCGCAGGTGCGAGGATGTGGGAGGCGATACGCCCGCGCTGAGCGCAAGGCGCGCCTGACGGTACCAAGCTTCTTCTTCCTCCAGATGGTCGCGGTTGCGCGCTTCCACCTTCTCCAGACGGTGGGCAGCCAGATGCGAGGCTTCGCGGTCCAGTTCGGGCATCGTTTCACGCAGGCGCTGGAAATTCGCGCGGCTCAAGGAGAGCACCATGACTTTTCCAAGAGCGCGCGCTTCTGCGGTGCGCCGCGCGCCGGTTAACAGCGCGATTTCGCCGACAACGTCGCCTTCGCCCAATTCATCGATCGTTTTGCCGCTCTCGAATAGCTGGATCCGACCTTTTTCAATGAAGTACAGTTTATCGCCTTCATCGCCCTGTCGAAACAGCACTGATCCGTCGGCAAATTCTTCCGGGAGCACCAGGTTCACAAGAACCTGGATTTCCTGGGGCGGAATCTTACGCAAGAACCGTATGCGACTCAACTCTTTCAGAAGGGCGCTGGAGCGTCGGCGCTGGCGCCGTCCGAGAAACGACAGGGTTGTGGCCGTTTTCCTGAGGTAGCCGCCGCCGCTGCTGACGAGGCTGTCGAGCGACACAAAGAGCAGTCCGCCGCAGATGGCGCCTGCAAGGAGGGCTCCAATCAGAGCTGCATGGCCGGCGCTGCGGTCCAGCACCGTCGTGGCTACGAGTTCCACGCTGAGCGCGGCCAGGAGAGCGCCCGCGCCAAAAGCAGTCAGAGCCGAAGTCACCAGCGCCGGAGGACGTAATCGTACACCCAGCAGAGACCCCAGCACCAGGGAGCTGGCGCTGAGCGCGCCCATGAAGAAGGCTTCGCGCGAATAGTCCACCTCGTATCAGAAGGTTGCAGGCCTCAACCCTGTCGCTCGTTCTTCTTGGGGATGGGTTCCTCTCGGCCCGCATTGGGTGTGATGCTCCACGCGGTGGGCGTCTGCCCCGACGGACCCGCGTGAAATTGTGACTCTCGGTGGTTGATCGCCTCCCATTGCGACGGCCTCGCGAGCAACCGCTGAGCGCAAAATCTCTTGCCCGGAACGCGCAGGCAGGTGACAACGGGAGTAGGTACCGATGATGCGACTCACCATTCGCGCAAAGATCCTGGGCATCCTCGCCTTCCTTCTTCTGGCCATGGCCGCGGTTGCGGCCTTCTCCGCGTATCGGGTGGCCGGGGTGACGCGGGAGCTCCACCTGGTGGCCGGGAGCTACCTCAAGATCCTGCGATGCATCGAGCAGATGCGGGCGCACGCGCTCGAGCAGGAACTGAACTTCGCTCGGCTGGTGCGCTTCTATGAACTGGGCAGCGCGCCGCGGGCGCTGGTCGAACGCGAGGAGAAGGCTTTTCGCACGCGCAGCGATCAGGTGGACTCGGAGATAGCTACGTGCCGCCAACTCCTGGAGACTGCCGGGACCCTGCGGGTCAACAGCGTGGACCATGCCGAACTGAAGCAGCTCACGACCGAAGTGACTCGAATCCAGAAGGAACATAAGGAACTGGAGTCCCACTTCGCCGAAACGCTCAGGGCGCTGCGGACGAACGTGAACACGGGCCGGCTTCTCGAGGCGGTGGTCGAACAGGAGGAGAACGACTTCGACCGGGCCCTTGATTCGGTCCGGACGCACGTCGAGTCTTTTATTTCGCGCTCGGCCACCCTGGCGAGCCGGCATGCGGATGAGGTGCTTACGGTGAGCATCGCCTCCACGGCTCTCGCAGTGCTTCTGGGCGTCGCTCTTTCGGTGATCTTTGCCAACGGAATCGTCGGGCCGATTCGGCGTCTGGTCTCCGGCACGCAGGAGATCGCATCGGGAAACCTGGAGATCGCTCTCCCCCGGACCACGCGCGATGAAATCGGGGACCTGACGCGCAGCTTCAATACCATGGCCCTCGGCCTGCGGGACCGGGAACGCATCAAGCAAACCTTTGGGCGGTACATCGATCCTCGAATCGTCGAGAAGCTCCTCGACAATCAGGCTGACACGGGTCTGGGCACACGCGAGACGATGGCCGTCTTCTTCTCGGACGTGGCGGGCTTCACCTCCATCAGCGAGAAGCTGACGCCTCCCGCGCTCGTTTCACTCATGAATCGCTACCTGACCGTGATGAGCGAGCGAGTGCGCAGCCGGGACGGCGTGATCGACAAGTTCGTGGGCGATGCCATCATGGCCTTTTGGGGGCCGCCCTTCGTTGCCGCGGAACAGCGGTCGCAATTGGCCTGTGAGAGCGCCCTCGACCAAGTGGCGGAGCTCGATGGTTTCAATTCGCAGCTGGGCGAGGCGCTGGGCATCCGCAGCGTGCTGGATCCAATCGACCTGCGCATCGGCATTCACACCGGCGAAGTGGTCGCGGGCAACATCGGTTCGGAGACCGCGCGCAACTTCACGATCATGGGAGACACCGTCAACCTCGCGTCTCGACTGGAGGGCGCCAACAAGCAGTACGGAAGCAGGATCCTGATTTCCGAGGCCGCTTGGGCCGAGACGACAGGACTCGTCGCGCGCGAGCTGGATCTCATTCAGGTGAAGGGCAAAGAGGAACCCGTTCGCGTGTTTGAACTGCTCGGTCGCCAGGGAGCCCTTTCTGAGGAGACTCTGCGGTGGGTGAAGGCCTTCGAGCAGGGACTCGTGCTCTATCGGCAGCGGCGGTGGGAGGACGCGGACCAGGCCTTCCGCCATTCGCAGGAACTGCGGCCGGGCGATCAGGCCGCGCGACTCTTCGTGGCACGCTCAGCCTACTTCCGGGACAACCCACCCGAAGCAGGCTGGACGGGAGTGTGGAAAATGAAGACCAAATGAGCCGTCGCCTTTATGGCCGGCTCTTCCGGTTAGCAGGGTGCTGAAAAAGCCGAAGTTTCCTGGCTTTCTGTGCGGCGGCGGATGGGGGTTTCATGCGCGGTGAAGACAACAACCAGGGAGCTCTGTTCAGTTATGTTTCAATGGAGAGGCGGATTCCGAACGATCATCCGCTTCGACCGATTCGGGCTCTGGTGGATGAAGTCTTTGGCCGAATGACTCGAAGATTCGCGAACATGTACTCGGATTCGGGACGCCCCTCGATTCCGCCTTGCGGAACGCCTCTTTCGGGAGGTTCTTCTTCTGGCCAGCTGGCTTCGATGCAGTGCGCAGAACCGGTTACCACCCGACGCGGCTTCCTTCTCGATCAGGCAAAGCGCCCGCTCAGGGCAAAACCCCATGCGCCGCCAATTCTTCAGCACCCGGTTAGGGGGCCGCGCGTGGCCCGGGCACGAGCTTTCTCCAGAGCAGAAGCCACACAACGAGCCACGCTGTGATCAGTGCGGCGGCAAGAAACAGAACGAACCAACCTCCCTGCAGGGCCACGAGAATCACGGCCGTCGATGTCCATAGTCCGCCGCCCATGAAGGGCTCGTGCAACATCTGCTTCATCGCAAACGCGGCCGGTGCGTCCGTCCTTGCGCGCGGATCCGCAGCGCGCAGGAGCAACAGCCCGGTGGCCGTCACCCCCATCGACTGACCCATCTCGGCAATCGCCCTCTCGAACCAGTGAGTCGGCAGCAGCCTCCGCGCAAGCCAGAGGACGCAAAACACATTCCACAGAACCCCCGCCGCACAGACGAGCAGCAGCGGCACGATGTCACGAGCGACCGCGTCAAGTCGGATCGTGGCAACGGCCGCAACGACGAGAAAGTCGAGCGCCAGACCGCCAATGCGCTCCATGAGACCGTGGTCCGTCAGTTGCTGCCTCGAAAAGCGCGAGAGCCCCCACTGCACGATCAACCCGCCGATCATGCAAAGCGGAAAGAGTGGGAAGCCCGCAAGAATCGCGCGCGCGCCGTCGGCGGCCCATGCCGCAACGGTCAGTAGCGTCGCCTTCATGACGTAGCCGATGAGAATGGCGAGCCCGACGAACGCAAGCTGCAGGGCGAGCGAATCGATGGAGGCGGGGTTGGTGATCAGGCGACCGAACATTTCGCGCTTTTCGGCCGGCACGATTCCCGAACGTTCGGTGGGACTCATCCTTCTCGGGTCGTCGATTTCGCGAACGTGGCCGCGGCGGGCCGCCCAGTTGAGGAGGACGATGCCCACGACGATCGCACTGACCATTCCGATCGTGGCCGACGCGAGGCCCAGGTCCTTCCCCTCAGCCCAACCGAGGCGCACAAAAGTCGACTCCAGACCGGCGGCTGTCCCGTGCCCACCCTCGAAGCCCACAGGGACGATAACTCCGAAAAGCGGGGGCACACCGAACAGGGGACCGAGCACGAGGAGCACGACACCCAAACCCACCACGTACTGACCCAGTGCCACGATCTGTCCGTAAGCAAGCTGCGGTCCCGCAGTGTTCCAGACAGTACGCACAGAGGGCAGTCGCGCACCGAGAAAGAGAACAGCGAAAACCACGTTGATGAGGATCCCCGGCAGGGCCGCCCAGCCGCGGGTCCACGATTCAGGGATCCGGGGCCCCAAGAGCGAAATGAGGACCAGACCGAGCACACCACCGATGAGCGAAGCGGGCAAATACAGGTCCTGAAACAGACGAACCTTCACGCGCAAGAACTTCCCCAAGAGCAACAGGGCCGAGAGAGTCCCAAAGGAGAGAATGACATCGTCCATGGCAACACGTCCTTGGGGCGCGCGATCAGATGTGCTTGCGCGTGTCTGTATTGACGAAGAGCATGTTGCCCAAAGCGGGATAGCCGGAGAGGAGGTCCAGGTCCCGCTCCCTGGCAAGCTGCTCCCCGCGAAACCCCACCATCGTCAGATCGGCGGCCGCGCTGTATTCGTTGATGATCTCGCGGGTGGATACCTCGGGCTGTCTGCCGATGAGGCGCACGTGCCGCGGGGATATGGGCAGGCGACCATGATGGATGAGGTTGTCAATCTCCTCGCGACGCTCGCTGAGGTGCTCCTTGGGAACGATGGCGTGTATCCGAATGTGGGCCGCCGACCAATCCGGATGCCCCAGGAGCACGTACGCGGTCAGGACCATCAATTCGAGGTTCTGATGGTCGGATTCGGAAAGCCAAACGTCGATCTGACGCCGGTATCCGAACTTGCGCGGGCAAACGCCTAAAATCATCACGTCGAACCCCCTGGTCTTTACCAACCCGAAGTTTTCGGAAAGGTCCAGAACTTCATCCGGCTTTTCGCGGTCGCAGTCGAAGAGGATGGTGTTGTTCCGTGCGCCCGAAACGCCTGCCATCTGTACGACCTGCGCAACCGCGGAGGTGTACGACGGGCTCACCATGGCTGAGAAATAGACTTTGCTCTGACTTTCCTCACCGAGTTGCACCATTCGTTCCAAAGATTGATCCGCGACCTGCGCGTTTGCGCTCGAAAGGTATCGGCAGACCGGCCATCCGCGGCAGTTCTGCCAGCAGCGGCTGAAACGCCTGCGCAAATGCAATCAGGTAAAAGGCGATACTGATGGCCTGCGAAAGGTAGAGACCGATGCCTATGGCCCCACCGATGGAAAGACCGAACGAGCGCGAATGATGTAGTACTCACCGCCACCCTGAACGCGCTCGTTTGTGGCGATCTCCGCGATCGGCATGGCGGTGGGTATCGTGACCAGATGTCCGAGCAGGATGATCAGCAGGGTTCCGGCCAAGCCCACGTGGCCCACCGCGTACCCCATGCGCAGAAACATGATCGCGCCGAGGATCGTGCCCAGGGCCGCAAAAAAGACTGGCGCGGTACCCAACCGGGGGACGGACCCGCTCAGCGGTGTTTCGGAGTACGATTGCACGACTCCATTTCCGCCTTCGCCTGCACCTGGTCGAGCCGAAAAAGGGATTGCCGCAGCCCTTCGTGGCCCGCTTGTGCCCACGATCGCGCGCGCTATGAAAGTCTTCGCCGGATTCGGTACTCTGTTTCTGTTCGCCGCATTGATGGCCGCGTACTGGTGTCAATCTTCCGGCGGGGAGCAGCCGGTCATTGGTGCTTTCACGATCTTCAATCGCGAATCGCCGTACCTGATTGCGGCGCCGCATGGGGAATACGATGAGGGTACCGGCGAAATCGTTTGGGAGTTCTGCCAGAAGGTCCGCTGGGATTGTCTCATTGCCGAAGGTTTCCGGGCTGAACACGCGCCTATCAATGTGAACCGGCCCACGGAAGGAGTGTCACTGGCTGAAACCCGCTTCACCGAAAGGGCCTCGCTCGTGTACGCACGGTACGTTCGGCGTATCACGCGCATAGCTCCGACACTGCGCTTCTACGTAGAGATCCATGGGAACGATTACCCGGGCAGTCGGGACCGAATCGAAGTCGCCACCGTCGGACTGACGAAACAACAAGCCATACGCATCGAGCGGCTGGGTTCGCAACTATTGGCTGACGAGGGACTCCACTACGAGCTGGTCATCGATCTTCTGGATCCGATTCGCTTCCGAGCGAGTCAGAGCCGAAAGTTCGGCGTGCTCTCCTTCATTCGACCGGCTCTGCACATCGAGTTGCCGGTCCGAGCGCGCAAAGCGGACCGCGAACGAACGGTGAAGTTCCTCACCGGATTCCTCGCGCAGGCCGCCCTTTCTGAGTTCCCAAACGCAAAGCGATGATGCCGCACAGCGCATGAAACATGCGAAGTGCCCACTTCCCGATGATCGCGGCGCTCGGCCTGCGTGCCTCATCGCTCCTTGCGGGCCACTCGCCCGCGGGCGGCCCCGCCGACAGACCGGCCAGCCCCCGCCCGACGGAGGCGACCTCCGCAACGACTCCGACAACCATCGTCTGCGGCGAAATCACCCTTATCCAGCTCTCCGCCACGGTGGCTGGAGTCACAGCTGAGGACCGGGCGCACCTTGCCGGCAATACAACGACTACTCCGGCACAATACCTTCCCGCAGATTACCGCGCACCAGGATTTCGACTCGAGCACCCCGACCGGTCCGACCGGGGCAGTTCCTGAAACGAGGGCCGGCGGTGGGGACGGTTCTGTCCGACGGGGAGGAGGGATTTCAATCCACGCGCACGATTCGCAACGGGACCCGGGCCTTGATGTCGTACATGTCGATGCGCCGGTCCATCAGGGGTTGCACGGAAGCCAGGTCCCGTTGTTGCGAAAGGCTGGAAAGGTCGAGATCGCCGATGACTACGGTCTCCACGTTCGGATCCGCGAGGGCGTGGATGCCGCCGACCGGGTAGGAGAAATCGCTGGGAGTGAGAATGGCCGATTCCGCGTAGTTGATCAGATACGAGCGTACACTCGGAAGGTTGCCCACGTTCCCGGCAATCGCCACGTACATATAGTTCTCGACCGCGCGGGCCTGTGCCGAGATCCGCACGCGAAAGTACGACTTCTTCTCGTCGGTGCTGAACGGCACAAAAAGGACTTCTGCTCCCGCGAGGGCCATGATGCGGCTGAGCTCGGGGAATTCCACATCGTAGCAGATCTGGATGCCGATCCGCCCGAGCGGCGTGTCGAAGAGCTGCATCTCGGTACCCGGCTGAATGTCCCAGGTCCTGCGCTCGGTGGGTGTGATGTGCAGTTTGTCCTGAGTGTAAACGTTGCCGCCCGGCGTGAAGAGGTGGGCCGTGTTGTAGAGAATGCCGTCGCGCAAGACCGGCTGTGAGCCGCCGATGATGTAGAGACCGTAGCGGCTGGCCCGGTCCCGAAAGAGCTCCACATACTGGTCGGTCATGGCCGCGACTTCGCGCATGGCGTCGCGGTCGTCCTTGTCCGGAGCGACGAGGCTGAAGAGCTGCGCAGTGAACAATTCGGGAAAAACCAGAAAATGACAGTGGTATATGTCGGCCGTATCGACGAAGAAGTCGATGTTCTGTTCGAATTCCTTCCAGGAGTTCACACGCCGCATGAAAAACTGCGCGAGACAAATCCGCACGCGACGCACGGGTCTGCGCAACGGCTGCACGGCAATGCGTCGCTTGTCCGGCTTGAAGCGCGGATTCCCCATCTCCAGCAGCGTACTGAAGTCGAGGCTCGACGGATCGCGCACGTAGTCGTGGAAGATCCGGCGTACCTCGTAGCCCGCCTTGATGTGGGCATTCAGGGCAGAATCTTTTAGTTCGCCCGCCCGTACGCGGTTAATGTACTCTTCCGGAGTCATGCGCCCGGCTACCGCACGGTATCCGGGGATGCGCCCGTGCGCCACCATGCGCCTCAGGTTGTAGCGCTGGAGGATGCGTTTGCGCTCCCGATACAAGAGCCCGGCGATCCCCTGCCCGCGGAAGTCGGGGTGCACCGCAATGTCTGCGCCGTACAGAGTGTCTCCTGATGGATCGTGCGTCTTGAAAGTGCCGTCCCCGGTGATTTCAGACCAGGTAAACCAGGGCAGGTCATCATCTATCTGCACGATGATGGAGCAGGCGTAACCGACGACGCGCCCGGTGGCAACCTCCTCGACGAGGAACTGCCCCTCAGGGAAGGCCGCTAACTGAAGTTCGAAGACGCGTTCGTCGTAGTGCGGATCTTCGTAGTCGGCGTACGCGGCGCTCTGGCATTCCATGATCTTTGGAATGTCGTCGCTGTTCCAGTTGCGGACGCGAAACGGTGAACTCTTCTTGGCCATTGGCTACTATCTTCTCTCACACGCTTGGACCTGCCGGCAAGTCCTTTCGGCCACCCACGGCACGCTCCCTGCCTTCCGCCTGAAGGTCGTCATGTATCGCGTGGCGGCTTCGTGGATTCGCTTCTCGGCGGCATCGGAGAGGTGCGCACCATGCCGGTCTGCGATTTCCGCCAGAATCTGTTTGGCTCGGCGCCAGTCGCTTTCGAACGTAACGAGCACAGGCAGCTCGCTCCAGATGTACTCGAAGCCGCTGTAGAAGTTGGCAGTGGGTTCCGTGAAGACCTTGCCATTCGGCACATGAATGATGCGCCCGGTGCTCTGATCCGCCTTCACCCAGTTTCCTACCTCCAGAATGGTGAACTGGAAGATCCGCATGTCGATCACATCTCCCATGATCTCGCCGATCTGGATTCGATCGCCAATGGAGAACGGACGGCGCCAGATCAGGAACAGCCATCCGGCAAAGTTCTTGAGCACGTCTGACAGCGCGATGGCGATGCCGGCCGACAGAATCCCCAAATAGGTGAGAAAGGCCTCGAAGCCGTGAATCCAGACGCGACCGAGAAGGAGGAGAAGCAGCGTAACTGCGGCGTACCGAGTCCCGCGACTCCAACGGTAGGTTTGCTCCGGACTGTGAGCGTGGCGGAGGGCAAACCGCAGCACAATCATCCGCAAACCCCAGACGAGCAGAACGACCGCCAGACTGATGAGCAGACGCCTCTGCGTCTCTGGAGAAACGCCAAAGACGCCCGGCAGCATTTCGCTCAGGTCACGGAGAAACCGTTCTATCATACTCCATCAGCCGCCGGCCCTGGGCGATCCTTTGCCGCGAAACGGGCCACGAAGAAAGCGGCCCTTTGGCGTATCAGCTTCAGGTAAACACGATGTGTCCGCCCGCTGCCATCTCGTAGAACTGTCCGACCGTAATGATATCGTCGATTTGTTCGCAGAAGTCCTCTTTGGCCAACTTGAACATGTCGACGGAGGCCCGGCAGCCGTACATCCCGGCGCCCGTATCATGGATCATCTCGATGAACTCCGGTATGGTCGGAATGTCCAGTTCTTCCATTTGCTTGCGCATCATGTGCGTTGCCAGGCCGGACATTCCAGGCAGCATCCCGATCACGGTCGGGATATGCATGCCCGGGTTGCCCACGGTTGCCACCTTGATGTGCTCCATGGTCTTTTTCACGACCGCATCGAGCCCGAAGAACGTGAAGAAGAGGTTCACGGTCATGCCCTCCGCACGTCCCCCGTTCGCCATGATGAGGCCCGGATAGATGCCCTCCAGAGAACCCTTGCTGATGA
>CAZPFB010000151.1:0-10705 GCA_964585735.1 uncultured Leptospiraceae bacterium
CACCTTGGATGAGGGCCAATTCCCTCAACCAGCCGAGCGCTGGATTTGGGTCTAGAAGATGCGCACGGCAGTGCCCATCTCCCCGTCTATAATACGACCACATTTGGCTTCGCGTCCACCGCCGAACTCCTCGAAGTCGTGGAGGGGCGTCGCGCGGGAAGTCTCTACACGCGGTACGGACTCAACCCTACGATATTCGCGCTCGAGGAAACTCTGGCCGGGCTTGAAGATGCCGAGGCCGCCTGGGCCTTCTGTTCTGGAATGGCCGCGGAAGCCGCCGCATTCTTGACCCACGGACGTTCGGGCATCGTCTGCGTCGGCGACGCCTACGGCGGAACGTTCGAATTGCTCGCGCAGTTGCGGCTGCTGGGGATAAAGACGCAGTTTCTCCTGGCCGAGGAACTTCCGCGGCTGTCCGAGGTGTTGCCCAGCGGCGGGCTCGTTTTCTTCGAGACTCCGGCAAATCCGTCGCTTTCGATCATCGACATCGCTGAAGTTTCGCGCGTGGCGCACGCGCGCGGGGCGCTCGTCATGGTGGACAATACCTTTGCCTCGCCCGTGAACCAACGGCCGCTGGAACGCGGCGCCGATCTTGTGGTACACAGCGCCACGAAATACCTGGGCGGGCACAGCGACATCACGGGCGGAGTGTTGCTTGGCTCCAGAGCGCTCCTCGAACCTGTATGGGCCTGGCGCAAGAACCTGGGTACGACTCCCGCTCCAGAGGTCGCAGCACTCCTGATGCGCAGTCTGCGGACGCTGGTCGTCCGTGTGGAGCGACAGAATCGCAGCGCGCAGTTTGTGGCGGAGGTGATGGCCAAACATCCGAACATCAGCCGCGTGCTGTACCCGGGACTGCCCGACTTTCCGGGGCACGCGCTCGCCAAAGAACAGATGCTGGGCTTCGGGGGCATGCTCTCCATGGAAGTGCGTGGCGGGCGCGAAGCGGCCACGCGCGTTGCCGATCGGCTGCGCCTGTTCTTGCTCGCGCCGAGCCTCGGCGGTGTCGAAAGCTTGGTGACGCAACCCTGCACCACAACGCACCACGGGCTCTCTCCCGAGGAGCGCGCCCGGCGCGGCATCACCGACGGAATGTTGCGCCTTTCTATAGGACTTGAGGATCCGGGCGACCTGGTGGCGGACCTGGCACAGGCGCTGAGCTGATTTGCTGACCTCCGATTGCAGCGTTTGCCTTTGAGGCGTGCGCGGTTCGGGCTACGGAGCCAAACGCGCGGGGGAGATAAAAGGTTTAAGACTCTTAAATCCCTAATTCGGGACAAGGGCACACCGAAAGCCGTACAGCAATCCGGTCCGCGTGGAGGGTTCTCCGAGGCTCAGTGCAAAAACACCAGCGGGAGCGACACCGAGACTGTAGTCGCCGCCGGCGAGAGCGGCCCCACCGGCACCATTCAGGGCAGCATAGTACTGACCGATTCCGTTCGCCGAACCCAGGCCCGAGTTGGCGCTCTTGAAACTGGCAGCGGGCATGGCCGTGGTATAGGTTATGCAGGCCGTGAACTCCTGGAATGCTGCAACCGGGCAGGCCTTGTCGATGGGCACATTCCAGTCGCTCCATTCCCAAACGTTGCCCGCAAAGTCGGAAATCTTGCCGCCGTCGGAGAGCGTGTGTGTCCGCCGTTGCGAGTCCCACCCGCCAGGCCCGGCCGTCACGCAGTTCGCCTGCACGTTCTCGAGTGCCCCCGAAGTGCGCTACTCGAAGTAGCGCTCAAACATCAGCACATCGGCCCGTAGCCTCGCCTGCGCGGCCTCAAAGTCCGCCGCAGACGCACTTCGCAGTCGCTCGATGTCCGCAAAGAGTATGCCGAAATAGCGATGCAGCATGTCATGACCCGGTCCCGTCATCGTGCAGCGCTTGAGGATACCCTGCACGTCGGCCTGGAGCGTGTCGGCCAGGCGGGCGGCCGAAGCCGAATCCCGCACCGCCTGTGCAGGTTCGAGGCGCGTCCGCCTTCCAGCGCCGGTTGCCATCCAGGGCCAGTTCGGCGGGCGGCGCGGCGTGGCCCGATTTTTCATGCGGGTGCGCGGCATCTGTGCCGTGAGCCGGTTGGTCGGTCCCCCGGAGGCGATCGCAGGCCACAGGCAGCCATGCAGATATAATAGTAATCGCAATTTATTTTCATGTTAGTGGCTCCTCTGATCCTTTAGTTCCCATGGTTGTTGGTTTCTACACTTCTTCGGATGACGTACGGAATCAGTAGAGCCAGCACAAACCAGACCACGGCACGCAGCGCCATGGCCGAGATGCGCAAATGTTGTAGATGACCAGCCACAAAAGCACGGGCGGCTCGGGCATGCTCAGACCCAAGACCACTTGCGAGCCTGCCACAATGCTCAGGGTGCCGAGAACGGCCGCCGCAGTCCCGATCAGCGCGGGCAGGAATCGGGGACGGGGACTGCAAATCGTCACGGTCTCCGCTTATGCTCACCCGAGCACTGGTCAAAGGCGGTCGCCAGCCACTGCGGGAAAATCGTGATGCGCGGGGCCGGGCCCATCGCCCCGGCCCCTCGACGTCCCCTCACACGTCCCGATCCGCACTCCTCAGCGCATCCGCCTCCGCCTTAGGGATTTCGTTGAGCTCGAAACCCTGCAGGTGCATCCAGGCGGCCAGTTCGAAGAAGATGGCGCGGCGCAGCGCCTTCTGCCATGTGGCGCCGACGATCACCTGGCCGTGGTTGCGCAGTTGCACCACGGTCACGTCCGGATCGGCCAGAGCGCGGGCGACGGCTTCCGCCAATTCTGTCGTGCCGGGCGCGAAATACGGGACATAGGCGGCGCGGCGAACGTAGGCCGGGATTTCCGGTATGTAATCCATGGAAGCAGGTGGGTTGCGCATGCAGGCAAGTACGGTGGCCGCGCGAGACTGGCAGTGAAGCACGGCACCAATCGAAGGCCGCACCAGGTAAGCCGCCCGATGCAGGTCCGATTCCATGGACGGGCGCGGACCAAGCACGAGCGCGCCCTGGGCGTCGATCAGAGAAATATCCGCCTCCTGGAGCATGGCCAGTCGCGAGCCGCTCGCCGAGATGGCGATCCCGGCGTCCGCCCGCACGCTCGCGTTGCCGCAGGTCGACACAAGGAGGTTGGCCTCACCAGCAGCGCGCCCGAAGCGGACGAGTTCGGAAGCAGGTGAGTGTTCGAATCCGGCGGCCCGCATCAGCGTCGCACCTCCCGCGCCACTCCAGGACCGGGAGTCGGTGTCCGAGCGCTTGCGCGCCGCTTCGAAGATATCGGTCGATGCCCCGCGCGTTGCTTCGGATTTGCCGGCGCGTGCACGGCCCGCTGCCGCAGCCCGTCCGTGCTCCGATCTCGCATGTGCCGTAGATGCAAACCGTACAGAACTCCCATCTTGATGGCCAATTGGCACCACCGCACGAGACCGCGGAGGCCGTCCGCCAGGCGGCGCATCGCGTACACCGGGAGACTTTCCGTTGAGAGAGACGCTCTGCGTTCTGCGCGACTGCGCACGCGGCCGAAACCGCAGACCATGGGGTGGAGCCGCTGTACTTCGCGGGCGTAGGCATACCAGAGATACGAACCCCACATGTCGCGCAGGCGTTCGCCCCGCAGCGCGCCGAGCTTGCGGTTCATGGAGCGGGCGGAATAGAAGTACTGCCAGGCGAAGTCGTAGGCCGATTGCCAATCAGCCCGACTCATCTGCGGGTGATCGGTTACAGGATGGAACGAATCAAAGCGATTGTGGTCTTCATCCATGGGGATCCCGGAGCGGACGAGCGCTTCATGATCCCGCGAACCGGGCAGGGGCGTGAGCATGAAGAACGAAGCCAGGTCCACGTCGATTTCATCGCAGAGCATGCGCACGTCCGTGCGCACGGATTCGGGCGTGTCGTGGGGAAAGCCGATGATGTAGCCCACGTGAGTCATGATCCCCTGCGCTTTCCAGGTGGCGATCATACCGCGGAAATCTTCCACCCGATTCTGTCGTTTGCCGACCGCCTTCAGGTTCAGGGCATTGAGCGACTCCATCCCGATGAAAACCTGCGTGCAGCCCGCGGCCGCCGCGCGTTCGGCAAATCCGCCGTGGTGGGCAAGCACGTCCACCTGCATCATGAAGGTGATGTGCCGTCCACCCTCACGCAGGCGCGTCAGGAGTTCGAATACAGTCTCGCATGCGGGATGGCGCGCCATGTTGTCATCGGTAAAGAAATAGTAAGAAATACCCAATCGGTCGTAGTTGTCCACGAGCCGTCGTTCCAGGACGGTCAGGTCGCGCGGCCGCATCTGGTTCCCGTGCACGTTGATGATCGTGCAGAACGAGCACCGATACGGGCAACCGCGGCCCAGGTCGAGGGTGGAGAAAGACCGCAACGCGAACTTCTGGAGATAGGATGGGTCCACGAGTGGCAGGTGTCCTCCGGAAAGGTCCGGCTTTGCATTCAGGAAGTTGTACAGGGGGAGTCCGCGATTCTCGATGCAGTCATTCACGACCTGGGCGAGGGTATCTTCCACTTCTCCGGCCACCAGAGTGACACCCATGTCCAGCAGGACCTGCATGTCGCGGTCGGGCTCTTCGAAGACGGAGATGACGCCGCTCACATGGAAACCGCCGAGCAGTACCTCGAAACCGCTCGCACGCAGCTGCCGCGCAATGTCGATGGCGCGGGGGAGCATGTTGGTCTGCACTCCGCACAGGAAGAAGAGCGTTAGTCCCGTCCGATCCCGGGCCTCCCGGCAGAGCGCTTCACAGTCCACGCGATCGACAATCTCGTCGATGACGCTGGTGCTGACCTCCAGTCCGGGAATTATCTCCGGAAGCCCGTGCACAAGGCCGTTCAGGCAGCCGAGCGTATTGGAGGGAAGCACACCGCGGCGAAAACGGATGACGTAGCCGTCGTCGTCGTAGAGCGACGGTTTGATGAGACAAATGTGGAGTTTCAAATGATCGGTATGAGGCTCGGGCGTGCTTCGAGGTTGCAGAAAGCAAGCGCGTGGGTGCAGCAAATTACAGGTAATAGACTCCATTATCTTTATTGACAAGACGCCCGACCCGTGATTTCCTATCCGGCGGCCGCTCCCCGAGGGCCCGTCAGCACTCGGCGGCTGGTCGTGTTGCGGGCCCAATGCCGTGCTCAGGCGCGTTCCAAGATCGGCAGGCAGACTTCGATTCGAGTGCCTTCCCCCCACCGCGACTCCACCTGGAGGAAACCGCCGTGCATGCGGACGATGGCCGCGCTCGTGGCCAGCCCGAGACCGGTCCCCGCGCCGGGCTCCTTGGTCGTGAAGAACGGTTCGAAAAGCCGTCGGCGCGTGTTTTCATCCATGCCGCTGCCGTTGTCCTCCACCCGGATGCAGGCAAAGCGGCCCGTTTGCTCGACTTCGGCGGCCGAATCGGAACCGGATGATTCGCAGAGCGTTACCCGCAACAGGGGGTCGTGGGGCGCTCGCTCGAGGATGGCATCGCGCGCGTTGATGAGCAGATTCACGACCACCTGCTCGATGGAAGAATCATCGCAGCGGGTGAGCGGCGCCGGTTCCCCGATGGAGAATTCGATCTTGATCGGCGGCGGAAAACTCCGGCGACACATGGCCACAGCCCGTTGGATGATCGGACCGAGCGGCTGAACGCGCGGTTGGATGGCCGGAGCATGACCGACGAAGGTCAAGAGCTGCGCCACGATATCGGCGGCGCGCCGCGCAGCCTGTCCGGCATTGCGGAGAAACCCCGCGTCGGGGCCGGTGAGGTTCGGTAGAACCAGCTCGATAGCCGGGATGATGATCGCCAGCATGTTATTGAAGTTGTGCGCCACACCGGCTGCCAGTGCTCCCACGACATCCATCTTCTGCGCCCGCCGCAGGCGCTCCTCCAACTCGCGCTGTTCGGTCACGTCCAGGTTACCACCGACGATGCGCGTCGTCTGTCCCCGCGCTCCTTGGATCAAGCGGCCCGTTGGCGCGAGCCACCGCACGGAACCGTCCGGACGAATGAAGCGATGCGTGACGAACTCGGGAATGCCCGCCTGTGAGCGCGCGGCCTGCTCGATCAGCTGGCGGTCGTCTGGATGGACGCTGTCCAGATAGCGCTCGAAGGTGAGCGGCGTTTCGTGGCCGGTGATTTCGTGCATGCGCGTATTCCACTCCACAAGTCCGGTGTCCAAGTCTTGGCTCCACAGGCCGATACCTGTGGCGTCCACGGCCAGACGCAACTGCTCCTCACTTTCCTGCAGGGCTTCCGCGCGCGCAACGTGTTCGGTGATTTCGAGCGCAATCACGCACGCCAAGCGCCGCCCGTTCCGGCATTCGAAGGCGATGACGCGGCTGTCGTAGGTGGCGGGCTCCCCATCCGCGCCCTCGCCGCGGACAACAAAGCGCTGCGTCTGCCCCGTCTTGAGGGCGCATTCGACAGCGCGGCTCTGCACCTCGTGGTACTCAGGCGCCATGAAGTCATTGAGCGGACGGCCAAGGACAGCTTCTCGTGAGAAGCCCGGTTGCAGGCGATTGATGTAAAGGATGCGCAGCGAGGCGTCCGTAACCATGACAAACGACGGCACCGCCTCGATCACGAGCCGCAGAGACTCGGCATCCTCAAAGAGGTCTGGCGCTTCATCCGCAGTGAGTCCGGGTCCTGGGGTTTCCATGCGCTTTGGGTCGGGACCGCGCCCGGGACCGGCGACGACAAGCGAATTCTTCCCTCACGTGCGGCGGGCCTGGCCGTGCCGCCAATCAGGCGGTTCCCTGGACGTTGCCGGCGTGCTGCGTGGGCAGCTCCGTATCTGAGGCAGGCGCCACCAAGGGTCGTTGCGCCATCCCTTCCGGTGCACGGAGTCGGGCAAGCGGATAAGGAAGCGCCGCGCGGGGCGGGATCTGCGCGAGCACGGTCTCATGAAAGCGCGCGTCCTGCATGCGACAGGAGCGCGAGCGTTCGGAGTACGGCCAGCATCCGGTCATGTCCCGCCACAGGTCTGCGATGGAGCGATCCGGATAACGCCCGATGGTGAGGGGCGTGAAATCGCATGGACACATCCAGCCGGAGGAGGAGAGGTAGAACTGCGTGTTGGCGGCAAAGCAGAACGCCGCGCCACAATCCGAGGTCAGATTCGACTGCACGGATAGAGCCGGACGAGCTCCCGCACGGCGCAACGCGCGGACTTCGTCACGCAGGAACTCCCGGTCCTTGGGATTGAGAAGCGTCACCGCCTCCCCGTGCAGCCGACCCACCGGAATCGCGTCGAAGAAGGTAAGCTCATCTGCCTCCCACTCGCGCGCCAGACGCAGCATGTCGTGGAAGATCCCCGCGCGGAGTCGGTCGGTTGTGAGATAAGAAGACAGGGCGACTCGCAGTCCCGCCGCGCGGGCTTGACGAACACCCTCCCGGGCGCGTGCGAAGAGTCCGGGGCGACCGCGCGCCCTATCGTGCTCTTCGGGGACCGCCGAATCAATGGAGACAAACGCACCCACCAGCCCCGCGTTCCGCAGCGCCCGGCACAGTCGCGCGCTCAGGAGTTCGCCGTTCGTGAACAGAACCACCATGACCCGCGCCGGATCCACAGTGGCAATGAGACGCGGCAGATCCCTGCGGATGAGCGGCTCCCCGCCGAGCAGAATCAGCGTTGTCACGCCGAGTGCGACGCTCTCCTGAAGGGCGGCGGCGAGCGTTGGCAGGGCCAGGTCCGCGGCGGAGGTGCGCATGTGATAGTCGGCGCTGCAGTGCTCGCACTCGCACTGACAGTGGCGCGTGATGCCTATCGTGGCGGCCGCCGGCAGCCTTACTCCTTCGAAGCGCCGCCGAAGACGATGGTGAAGGGCGCGCTCTCCCGCCGGGCTGTTCAGCGCGGGCTGGTAAAGGCTGAAGTAGGCCGGTCCGTTCGGCTCACCGAAAGTTCCTGCCTGACTGCGCCCGCGCAGGTAGTGCAGGAGGTAGTCACGCGCAGGCTGCGGGAGACGCGGACCGGGCCGAAGGTGAAACGCACCCTCGAATAGCTCGATCTGGAAATCGGACAGGTCGTCTCGTTCGGGTGCCGTCTGCATGGGCGCTGCGCCCACGGTGCGGCGGAATCCCGGTTCGTCAACCAGCTCCCATTCCTGCTGCTGGCGCCGGCGCCAACCGTCTGCGCAACGTCACGCTGTTCCCGGCTTCGTTGAACGAGACCTCGTCGAACATGCTCAAAGCCAGCGCCAGCCCGCGACCGTGCATGCGGCGCGCCTCGCTGCGCGCTTTGATGTCCCGTTGCAACATCTTGCGATGGTCGAAGCCGTTTCCATCGTCGGAGATTGTGTAGCAGACCTCATTCGGGTTCAGGCGATAGTAAACGCGTACGCGTCGATCTTGCAGTCGCGGGTCGTCCCGCCGTTGTCGAACCAGTTCCGAGAGTCGGCCCGCTTCCATGGCGGCCGCCTTTTCCTCGAAAGAGATCTCCAGGTTCCCATGCTCCACGGCGTTGATCAAGATCTCCTGAAGGCCGATACGCACCTCCGTCACCTCGTCCGCTGAGGTCAGCTTGGTGAGGCCGTCGGTCAGCCTCCGGATCAACAGCTCCGTAATCGCCAGATTATTGGGAATCTCATAGTGTTGTTCCTCGTCCCGGCAGAATCGACCGAGGACATCCTCGGCCGCAAGCGAAGCTTTGCCGTGGATGCGGTAGCTCGAACCCCTTTCGATTCGCTCCAGGCGGATGGAAAGTTCGACGGGTTCGCGCCTGCGATTTACCAGCTCTGACTTGAACTCGACGCGACGGTGCGGCCCGCGCAGTCCCTCGAGCTGCTCTTGAAAATGCAGCAGTGTCAGCGACTCCGGCGTGCCGACAGGTTGGTGCAGGAGTTCGCCGAGCGGCCGGCCTTCGAGTTCTTCGGCCCGGAAACCCAGCACCGGCGAGACCGCCTGATTGATGGACTCTATCGTACCATCGGGGTCCAAAAGAAAGACGATGTCAGTCGTGTCCTCGACCAGGCTTCGATAGCGTCGCTCCGATTCCACCAGGCCGCGCGCCACCTCGGCGAAGTCATTGTGCAAAGAGCGATCCATGCCCACAATGAGAAAGAGAATCCCGAATTCCGACAGATAGGGCAGGTGCAGCAGGCCCATGTTGACCGTGATGTCGCTCAAGATAGTAAGAAAGTACAATGCAGCGCTGATGAGGATCGGTCGGACGGATCGGTCCCGGCTTCGGTAGTGCTGGAGTATGAGGAGGAAAGAATAGGCGAGCACCGTGATCAGGCAACCGAAGAGCACCTGCATCAGAACACCGGGGCGCATGTCGTAGTAGGTGACGCCGACCAGGGGCAGCGTACGCGCAAAGATGCGGGAGTCGGAAACCAGCCAGTCCGTGAACGCCCCCACGATCGCCATGCTGCCGAAGAAGATCGCGGACCCGACGAGGACCGGCCGGTCCTGGCGGCCGACCACATCGTGGATGAAGAACAGCAACAGCGGACAGAACAGCGCGGTCGTGATCGCCTGGGCCCGCACCCAGTTCATGCTTGCCTCCGGGGAAGCCGCATCGTAGCGCAATGCCGAAAAGGCGCAGTAGGCCGCCGTGCTCAGGATGGTCAGGGCAAAGCTCAGGTGGGTTCGTGTTCGGCGACGCATCACGAACAGACCCAGGTGCTCCAGGGACACATAGGCGGCCACGGCCATGACGAGCAGCGGTGGTACGGCAAAGAGCTGCATTGGCTTCTCGATCGAGGTCCGACACGTCCGCCGAGTCAACAAGTTCGACCGCGCCGCCTCAACCAAGGAGACGGCAAAAAGAGTGGCCGGATTTCCTCGTGAATTCCAGAAGTATCCCGGTTTCAGGAAGCCTGTCGCATAAGACCGCACCGCTGCCAGGCCGAAAAGGAGACTGAGGCTCCCGGTCAGGAAGCGGGTACTGCCCGCCCGTCACGCATGTCGGAAAAACTGGACATAATCCGGCGCTATGCTCCGGCGCTCCTGCTTTCGAAGCTCGCGCGGGACCCGCAGATCCTCAAGGAGCCCTTTGCCGAGAGCTTCCCGGCGGCCGTCCTGTTCGCGGACATCTCCGGCTTCACGGTGCTCACCGAACGGCTGACCCGCAACAACCCCGCCGGTGTCACCGAACTCGCCGGGCTCCTGGACATTTACATCGGCAAGCTGGTCGATCTGATCACCGAGCACGGCGGCGACGTCGTCAAGTTTGCGGGGGACGCCCTCTTTGCGGTGTGGAAGGTTCCGCCCGAGCGCACGCTGCCTCTGGAGACGCACCGCGCGCTCGCCTGCGGCGTGATCATCCAGAAGAAGCTCCACAACTTCAAGGTTGCCAGCGGTATCTCGTTTTCTCTGCGGGTGGGCCTCGGGACCGGTCGCATTCATACTCTGTACGTGGGGGGCACCTTCGACCGTTGGGAGCTGCTCGTGGCGGGCGAACCCATGAACCAGGTCGGGGTCGCGGGAAAACTCGCCCAGCCCGGTCAGGTCGTGATCTCACCCCAGGTGCGCAGGCTGGTCCAGGGAATTGGTGGCGGACGTCGGGTGAACGGTCGCTTCCTGTTTCGCACACTTCCCGAAACCGACCGGCCGCTCGCTTTGGTGCGCGAGCCGCTGGCCGAGGTGGCGGAGCCGGCGCTGCGAACCTACATCCCGCGCGCCATTCTGGCGGGTTTGGACGAAGGCTCCAACGCCTGGAACGCCGACCTCCGGCGTGTGTCGGTGCTGTTCATGAATGTACGCGGCTTCGGCTACACCGAGTCCACGCCCATCGCAGACATCCAGCA
>CAZPFB010000152.1:0-10656 GCA_964585735.1 uncultured Leptospiraceae bacterium
GTCTCTTTCACGAACACTTCGCCTTCACGCGCGCGCACGCTGAAGCGACAGGCTACCACAAGCTCGATTCGCGTGGCCTGACGGAGATTGTCGAAGAGGCGACCCTCCTTGCGGTACATGATGATGCGACCCGAAAGGCGCAGCGCGGCTTCCTCCTTGGTCTTCGTAAGCACGAAGTTGCCGCGGCGCGAGAACTCACCGCGCAGGGCTTCGGTCAGTTCGACGTTGGCATCCGGCGCAAACGAATCGTTCGAGAAATTCTGGAGAAAGAGCGTCCGCGATGGAACAGGATATCCGGTCAGGTCGTAGACCGGCGCCGAAACGCAGCCGAACCAGGCGCTCGGGCAGAGGGCGACTGCCAACAGGAAGGCGCACGTCGGCTTCATTTCTTCGGCGGAAACATGGGAGAACCGGGGGCTTTCGGTCGCGCCGGCGATTTTGCCGCGGGTGCTTTCCGAGTTTGGTCGATGCGCTTCTGCTCCTGAACGACTTCTCGCAACCCGCGCAGGAGATTGTCGTACTGCGCGCGATCCGCGAAGTACACGGCATCATCGAGGCTGTTCTGGATGAGGACCATGGGATTGCCACCCGGTGAAATGGGCGTGTGCGGAAGTCGGTACTCGATGCGGATGCTATCACCGCCGTGCACGGATACTTCCGCCGTGATCGCTTCGCTTCCCTTTTGCCAGAGGGCGGCGGTGTCTCCGTAAGCGGACAGGTCGCCTTCGTCCTGAAAACGCGAGAGGCTGGCCTGCTTCACCGCGTTTTCCAGCGTCGTCACTCGCGCCGAGGGGATGTTGCGGCCCTGCGAATCCGTCCATTCGGGTTGCTGGGTTCCTTTCACCTCGATCTGGCGCTGCGTGAGCAGCACGGTTTGCCCGCCCCCCGCGGCGCGCAGACGGGCGGAGAAAGACTTGGTCGGGTACAGGACGACCCGACGCTCCCGATAGGTGACGTACGTGTGACGAAAGTCATCCGTGCCCTGTATGAGGTACACGTTGTCCCGGTCTTCCGGCCGATCCGTGGTCACGAACATCTGCCCGTTCTCCAAGCGGCGACCGAGCGTCACGGTAATCGGATTTCCCGCCCGCGATTCGAAGAGGCGTACCCGCGGAGCGCCGCTGCCCAGCCCCAGCTGCTCGGCTCCGCCTGCTTCCTGAAGGGAGTACGCGGCCTTCACCACCAGCTTTCCCCAGGTCGTGAAGATGTTGCGGACCGTAGCCGAACCGCGATGGCGCACTTCGCGAGCGCCGGGGACGCCGCCCTGTGGCGTCAGCGCTTCGAACTGATCGCGGTACAGGCCGCTCTTGCGGATGAACTTCAGCGCAAGGCGACCCTTGGCGTCTTCTTCCTTGTGAGAAGCCGCCGCGTCTTTGGCGCCCCGCAACCGGTGCGGGTGTCGGTCGCCCGTGGCGGCGGTCTTTGGCGCACGGGCCTTCTTGCTCGGGTCGTCCGCTTTGGCGTCCTTGGCCTTATCCTTGATTTCCACGTAGTAATCAGCCGGTGGCACGTACTCGATCATCTCCCAATTGGTTTTGAAGAGGTGACTTTCCTTGCGCTCCTCCTGTCCCCCGCCCGAAAGAAGGATGAGCAGAACGAGCGCCAGCAGCGCCGCGCCACCGAGGAGCGCGTTGCGTGTGTTCGAACTCACGCTTCCTCTCCGACGAAGCGGCGACGCCGGCGATACAGGTACACACCCAAGCCGATGAGCCCACCCGTCAGCAGTGGGAAGAGAACCATGCCGAGGAGAATGTTTCGGAACTTCAACTCGTCGGTGACCTGGATGTTGCGGGATTGGCGCGGTTCCGGTTGGATGGTGGCCGCCAGCGGATTCTCCGTGAGCCAGAGCATGCTGTCCAGCGCCACGATCAGGTTCTTGTGCTCACGCCCGACCACGCGATACGACAGCGCGCGATCTGTGATCCAGTTCACTCCGCCAAACACAACGAGGCGAGCGCCTTCCGTGGCCTGCTTTGCGCCGGCCGACTTTTCCACTTTTCCGCTGGCGGGTCCTGGCGTCTTGGTTCCGGCGGCACCGGTCTTGGATTCCTTCGCGTCTTTGGCGCCGGGAACCGTCTTGGCGCCAGGAGCCTCTTTCGCGCCGGGAGCTCCTTTCGCGCCGGGGGCAGGCGAGGCGGACTTGGCCGGCGCTGCGGGCTCGAACGCAATAGCGAGGTTGTAGCGACCGGCTTCTTCGCCCGCGTCTTTCTTTCCGTTGCGGTTGCGGTCGATGACAGTGGAGGGCTGCGAGTTGATCGTGACGGTGGCTTTCAGATTGAGAACGCGTGCGGCCAGATCCGGGGCCTCTTTGCCGGCCTTGCGTTCCTCGAACCGTCCCATCTGGGGCAGGACCAGCAGCCGATCCGCTCGCAGGGCCGTATTCTCGGTGGAAGGATGCTGCGCCAGGCTGTCGGTGATGGCTACGGTCGGGTAGCCGTTGCTCAGCGGCTCGCGGTGAAACTGGTACTGTTTGCCCTGCATGGCCTGGAAGAGCCAGTCAAAGTCCTCGCGACCGTCCGGGTCGATAGCGAGGAACACACGTCCGCCGTTTTGGAGGTAGCGAATGATGGCCTCGCGACCCTCTTTGGCGAAGGGCACAGTGGGCCCGGCCAGCACGAGTGCTTCAGCGTCCTTGGGGATCTCCGGCGGCCAGTTCTGCTGGTGGTCCAGTTTGCGCAGCGAAAGGTTGTAGAACCGGAGCGATTCCTTGAATTCCTCGATGCCTTCGAGCTTTCGGGCCGTGTCTGTGAACTCGTAGCGTTCCCCGTTGGCGGCCGTGAAGTACACGTTTTTGCTCGGCGAACTCACCTGAACGAGGGCGCGCACCACTTCGCGCTCGAACTTTTCGAGGTCACGTTCGTTGTAG
Source organism: uncultured Leptospiraceae bacterium (assembly GCA_964585735.1). Lineage (GTDB taxonomy): Bacteria > Spirochaetota > Leptospiria > Leptospirales > Leptonemataceae > CAZPFB01. Next base: position 2,867 of record CAZPFB010000152.1, read on the forward strand.
ACGTAAACCCTCCGTTCGACGTACGGCCTGTCGTCGACGGCGGGAGCGTCCGTCTTGCGCACGCGGAAGATCACCGTCCCGTTGTTGACGCTGCCGAACTCCGTGAGGTTGGGCAGTCCGAGGTCTGCGTTCTGAAACTGCAGCGAGATCCGTCCGTTGATGAGAGGAAGCTGTTCGAGCATGCCGCGCACGTCTTCGGCAATCGAGGAGAGTTCCGGCGGCGTGAGCTCCTTCGTCCGGCGCACCATCTGCTGCGCGGGCAGAAAGGCGATCACTTCGACCTTACGGTCCAGGGTGGCGAGCACGGTGCGCGCGTTGCTTCCGAAGCTGAAGTAGCCCGGCGAGACATCCCAGGACGGGTTGCGGACGTGGCCCACGTAGTTGGCCAACACCAAGAAGACCAAAGCACCGACCGCCGCGCCCACGGCGCGCAGAAGGCTGCGCTGGCGTTCCTGGGCCCCCGCGACCGAACGCCGGGCCGTGTAGCCCAGGGCGAGCCCGAGTCGGAGAAAGAGGCCGCCCGCCAGGGAAAGGAAGAAGAATACGAGGAGTACGTAGCGGATGCGCGTGATGAGCGGCGTACCCTCCGTGGCTTTGTCCAACGGTTGGTCGAGCACCTCGCGCAGTACGAAGAACGCGAGGGCGAGCAGGCACAGACCCCAAGCCAAGAAATGCGGTCGCTCCGCGCGCTGTCCGCGTCCGAACACCAGGGCCACCGGGTCCGAAACAGCAAGCAGGAGGCCCAGCCCAAAGAAGATGGTTCCCCACAGCGAGGCAACGTATCCCCAAGACAGGAGCACGGCGCTCAGGCCCACGGCAAGGAGCCAGAAACCAAAACGGTGATAGACTTCGTTGGCGCGTTCCAGAAACATCGACTACTTACCTCTCCAGCGGCGGGACTCGAGCACGCGAACGGTCAGAAACAGGAAGAACGCTCCGAAGCTGAGGAAGAACAGTGTGCCGCGCAGTGGAATGCGCCCGCGCGTGAACGGCGTGAACTGATGCAGTCCGTGCAGATGCGTGAAGATCTCTTTGGCCGGCGAAGGCAGGAGTCCGGCAAGGAACCCTCCGATGTCAATGACGACGACCACGACCACGCCTACGAGCAGAGCGACCAGGTAGCTCTCGGAGAGGCTCGAAGCAAACAAGCCGATGCTGTACGCGTAGAGCCCCACCAGAACGAGGCCCATTCCGCCCGAAAGCGCCATGTACCATGGCGCCTCGGCTATCCCCACAACGTACACAAGCGTCATGGCGATAGACAGGCCGGAAAGGAAGACCGCGCCCATCAGAAACTTGCCCACCACCAGCTCCACATCCGAGATCGGAAGGGTGTAGAGGAGTTCCATGGTGCCCTGACGCTTTTCACTGACAAAGGCCGACATGGACAGAATGAGGGCCGCCAGAATCGTGATGATATAGAAGAGATGGAAGATCACGCGTGTGACTCCATCGTAGGTGGCTCCCTGGCTGAGAGAAAGCAGAGCGCTGACGATGCCGCACATGAAAGCCACCAGGCCGAGCGAGAGCGGTGCCAGGTTGGACCCGAAGAACGATGAAGTTTCCTTGAGGAAGACCCAGCGGGCGCGGCTGAGGCCTGGTATGGAGAGTCCTGCCTTCATCGACCCACCTCCGTGACGGGGCTACCGGTAAGCTCCATGAAACGATCCTCCAGGTTCTGCAGCGAATCGCCGGAGAGTTCTCCGGCCAGGCGACCCTTGTGAATGATCAGCACGCGGTCGCAGGTGCGACTGACTTCGGTGAGAATGTGGCTCGAAATGAGAATGGTATGCCTTCCGGCCAGACCGCGAATCAGTTTGCGCATCTCAACTATCTGGCGCGGGTCGAGGCCCGAAATGGGTTCGTCGAAGATGAGAACCTCCGGAGAGCCGATGATGGCCTGCGCGATCCCGACACGTTTGCGGTACCCGAGGGAAAGGTGGCGGATCAGGGACCGACGCGCCGGGCCGAGCTGCGTTTCGGCGAGCACCCGTTGGAATTCCCCGTCGAACGCCGAGTCTGAGATGCCGCGCAGGCGCGCCACGAAACGGAGGTAATCCTGAACCGTCAGCTCGGGATAGAGCGGCGGCTGCTCGGGCAGATAGCCCAGCCGACTCTTGACCTTCATGGGGTCCGACAGGATGCTGTCTCCGGCGATCCGCGTCTCTCCTTCGGTCGGTACGAGGTACCCGGTCAGCAGGCGGATGCAGGTGGTCTTGCCCGCGCCGTTCAGACCGAGGAGCCCGAGCACCTCGCCCTGCTTCACCTCGAAGGATACGTTCTCGAGTGCGGGGAAATCGCCATAATACTTGGTCAGTCCGATGGCCTGAATCATCCTGTGCTCCGGAAAAAAAGCCTGACCCTCTTCCTTCTGCGTGAAAGCCTGTGTCAATTACTTATTGTCGGTTCGGCTCCCGTTGCCCTTTCTGCCTGCGGACATGCGCAGGCTGCTTCGAAAAGCTCCGTATGAACTGCGTCTGCACCTGGCGTACACGACCATCGCACTCGGCCTGCTGTCCGTCTACCGTCTGGCCTTCTTTCTGGTCTACTCCTACCGTCTGACGGAAGAGACACCTCGCTGGCAGGTGGCGCTTGCGTTCGTGGTGGGGCTGCGCTTCGACCTGGCGGCCGTCTACATTCTGCTCGGACCCTTTCTGTTGCTGTCGCTGCTGCTCCTCGTGCCCGGTCGCCTCAACCGCGTATCTGCGGTGCGCGCTGTTTGGGTGTACGGACCGATCGTGGTCGTCATTTGGATCGGCGTGATCTCCATCGTCGACATCATGTACTACGAGAACGCCAACAAGCACATCGGCTACGAAGCCTTCGCTTACCTGAACATGGAGTTGTTCACGATGATTGGCGCCGCCCTGCAGCGCACACCGATCCGAGTATCCGCAGCACTCTTGGGCATGGTCGTTGTCTTTTTCGTAGCGCGTCGGATTCTGGCACACTTTCCGTACGGCGAACCGGAGTACGGTTGGCAAAAGCGGGGCGCCGTCTTCCTGGGGGCTCTGGTGGTTGTGCCTCTCCTGATTCGTGGCGGACCTCAGATCAGTCCGCTGCGCACCGGAGACGCCATTATCTCCAAGAACGATTTCGTCAACAATCTGGGCATCAACGGCGCCTTTACCGCGCTCACGGACTTGAAGGTGACCGACATCCAGAAGGTGAATCGCCTTCCGCTCGATACCGCAACGAAAGTCGTCCGCGCCTCTATCGACTACCCGGGCGCTGAGTTCGTCAGCGATCGTTTTCCGCTCCTGCGCAGGCTGCGTGGTACGTCTTCGGGTCCCCTGCCGAACATCGTGGTTGTCGTTCTGGAGGGCTGGACAGGGCGCTATGTGAGCCCCATCTCCGATGGCCGCGTCGATGGCCGCGAAGTCACACCGCATTTCAACAGGCTGGTACGGGAAGGCCTCTTCTTCCGGCGGCACATGGCCAGCGGTGGTCGAACCACGAACGGTCTGATGGCGCTGTTCGGCGGGATTCCCGATCGTCCCGGCCTGACTGCCGTGCGCACGCGCCAGATCCTCAACCGCTTCTCGGGTTTGGGCAACATTGCTAAGAAACAGTTGGGCTATCAGACCCTGTTCGTCGCGGGAAATGACCTGGCCTTCAACAACAAGCGCACGATCATGCGGCACTGGGGTTTCGACCGCCAGATCGGCAAGGCCGGCATCGCGAAGATGAACCGCTACAAGCTGGGCGCCTGGGGTTACAACGACGCAGACATCCTCGAGGTCTTTCATGAGGAACTCCTGCGCATGCACCGCTCTGGTCCTTTTCTGGCAGTAGTGCACACGATCACGACACACTATCCCTACCGTACGCCGCACGCCAAATTTGACATCTTCGGGGAGCATGTCCGCGATCGTGACTACCTGAACGTCTATCACTATGCGGATTGGTCCGTGCACCAGTTCATCGAGAGAGCGCGCCGGTCGCCGTACTTTGCCAACACGATCTTCGTGCTTGCTTCCGATCACACGCACCATCGCTATCTCAACTACTACGAGGACCGCAATACGCCGCTGCTCTTCTTTGCGCCCGGGAGGATTCGGCCCGGCCTGCGTGAGGACATCGTCTCGCAACTCGACGTGCTCCCCACCATTCTCGGGCTCATCGGTCGCGAGGTGTACTTCACGGGAATGGGCCGCGACCTGTTGCGGGTGAAAGGGGGCGCCGCGTATTTTGCGTACGGAAACCTCTTCGGCTGGATCGACGATGGGATGTTCTACTTCCAATCCGTGGAAGGCGGACCCGGAGAAAGCTTCACGATGCATCCGCCCTTTGAGGACACGCAACGGTGCAGGAAGGAGGAGGGAGCCTGCGCGGCTCACAAGCTGCGCGCGCGGGCCTTCCTGAACATGAGCTACCGCCTCCTCAACGACAACATCATCTTCCCCGAGGAGCGGGAACTTCAGGTAATCCGGGCCCGACCCGTTCGGTAGAATCCGAGTCGCGCGCGGGGGAGTGCGGCCCAGGCGGCGCGCCCGCCGCGCCCCTGGTCCGAGCCGGCCGGGAAAAAAGGGTCGACCCTTTCCCCGCCGAACCTCTCCTTTCCCTTTTCGTTCCCCATGTCCCGTCCTCGCGTTTGTCTGCTCTTGGGTGCGCTGCTATGTTCGGCTCTGGCGGAGGTAGCGGCCGGTCCGTATTTCCGGACCGGCAAAGTCTATTTCAGCCGCAAGAACTACCCCAAGGCCCTCGAATACTTCCAGAAAGAAACCCAGGCGGCCCCCGGCAACGGTGACGCTTTCTTCTATATAGGATATATCCACGAGCGGGAGCGTCGGCCCCTCGAAGCCGTCCGCAACTTCCAGAGGGCGGTCGAGCTCCGGATGGACCGGGACCTCAGACTCAAAGCCTACTGGAAGATCGTACTGCACTACAAGTATCAGAGGGATTGGACCAATGTGGCTGTATGGTGCCGCCGGTTTCTGAAGTTCCGTAACCTGGAGCCCATCCGCAAGTTGCTCGAAGAGGCTGAGCAGCACTACAGCCCTGAGCAAAAACGCATCACCGATCTGCTCCTGCGCGCGGAGGGCCTGATCGCCGAAGGTAAGCCCGCCGAAGCCCTGCCGCTGCTCGACCAGGTTCTCTCCTCCATGCCCGATCACCGCCGCGCCCTCTGGAATCAGAGCCAGGCCCTCGTGCGGATGAACCAGTGGGCAAGAGCCATCGCACCGTTGGAGAAACTGGTCGCGGCCAACGACACGGTTTGGCAGTATCATTTCCGGCTGGGAGTTTGCCGTTTCCGCAGCGGGGATCCGGACCGGGCGCTTCCCTCTCTGGACCGTGCGCTCACGCTCAATACGGATGGTTCGGCGGAGTTCCGCGAGGTCGTACACCTCAGAATAGGGGACGCGCACCTGGCTTCGGATCGGCTCGACCTGGCCGGAAAGGCCTACGCGGAGGCAGCCCGCGCGGTCGCCTCCAGGGAGGTTCGGTCGCGGCAGGCTTATCTCGCCTGGCGGGGGAAGTCCTATAAGGAAGCGAACCGTTTGGTTTCGACGGGAGGCGGGAAGGAGCCGCCGGTGGGCCACCTGGTCCGGCTGCTGCTTGCACTTGAGAGTCGTCAGGCCGGGAAGGCGGCCGGGGTCGAGGAACAGTTGCATCGGGCCGAGTCCGAAGGAGAATGGCTTCCGCCGGGTGCCGGTGCGGCTCGACTCCTCCTGGTCGACCAACTGGGCCAGGGCGGCAAGGATTGGCCCAGATTGATCGCCATCGCTGAACGTGTCTCACGCGAAACAGCCGTCCGGGAGGCTCCCCTGTTTGGTCGAAGCGCGGCGGCGCTATTGGCCTCGTACCGGCTCAGATACGGCCAGGCGCTCATAGAAACGGGAAGGCCAGCCGAAGCGGTCACCATCCTCGAGCAGGAAAGCGTGCTCGAAGCGCGCTTCCAACTGGCGCGCGCCTGCGCGGCCGCCGGCCAGGACGCGCGTTCGGCTGGACTGCTGAAGCAGGTCCTCGACGAAGAACCCGGTCTGCGCGCCCGCGCCACAAGCGACACGCATCTGCAGCAATTGGCGGAGCGGGACTCCTCCGTGCGCGCCCTGCTTTCGCCGGGAGGAGGCACCTCCGAATGAAGGATCGCCGCGAAAGCACAGCCGGCATGGCGCCGCTCTACAACCCGTACTCCGGTTTGTATACGCGAATGGAACTCTCCCGCGTTCGCCGCTATCTTCGGGAGGAACTGGAGCGTTCGATGCGGGCCCTCCGGCGCGCGGGGCGGCCTTCGGTTTACTATCTCTCCTACCTGTACCGCAACGAGCGCACGGAGAAGATCTGGGGGCGACTCGGCGCCATCAACCGGCACGACGTCCAGGCCTCCAACACGGTATACTGCGACCTTCGTGTAGGCTCCTACCGCTACGACAACCTGACCGCGGGCGGGCTTACGGACAACTCGGATCGGGATGAGTCGGTCGACTACATCAACATGCCGGCCGAAGTGAAGGAGGACGCCTTCAAGTACGGCCTCTGGAAACTGACGGACGCGCGCTATCGAGAAGCGGCCGAGCAGTACTACGAGAAGAAATCGCGCGAACTGCATTTCGTGGATCCGTACCGCAACCTGCCTTCGCGGCAGAAGCGCGCGCCCGTGAACTCGGTACGCTATCGGGCCTTCCCGAACCTGGATATCGATTATTGGAAACATCTCGTTCGCCGCGCCGGCGCCATGGTGCGTCGCCATCCGCGCATCAAGAATTCTTGGGTGGAGTTCATCGCGCGGCAGAACCAGCACATGTTCGTCAGCTCCGAGAAGTCGGAGATCCTGCGCCAGAGTTCCATCTTCGAGTTGCGCGCGCACCTGTGGATGCTCTCGCGCAAGGGGGAGGCCGTCTCCCAGGAAGTGAACTTCGTCGAAGGCCAGTTGGACTGCCTTCCTGACGAGCGAACGTTCCTGAACAGGATTCGCGAGCGGATCGAGCTTGTGATCGCCCTCGAAAAAGCTCCCGTGCTCAACTCCTATTCGGGTCCCGTCCTTCTTTCACCGCAGGCGAGCGGCGTCTTCTTTCACGAAGTGATCGGTCACCGCCTGGAGGGCTCCCGCCTCCTTTCACCGGAAGAGGGCGCCACTTTTCGGGATTTGCGCGGCAAGCGCATCGCGCCGGACTTCATCGACATTGTCGACGACCCGCGCCGGGCCATGTTTCAGGACCGTCGGATGATCGGACACTTTGCTTACGACGACGAGGGCTATCCGGCGGGCCGCGCGCTTCTGGTGGAGGGTGGCATCCTCAAGAACTTTCTCACCACCTCGGCGCCGATTCCCGGCCAGCGGGACCTGAACGGACATGCGCGGGCCCAATCGTACGAGCGTCCCATCTCACGTATGGGGAACCTGTTCGTACTCAACCGCCGGCCGGTTTCCCAGGACGACATGCGGGAGATGTTTCTCGAAGAGATACGGCGCCAGAAGAAACCATTTGGAATTCACGTGCGCGATGTCCTGGGTGGGGAAACGGACACGAGTTCGTACGACTTCCAGGCCTTCAAGGGTGAGATCATGTACGCCACGCGCGTGTATCCCGATGGACGCGAGGAGCCGGTGCGCGGCGTTGATTTCGTGGGCACTCCTCTCTCGGCGCTCGACGCAGTGGCGTGCCTCGGCGACGATCTGGAACTCGACAACAGCTACTGCGGCGCCGAATCGGGGATCATACCGGTTTCCACTGTGTCTCCTTCCATGCTCATGAGGAACCTGGAACTGCAGGCCCGCAACCGAGAGCGTCTGACGCAGTACATCCTGCCGATGCCCTTCGAGGCACGGGAAAAGAAGCGCGCCT
>CAZPFB010000153.1:0-10578 GCA_964585735.1 uncultured Leptospiraceae bacterium
CGGGATGTAGAGGTAGTCGCGCAGCCACGTGGAGAGGGTGATGTGCCAGCGACGCCAGAAATCCTGAAAGGATAATGCGAGGTAGGGAGCTCTGAAGTTGGCAGGCAATCGGTAGCCCAACGCGAGCGCCAGCCCGCGGGCCATGTCACTGTAACCGGAGAAGTCGCAGTAGATCTGGGCGGCGAACCCGTACACCGCGAGCAGGTTGGCCTGCCAGGAAAATTCCCGCGGGTTGCGAAACGCCGGATCGATGAGCTCGGCGATGGAATCCGCTATCAACACCTTCTTCAAGACGCCGAGCAGGATCAGCGCCACCGCGGCCTCCACCCGACGCGCCGAAAGATGCTTCGTCCGCGAAATGTGAGGCAGAAACTGGTCGGGCCGCATGATGGGCCCCGCTATGAGTTGCGGAAAGAAGAGAATGAACAGAATGAAGTCGGTGACGGACACCGGATCGCGCAGTCGCCCCCGAAAGACATCGATATGAAAGGCGATGATCTGAAACGTGTAGAAGCTGATCGCGAGGGGCAGCACGATCTCGGGCAGGACGCTCTGGTTGCGTACCGCAACCTGGGCGAGTGTCGGGTTCTGCGTGATGGTGGCCAGCACGTCCGCCAGCAGATAGAAATACTTGAAGAGCGCTAAGTTCAGCAGATTGAGCGCCACCACGAGCGCGACACTCCGCGCCGAGTACCGGCCACGGCATGCCCTGTAGAACAGGTAGTTGGCAGCAACCGCCAGTACGAAGTGCGCGAGGAACGGGACGCTCCAATACCCATAGAAGACGACGGACGCGAGGAGTAGCAAATAGCGCCGGGCCGCGTGCGGAAGCGTCCAGTGCAGGCTGAAAACGCCGGCGAAGAAGAACAGGAAGACGGCCGAGTTGAAGAGCAAAGCGGCTACTCCGTCACCGAAGCTCCCCGTGAAACCGACCTGCTGCCCGTCCGACGACGGATGTACTCCAGCGCAATCCCCAGGGCGACCGCGCCGTTGAGGGAGTCCACTGCCGGGGCAATGGGAATTCCGATCCGAACGGCATCGAGTCCTGGCGGAAGGCCCCCACCTTCTTCGCCGACGACGAGCCCCAGGTTCTCCGGGAAGGAAACCTCGGCAATATCACGACCGCCTGCGGCGAGCGCAAAGAGGGGCACGGACTCCATCGTGATCTCAGCCAGGGGCGGACCGCGGTGCAGTTCGAGCTGAAAGCAAGCGCCGGCTGAGGCGCGAATGGCCCGCGGATGAAAGGGGTGAGCCGACTCCGCCGCCAGAACGACCCGGTCCACGCCGAAGGCCGCGCAGGATCGCAGGGCCGCGCCGAGATTCTCCGGATCCCCCAATGGCAAGAACACGCTGACGCCCCTCGTCGGTCCCTGCACCGTCCACTCCGGCGGATCAGCAACCCGAACCATCAAGAGTGGGCCCTCTGCGCCCAGTGGATCGACTTCACGCAGGAGTGCTGGTTGCACGAACCTCGCGAAGGGAAGTTGCCGCCACTCGACATCCGCCTCCGAGCCCTCCCGCACCACACCTTGTTCGACGGCTTCCGAGACGGAAGACAGGAGTAGAGCCTCCGGCTCCGGAGTTCCGCGCTCCAAGATCTCCCGGATAATGCGCGTGCCCGCCACGAGGGCTCGTCCCTGTTTGCGGATCATGCGGCCCCGGGAGAGCGTTCGCGCGAGTTTCAGGAGTGCATTTTCGGGCGACGAAATGACCGGCGGTCCGGTCCCGGAAACCGCCTCCGATCCTGTCCCCGTTCCGGTTGCCTTTTCGAAAGACCAGACGACGAGCCGCCGGTGATCGGTCGAGTGTGGGAGGGTGTACGCGGCATCGCACAGCAGGCGACAGGAGCCGATCGCAAGCATGGATTCGATCTCGGCGTCGCAATTTGGCCCCTTCATGAAGATGTAGAGATCACCGGGAAGCCGCGCGGGCATCGTCCGTTCGAGCGTGTCGGCCATGCCGGCAACCGCCCGCGTGATGATGGAACCAGCGGGGCCCGGATTGCCAGCGAACAATCGACGACCCACGACGGTCACGTTTTCGAGCGACAACTCGGCCACCACTCGGTTGAGAAATTCCACGCGCTGGCCACGACCTTCGACCAGAACGAACTTCCGATCCGGACGGGCTACCGCGAGAGGAACGCCGGGGAACCCGGCTCCCGTACCCACGTCGACGAGCGTCTCAGGCAGGTCGAGGCCTTCCCGGGCCAGCACATCGATCACCAGGAGCGAGTCGACGTAGTGTTTGCGCACGATCGCCTCGAAGTTTCGGATCCGAGTGAGATTCAGCTCCGGGTCGGCTTGCCGTAGGAGCTCGTGAAAACGCCAGAGTTTCTCGACAGCGGCGGAGCTCAGTTCGATTCCCGACTCCCTGAGCCTGGCCGCGAGCGAATCGGCGTTGAACTTGTGGGACTGGCGGGACTTCATGGTTGGAAGACCGGCCGCCCGGGAGCGAGCGCTGAATGTTCGATTGGGTCCAATATCAGTTTCCACCCCGCGTTTACTTCGAGTACGACTGCACGCACAAGATCGGCACGATGGTTCGGGACATCGGCCATCGCGTTCTGCTCGTTGCCATTCGGGACGAAATCAGCAATCCGGACCAACTGGCCGTCATCCGAACCTCTCTGGAAAAGCACACCCAGGGTTGTATTCTGTATGACGACATGCAGCGGGCGCCCGGCCCGGACCAGTTGGATACGGCCGCCCATTTTGCAAAGCAGAGCAATGCCGACGTGATCCTCGCCTACGGTTCCCGTCAATCACTGAACGCCGCCAAAGCTATCGCCATTCTGGCCAATAACGAAGTCTTTGCCGCCGATATGGCGCAGGCCCTTCCCTTCAAGAAGCCGCCGCTGCCGCTCATTTCGGTTCCGTCCGTCCCCGTCATGGGGGAGGAGTGCTCGCCCACGTTCTTCATGTACAACGAGGCCAACCGCTTCAACGTTCAGGTTACGGACTACCGCCTCTTCCCGCAGCTCGTGTTTCTGGACCCCGAAATCACCACCGTGCTGCCATCGAACGAACTCTCGAGCGCGGGGGTTGCCATCATGGCCGCGTGCGTCGAGTCCATCCTGGCCAAACGCGCCAATGAGATCACGAATTCCATCGCGCTGCGGGCGCTGGAACTCATCACGCACAACCTCGTGCCCATGATTCAGGATCCCACGAATCGGGCCTCGCGCATGAACATCTGTCTGGCGAGCATCCTGGCCGGCATGGCGCATTCGAGCAGCCTCCTGGGCTTGGGCTACGCGCTGGGCATGGCCACGCACAACCTCACCGGCCTCGACTTCTTCACGGTCGTATCCATCATGCTCCCGCACATCATGGAGTACAACCTGACCACCTCAGCCAAGAAGTACGTGCAGATTGCCAAAGCGTTGGACGAGGAGATTGCCGACATCACCGTCATCGAGGCGGCCATCAAAGCCGTGGAAGGAGTCCGCAAGATCTACCTGGAGCTCAAAGTTCCCCAGCGCCTCTCCGATTTCGAGATCGCCAAAAGCGAGTTACCTGGCATAGCCGAGCAGGCCTTTCAGATACCGCTTTCGCGGAACACGCCGCGGGAGTTGGATCGAAACGAGATCGAGACGATCCTGATTGCGGCCTACTGACTTACAGGAATTTCTTGAAAAGGGCCAAGATCCCCTGCTTCCACGGAACACGGTGCGTGACGCCGGCTTCTTTGGCGCCTTCCGTTGGCTTGTTGTCGAGGTACCACTGGTACGAGTCGATGAGAGCCTGGGCGTTCGAGAAGCGAGCCTTCCAGCCCATCTGCTTCTTGAGCTTGTCCACCGAAACGAAGGAGTCCTTGTCAGCGGTTCCGTACACCCACCGGTACAGCGGCGAGAGATTCACGGCCTCGAAAGCACGCAGGGCGATCTTGAGCGGCGCTGCGGGCACGCCCATCACGCGCGAACCGGTTCCCGCGTGAGCACACAGGGCGCCCACGTCTTCGCGAACCGTGGCAAAGGACTCTGCGCCCACGTTGTAGGTGTCGTTGGCCACCTTCGGCGGCTTCGTGGCGCCGAGATAGATCGCGTCACACAGGTCCCGGACGTCGAGCAGCTGATAGCGATTGCGCCCGTTGCCGATCACCGGGATCTTCACGCCGGATTCCACCCAATCGTACAGGATCTGGAAGACGCCCAAGCGGTGCGTTCCAATGAACGTCTTGGGACGAATGATGCAGATTTGCATCTTGTGCTGCTGGCGATAGGATTCGCAGATGCGCTCGGCCTCGATCTTGGCTTCCCCGTAGGGGCCCACGCCGACGCGCGGGTCTTCTTCGAAGATGGGATGCTTCTTGGGAATGCCGTAGACGGCCGTAGAAGAGATGTAGACAACCCGCTTGATCTTGTTGGCGAGCGCGGCGTCGAGCACGCGCCGCGTGCCTTCGATCGTGGTGGTGAGGATGTCTTCGCGTTTCCACAGGGGAAGCGCGGCAGCCGCGTGGATGAGTACGTCGTGGCCTTTGCTGGCGGCCTTCACCGCTTCGAAGTCCCGTACGTCGCCCTTCAGGCACGCCACATCCTTGGGAAATTCCCCCGGCGGATAGTCGGCAATGTCGTAGAGCGTGACCCTGTGCTTCTTCTTTTTCAGCAGCGTGGTCAGGTGATACCCGAGAAACCCGGCGCCGCCCGTGACAAAGAACTTCATGCGAGTCGTCTCCTCCCGGCGCGACCCGCCGGAAAGCGACCACGGTCTTTTTTATGGTGCGGTGCGTCAAGAACAAAACGCAGTCAGTCCGCTTCCACGATGGTCTCGTCCACCTCATTGCGATAGAAGAGCAGGCGGCAGCGACCGCACGCTTCCTTGAAACGTCCCTTTTCGAACGCGCGCTGGAACATGCCGCGCCGGTAATCTGTGATGTGCAGCTTGTAGGCCCAGTCCGGCGCAAAGTATCCGCAGAAGCGATACTTCAGCACGATGTCCGGCTCTTCGCGATAGAGCGCAAAACGCAACTCAGGCAGGCGCCAGTGGATGCAGTTCTCTACGATGCGACCGGCCATGATGTTGGCGAGTTGCACTTCGTTGTTCGTGGAAACGCCCGTGATCTGGCGGTTGCGGTGTACAATCTCTCGTGTCCGGGCGATCTCCTTCTTTCCATAGTTGTTTGACTGGTTGTTGAGGAGCTTTGCTTCCAGATGGAAGCGATCGTCCGGCCGCACCAACTCCCGAAAAAGGGCCACTTCATCGGCAAGGTGTTCGTGATTGAGCACGAACTTCACGATCTTGCGCCCCGGCCATTCCCGCGCCGTGCGAATGTTCTCCACGTAGCGTTCGTGCGGCGTGAGGTGAACCGTTTGTTTGTGCCAGTTGTCGGGCAGGAAGTCGATGACCGAGTGCGTGAAGACGAGCTTATCTCCCGGAAGGCGGTCCGGGTCGATGTGGGCCAAGTCCTCCTGGCGGTACTGGTACGAAGTGTACAGGAAGATTTCATCCACGTGGCGTGCCACGCGATTCAGAAAGTCCACGATACCCGGGTAGAGGATGGGCTCTCCCCCCGAGAGCATGAGGCGCTTCGGTCGTTCGTCCTTGACCACCTTGGCGTAGAAGTTCATGATCTGGTCGGACGAACCGTTGTCGTACAGGTCCTGAAAGCGAGGGTTCTTCTTCCAGGTGCTGCACCACACGCACCGGGCCTGGCAGGGAAACGGAACCTGGACGCGCATCTCCTCGAAACGCGGCGCCATTGGATCGGACGAACCGTCGCGCAACCGGGCAAGGCTTTCCAGATCGATGGCCATGGGTCCGGCGAACTTCCCCGCCCAAATAGCAAAGTCCAGCAAAAAGGCACATCCCTTTCGTGCTCGCTTCGCGCTCTTGATTGACCCCGACCGCCTTTCCGGCCAACGTGCCGCCATGGTGGTCGACACCCACTGCCATTTGGATCTCGTTGCAGAGCGCGGCATCGAACCATTCGAAGCGCTGCGGCGCGCCCGGGAACGCGGTGTGACCGACGTGGTGCAGATCTCGGTCGATCTGGACGGAGCACGGCACGCGCGAAACCTCAGCCAACAGGCAGGCACATCCCTAGCCGATGGACCGCGCGTGCACTGGACCGCGGGCATTCATCCGGAGGCGGCGCGCGCCGACACCGATCTGGATTCCTTCGAGCGGTTCGTTCGCGAGCACTGCCGCGAGAAGGGATTCGTGGGCGTGGGCGAAACCGGCCTGGACTACTTTCACGGAGGCGATCACGCCCCCGCGCAGAAGCGATCCTTCGAGCGGCACCTGCAACTCGCACAAGAGTTGGCGCTGCCTCTGGTCGTGCACCTGCGCGATTCGGAACAGTACGATGGCAACTCCGCGGCAGTTCGGGACGCGCTGGACATGGTGCGGGCGTTCCCCGGAGTCCGCGGGGTTCTCCACTGTTTTACGTACGGTTTTGCGGAGGCGGTGCCTTTCGTGGAACTCGGTTGGTTCGTGTCGTACAGCGGTATCGTGACCTTCCGCAATGCGAAAGCGGTACAGGAGGGAGCGGGCCTTCTGCCCCTCGAGGCCCTCCTGGTCGAAACCGACGCGCCCTTCCTGGCACCGGTGCCCCACCGCGGCCGGACAAACGAACCGGCTTTCGTAGCCGACACTCTGCACTTCCTCAAGGGACTGCGGGCGCAGACCGCGGGCGAGGATGAACAAACGGTTGAGGAAACCATATTTCGCAATTCGCAGCGGTTCCTGTCCTGGAAGGAAAACCCCGTCATGAAGGAGTCGAACCATGCTTGATTCGCATTGGGTCACCGAGCATCCTCAGGAGTTCCAACGACTGTTGGAGCGCCGCCGCTACCGCGGTCTGGACACGGCTCAGTTTCTCACGAAGCTCGAACAGATCCGCGAGGTCAAGGGCCGAGTGGATGGAGCGCGCGCCGAGCGCAACCGGGCCAGCAAAGAGATCGGCAACCTGATGAGCCAGGGCAAGAAGGCCGAAGCCGAGGTGCAGAAGAAGGAGGCCGCTGAACTGGGCGAAGGAATCGCCAAACTCGAAGCGGAAATGGCGGCGCTGGACGAGGAAGTGAACTCCGTGTTGCTGGGTCTGCCGAACGTACTCGACGAAGCGGTGCCGGATGGCGCCGACGAAACCGCCAATCTTCTCATACGGGAGTGGGGAAGAAAGCCGACGTTCGATTTCGAGCCCAAGCCTCACTTTGAACTGGGGGAAGCGCTCGGCATTCTCGATTTCGAAGGTGGCGTCAAACTTTCCGGCTCGCGTTTTTACGCCTACCGTGGTCTTGCCGCACGCCTCGAACGTGCGTTGGTGAATTTCATGCTCGATCTGCACACCACGCGCTTCGGGTACGAGGAGGCCTGGGTCCCCGCGCTGGTCAACGACGCCTGCATGACCACGACGGGTCAGTATCCCAAATTCCGGGGCGACTTCTACAGACTCGACGAGGACGGACTGAGTCTCATCCCGACCGCCGAAGTGCCACTCGTGAACCTGTTTCGGGACGAAATCCTGGCAGAAGAGAAGCTGCCCGTGCGGATCACGGCCGCCACCAGTTGTTTTCGCCGGGAAGCGGGCGCGGCCGGCAAGGACACGCGCGGTCTCGTGCGCGTGCATCAGTTTCAGAAAGTGGAACTCGTGCAATTGGTTCACCCGGATGCTTCGGCCGCGGCGCACGAAGACATGCTCACCCACGCCGAAGCGGTTCTCCAAGCGTTGGGCCTGCCCTATCGCGTGGTGCTCCTGTGCTCAGGCGACATCGGCGCAACAGCGGCCAAAACGTACGACCTCGAGGTCTGGCTGCCCGGCCTCGGCCGCTACCAGGAGATCTCGTCGGTCTCCAACTGCCTGGACTACCAGGCGCGCCGGGGGATGATTCGCTTCCGCCCGAGCGGGCCCAAGTCCAAGCCGATGCTCGTGCATACTCTCAACGGTTCGGGACTGGCAGCCGGTCGCACGCTTGTGGCCATCATGGAGAACTACCAGAAGAAGGACGGCTCCTTCGATGTACCCGAGGCCCTCCGCCCCTATCTGGATCGGAAGCCGGAAGTCGGTTGAGGCCACGATGCAATTCGTGGATGGAGCCCAGGCCTTCGAGCTTCTGCTCCAGGACGCCATCCCCAACGCCCGTCGCGCCGTCCGGATAGCCACGGCGGACATCAAGAACCTGCATGTCCCCGGCGCCAGACGCCCGCGACCTTTTCTGGCCGTACTTGCGGAGCTCGTGCGCAAGGGTGTCGAAGTGCGTTTGCTGCACGCCAAGGAACCCGGTCCGCGCTTTCGCCGCGACTTCGACCGCTTCCCGGAACTGATCGAATCCGAACGATTCGAGCGTGCCTTGTGTCCGCGCGTCCACTTCAAGCTCATCGTCGTGGACGACCGCGTCGCCTACGTGGGCTCGGCGAATCTGACCGGGGCCGGTCTCGGTATGCGGTCGGATCGCAAGCGCAACCTGGAGGCAGGCGTCGTGAGTCAGGATCCGGCCTTTGTTTCCCAGGTGACCGAAACCTTCGACGCGGCTTTTTTGGGTTTGCATTGCCGGACGTGCGGACTCAGGCGAGTATGTCCGGATCCGATCGCGTGAGGGGAGATTCACGAACATGAAAAGACAACTGGCTTTCGCCATCGCCGTGGCGGCCGTCCTTCTGCCCGCGCACACAACGCCTGCCAGCGAAGCGGGCAAAGCGAGGGCCGAAGCCGAAAGACAATTGCACAAGGCTTATGACGCCCTGCTTTCCTCGATGAAACTTGCCGAAAAGACCAAGCTCCAGACTGCTCAGAGAGCCTGGCTTCAGTACCGGGCGGCGGAAGTAGAGTTGTTTGCACTGCGATATCGCTTCAGCAAGGGCGGGCTCTTCTACGAAACGAAGCTCACGCAAGCGCGCACTAAGTACCTGGAGACGCTCCTCAAGCACCCGCCGACGGTCGAAGACGTGGGGCCGATGGAGTATCAGAACTGATCGCGGCCGCCCTTCGCGACACGCTCGGCGCGTCCCGCATTGCGGAATCCTTTTCCCTCTTTGAAGGTGTTTGTCCAAGAGGTTCTATCATAGCTGCTATGATCAGGGCCCTCAACCTGGGAGCCCAGGTATTCGCGACGAACGTCCAACGGGGCAATCATTTTTGAGGACCGCGCGACATTGCTTGACCGCACCGCGACGTCCTTGGACATAGCCTGCTCAGTCCTTACAGATCCTTAGGTTTTCAAACTGAGGCTCATCCAACCATGCGTCGATTGCTGTCCTTCCGCGAAGTGCGACCCTTGAGACGCCTCCTTGCCGGCGCTATCCTATGCGCTCTTCCGGCTCTTTGTTCCTTTTGTTCCGGCCGCCTGACAACCCCGGAAGAAGCCAGACAGCATCAATGCGAGCCGGAGCCGCGCTTCTCTACGTGGGTGATTTGGAATTCGGAATCCATCGTTTCCGGCGAAAGCTCCCGCTCTACTCTTTGCGGTCGATTTCCTCGAGCTGCAATTGAATGCGAACGTGCTCGGGAATGCAGAGGTGCAGCGCGCCCGTGTCGGCCAGGGCTTCGACTTCCACCGGTGCGAGGGACGGCAACCGCGGATTGGTCAGCCGAATGGTCGGGCGCCTACTGATTCGAGACACAATACACCTGATATGTGCCGAAGCTGCCGGTTGGGTTGGCGGGCACTGCCGTCGCGAAACTTCCAAGAAATACATAGACACCGTCGTACACGTCATTGATCCCGTAGTCCCGGCGCCCGGCCGATGTGGTGGTCCAAGCATGGTTACCGCATTCGCCCATGGCTTTGTCACTTTGAAAGCGGTATTCAGGCACACCCGGGCACCAACCCCAAGTGGCCCTGTCCAGTTTCGCTTCCGGGCAGGTGACCAGGTCGAAAAAATCAGGCACTGTCGGCACCCTCCACCTCTTGCCCCCCAGTTTGAGCGCGGCACACAGGGATTCGGCCTGTCGGAGGGTCGGGAAGGTGTTGCAGCCTTTGCAGGTCGGCTGTCCGTGTTTGTTCAGCGGACAGCGGGTCCACGATTTCTTTCGGACCCGATCGTACAGGATACCCGGAGAGAGCTCTTCGAAGTCAGTTACCTTTGAGTTCAGATGGACAGGTCTGTTGCCGTACTGGACAAAGGAGTCGAACACATACCCCTTCTTGGCCGGAGTACTCTTCGTTTCGACCGCGATCCACTCCCCGGTCAGACCTCCGCCCAGGGTCACTTTGGCACCCGTCCGCTTCTGGACCGCCAATTCTGTTCCGAAGGGAAGCAGATCCACCCGCGCCCCTGTTTGACCCGGAGCCGCGCGCAGAATGAGCCCACCGTTTGCGTTGACGTAGGCCGTCAGTCCCGATTGACCCGAAACCTCCGCGCACGAAAGGACTGCCGCCAGCAGCGCGAAAGCAGATATGTTCATCCAGAGATTCCGCATGCAATTCCCAGGGCCCCGTGCATTCATCCATTACATGGACGAAAATCCGACCGCCTGGGTCAACCCCTTCGTAGATCCTCAGAAGTTGCTTCCCAGAACTCTCGTGTCCCTTACCTCAGCAATTCGAGGAGGCAGCGAATCATGAGCAAAGCCAGCAACACAGGGTGCGTGCGCCGGTGAATTCTGCCGGCTGGGCCGATTGAATCCTGCCACCCGGAC
>CAZPFB010000154.1:0-10510 GCA_964585735.1 uncultured Leptospiraceae bacterium
GCAACCGGCTTCGTCTACATCATGGGGGGTTGCGGGCTTCTCATTCTCCTCGTCTTTCCGCTCTTTTTTCGCGCCAGTCTGGTCAGCCCGCTGGCGCGCCTTCTGTCAGGAGTAAGCCGCGTCGATCAGGGCGATCTAGGGGTCGATGTCCCAATCCAGAGCGCCGACGAGATCGGCAGACTGACCGCATCCTTCAACAAGATGGTCGGAACGATACGGGATGCTCGGGATGACCTGGAGCGCAGGGTCAACGAACGAACGTCCGAGTTGTCCGCCGCGCTCCAGCGACTCACAGAAATGGACGAACTCAAGACCAACTTCTTTGCAAACATCTCGCACGAATTGCGCACGCCTTTGACGCTGGTACTGTCCCCGGTGGAATCCTTGCTTCAGGGCGACCTCGGTCATCTCACAGCGGATCAGAACACGCACCTCTCAACGGTTCACAAGAATGCCCAAAAACTGCTGAAACTGATCAATAACCTTCTGGACTTCGCAAAACTCGAAGCTGGAAGGATGGATCTCTCCTATCATGAATGCGACTTTGTTGCCTATGTAAGGGAACTTGTCAGCGCATTCGACTCTGCGGCTCGCGGCGCTGGCCTTGAATTGAGTGTGACGGCTCCCAGAGCCAGAATAGCCGCCTTCATCGACCCCGACAGAATGGAGAAGATAGTCCTGAACCTTCTTTCCAACGCATTGAAGTTCACGCATGCCGGTGGTGTCTATCTGCATGTGGCGGAGGTCCTTGCAGACGATGATGCCGGGAACCCGGCTCAAGACTGGGTGGAGCTGACGGTCCGGGACACCGGGATAGGTATCCCCCCGGACCGGCTGGAATCCGTCTTTGAGCGGTTTCGCCAGGTTGATGGATCCGCATCTCGGCGGTACGAAGGCACAGGAATTGGACTGTCCTTGGCCCGCGAGTTGGCGGCCCTCCACGGAGGCACCCTGGTCGCCGAGTCCGACGGCCGATCCGGATCCACCTTTCGTCTGCGCTTCCCGCGGGCGCCCGAGGGCCTCTACGTCAAGGGGGCCGTTCCCGAAATCCAATTCAGCGCAGCCGCAAAGAAATCGAGCACGAAGGGCGGCATGTTGGCCGAATTAGCGGATCGCCTCACCGATTCCATGGAGTCTGCCGCCACCGTGACACCGACGTCTGTTCAGAAGACAATCAGGCTGGTCAGCGCGCAGGGGGAATCCGTCGACCTCATGCTTGAGCCCCAAGGGGGACAGCACAAAAGCAGGGAGACGGTACTGATCGTTGAGGACACGCACGACATGAGAAAGTTTCTCTATTTTCTCATCCGGCCAATGTACACTGTCCTTACGGCGCGCAACGGGCTGCAGGGGCTTCGTATGGCAGAGACCCATCGTCCCGACCTGATTGTATCTGACGTAATGATGCCGGAGATGAACGGTTACGAGCTGGTCGCGGCCATCAGGCGACATCCCGATCTCAAAACAACTCCGGTCATCCTCCTGACTGCCAAGGCAGACGTGACGATGAAGATCGAAGGGCTGGAGCTCGGCGCAGACGACTACGTAGTGAAGCCCTTCAACTCGAAGGAGCTGCTTTCGCGGATGCGCTCACAGCTCAGAATGACAGCTCTCCAGAGGGATGTGGTCTCCATGCGGGATCGCCTGACGGAGCTGAACGAAAAACTCACCACCCAAGTGCAAACCCAGGTGTCCCAGATAGTCCGCAGCGACCGGATGCGGACGTATCTGCCGCAGGAGCTGATCGACGAGATTCTCAGCGGAAAGGAGCCGACAGTATTTTCGGAGCGCAGGAAGCTCACGATCTTCTTCTCAGACATCGTCGATTTCACCCGCACAACCGAAGACACCGATCCGGAAGAATTGGCAACACTGCTCAACCAATACATGAGCGAGATGACAGAAATCGCCACCAAGCATGGGGGAACCGTTTCCAAATTCATCGGCGACGGCCTACTCATTTACTTTGGTCAACGTGAAGACGATGCGGAGCAGAGTGCGAAGGCGTGCGTCCGAATGGCCGTCGACATGCAGGCTCGAATGCGGAGCCTGGCGCCCTCGTGGCTGGAGCAGGGATTCTCGACGCCCTTTCAGATCCGGTGCGGCATCAACACGGGATACGCCGCCATCGGGAATTTTGGGTCCGCGCAAAGGCTGGACTACACTGTCATCGGATCGAACGTGAACCTCGCGGCCCGTATTCAGGCTCACGCCCCGCCCGGCGGAATACTTGTTTCCCATTCAACGTGGGCCATGGTGCGCAATGAGTTTGACCTTGCGACCTCAGGCACATTGTCGGCCAAGGGCTTTCACAAGCAGGTGCTTGTTTACGCAGTGAACCTCGACGCCTGATGCCGCCCGGAGAGGGCCCTGCGCGACGCTCCCAACGACAACATCCGCCGACTCTGCGTCGGCGCTTCAGCCTCACATCTTCAGAAACTCCCGCCGGTACAGTTCCACGGCAGCAAGGATGACTTCACGCGCGCGACCGGCGCCGCTGAATTCGTCCACCTCCACTTTTCGATCTGCGTGCTCCAGCGCTTTGTAGTCCATGAAGAAGCGGCGCAGCTCCCGTTCCTTGTGCGGCGCGAGCTCGGAGACATCGTTGTAGTGATTCCATTCGGGATCGTCGGCGTGTACGGCGATGATCTTGTCGTCGGTTTCTTCGTTGTCTCTCATGGTCATGACCCCGATGGGTTTGGCGCGCATGAGGACGCCCGGGTAGACCGCCTCCTGGCCCAGCACCAGCACATCGAGGGGATCGTTGTCGTCGCAGTAGGTGCGCGGGACGAAGCCGTAGTTGGCGGGGTAGTGGACGGCAGAGTGCAAAACGCGATCCACCATCACGCGCCCGGACGCCTTGTGCAGCTCGTATTTGTACTTCGAACCGCGCGGGATCTCGATGAATGAAAGGAACGCCGCGAGGGTTCCGATATCCACCGAATGCCAGGGGGAGTGCGCCATCCCCGAGGGAGTGCTCCACGGCGTGGGATTGGCGGGATCGATCTGCATGGGCCCAGCTTCAGCGAGCACGAACGTGCGCGCAAGAAAAAGACCTCACCCGCGATTCAGGCCCCAGCTCACCAGCGGTTCACGACCTTCTCGGCGAAGCCCAAGAAGTCCTTGAGTTGCAGCGCGCGCCCGTCGTCGAGGATGACCCGACCGGAGAACCTCCCGAACACCTGATGCTGGAGGGACTTGAGGATCACGAAATTGTCGTGGGAGTGGCGGTCCAAAATGGGAACGAAATCCAGCTCGAAGCGTCCGTCGTTGCTCGAAAAACGCCAAGGGGAAAGGAAGTCCGGCTCCGGGATATGGAAGGTCACCTGGTCGAGCTTGTGGGCTCGTCCCTCGAAGAAGAGCATGTTCTCGGTGGCGCGCGAAGTGTCCCCAAAGCCGTAGCCGATATTGAAGCCGAACGGAACACCGTCCACCAGACCCGAAGCCGAACCCCAGTACCAGGTGTTCGCGTATGTCCACACGCCACGCCCCCAATCCAGGACACCGAAGGCCTGGTTCGGCAGAAAGTCCAGCGTTCTCCCTCCCCAGTGAACGGCCCCACGGGCGCGCAAACAGTTGATCTTCTCATTGTAATAGAAGGCGTGGCGATTCTTGGCAAACGGCGTGGCGATCACCATCGACTCCTGGCGGTCGTCCTGTTCGAGTTCGAGTTCAGCGGACAGCTCACGGCCTCCCAGCGAGGGACAGCGGAGGACGAGGCGCCGCAATCCCGGAGATCGGGCCGCGAAAATCGAAAGCCCGGGACGAGAAAACGTCACGTCTCCGGTCCGAGAAGAAGGCGGCATGGAAAAAGAACCGAGCGGGAAAGCGCTCATCACCGCGTGCGTATGTTCCGTGCGCGCCACAAAGTCGAAGAGCGTCACCGAAGCAAAGCCCATGTAGCCGTTGTCAGCCACCGTGCACGCCAGCCCGAACGAATCGGCAAGGATACAGTAGTAGTCCCACTCCTTGATCCGCCAGCGTGGGGCGCGGATGCGCGAGCGGTCGTACATGAGAAGGGGAGCTGTGGCCCAGCCCGGCTCGGCCAGCGTGCCGTCCGGCCTGTGCAGTGGGCCGCTTTGCGTAATGCGATGCTGCATCAGGTCTTTTCCAAGAACTTGGGGTTGGGAGGGAACGCAAGCGGCAGGCCGTGGCCGGTGGCGTCGTCGGTCAGGATCTCGAAGGCGGCACGGCTGTCGGTTTCGTAAGTCGTGGTCTCTCCTTCGGGTAACGTCACATTCAGGCGACAGGACGCCACCTTGGTGTTCAGGCAGTATTTGATGCCGCCGGGAGGATTGTAGTACGGCAGACACACGAAGTCTTCGGCCTGCCCTTCGATGAATCCTTTGAGTGCGATCGACGACGTTCTGGCACGGAAGTCCCAGTGAAAGTAGCGGAAGCGGGCCCGACGCATGGAAGAGAGAATGGCGTTGAGCGCGTACTCCCTCTTCCCCAATCGCAGGGCGATAGGCGTGATGTAGGGAGTCCACACGGGACCCACGCGAATACGCGCGGTGGCAATCTCGAGGAAGACATCGGGCGCCCTGTCGAACCCCGCCACCTGGCCCCAAGCGTAGTCGTCGGTGTGCTGACGGCCCCAATTGTGGTTGCGGCTGCCCACCCAATTTTTGATTTGTACGCGCTTATCATTTACGGTGAGGGTACCGGAGAAGATCTGAAACGGCACACTCACCAGAGACTTGGCCTTGGGGAAGGAGCCTGAGTAGCGGTTCTCGGGCAAAAGCAACAGCGGCGACTGACCGCCGGAGAGTTCGAGCTGCCAGGCGATGGAGTTCTTCCCTGTCTTCACTTTACCCGAGGCGCCGCCTGACGACAGCAGGGCTTTGCCCACACGCACGGAAAGTTGTTGGCGACCGAAGGCGCAACTCTGAAGCGGAAACTCCTCTTTGGCCACCACATGCGAACGGGAGCCGTCGAAGAAGATGGCCCACAGTTCGCCGATGGCCGCCTGCGGCGCGCCCGCGGGTTGAAAGACGGTGTAGCGAATCCAGAAGGCCTGTTTCTGCGTCGGGTGGTTGGCGCGCAGGAAATGGCTTTCGTAGTGGCCCTGCGGCCTCCGGGGAATGAAAACGCTTTCGTCCGCGAGAGCACGAATGACGGCAGCACCGAGCATGGCACAAGGGCGCCTCGGTTGCCCCGTCTGCGTCAATGGTTTTTGCCCTGCGCGGGTCGGCCTTCGGGCAGGGCGAACAGTCGGACGTTCACGGCTTTGCCGCGCAACAGCTGCTCGGGCAGTTCGGTGGCCGGGAGCAGATCCTTCGCGCTGCTGTACACGCTTTCGCTGACGATCAGTTTGCTGCCGGTTTCTTTGCACAGACCCTCTATGCGGGCCGCGGTGTTCACGGTGTCTCCGACCACCGAATACTCGACCGTTGTCCCCGAGGCAATGTTCCCGACGAGCGCCTCGCCTGCGTGGAGGCCGATGCCGATTCGCACCGGCGGTTCCCCCGCTGCGGCGCGCCGCCTATTCCATTCCTCGATGCGCGAGAACATGGCCAGGGCAGATTCGACAGCATGCCGCGCATCCTGGCCCCCGGGTGCGGGTTCGGGCAGGCCGAACACGGCGAGGATTCCATCTCCGAGGAACTTGTCGATCGTGCCGCGCCTGTCGAAGATCTCTCGGGTGACGAGAGTGCGGAAGTGTTCGAGAAAGGACACCAGCGCCTCGGGCGGTGTTCGTTCCGAGAAGGACGTGAAATCGCGGATGTCGCAGAAGAGCACGGTCACGGGAAGCCGCCGGGCGCGCTCGAGCACGCCCGGTCGCTCCAGAATCTCGGCGGCAATCGTCGGCGAAAAATAGCGGGCCAGAGAAGCTTTCTCCACCTCGACCCTTGCTGTGTTTTCGATCAAGCGCCGCACGCGCAGAATGAGCCTCCCGAGAACGATGGCCACGAAGAGCATCACGACCGGCACGGAGTAGAACCACTGAAAGAGGTGCAGGCGATCCCCGAGGAGATACAGCCGCCAGTCTTGGGTCAGCGGCAGAACATCGCGAATCAGGGCCCATGCCAGACAGACCGCATGAAAGAGGAGGAACAGCCCGGTCGCGTACCACAGCAGGGACCGTCGCAACTGGAGGGCCGTGTAGACGACGACGAGCAGGCCGAAGTTGAGCGTGCTGTTCTTGAATAGGTAGGCGAAATTGTCCGGAGAAACCGTCAGCGTGAAAAACAGCGGCTGGTATACGACCGCAAAGAAATCCACCGTGATCATCAGGAAGTTGAAGATTTGGATCCACCGCTTCCGGTCACCGGACAGGATCCAGGTCTGGAGCACGGTCAGGGACAGGAACAGTATGAACAGGGCCACGGAGTTGCGGAATGCAGCTACCAGATCGAAGAGCATCTGCTGGACCACGAGTGGCAGTATGAACAGAGCCACGATGAGGTAGCGAAAGCGGTTCAGGATCCGCGCCGCACGCAGTTCCTCGTCGGAGAGCAGGGCCTCGACACCGGGCAGCAGGGGACGTTGCTCCATCGGGCTATCTTGGGAGGGGGGCCGCCGCAAGCAAGCAGCTGCCGGCGCTGGGGGTGACTACTGTTCGACGCAGACGAGGACGGTGGAAAGGGCGTCGCAGTTGGCCGTGCCATTGCTGAAGAACGCGGTCGTAACAACATCGTTGCTGCCGACAACGCCTGTAACACCATTCGTCCCGTCCAACCAGGCGCCCGCGTTGAAGCAGTAGTTCGCAGCAACCCAATCCGCCCCGGTACCGCTCCAGTGCTGCGCGCTGCCGCCAGGTAGAGCGGCGAGCATGCTCGAAAAAATCGCGTCGCTGTTGGTGGTGAACATGAGCGTTGAACCGTCCGGTTGGTAGTACTCCGTATTGGGCAGCAACACCCAGTCCAGGTGCTCTGCCGGCCCGTTCCCGGGGCCGCAATTCGAAGTAGAGCAGGCCACCCTCACACCGGACGCCGAGATCAGTGCCTTGTAGGTCTTGCCCGTCTCCGGGCGCTGCGCACTGGAGTTGCAGAGCGAGTCGGCGCCGGCAATACCACCCAGGTTGCCGCTGACCGCCGTTCCGTGTTCGAAAAGGCGGCGACGAGTCTGACTGCTGCCGGAATCCGTTCCCCGACAGCGCGCGTCAAAAAGCACGCAATGAAGCAGGTTCGTTGCAGAAAGGTCTGCCGGTTCGGCAGGGTTGTACGCGGGTTCGGCGCAGGCACTTACCAGGGACAGGCCCAACAGATGCGACACCAGCAGCAACGGACGACCAAAACGGAGCGAAAGCGCTTCCATCAAACGGTACAACCCAGCCAGCGACATCGCCTTTGCACCCGAAAGCACCGCCCCGGTCGACCACCCCCTTACATCGGCTCGGCGTTGCGAATGGCTTCTTCCAGTTCCTTGAGCTGCGTGGAGATGCGCGCGTCGATGGAGCCCACATCGGTCTCGATGATACAGCCGCCACGGTCGATGCGGCTGTCTTCGTAGATGTTGACCTTGCGCAGCGACTCCATCATCTTGATGAGTTCGTCTTTGTGAGCCGTGGTCAGTTCCAAGTCCATGAAGTTGACGCGGATGTCCACACGGTCCCGGTCCTTGATGCGGCGCAGCGCTTCGCGGATGTTGTTGAGCACGACTTCCTTGCGCTCCACGACCTCGTCCTTGATGACTTTGCGCGCAATCATGAGGATCATGTCCACCATCTGCTTTTCCGAGGCGGCAATGATGTCTTCGCGGACGTCGATGGCCTGTCCCACGATTGTTCCCAATCGGTCGATCAGCCGGCGCACTTCCGCCTGGCCCTTCTTGAAGCCTACTTCCCGGCCCGCGTCGTAACCTTTCTGGTAGGCCTCATGCTCGATCTCGGCCACGCGCAGGTCGGCTTCTTTCACCATGCGCTCGACTTCGAGCTTGGCGCGTTCGACGATTTGCTCCGCGTTCAGCCGTGCGGCTTCTTCTTCCCGCTTGGCTTCCTCTTTCTTCTCCTTGAGGAGATTGAAGGCGACAGTCTTCCCCTCCGCTTCGATCTGGCGCGCCCGTTCGTGGGCGTCTTCCAGCATCTGCTGGATCTGCTCTTCCGTCTCCTTGCGGTAGCGATTGAGCTCTTCTTCGATCTCCTCGATGGTCGGCCCGTGGTACTGCTCGATGACATTGCCTTCCGCATCGACTTCGTACTCGTCACTGTCGTCCACGCCCTGGAACCGACGGTAACGTTCGGGCAACTCCAGTTCGACCGATTGCTGAACACTGGCGATCTGCTGGGGCTTGAAGACGAGCTTGCTGGTTGCCATGGGAGGTGCTTCTAGTATCGGCCGGGTTGACCCGGATTCAGGCACTCTTTGCGCCCGGAATATGTCGCCTGGCCGGTCAGGCGCAAGCCCTTTTTCGGGTCAGCCGAGGGAGCCACCTCTCTCGAAATGCTCCAGTTCTTCGGGCGTGATGGACCGCGTTTCCTCGAAATAGCCCCCGTTCCACCACCGAAGAGTGAGGCGCGGACCCGACCGGGTCATGATTTGCGGAAGGGTCCGCCGGCCCACGGGCGCCTTCAAGTCCGATGCCAGAGAGAGGGGGATTTTTTGCAACCGGGCCTGCAATGCCGGGCTCGGATGGAGTTACAAAGCAGCGATCGCCCAAAGCGGGCCATCGCCCCGAAGTCATCGAGGAGTCCCTGTCCATGAAGTCCCTGGTCCTGTACAAGAACGAACGCGGCACGATCACAGCCGGCGCTATTCCCTTTTTGCTGTTGCAGCTTTCCGTCCTGCTCGTCTTCACAACCCATTTCTCTTGGGCGGGCGTCGTACTCTGCCTCGCCACCTTCTGGGGCCGGATGTTTTTCGTGACCGCGGTGTATCACCGCTACTTCTCGCACAAGAGCTACCGAATGGGCCGCGTGTTCCAGTTCATCATGGCCTGGATGGGCGCCACCACGGTGCAAAAAGGTCCACTCTGGTGGGCCGCCCATCACCGCCACCACCACGGCCACAGCGACAAAGAAACCGACCTCCACTCTCCCAAGGAAGGCTTCTGGCATTCGCACTGGTTGTGGTTCCTTTACGAAGAGACCACCGAGACGAACTACCGTGCCATTCCCGATTTCGCCAAATTCCCGGAGCTGCGCTGGCTGAACCGCTGGTGGTACCTACCGCCGGTCACGATGGCTCTGATCCTCCTGGCAGTAGGCGGCTGGCACTACGTCGTCTGGGGCTTCTTCGTATCGACGTTCCTGCTTTCGAACGGGACCTACACCATAAATTCGCTGTCGCATTTGCTGGGTCGCCAGCGCTACCATTCCGGCGACACCAGCCGCAACAACTGGTACCTGGCCATCCTTACGCTCGGTGAGGGCTGGCACAACAATCACCACCGCTACCAGTCCTCAGCCCGCAACGGCTTCTTCTGGTATGAGTACGACATCACCTACTACATCCTGAAGCTGCTCTCCTTGGTGGGTCTGGTCCGCGATCTCAAACCGGTACCCCAGGCCGTTCTCGAAGAAGGACGGGCCAACGACCGCCTGCGGCGCAGCGCGCGCCGACGCGGCGAGAAGTTTGCACCGCTCCCGCTGGAGCGCCTCAAAGCCATGCGCGACGCGCTTGCACCACAGGACGAACTGGACGGCGAAGCCCTGCGCGCGTGAACTGCGGCTGACCGGCGTCCGACATAGCCCGTGAAGGCGCGCGCCTGCTTGGGCCCGCACGCGTTTCGGCCCGGCCGGCTGACTCGCATCGCCACACCGACACGTCCACACCCATCCGAAGACTCTGTATTTGCACGCGCGCCAGTACAAGATTGCCTTCGGATTCCGCATAGCCCTTCCCTTGGGCAGGTGGTGAATGCGCCGGTGTCCATTCGCGCTTGCGGGCCGCGCGCTCTCAGCGGCCGAGATGCCGAGGACCAAGAGTGCTTTCGCGGCCGCCCCGCCTGACACGAATCGCCAAGGGCACGCTCACCCACATCCAGAGACTCTTCTCGGGCTGAGCAGTGTCAAAGCTTCGCCAGGACAATTCCTTTGAAGCGCGCAAACTCCCGATCGAAAGTCAGCATCCCGTATCCGCCGCTGGTCGCAAAGGCGGCGAGATAGGCGTCCGTTTCTGCCATCTTTCCTCTGGTGTATCTGCTCGTCAGGCTCCTCCAAGCCTTTTCAAAGCCAGGCGACTCATTCACCGTCGCAAAACGACCGTCGTTCAGAAGACCATCCCAGGCACGCCAGAATTCGGCAGGCGTCTTCACTTCATCCTTCATCCACGCTTGATTGGTAAGCACACGCAGAGCGCCCATCTGCGCGACGCGGCAGACAAGAATACTACCGGGCATATCTTGTTTTTCGAGCCATGCCACAGCCCGCTCTGAATGGCGGTGCCCCGCATAGAACAACGCAACGAGGAAATTGACGTCACAGAGAAAGGCCATTTCGTCTTCTGTCCTCGGCCGATTCCATGTCGTTGATATCAGCGCCCGTCAAAGTTCGCTTTCCGGGGTTGCGGGACTTGAAGATTGGAAACTTGGTTCGCCGACTGTCCGATTTTTGGCGGCCACCCCCGCG
>CAZPFB010000155.1:0-10462 GCA_964585735.1 uncultured Leptospiraceae bacterium
GTTCTTCCTCCTGCCCGAAAGGGGCAATTCGTACAAGAGGAATTCACATTCGGACGGGACCGGTTTTCGGGGGGCATGTCATCCTCACTAACTTCTCGGGGGAAAGGCGGCCCACCGAAGCCTCGTGCATCAGCTCGACCTCCGGGTCACGTGCTTCCAGTTCCGGCATCGCGTGAATGCTGCCGTCCGAGCCGACGAGAAGTCCGTTGCAGCTCATCACGCCGGATACCCCTGAGGTCTCTCCGACGATCTTGCCTCGATTCACCACTCGCACCCCATCGGTCACGATGGGACTTCCGCCGCAGCACCGCTCCCCTTCAGCCGTACGTCGTCGCGGATTTCGTAGGCGAAGCCAGCTTCCGCCGCCACGATGGAAACACTTCGGCCAGAGCGCTGGAGGAGACGTGCATCTGTTTGGACAGACGGACTCGACCGGCCTCGGCCCGCACCGTGACAAACTTCTTGGTCGACGGATGATCCATCTCAGTTCGGTGGAACGGTTTCAGTAATCATCCTGTGCTGCGTAAGCACCGAGACGTCGCGCAGCCTCCCTGCGCGGACGGCCACGGGAGGAGACTGTCTATGTCCGCAATATCCACTCCAAAGCTCCTCGAGCCCTTTCGACTGGGGCATGTCCAACTGCGCAACCGCATCGTGAAATCAGCCCAGTGGCTGGTTTACGCCGAACCCGACGGTTCCATTGGGGACCGCCTCGTAGCCTACTACGAGACGCTGGCCCGGGGCGGCGTGGGCCTGATCACCGTCGAAGAATCCGTCTGCGAATACCCGCTCGGAGCAAGCAACATACCGCACATCCGCCTCGACGACGATGCGTTCCTGCCCGGGCTCCGGCGTCTGGCGGAAGTCATACATGCAAACGGTTGTCCGGCCGTCGTTCAGATTACCCATGCTGGGCCCGCGCACTCACCGCTCGTCGATTCGCAGGCACCCATTGCTCCGTCGCGACTGGACCCACCCGCAGAGCCGCCCTTCGCGGTCGCACGTGCCATGTCCGTCGAGGACATCCACAGACAGGTCGAGAACTACGCGCGCGCGGCGGAGCGCGTGAAGAAGGCGGGGTTCGAAGGCGCGGAACTGCACATGGCACACTACGCGCTCCAGAACTCGTTCCTTTCGCGCGTCCAGAACAAACGTACGGATGAATACGGCGCGGCGTCCCTGGAGAATCGTGCGCGCTTCGCGCTGGAAACGATACGCCGCACGCGCGAACTGGTGGGACCGGAATTTCTGTTGGGAGTTCGCATGAACGGCCGCGAGTGGGGACATGAGCTGGGAACCACCGTTGCTGAGGCGACAGCGTTCGCGAAAATGTTCGAGCAGGCGGGGGTTGACTATCTTCAAGTCAGCGCGTACGGGTACGGCGCCTTTTCCCTGTGCGCGCTCCCGGAATTGGTACTCTATCCCGAGCCAGCGCCCGAGGTGGAGGAGTTCGCGCGGGCCATCCCGGACGGCGCGCTGCTCCCCGATGCGGCCGAGATCCGCAGGCAGGTCAGCATTCCCGTTTCGGGCGTGGGACACGTGGACTACCCGGCCGCGGAGAAAGCACTGGAGGCGGGAATGGTGGATCTGATCTGCATGGGCCGGCCCCTGCTTGCAGATCCGGAACTGCC
Source organism: uncultured Leptospiraceae bacterium (assembly GCA_964585735.1). Taxonomy (GTDB): domain Bacteria; phylum Spirochaetota; class Leptospiria; order Leptospirales; family Leptonemataceae; genus CAZPFB01. Next base: position 1,632 of record CAZPFB010000155.1, read on the forward strand.
GCGTAAGCTCGCCGACGGCCGCGCCGATCAAATCCGGGAATGTATTCGCTGCAATCTATGCCTGAGTGACATACTTCTGGCCAGTCCAGCACGCTGCAAGATCAACCCATTCTTGGGTCGCGAAACCGAATTGCACCTCGAACCAGCGCCGGTGCAGAAACGGATTCTCGTGGCGGGCGCCGGACCGGCCGGGCTGGAATTCGCGCGGGTTGCCTCCGAACGCGGGCATCAGGTCATCGTGTATGATACGTCCCCCGACCTGGGCGGACTCATGCCGATGGCCGCCTTCATCAAGGGCACGGAGCTACTCGACGATTTTCGCAGAGTCATCCGCTGGTACGATCGCGAACTGAGCAGACTTCATGTGGAGGTCCACCTGGGACGCGCGGTGACTCGCGCCATCGTCGAGCTGGTGGCGCCCGACGCCGTGGTCGTTGCCACCGGCGGCGAGCCGGTTCCGCCGCAGGTGGCGGGCCTCGAAGCTCAAAGCGTGGGCGACGGCCATCACGTGATGAGCACGGAAACGCTCAAGGACCATGCCGCACCCTTCCTGCATCTCCTCGGATCCCGCATGATGAACCGTCTCTCCAGAGTCTACCTCCCCGAGGTGGGCAAACGCGTCGTCGTGGTGGGTGGAGACATGGCCGGTCTCGAGGCCGCGGAGTTCCTTTCGAAACGCGGTCGCGAAGTTGCAGTCGTCGAACCATCGGAGAATCTCGGCGCGGGCGTTCCGATTGCCTGGCTCGTGCGTTTGCAGCCCTGGATGGCCTCCAGGGGGATCCAGAGTTTTACCCGGGCCGCGAACCTGGAGCTCCTGCCGCAAGGTGGGCTCCGTTTCCAGACGGACGGACAGTCCAAGGAGATTCAGGCCGATACCGTGTTGCTCGTTTCGCGGTACAAGAAGAACGGGCATCTCGCGGAGGAACTCAAAGGAGCGGTCTCTGAACTTCATTTCATCGGCGACGCCACCGGTGAGGGCGACTACGTTCACGGCGCCATCCTCTCAGGGGCGCGTCTGGGGTTGAAAATCTAGGCGCCGGCGGTGGGCGCCTGCACCAAGGAGCGGGCCACTATGGGAAGCATGAAAACGACAGAGGAGCTGCTGGATCAACTCAAAGACTTTCACAGCGCCCTTGGGGCCTCACTGCGCAGACGCGAGAAGGCGGAAGAGCGAGAACTGATCCGGGCGCTTCTGGACCACCTGCGCGGGCATGAAAGCCGCATGTACGCGGAATTGGACCGGCTCGAGCAGTTGGCCTCCCGTCGCATCCTCAACGAGTGGCACCAATACACACCCGAATGGGACACCGAAAGGCTCATCGAGCAACTGCGTATCGCAGAACACCCGGAGGTTGACGACCTCGTGCGCCGCATCCTGTACCTCGACCAGGTTCTGCTGGAGGGCTACCGGCAGTTGGCCGAATCATCCGCTTCCGAAAATGTCCGCGACCTCTTTCGCAATCTGGAGGAGACGGGGCGCAACGAACGCAATCTCTTCATACGGAACATGGGGGCAACCCGAGACATCACGGGAATCTAGCTCTGCTCCCACAGCTTCCTCGATATGCCCCCTCCTTTGAACCCGTGAGCCCCGCAGAGCGCTTCTGTTGTCGCTGGTGCGAACCGTGGCGGCCTCCCTTCTCTTTGGCGGCATCATCTTCGCATGCGCCGGGACGATTGCCCTGTGGCGCGTGTGGGTCTTGTTGGGCTTGTTTCTGCCGGCGCAGTTCGGGAGCGCCGTCCACTCTTCTTCGTGCAGCCGGACCTCTCGGTCCGGCGTTTGAAAGGCACTTGACTGCCGCATTCGGCTGCGGACCCTTTCTGACATGGTATGCCGGAGTGCTTCGGTGAGCGTGCTGTTGGCTGCGGGGCTGCTGTTGCCGATTTCAATCGGCACTCGGGCTGGCCAGCCGGAGGTCTCCCCGGTTGCGGCGCGCTTTCCCAGCATTCGGGAACAAGTCCGACTCACCCTACCTGATGCGAGCGCGGAGGCGGTCCTCGCGCGCCTCGACGCGTTCGCCCGCACCGATCCAGCATTCGAATCGCTCGACTACGTCTTGTGCGAAGAGCACTTCCGGAAAAGGCGCACGCCCAACTATGCCCTGCTCCTGTTTGTGCACTTGCTGGACCGGAATCCCGAGGCCGCGAACGACACGATGAGCGCGGCCATCGCGCTTGCAAACAACTACTACTACCCGAACGGGGACCCCGCCGTGCGTCGCCTGATACTTGCTGATGTAGACGCGCAGTGGAAGTTCTACGTCCGACTCGTGGCCTGGCAGGCGCGCATATCGGCACCGGCGCCCTTGGCCCGCATGCCGATTGAGGCCAAGGTTGTCTGGGCGGCGCGCGAGCGCACGTACGCACCGACCCGGAACCAGAAGGATTACATTCAGCGCCTTCCGCGAATCGAGGAGATCGAGTCGATGCACGAAGTCGTCGCCAAAGAGACCGGGCTCGCGGAGGCGCGCTCGCTTGCGCAGTGGAGTGCACGCATCCAGAAGTGGTTTCTTTCGCAGCGCGTCCCGCGTTCGAAACTCCCGCCCGACAAACAGCACATCTTCTTTTCCGATCTATATGCCTACTACCGCGCTGAAAAACGCTTCCCGACCAAACATTGCGTCGCCACCGCCACCTTCTTCTGGGTGATCTACCGTTCCGTCGGAATGCCTGTGTTCACATACTATCAGAACTTCCGTACCGCCGGAACCGATGGCTCGGGAGTCCTGCACGAGTGGCCAGCCTACTACGACCCCGACCGCCGCATCTGGGAATCGGGGCAGAAGTCGAACCACGGAGGGACCACCCGGGCTTCTAACGGGCCGGAAGTGAGCACTCACGAGCCCGCCGGAGTCATCCGGAAGAAGAGCACCATGCCACCCGATTGTGCCGCCACCGTGCGCGCCTGACGTCCCGGTTGCACGCGCCACGGAGCCCCCGCAAAAGGCAGTCGGAACGTGGCCAGACTCCTGCCGTGGCCGTCGGTGAAGAACGCGTCGTCTTCCAGGCCGTAGACCGAAAGCCCCGCCTCCGCGTACACGGGTCGGTACGTGCCGGCCTTGCGCGCCCGTCGGAACCAGATGACGTCCCCGTCATCATCGAGGTAAAAGGTGCGATCGGGCGCGCCCACGAGCAGGCCGTTGTCTCCCAGCGCCATCATCAACAGATGCGGATATCGGGTTTCGAGGCGCGTGCGCCACAGACGCTTAGGACGACCACCCGCCTGCACTCCCAGGGCGACGATCCAGTCCGCGCCTTCAGCTTCATAGTGGAGCGCCACCCGCCCTCCGCCCGCGGAAAGCGCGCACGACTTCAGGAAAAAGCGACCCTCCGGCTTCCATTCGAGCAGGAGCGTCCCTTTCTCATCGAACACGCGCAGAGCGGTACCCGAGAAGACCAGCCCGACGCCGAGAGCGCGCTGCGCGAAGCAGTGGTGGCTCATGAAGTCCCCTGACGTTCGCGTGATGGCCGTGCCGTTTTCGTCTCCGATGATGGCGTCGTTGGCGTCTCCCGAAACGAAAAGCAGCAGCTTTCCGGTCGGATCGGAGTACGGGTACGTGGCGTAGTCTTTCTTCCAGAGAAGCTCTCCGGCGGGCGTGACGTACTCGAGCAGTCCACCCACCTTCTGGTACTGAATGAAACCGGAACCCAAGAACGGAACGAAAGCGCGCGCGGGCTCCTCGAACGAAAACGTGCGTCCGTTCGTAAGGAGGACCCGCCGCACGCCACGACCCGACGGGCGCCCATCCAGCACGCCGTTGAATTCGCGACGCAGTGTTTCGGAGGAAGGTCCGCTTCCGGCGCTGTTTGCGGCCTCGTGTTCGAACTTGGCCTCGCGTGCGGACCCAGCGTGGCGTTCGGAGCCTACTTCGGGTTTGGAGGCGTCTCCTGTTGACGGCCGGCTCTTTGGCGAGGGCTGCTTTTTGCCAACCGATCGCCTCGAGACACCATCACCCAGTCGCACCGCCCCCAGATACTGAATCCGCGGCGGCTCTTCGACTCCCAACGCCGGGATGGTCAGGAAGACAAGTAGGCCCGCGACAAAGCCCAGCAGGTAGTAGAACACGGAAGGCAGCGCGCCGGTTGACAGCTCGGGCCGTCAACCGGCTTTCCGCCCGCGGGGCAGGTCGTTCAGGCCAGATAAGCGGCCAGATGCTGGCCCGACCGACCCGTCCGAATCTTGCGGATGGCTTTCTTTTCGATTTGGCGGATCCGTTCCTTGGAAAGACCGATCCGTTTGCCAATCTTCTGGAGAGAAAGCACCTGCACGCCGCCCAGTCCGAAGCGCAGGGAGAGGACCTGCTTCTCGCGCTTCGTCAGAGTCTCCAGACACTCGGCGATGTCTTTCTTGAGGTCATCGTCCTCGACGGTGCGCTCCGGCATGACCGCCGCGTCGTCCTGGATGTTGTCTCCCAAAGAGAAGTCTTCGCCTTCGGCCATGGGCGCGTCGAGGCTCAGGTGGTCCCGACTCATGTTGATGAGGTGATTGAGGTCCTCTTTGCGCATGTCCAGGGCCAGCGCCAGATTCTCCAGGGTGGACTCCATGCCCTCCTGGTTGTCCAAGTAGCGCTCGGCCTCCTCGAGTCTTCTGAGGTCGGCCGTCCGGTTCAGGGGCAGCCGGATCAGATGCGACTTCTGCTGGATGGCGAACAGGATCGACTGCTTGATCCACCACACGGCGTACGAGATGAAGTGGTAGCCCCGATCCGGATTGAAGCGCTCGGCCGCCTTGATGAGGCCCAGGTTTCCTTCGTTGATCAGGTCCATCAGGCTCAGGCCGTACGATTGATACTTCCTGGCCACCGTCACCACGAACCGGAGGTTGGAGCGGACCAGCCTGTCACGGGCCGCAGCGCTCCCCTCGCGGGCAGCTACGGCCGTCTCCATCTCCTCCTCACGAGAGAGCATCGGGATCTTGTGGATCTCGTTGAGGTACCAGTTCAGGATGGAGTCCTGCATCTCCGAATCCGACCGACCTCGCCTGCCTTTTTTCCTTTCCGCTTTGGCTCCTACTGCCTTTTTTGCTTGTGCCGCACCCATATTTGCCTCCCCTTCATTCTCGTTGGAGACTCGCGCCTTTCTCTATCTGTGTTGCGCGATTTAGAATGATTCTAACCCTGTAGACGCAATAAGGGCCCGCAGGTGTCAAAAAAATTGCCCCCAAGTGCCCCGCGCACGAAAAAAACGTATCACGTACTACTACCTGCCTCCTTGGCGATCCTCGCCTTGGTTTTCGTGTCGGAACCCGGCGGCGCCCAGGCATCGCTTTCCGGCACCGAGGAACTCCCCCTTCCGCGCTCGCCGTACGGCGCCACGTTCGATGGCACTCACTTCTGGACGACGGACATCCAAGAACGTCGCCTGATTCGGCTCTCACCCGGCGGGCGATCGGTTTCCACCTACCTGGGCCGCGGTCGCATCTACGGCGTCGATTTCAACCCGGCCGACGGGCATCTGTACGTGGGCGGTGAGAAGCTCCTGTTGCGCGTGAATCCGGTTACGGTCGGCCGGACCGACACGGTGCCCGTGCCGGTCGCCCGAGTTGCGGGCGTGGCCTTCCAGGGCCCCCTTTGGTACCTGCTCGAAAAGGGCACCGGCACAATTCACGTCTACGACCCAGGGCTCAAACGAATCCTGAATGGACTGCGCACGGGTCGTCCCGAGCTGCGTGACATCGCCATGCGCGGCAGCGGGCTTTGGGCTTCCGACGGGAAATCCGGCCTCGTGTTTCGCTACCGACCCATCGACGGAGTGCTCACCGGCTCGCTGCGCGCGCCCAGCAGTGAACTGCGCGGGCTGACGTTTCGAGAAGGCCAGATGTGGATTGTGGATCGCAATCGGCGCGCGCTCGTTCGCCTGCCGTATTCCGAGACGGAGTACTCCATTGTCAGCGGGGAGAAGCGCTACGAGGTCACAGTCGAGGTGGCATTTTCACCGACGCCGGAGAGCAAAGGGAATTTGGTTTTGTTACTGCCGATGTCCACGACGACGCAACAGGTTACCGGCGTGAATATCGTGTCGCCGGGGTGGCAGCGCGGCTTCACGCGAACCGGACGGGCTGTGGCCTGGCGCACGCTGGCTTCCGCCACTCAGGGTTCGGTTCGCTACACCTACCGCGTCTCCGCGCAGAATGCGCGCTGGTACATCCCGACCGGCTACGTCGGGCCCAAGGAGAACCTGACCGAATCCGCAGCTTCCGGCTACCTGGACGCCAAAGACGAAGACTTCAACGCGGGCAATCCTTTCGACATCCTGGGCTCCCTCCTGCCCGGCGGCGCCAACGCCAGGTCGGACGCGGCCGTAGTAGTACCGGGCGGCCGGACCATCGCAGGCGGCGGTGGCGCCGGCGCTGCGGTTGCCGCGTTCGTGGCGAACGCACGTCGACGCGACCTGCCATCCCGCTGGACCGTGACGGCGCGGCTGGACTCCGCCGGGGAACTCACGGCCACTCGCCTGCTTGCCGAAGTGTACCTGCGCGGGCCCGGTTGGGTTCCGGCTGAGAGCGACCCATCCGATCGAAGACTGTTCGGCCTCGACGCCACCGAAATCATCCTGTTTGCGTCTCCCGATGGCGACGTTCGGGGAACCGGGCCGCTCCTGTCGACTCAGGACCCCGTCGGCCGGGGTCGCACCTTCTCGTCGGTGAATTCTCGCACGACTCTCACCATCCTCCCCCGCAAATGATCCGCGTCCTGGACGAGTCCACCTGGGAAACGCGCGCCCAGTTTCTGGCGGACATCCGCGAATTCTTCCGGTCGCGCGAAGTCCTCGAAGTCGAAACACCGCTTCTGAATCCGCAGGGAACGGTCGAACCCTTTCTGGATCCTTTTGTCGTAGCGCGACGGGCGGGTCGCAAGTCACCGGAGGCGGTCGAACAACCGGGGGATCGCTTCCTGATCACGAGCCCGGAGTACAACCTCAAGGTTCTGCTCGCAGCCCTGCGGAGGGACTTGTTCCAGATTGCCCACTGCTTTCGGGAAGGCGACTCGGGCGGCGAACACACCGAAGAGTTCCTGATGCTCGAGTGGTATCGGATCGGGCGCGACGAATCCGCGCTCATGGAGGAGACAGCGGAGCTCGTCGACCACCTCAGCCGCCGCCCGTACGGTCGCGTGCGTTTTGCGTCCCCGCTTCGGCGGACGGTGGCCGATTTGTTCGGCGAGTACTGCGGGTGCGGTCTGGCCAGGGATGAACTCGAAACCGCCGTCTCCCGCCACGCGCTGCTCGGTCCCGACGAGAAGGCCGAGCACCTGCGCTACGACGAACTCTTCTTCACGCTCTTCCTCAACCGCGTCGAACCCAACCTGGACGGTCGCACTCCCACTTTTGTTTGCGACTATCCACCGGAGCTTGCGGCCCTCTCCGTCGTCGAGAACGGTCGCGCCCGTCGCTTCGAGCTGTACTGGCAGGGACGCGAACTGGCCAACGGCTACTACGAACTCGGCGATGCCGAGGAACAGTCGCGTCGCTTTGCGGCCGAAAACGAACTGCGCGTGGCGTTGGGCAAGGAGCGCATGGAACCCAACCCCCAGTTGCTGGAGGCGCTGCGCCAGGGGTTGCCCGAGTGCGCCGGCATTGCCGTTGGTCTGGACCGGCTGCTGCTTGCGCTCGTGGGAGGTAACTCCCTCTCCGAAGTGAGCCCGTTCGTCTAAGACCACTTGCGGCGGCAACCGTCCGACGCGCCCATGGTACGCGGCAAGTGGATCCTCGGGCCTCGGAGACATCCCCGGAGTTTCGGCGCGGCGCGACCCCTTGAATCGGCACGCCCGCGTTCACCCTTTTTCCAAAGCTCGGGCCCCGGCATACGATCCGGCACAGGAATGCGGTCGTTTCCCGAACGGCCTTTCCTTGGGATGATGTCGAATGCGTTCGCGCTCATGAACGCCAACGGCACGCGCGCTTTCAGCGGCCGAGCAGGGTCGGACCAAGAGCGTGGTCTCGCCCGGGACCTGGAGAGCGCGCGCCGAGAGTTTTCGCCTTCTCTGCGGCAGCAATCGTTGTCAGCGCCCATGGTACGCGGCAAGTGGATCCTCGGGCCCCGGAGACATCCCCGGCGTTTCGGCGCGGCGCGACCCCTTGAATCGGCAAGCCCGTGTTCACCCCTTTCAAAAGACTCCGGCCCCGGCATACGATCCGGCACAGGAATGCGGTCGTTTCCCGAACGGCCTTTCCTTGGGATGATGTCGAATGCGTTCGCGCTCATGAACGCCAACGGCACGCGCGCTTTCAGCGGCCGAGCAGGGTCGGACCAAGAGCGTGGTCTCGCCCGGGACCTGGAGAGCGCGCGCCGAGAGTTTTCGCCTTCTCTGCGGCAGCAATCGTTGCCAGCGCCCATGGTACGCGGCAAGTGGATCCTCGGGCCTCGGAGACATCCCCGGCGTTTCGGCGCGGCCCGCACGCTTGAATCGGCACGCCCGCGTTCGCCCATTTTCCAAAGACTCCGGTCCCGAATGCGTTCGGGTACAGGAATGCGGTCGATGCCGGGACTGCCTTTCCTTGGGATGCTGGCGAATGCGCTCCTGCTCATGAACGCAGATTCGTCTCGCGCTTTGAACGGCGGCGCGCCCCAACCGCTTTGCCCGCGCTGATCCGACTTGACCGGCGGTGGACCGCGTGCCTCGATTCGAACATGCCCACCCATGCCCGCAGTCTCTTCACGGTCTCCTGAATCGTCTGAGACCATCGTGGAATCCTTCGAGTTGCGACCGCCCGACCCGAAGGGGGCCTTCCGGTTCGTGAAGGTGCGTCCTGGCAGCGCGGCGGATCAGCCCCGACGCCTGCGGGCCGCCGCCTCCTGGAGCCGGCGGTAGCGCTCGAGCTCCCGATTGGCG
>CAZPFB010000156.1:0-10402 GCA_964585735.1 uncultured Leptospiraceae bacterium
CAAAAACGAAAAAACCCTGCGGCTCCGCTGCCATATGCACTCCTAAATATACTATACTTACTTATTGATTGTGCGCGCCGGCCCGTCAGGCCGCCCCGAGCAGGGGGCGGCCGCGTGGACCAAAAAATTCGGCTTTGTGTCCTTCGCGCTCGAAGATGAGTTCGCCGCGCAGGAAGGTCTTCTGCGCCTGCCCGCGCAGCGTTCGATCCGCGTACGGATGAAGTTTGTGCCGCTGGTAGAGCGCTTCGGGAACGGGCGCGAACTGCGCCTCCGGGTCCCAGAAAACGACATCCGCGTCGAAGCCGATGCCCAACCTTCCCTTGCGACTTCCCAGGCCCACGAAGCGCGCCGGTTCGGATGCCAGCCAACGAACGAAGTCGGACAACGAGTGGCCGCGCGCCTGCGAGTGCGTCCAAAGGTTGGCGGGACCCAACTGCAAAGAAGCGATTCCGCCCCACGCTTTCATGAAATCGCCCTCTTCTTTGAGCTTCAGGGCGGGCGTACAGGGCGAGTGGTCAGACACGACGAAATCCACGACTCCCGCGCCAAGCCCGCGCCACAGTTCGTCCCGATTGGAAGCGCGCCGAATCGGAGGCGCGCACTTGAACTCGGTGGCGCCGTCCGGTATCTCTTCGGCGGCCAGTGTAAGGTAGTGCGGACAGGTTTCGACCGTGATGCTCACCCCGCGGCGTCGCGCCTCTCCCAGCGCGGGCAGCGCTCTGGCAGACGAGAGGTGCACGATGTGCACGCGCGCGTTGTACTCCTGTGAAAGTTCGACCATCAAGTCGATGGCGTCCGTTTCCCAGTGGTCTGGACGCGAGGCCAGGAAGGTGAGGTAGCTGCGGGCATCACCCGGCGGTTCGGTATCTGCGCGACGATTCAGCTCCGCGTGTATCAGGTACGGTGTGTTCCGCCTCGAAAGGACCGGCATGGCTGCACGCAGATGCTCCTCCTGCACCATCGGGAAGTCGTCGATGCCGGAGTGAATGAGAAAGGATTTGAACCCGAGCACGCCCTCGTCCACCATCGGCTCGAGTTCAGCCAAATTGCCGGGGATCACGCCCCCAAAGAACCCGCAATCGACAAACAACCGGTCGCGGCAGGCCGCAAGTTTCTCGCGCAGCGCGGAAAGACTCGTCGTGACCGGTATGCAGTTGAGCGGCATGTCCACGAGGCAGGTGATCCCGCCCGCCGCCGCCGCGCGCGTGGCCGTTTCGAAGCCCTCCCACTCCGTGCGGCCGGGTTCGTTGATGTGAACGTGTGTGTCCACGAATCCGGGCAGGATCAGGTGTGCGGTGGTGTGCACCGGACAGTCCGTGGGCGCCTGGTGCGGCTGCACGACATCGGCGATGCGGCCGCCCTGGACGATCAGCGCGGCCGGTCGCAGGGCGCCGTCGAGGAAAACGCGATCTCCAGAGATGACGAGGTCGGCGCGCATGCAGGATCCAAGGGGTCCACCGAAACTCGCCGGACCCGAGCCGGCAGGCAACACAAAAATGCCGCCACAAAAAGCGGTTGCCCACGCAGAATGCCCCGGTGTCTGTTGTGACCACGCCCGGATCTTTCCACCGGAGCTTGGGGGAGGCAAACGTGAAGAAGAAACTCATCATTGGACTGTGCGCCGGAGGACTGATTCTGCTCATCGGAGCGGCGGCGCTCTACGCGCAGGGCCGGGATCGCAACGCGGCTGCTTTTGCGGTAAAGCTGCGCGCTTCCAACAGCGACATGCGGTACGCCTGCCAGAACAGCTGCGGTTCCATCTCCAACAGCGACCTGCGCTATTTCTGCCAGGGAAGCTGCGGTTCCATCTCCAACAGCGACGGTCGCTACATGTGCCAGAAAAGCTGCGGGTCCATCTCCGACAGCGACATGCGCTACCTCTGTCAGGGGAGCTGTGGCTCCATCTCCAACAGCGACCTGCGCTATTTCTGCCAGAAGAGCTGCGGCTCCATTTCGGACAGCAAGTTGCGCTACTACTGCCAGGGCAGCTGCGGCTCGATCTGAATCCGAACTGGCGCTCGGGCGGTAGTTGGGGTCAATCGGGGGTGGGTCACGTGGGGTGAGCCATCGTGAGCCGAGGAAAGGGCGGTGCCAATTGGCGCCGCGCCTACGGGGGCGGATGTGGGTTCGCGGCTGAGGGTTGTGCCTTCTCACGAGGCCACAAAGGCCTCATGGTTCCGAAGGGGCGATGCCATCTTCTTTCTCTTGAGGGCCTCGGCGGATTGATCAGCGGAGAACGCGTGATGTGCGGCGGACACAGACGGACACCGATCCACGGCCACTCGCCAGCGGACGCGCCCGGATAACATCCGCACTTCCATCCCCTGGCGCCATCCGCGCGCATGTCTCCCGATGTTCGCGGGCGGATGTGAGCATCCGCTTCCCCATACATGAGTCGTCAACGAAGCCGACCAAGCGGCACTCGGTGTCTTACCTGACCCGGGAGCATGGGGGATTCACCCCCAACTCACACCAACAACCCGAAACTCAAGGGTCTCGGGCCCCGTCACTTGGGGCAAGCCGCGCGTGTGGACCGGTGGTTTTCGCGGATGCGCCTGTTACAGTCCTGGCGGGCCTTGCCCTTTGTCATCTTGCGACAGGTTCGATAGCCGTCCCGCGCCTGCTCCCGCGCTTGTTTGAGGCACGCCTGCCGGTCATTTGCTTGGAGCATGGCGGGTGCAGCCAGGGCGAGCAGCAGTAGAAAAACCAGATGTTTCAAGGGGAACTCCTCGGGCCGGTGGCCCAAGCTCCGAGAGGCGAGCATCGCGGCCAGCAAAGCAATCACAAAAAGCGCCGCCTTCCTCACTGCCAGGGAAGCGTTGCGCGGGTGCTCCAGTACGCGGCGCTCGATTCCGCGAGCGAACGCAAGACCTCGTTAGCTACCTCGTCCGGTCGGCATGACTGTGCCTGGAGGTTCGAGATCAGGTGATGGCCGGTTGCTGCTCCCGAGAGGACCACATCCACGAAGGGGTGCGCGGCCACCCAAGCCAGAGCAAGCGCATCGCAGGTGATTCCGAGCCGTTCTGCTTCTGCCTCGAGGCGCGCGAGTGTTTCGACATCTTCGCGTCGCCCGGTGTCCGGGGAGGCAAGCCGACCGTTCGCGAGCGACTCTTTGACGACAACCAGCAACCCTGCTTCATGCGCGTTGCGCAGGGCGGACTCGGCGGACGTCTCGAGAAGATTGAACGTGGCCTGCACGGCTTCGAACAATTTCTCACCGTCCACTTCGACTTCCAAGGCGCGCTCGATCACCTTTGGCTGCAGGGGTCCCGAAACCGAAAGGCCGACACGAACACCGGCCGCGCGCAGTTCGAAGAGAGCACGCAGAGTGTCCCTTTGCTCCAGGACTCCGCTTTCCAATGTGGCCGAGTGAATCTGATAGAGGTCCGGCGCGCGGCCGAGGTTCAGGCGCGTCTCAGGCCATTGTCTCTCGAAGGCCTGCCGCGTGTGGTCTTTGACTTCGTGGACCAATGCGTCGGCCTGCCAGTCGGCCGTGTAGGTGTAGCCCCACTTGGAGGCAACAAAGACCGGTTGCGGCGCGCGGGAAGCCAACCAGGCGCCCAAGAACTCCTCGCCGCGACCGTACGAACGCGCCGTGTCGAAGTAACGCACTCCCTTCTGCCAGGCCAGATCCAGAACGGCGAATGTGTGTTCCCGCAGAGCGTCGGGATCCGAACGGCCGGAAAGGTCCCGGCCGTGGCTCAGGTTGATGTAGCCCGGTCGACCGAGGGCCGCAAGCCCCAAGCCAAACGCGGCGGGACCGCCCTCAGCTCTCTTCGGCAGCTTCTTCGGCAACGGACCCGGTGTCAGCGGCAGCTTCATCCGGCGACGTCTCGGCGGCCGGCGCCGGAGGCAGATCGTACTCCTCTTCGATTACGGAGTTCTCGTCGGCAATGATCGTGATGGCAAAAGGGACGACGATGTTTTCAGCCAGCCGGATCTTGATGTTGTAGTTGCCCAGCGACCGGATCTTGTCTCCGAGTTCGACCTTGCGCTTGTCCAGGGTAATCCCCTTCTCCGCGATGGCGGCCGCCACCTGCGTGGAAGTCACGGAGCCGAACAGCTTGTTCTTGGCCCCGACGCGCACTTTGATCTCGATGCCGGAGTGCTTCTTGAGCTCCTCGGCCACGCCCTGCATTTCCTTTTTGCGCTTCTCGGTCTTGCGGCGAACCACCTCTTTCTGGTGCTTGAGGATCTTCGTGGAACCCTCTTTGGCCACGATCACCAGCTTGTGCGGGATCAGGTAGTTGCGCGCGTAGCCATTGGCCACTTCTTTGATGTCGCCCGCGTCACCGAGGTTGGGCACGTCTTTTTGGAGGATGACTTTCATGGTTTGACTCTCCCGGCGTCCGCTCGACTGCTCGGCGCTCGGGAGGGGCAGGCTTCGGTTGACGGGCCAGGTCGTCAAGGTTGATTTTGCCGCCGGTCCTCCCGGGGCCAGCGTTCCCGGTCAGCGGAGCCCATTTTCGGTGCCCAAGTGCGGGGAACCGAACTGCAACGCTGACGCGGGCGGCGGTGGGTGGGTCACCCCGTCCGAGGCACGGAGCTTCCAAGGCGACCTGCACTCGCGCAAAAGGGAGTGTCTACTGACAGCCGAGCCTGCGCGCGACACGCTCATGCTGGGGCCGGAACTTCTCAAGGTAGGCACCGCGATCGAGTTGGGGGCCGGCCGTCACCGGCACGGAATCACGCAACTCGTCAAAGAGCCCCGGAAGGTGCTGTGCCATGGCACGGCTGCGGAGCCACTGGTCGGCAGTGTTCCGGCAATCCACGTCCGTGCGCAACTTGGGCGCGCCCGGGTGTTCCTTTCGCAACCGGGCACACTCCCGGACAATCGCATCCGGCGTGATGCCGGCCCGTTCGGCCAGCCGCGCGTCGAGATACTTCTGAACGGCCAGCGACAACCCGAGGAAGTCGGTCGGCTGCGGCACGCCGGTGCGCCCTTCCTTCACCATGACCGCCCGTACACGCAGCCGATCGAGGAACACGCGCAACGCACTGTCCGGTCGCATATCCGCCTCCACCTGCCGGCAGTCCGGTTTGGGGTTGGCCTTCTCGAACGACTCCGCCAGGAACCGGTAGTACGCCTCGAAGTGTTCCGTCGAGACCTCGGTGGTGCCTACAGTGGCCAGCAGCCGGTCCGATGTCAGGCGCGGCACTGCCGTCCTCTCCTCGACGGAGACAGGGCCGCGCTCCCCGCTGGAGGCCCGACAGGTAAATGCGGCCAGGAGGGCCAAGAGCACGAAGGGGACGGTCTTCTGCATTGATTGATTCGAGTCCGGGCGTCAGCAGTCGTCAAGCGACTTCCCCGCGTTCGGCCTCGGTAACGTCAGCCCCCGCGGCCCTGCCCCGTCCTCTGACCGACGGCGCGGCCGCCTCACATCACCACGAATTGGTTTTCGAAGAAAACAGTCTCAAGCGAAAGAATCTCCCCGCCGGCGGTGAGACAGTACTCGTACGCCTCGGCATCGAGGAGGCCCGCCTGCTTTTGCCTCTCGATTTCTTCGATCAGTTGAACGCCGTAGGAAGGTGCCTCCGGGCCGGGCGAAGGTCCGCCCCGCTCCCGAACCCCGTAGCAGATCTTACCGAAGATCCCCTCCAGGTCTGGGCGTCGGGGATTGCCGAGTTCTATGCGTGCGCTGTCCTCGCCCATGTGCCAAATCCTGGGGTCGTTGCCGTGTAGGCCCGGCCGCGAACCTCACGGTCCGTCGCACCCATGCTAAGCAGATCGGAGCAAACGGACAAGAGGATTCCTTGCCAGATTGTCGGCCCCGGGAAGACTTCATCTATGCATCGAATCCGCTTTTTGAGAGCCTCACTTTTCTTGAGCCTCGGAACACTCCTGCTCCTGAGCTCCCCCGTTTCTCCGCAGGGTAAGAAGAAGACACAGATGACTCCGCAGCTCCTCGTGTTTGTGGCACAGGAACTGCGCCGCCGGTTCCACGCAGGCTGTGCGGATGTCAGGCTTGCCGAGCCCATCGACCTCAATCCTCCCCACACGGAAGTTGTGCAGTCCTTCCGGCCGGGAATCGTGTGGTCGGAAACGTGGAACGTGAACGTCTGCGGAAAGCAGTTCGTACACCATTTCGACATCGAGATAGTCGCCGCACCTCAGGGCCAGGGCGGGATCGCCCCGGGCTTCACGTTCAGCCCACCAATCGACATGCCTGCGGGCGGGCTGCCGCCGGGTGATGTGCGTCCGATCTCGCCGAGTAGCGCCTCAGACAAGCCGCCGGCCGGTTCGCTCGCGACGCCCGAGCTCGCCGCCAATGTGCTCGCGCGCATTCGCAAGTTTCATCCCGAGTGCAATTTGGTGAAGGCCATTTCCCTGATCCAACAGGAGCCCAAGGCCGGGGCCGGTCAGCAGCCGGGCGCGTACCGAAACGGACAAACCTGGTCGGAAACCTGGGCGGTGGATGTTTGTGGGAAGAAGCAATCGCACCACACGGATTTCTTTTTCGTTCAGATTCGCGGGCAGCCCGCATTCATTCTGAAAACGTATCCGCGATATCTGTGATGTTGGCTGTCAGCGGAGGCTGGCCCTGCGAGCGCCCAGGCTTTTGGGCCGCCCGGAAACTGACTCGGCTCCGATTGCCGCTCCCGGGCCGGATCCAACGGCGGCGTTGGAGGGAGGTCAGGTGCTGCAATCGTTTACAGAGGAATCTCTGATGCCGTGGCGCGCTCCACGGCCTGAAACTGATCTGCGAACAGGGGGGAAGACAGATACCGCTCGGCTGAGTCGGCGATGACGGCCACGATATTGCGACCGGCAAACTCCGGCTCGCGCGCCAGGCGCAGAGCAGCGGCCACGGTCGCGCCGCCGGAAATTCCCGAGAGGATGCCCTCGTCCCTGGCCAAGCGGCGGGCCGTCTCGAGGGCCTCCTCGTCGCTTACCATTTCCACACGATCCACGAGCGCCAGATCGAGGAGCGGCGGCACGAAACCGGCGCCGATTCCCTGGATGGCGTGCGGGCCCGGTTTCAGCGGCCGTCGGGAGAGGGTCTGCGTTATCACCGGGGAACCCGCGGGCTCCACGGCGACCGAGCAGATGGCCCGTTGTTTCGTCTTCTTAAAGTATCGCGAAACGCCCGTCAGCGTTCCGCCCGTGCCCACGCCGGCAACGAAAACGTCCAGTTCTCCGCCCGTATCGTCCCAGAGTTCCGGACCGGTCGTGGTCTCGTGGATTTTCGGGTTGGCCTCGTTGTGGAACTGCCGCGGCGAAAAGAAGCGACCGCCATCGGACTCCACGCGCGCCTGTGCGGCCGCAATGGCGCCGCGCATACCCTGAGCTGCTTCGGTGAGGATCAGATTCGCGCCGAACACTTTCAGGATCTTGCGGCGTTCCAGGCTCATGCTCTCGGGCATGGTCAAGGTAAGGTGATAACCACGCGCCGCCGCAACGAACGCGAGCGCAATCCCCGTGTTCCCCGACGTGGCCTCGACGATCTCCATTCCCGGTTTCAGAACGCCGCGTTCCTCGGCGTCCCAAATCATCGCCGCGCCGATGCGACACTTGATGGAGCAGGCGGGGTTGCGCCCTTCGATCTTTGCCAGGATAGTAGCGCCCTCCGCCAATCGATTCAGACGCACCAGAGGTGTGCGCCCGATGGACTCGGAGTTGTCGGCGAAGATGCGCGGAAGCCCATCCGCAACGGTGTTCCGCCGTCTTCCCATGTTTCCCATAGAAATACTGGGGAATCAGGCGACAAGAAAGAAACGAAGGGGTGTCGCGACGCCTCGATCGTGTCGGCTTGGGAAGCGCGCTCTCGTGACCGAAGGCAACGGGAAAGATGGCACTTCACCTGTTCAGGGTTGCATTCGTGACCGGAGCGTTGGAAGAAGGGGCGACTGCGTTCGTGCCGATGCAGGCTGGCGGGCCGCGCCGAAACGACACACTGACCAAGTGGCCCCCCCTGACGCCGCCGATCTTCAGCGCAGCAAAAATTAGAACGGAATGTCCCCGTCGTCGGCGGGTTCCGGACCAAAGCCCGCGCCCGCATCGGCGTACGAATCGGAAGGGGACTCCGAGCGCCCGCCGTAACTGCCGCCCCGATCAGAGGAACCGCCGTAGCTTCCTTCTCCGCCGCCGCCGCCACCCCCGCTACTGCCGAGCAGTTGGAAGTTTTCGACCACGACATCCACCGAGGATTGCTTTTTGCCCTCTTTGTCTTCCCAACTGCGCTGTTGCAGTCGGCCCTCAATGGCGATCTGCTTGCCCTTGCGGCAGTACTGGTTGATGATTTCAGCCCCTCGGCCCCAAGCAATGCAGTTGAAGAAGGAAACCTCTTCGCGCCGCTCTCCGCCGGTCGTATAGTTCCGATTGTTGGCGATGCCGAAGCGGCAGAAAGCGCTGCCGGAGCCCGTCTGTTTCAGCTCGGGATCTCGGGTGAGACGACCGATCAGCACGACTCGGTTGAGGTCGCTGGCCAAATCAGGCCGTCCGCTTGACCATGTAACGGAGCACGTTCTGGTCGATCTGGAGGTCGCGACGGAGATCGACGACTTTGGAGGGTTCCATCTGGACGGCCAGGTACATGAAATGGCCCGACTCGGACCCGGCGATTTCGTGGTGCAGCTTGCGCGCACCCCAATCGTCCTCCTTGGCCACCTTAACCTGGTTGCGGGAGAGGATATCCTTCACAGCTTTCTTGCCCTGCTCCACAGCGGTGGCGTCCGGGTTCTTCAATATGGTAATGACTTCGTAATCCTTCACAGCAGGGCCAAGAACCTGGCGACAGGTGGGGCCGTCAAGCCAAGTTCAGGCGGCCCCCCTGCAGGGCGCCAAGATACGCCGCCCGCCTGCGGTCGCCCAACGTCTTCATTCCCCCCAGCAACTGCGGGAAATCCCTGATCGAGTCGATCACGAAATCAGGCCGGACGCCCGCGCGGTCCTCGGCCCCGAGCCGGTAGCTTGGCGCCGTACATCAGCATGCGGAATACGTGATTCATGATCGCGTAGTTCCAGCGATCGCCGATGTCGCCCACGACGAAAAAGTCCGGGCTCGTGTGCGATTGCGGGAACTCGGCGGATTCGGGTTTCAGCTCTTCACGCACCAGAAGGTGGCAACGCGGAGAACCATGCTTGCGCAAGTGTTGAACCGCGGCGCCGAGGGAACTGAGGATCTCCTGCTCCTCGATTTCTATACCCATCGCCACGAGCCTTCGGTGCAGATCGCTGCGGGTCCTGGTCGTCGTATGACTCGACGGTGCTCCGATGCCCCGCAGCGCGAATGTGGCTGTCGCAGCTCGACACCGCCCCACCTCAGGCCGGAAAATCGAGGATGTTCTCGATGCGGTTGAGCCGATCCAGGTAGCGCTCGCGGTTGAGCTCGTACAGTTGCTGATCGACGGAGCGCAAGAGCCGTTTGTACGCATTGATGACGCGCACCTGCTTTTCGAAGGGCATGAGGTCCTTGGGGTCGTTCAGCTCAATCTTCTGTTTGGGCGTGATGGTCAGGAGCGGCAACGGGATGCCGTCTATGCCTTCCCAGATCGGCTTGGTGGTCGACGGCTCTTCGTATTGCTCCAATAACAATTTGCTATTGTCCAGCATCTTGATGTCCTGCTTGAGCCGATCTCCTTGAACGAGGTCCCGTGGATCGGGATGAATGAAGCGCCGCAGCTCGCGGGTGTAGTTCACCCCGGAGAAGTTGATGCGATAAAACTGAAAGACGACCCGGGAGAGCCCCTTCCCGTCGGCGGCGGGGTACAGGTAGCAGTGCGCCTTGAAGATGTAGGCCACAGGATGCACTTCCATTCCGAAGCTGGTTCCCTCGCGCAGGCGGAGGCGATAGAAGACGGCGCCGGAGCTGTCCCGACCCTTCATGAAGTCACGGTCGCTGCCCTCGGCCAGCGGAAGGTCTCCGTAGGCAATGCGTTGCGTCAGGCGGCGTGTCACCGAGCCGTGCAGGTTGTCGACTTCCAGGTCCCCGAAGCCGATGGCGCGCGCTCGGCCTGCCGCCTCCACCTCCTGGACGTTTTGGGCCGGTCGGTCGTCGTCCTGCGCCATCAGGATCGAGCAGGCGAGGACCAGCCCCGCGGTCAGGAGGTGGGGTAGCCGTCGCATTGCCGTTCTTTCCATGATATGGCCCTCAGGCAAAATAGACCTCCCCGGGATTTCGTGTCCAGGGAAAACTTGCCGTTACGCTTTTCGGACCGCAGAGGCCCCATTCTTTAAGGGGGCCTGAAACTTTTTGCGCGACAAGGAAGCTCGGGGGAGCTTCTACCCGCATTCCATGAACAGGGGAGCCAATGGGTGAGAAAGGCGCGCCGCATTGGCGGTTAGAGCCGGGCTCGGGCAATGCGCTCTAACAGCTCGTCTTCCCGTTTCTGCATGCGCGCCTCTTCCTCCGGCGACACTTCGTGGTCGTAGCCGAAGAGGTGCAGCAGCCCGTGAACCAGC
>CAZPFB010000157.1:0-10390 GCA_964585735.1 uncultured Leptospiraceae bacterium
GGGAGGACTACCGGCGCTTCTTTTTCTGCGCCCGCGAAGTACAAGCAGACGCTGACCGCCCCTGCAGCGACGGCGCGCAAATAGTCCGAGCCCAGCCGCCACTCGAGGTTGGCCAGTCCCTCGGCCGTTGCGAAAAGCAACAGCGGGAGGATCGCGTAGCTGTAGTGGCCCAGGTAGGATTGATGCCACGCATGGCCCGACCATGCGTGCAGGAGGGCAATCGGCACAACCGCCACAAGGAAGACGCGCGGCGCAAACAAACTCAGGCCGCCCAGTCCCAACACGACTGAGGCGAACGGCCAGAAAGCGGGCGCGCGATCGAAGAGCCCTGCGAGGTAGTTCCACTGCGGCCCGCTGGGCCCTGCCAAATGCGCGCGCAGCGCCATCGAGACGAGCAGCGTTCCCATCCCGAAAAGAGTCACGGCAAGGCCCAGCCTCCGCGTCTCGCGACCGAGAACGAGCGCCGCGCCGAGGAGTGCCACGTACGCGCCCATGTCTTCTTTCCAGAGTACCCAGCCGACTGCGCCGCCCCAGATCAGCCATCGACTTTGCCGGCGAAGCCCCCAAACGGCAAGGCCCGAGAAGAGAAGGACCGGCGTTTCGTAGTGAAACGACTGCAGCAGCCGCAGAAGCGGAAAGGCGAAAGCGAGCGGAAGGACGACAAGGGCGCGCGCAGAGCGGCCCACACTCTCCATGAGCACCCGTCCCCAAACGAGAAGACCGCCCGCGAAGGAGGCAGCCAGCAACCAACCGTAGAGACGATGATCGAATTGTGCGAAGGAACCTTCCGCAACCTCCGCGAGCCAAAAAAAAGGAAGAAACCCGGACAACCCAAGGGCGAAATGGTGACCGAGGTAGGAAGTCGTGCTGCCCGTCTCAAAATGCGGCGCCGCAAGAAAACCCCAGCCGGAAGACGTATTGGCAAGGGCCGCAGAGATTCCGGCGTAGTCCTTGTCCCAGAGCAGCAGCCCCGCGTACGCGCGTTCTGTTAGAAAAATGCCAAAAAAGGCGACGGGAGCGAGCGGAAGGAGGGAGAGCCACTCCCATCCGGAGGCGCTGCCACCACCTGCTTCCGTCGCCTGTCCCTGTGCCTCCGATTGCGCTCGTACGCGGGCTCGCCATGCAAGAACCACGGCCAGAACGAGGAAGAGAAGGGCGAGCGCCCGTTCGACACCGGCCACAAAGGTTCGCGCTTCGCGGCCCGCCAAACCCGGCACCCACCCCAGGGCGAAGAACGCTGGCCCTGTTGCCAGTACGGACAACCCGATGGCAATCGCCCATTTGTGCGCGGTAGGGTTCAAGGTGGCGAAAAAAAGCGAACAACCATCCCCTTCCGGTCCCCAAAAAAAGTGCGGAATTCCTTGACGGGAAGCCGACAGTCGGGCACGGTACGGTTCGAGGGGGCAGCGTTTCGCTTCCTCCTCTTTCAACCGCAACGTGTGAGACAAGGAGTTTATTTCCATGAAGCAAATGCTTATGATTCTGTTTGTCGGGGTTGTTGGTCTGGTAGTCGCCTGCGGCGGAAAAGATTCGCGGCGGGACGCCACAACTGTCGGCGAAGACGGCTGGGTGGTGGAAGGCTGGGCCTGCGAACCCAAGACCGATAAGAAGGACCCGCCCTCGGTGACCTGTGATTCCAAGAACAAGGACTATCTGTACATGAAGTTCGCGGCTCGGGCTTCTCAGAAGGCCATCGACGCAAACTCGATTGCCATGAAGATGTCCACGTGCCGTGAAGCGGCCCGCCTCCAGGTGGCCGGTGACGGTCTGGCCAAGATCATCGGTGAATATCTGGAAAAGGCCTCCGGCGTGTCCGACGGCCAGTCCACGGGTGTTGCCATCGTCAGCCAGATGAAAGGCAAGATCAGCGGCATCGGTATCTACGACTGCTGCTCCATCGACCAGGACACCGGTCGTTGCGTCAAAGTGGGCAAGAAAGAAGAATGGCAGGACTGCATGTGCGTCGGCTACATGAAGTTCCCGGGCGGCCAGAAGGCTTTCGAAGCTAAGGCCGAAGAAGTGAAAGGCGGCGGTAACTAAGTTACCTTCCAATGTCGCTTGGAAAGCCGGAGCCCGCTGGGTTCCGGCTTTTTCTTTTGGTGCGCGCGGCCCTACCGGCGATCGTCCAAGGTCGTGCCGGGCTCACCTTCTCCCAAAAGGCCCCGAACGCGGCGAATGTAGGCCTGCGTTTCCTTGTACGGCGGAACGCCCCCGTATTTCTCGACGGTCCGCGGCCCCGCATTGTAGGCTGCCAGCGTCTCGTCGAGCGTGCGGAACCGTTTCCCCATTTCCAGCAGGTAGCGACTTCCTCCATCGACATTCTGCGATGCGTCCGCGGGATCCACGCCGAGGTCGCGCGCGGTGTCCGGCATGAGCTGCATGAGACCGACCGCTCCGCGCCTCGAGCGCGCCCCGGGATGACCGCCGCTTTCCGCTTGGATGACGGCGCGCAGAAGCTGCGGCGACACTCCATTTTCCGCAGCGCGCTCCTCGATTACGGCCCGGAGCTGCGAGTCGAACCCGTCGCCTCGACCCGACGGCTTCTCCGCGGCAGGGAGCTCGGGTCGCGTGGAGGGTTGCGAGGAGGGCGAAGCGTCCAAGGAAGACAGCCGCTTTCGGATTTCGTCCATGCGCGCCTGCAGGCGTTCGAGCGAAGGGGGTACATCACCAGGCGACATAATACTACTTCGGGATGTTTGAGCATCGACCTGAGCTTTTTTGGTGCACCCTGCACCGCTTCACGGAGACTCGCCCGCATGCGGAACTGCCCGCCCATGCCTCTGCCGGCTGATGAGCTTTGTACGAGAACGGGAGGTGCAGTCGCTGGCCCGCACCGCGGGCTGCTGGTCTGCCTCCTGATTCTGGCCGCCCTGAGCTCAGGTGGCTGCTACCTTACGGCGCGCGGGGGGAGGGAGTTGGACTTCCTCATGTTTCTCCCCGGCGTCATCCTCATGGTGGTTGGGATCCGGGTACTCATGGCCCGGATGGGGGGGCCGTTGCCCGCGTGGCGCCGATTCCTCGACGGCGCCGTGCTCGCCATCCTCATTCTCATCGGCTGACCCGGCCCGCCACACCCCGCCCACCTGGCATCGCCCCTCGCGCTACGTGTGCTGGCGCGCTACATCTGCTCGCGCCACGCGCTGGCTCTACGTGTGCTGCGGGCTGATCTCTATGTCTGCCTCGGTGCGAAAGCGAACCAGGATTGCCCTCCAGAGACGATCCGTGATCTCCCTGGTGGATCGCGGCTCGACCAGGTGGCGCAGTGTGACCAGAAGCACCCCATCGCGGACCTCGACATAGATACCGGGCGTGAGCCTCCGGTAGCGAATGGCGTGCTCCTCCTCGGACTGCACGATGCGCTGATCGGTGGGGGCCACCTCTTCCAGCTTGGCCTGGGCCACTTCCCGTACGATCTCGACAGCCTTCTCCCAATTGCTCTTGGGTGTGAGCGGAATCCGCAACTCGTTCCAGTTGAAGAGAAACTCCTTGCTCGAATTGGCAAGTGGTTGGGTGAACACGAGACTGTTGGGAACGTGAATCACGCGCCCCGTACTCTGACCGCCATCCTCGCGCGCCCGAACCTCCATCATGGAGAACTCCAGCGGCCGGATGTCAATCACGTCTCCGATCAGGTTGGTGATCGAAACGCGATTCCCCTCCTCGAAGGGGCGACGGACCAGAATGTAGAACCAACCGGCGAGGTTCAGGATCACTTCTTTGAGAACCAGCAGGACGCCGGCGCCAAAGATGCCAATGAAAGCCAGCAGGCTCCGGATGGAGGGCAGCCAGACCGGGAACAGCACGAGGAGCAGGATCCCGACGGTGATGTACGCGCTCTGTTTGCGCCACCGCAGACGACTCGGCCGTGACTCCTTGCGGTCCACGAGGAGACGCAAGGCGAGCTTGCGCAGACCGATCAGCAGGGCCGCGGCCACGATCGTCACCGCCACCTGAGGAGCGATGCCCTTCAGACCGCCGAGCACCCACTCGTACGTAACGCGCAGCATTTCGAGCATCGTGAAAACCTCCCGCGCGTGCTCTGCGCGCGACAATCACTTTTGCGCCAAAAAACGGTTGCCCGTCGCCTGCGCCTCAGCGACTCTCTCTGTTAGCCAGAATGCCAACGAGTCCCTTCCTACACTCCCGAAAGATCCTGTTGTTGTTCGGCGTCGTACTGGCGTTCCTTGCCGGAAGTCCCGCGCCGGGAGGTCCGCGCGAGCCCGCCCCCAAGGAGCCCCGCATACAGACCTCAGGTGGTAGGCTGGAACGGATTCGCGCCCGTGGCAGTCTGATCGTCGCCCTGCAACGCGACTACCACCCCTTTCATGTTGAGAGTCCTCGACCCGGACTTCCGGGGATCGACGTGGAACTGGCGCAGTTGCTGGGCGAAACGCTGCAGGTGAAAGTGGAATATCGTTTTCTGTCGCTGGCCGGAATCCTCGAAGCGGCCGCACAAGGCGAGGTCGATGTGGCGTTCGGTGGCATCTCCAGCAGCCTGAAAAGGGCGCGCCACGTGAACTTCACGCTTCCTTATCTCGTCACCACGCCGGCCGCGCTCCTTTCGAAGGAGGTGCTGCCTCCCGACAGTGAGTCCGTGGACTTTCCCCGCCGTGAATTCAAATCTTTATCCGATCTCAAGTACCTCGGTCGCATCACGATTGGGGTTTCGAGCGGCACAACCAACGAGGCCATCCTGCGCGAAGTCGAAGAGTTCAAGAAACACACCATAGAGACGTTTCCCAATCGGGCCGAGGCGCTTGCTGCGCTGCGGGCTCGCAAGGTGGACGCGTTCGTCGCGGATGGTGTTTTCATCAACTCCCTGATTCGCAAGGACCCGGCTCTCCTGAGTGGATTCCTCCCCCTGACCGGTCGGTTTCGCGACGAGCATATTTGCATGGCGCTCACACCGGGCGATCCGGAGTTCTGGAACTACCTGAACTTCTTCATCCGCGAAGCCCGCCGGTCCGGGCGCGTGGATGGGATTCTGAAAAAGTACCTGGAAGGCGGCGACTGGATTCCCAAGGAACCATGAGTTTCTTCTATCGCTGTCGTCCGCTCCTTGGCGGCCCCGCCGTATTTCTTGCTCTGGCCGGACCACTGATCGCGCAGCCAACGGGTGAAAAGCCGGACCGCTTCGCTTACAAGGGTGACGTCTTCTTCCAGGGCTTCCATCTGGAACGGGACCTTCCGCTGTCCAGGCAGACCTCGGCCGTGTGCCGCACAGGCCGAACCGCCGCGGCGGTCGTGGTCCCGGCCGAGTCTGACAGCAGCGTGGCCACAGTGCCGACCCGATGCCAGGAGGAGGAAGATTTCTTCCGTATGCGATTTCGGCTCAATCTCGCCTTTCGTCCCTCCCAGTACGCCGAGATACTGTACGGCCTGGAGGTGGGCTATCTGACGTTCGGCCGCGAAAACAAAGATGCGGCAGGCAACACGATTCCGTACGGCCCCGGCAGCGGCGGTCGAGGGGCTGAACGAACGAACCTGGAGACGCGCGAGTTGATGCTGCGTCTCCATGACCCGGCTGATGTCCTGTCGCTGTACCTCGGCGTTTTCAGCTTCGGAACGCCGAAGGGCATCGTTGCGGCCACGAGTGGCGGCGGACTCAAGTTCACGGCCGACCTGCCCCGCTTCAGTTCGTCCATGGAAGCCATCTACATCCGGGCCATCGACAACTCGCGCGTCGATGACGACTCCAACGGCTACAGCGACCGCAACTTCGCCGGCGTGAATGCGGGTACGCTGTCGTGGAAGTTCTCGGGCATCCGGGCGCTCCGCAGCGAGCTCTACGGCGCCTTCTATTATGACAACGACCCGAGCCTCAGCGATCCGACCGAACGGAACCGCGAAACTTCGCGCGTCGTCTGGGGAGGTTTGTTCCTCCAGTGGCAGTCGGGCCGTTGGCGCGTCATTGCGCACGGGATCGGCAACGGTGGAAGCTTCGAGCGCCCGTACGCGCACGACGTGCCGGAGGCATACTGGCTCGGTCTGGCCCCCGAACTGCAGAGCATCGACAACCAACGAATTGCGCTCGAGGCGACGGGGGTGGCCCGTCCGTTGAGGCGCAGGTACCGAATCGACGCGCGCGCGGGGCAGGTGGAGCTGGGTTTTCGCGTTTCCGACCGCGTCGAAATCGTAGGCGAAGCGGGCGGTGCCTCCGGCCGAGTCCCGGAAGATGTGGAGCCGGACGGAGCTCAGGCAGGTTTGCGTTCCGATCAGTTCCGTACGATCGGCGCGTTCCAGCTTTCAGACATCGGCATCGACTCGTCCGGTGGCTACAGCACCATCGTGCTTGGCCGGCTGACAGGGATCTCTTTTCGCTCAGCCGCCCTCCGTGCGCAGCTCACGAGCGCCATCGAAGCAGAGCTTTCAGTCTACGTGTACGACCTGGTCCACACGCCGACTATCGCTCGCAATCGATTCTATCGCGAGCGCGAGGACATCGAGCGCTCCACGAACTACTTCGGACAGGAGGTCAACCTGAAAGGCATCTGGCGTCCCTTCTCGGATTTCCAACTGGAGGGCCGCCTGGCTTTGTTTGACGCAGGGGCCGGCTACAAGATCTTACGCGATGTGGAGTACGGAGACAGGATCTTCGAGGCGTCCGTCTCCCTGAGCCAGAAATTCTGAGGCGCGGCCGCGGGGGCCGCGCGCTTCAGAGGGCCGTGCGGCCCTTACCAGTACTTCTTGTTTGCGAAGATCTCTTTGGCAGATTTCGGAAAAGACCATCGCGGTTTTTTCGAAGCCGCCCGAGCCTTGCGGATCTTCTCTTCTTTTGTGAAAGGGTCCAGATACTTCGTGCCACCCTTCACAGCGGCAACTTCTTTGCGAACCAGGGTTCCGATAACGGGGAACTTCACTCGCTCACCGCGCGCAGCCTGAACGGCGGCGTTTTCGAAAGCGGCATCCAGGGCCGCCTTCATGTCCGAGCGCTTGATCTTGACTTCACCCGACCGCGAAGCTTCGGCAATCTCCAGGACGCGGTCCCGGATATCGTCCAGGAGGGAGTACTTCTTGTTCGTATTCGTAGATTTCTTCTTGGCTGTCTTTTTTGCCATTGCGGCACCTCAGTTTTGAGAGCTGATTGAGATTCACGTTCTATGACAACGTACGTCTTTTTCAGAAGCCGGTACGGGATCGGCAATCAAAAAAAAGGCCCTGGGACATGCCCCCTCGGCATTGCCACAGCTCGCCTTGGGGCAGTCCGAAAACCAAAAGTCGTCGACGCCCCACCTTCCCGTTGGGATCCTCTCAGGTGATGGTCGTAGGCGGCAACATCGAAAGATTCGAGGTGAACGGAGTGCGCGCGGTCTATCTGCAAAAGGACAGCTTCCTGACCAGCATCCAAATTCTGACGGATGTGGGTTCGGCGGCCGAAGAGCCCGAGGCCTTCGGCATGGCACACATCCTGGAGCACATGTTCTTCAAGGGCTCTCGCCGCAGACCAGGTGGGACTGCCATCACGAGGGCCGCCAACGACATAGGCGGCAAGATGAACGCCTACACCAGCTACGATCACACGGCGTACTTCATGACCGTCCTGAACGACAAGTTCGCGCAGGGCCTGGATATCCTGGCGGACATGTACCAGTATCCGCTCTTTCCACCGGACGAGTTCACCAAGGAGCTCAACCCCATCCTGAGCGAGTACCGCGAACGCGAAGACGATCCGGAAAGCTTTCTGCTGGAGCGGACCCTCGAAAAGTATCTGGGCACGGCCTACCATCCGATCATCGGAACCGAGCAGACCATCCGCGGCGCCACCGTGGAGCGCATGCATGCTTTCAAGGGCGCGTTTTACGGCGGCCGCAACACCATGGTGGTCGTCGTGGGCGGAGTCGAAGCAGAACAGGTGAGACGCGCTCTCGAGACCAACCTGGCGCCGGGAATCCCGGTCGAAGTCCCGGCCTGCCCGACGCCAAGCTACCAACCACACGAAGTTAGCCTGACCAAGCCGGGGATTCAGGAAGCATACTACTTCCTGTTCTATCCTGGCCTGCCACCGCGCCACCCGGATCGATTCAAGCAGGACATGATGTGTTACCTCCTGGGCGGAAACGATTCTTCCCTCCTGTTCGAGCGCGTGCGCGAAGAGCTGGGCATGTCCTGCTACGGTATCTACTCGTGGTTGATGCGCTACGATCCCTTTTCTCTGCTGGGCGTGAATTGCGGGATCGCCCCGAACGAACTGGACCAACTCCACGGTGAGGTGCGGGGCTGCATCGACAGGATCTGTCAGGAGCGGCTCCCCACCGAAATGCTGGAACGCGCACGCGCTTCGCTGCGCACGAGCATTGCGGGGAAATCCGAAACGAGCTCCGGCATGGCTTCCCTCATCAGCGTGCCCATCCTCAAAGGTGAAACCGAACACCCGGTCGAGCAGGCCCTCGAAGCCATAGAGTCCATCACCGCCGATGACATACTCGACATGGCACAGAAGACATTCGCGCAGAAACCCATGAAGGCCGTCTTGCTGCCCGAACGCTGACATGAGTTCCGGCTCCGGCGAGCGACCCAAGCAGACGCGGTCCCTGAGCGTGAGCGAGGCCGTTCGGGCGCTTCGCGAGGGTTCCCTCGTGGTCCTGCCGACCGAGACGGTATATGGACTGGCCGCCGACGCGCTGAACACGAGGGCGGTCGCCCGCATCTTCGAAGCAAAGCGGCGCCCAACGTTCAATCCCCTCATCTGTCATCTCGGAGATTTCGGGCAACTCCCACGGTTTGCAACCATCCCGAAGTGGCTCACCGGGGACTTTTGGCCGGGACCGATCACTGTGCTGCTCCCGCACGAGGGAAGGATCCCCTCGATTGTCACGGCGGGTTCGCCGTATTGTGCGTTTCGGGTCCCCGATCATCCACTGGCTCTGGCCGTCCTGCGTGAGTTCGACGGACCGGTGGCCGCGCCCTCGGCCAACGTGTCGGGCCGCGTGAGTCCGACGACGGCCGCCATGGCCACGGCCGGGCTCGGCAACGCGATTGCGGGTTTCGTGGACGGCGGGAGCTGTCGTCTGGGAATCGAGTCGACCGTGGTCGTTCCGGTGGGAGAGGACCGCACGCTGCGCATTCTGCGACCAGGGGCCTTCACCGAGGAACAGCTCGTCGAGAGAGGCTTTCGCGTTCTTCCCCCGGATGACTCGGGTCGCGCGGGCCCGCCGCCCTCAGGGCAGGGTCCGGCAGATTACGCACTCTCACCGGGGACGCAAATGTCCCACTACGCGCCATCCAAGCCGGTCGCGCTGGTGGAGGCCGAAAGCCGCACCGTAACACCGACGGAGGCGCTCTCGCTCTTCGGGTGGGCGCGGGCGCAGGGTTGGGCGCGCCTCTTGCTCCTTTGCTACGCGATGCCGGAAGTCCGCGCGCCGGAAGCGGAGGCGGAGGGGCTCCTGTCGGAGAACCTGTCCTCGCGCGGCGACTCCGCCGAAGCCGCCGCGAATTTGTTTGCCCTGCTCGACCGAGCGGATCACGGAGCCGCGGACGGCATTCTCGCCTTTGTCCTCCCGGAGGTGGGCCTGGGTCGGGCCATCAACGATCGCCTGCGTCGCGCTTCTTCTTGGAACCTCACCCGGAGCGAAACCGGCTGGACTGCTCGCGAAAGATCCCTCACGTCAACCTGACAGAGCGCTCATGTCCGACCCCACCGCGACAGCCGATAGCCTCTTTGAGCGAGCGGCAGCCTTCTTCCAGGAGCTTCAGGCTCGCATCGTGGCGGCGCTCGAAGAACACGAACGAACGCTCGACGTGTACCATCCTCCTGAAAAACACGAGCAGAAGCCCGCCGCAACTTTCCTTCGGGATCCCTGGCAGCGAACTGCCGGCACGTCCATCGAAGCGGGCGGCGGGCTGACGCGTGTGCTCGAAAACGGTCGTGTCTTCGAGCGAGCGGGCGTAAACTTCTCGGACGTGTCCGGAACGTTCACGGAGGAGATGGGGCGCGCCCTTCCCGGCGAGTCACGCTCGTTTCGTGCGGCCGGCGTCTCGCTCGTCCTGCACCCCTGCAACCCCAACGCGCCCACGGTTCACGCCAACTTCCGCGTCATCCGCCGCGGCACATCCGATCGACCGGAACGTCTCTGGTTCGGCGGTGGCGCCGACCTCACGCCCTATTTGCTCTTCGAGGAGGACGCGGTCTCTTTTCATACGGCGTGGCGCGATGTCTGCGCGCGCCATCCCGAGGTGGCCGACTACGAACGCATGAAGCAGGAGTGCGATCGCTACTTCTTTCTGCCGCATCGAGCCGAGGCGCGCGGGATCGGCGGGATCTTTTTTGACTACCTGGACACGGACACTGAATCGGTCTTTGCTTTCGTGCAGGATGCAGGCGCCACTTTCCTGGACGCGTACGAACCGATCCTCTGCAGGCGCGCGGCACTTCCCTTTTCGGAAGCGCAGC
>CAZPFB010000158.1:0-10314 GCA_964585735.1 uncultured Leptospiraceae bacterium
CCTTTTCTTCGAGCACCGTGATCATCTACGGGATGTGGGCGGTCATCCCCGTCGGCATGCTCCTCATCCTCGTTTCCACGCAAATCGTCCTGTTCGGGTTGGAGTTGGCCTACGTCGTGCAGCATCCCTACCTGTACGAGGCAGACATCCAGATGAAAGCGGGCAGCGAACCCCGGGACTACGTGTTCTGGAACTGCCTGTTGATGACGACGCTGGTGTATTGGGCCATGTACCGCGAACGGCACCCTCTGACCAACTCCCGGGCCCTGCCACACTTCGAGAACGACCTTCCCACGTTGATTGATACTCGCAAAAGGTTGGTCGAGCACAAGATCTTTGCCTACGACAGCTCCCTGGAAGAGTACTATCCCAGCCGCCCCCCCACGGAGATCAAAGTCACGGACATCGAGGCCATCGCGCTTTCTGACGTGATCGATGTGCCCCCGCACGCCCGCAGCGGCCCGTTCGGCCGGCGCTTCGGGGGCATCAGCAAGAAGCTGCACGACCGTCTGCACCGTGCGGGCGGCAGGACCACTATCGCCGACCTGCTGGTCCTGTTCGACGAACCTGCTTCGCGGGGCTGACCGGTTTTTGCTTTGCCTGCCGGCCTGTCTTCGGGGTCATGTCCGCATGAAAGCCCTCGACGTACCACTCATCCTGGAGATGGCCCCCAGCCAAAAGTACTCTGGAACCACCGTCCAGAAGGAGTACGGTCGCCTGCTGGAAGACTTCAACGAGGGAGACGTGTTCGTTCATCCGCGCGGCTTCACGGTCGACCGGAGTTTCGCTCAGGAGTACGCGGCTGTCTTTCACGATGCCTGCCCGCTGTTTCTCTCGGCTCCGTACGCGCGCGCCTGCGGGTTCGACGATCTGTTGGTGCACCCCATGATGGTGTTCAACATTGCGCTCTCGCTCGGAGTGCAGAACAACAGCGAAAAGGCCATGGCCAACCTCGGCTACTATAACGTGGAGTTTCGCCGGCCCGTCTATCCCGGCAGCACGCTCACGGCCCGTTCCAAAGTCCTCAGTCGCAAGGAACGCGGACCGGGAAAGCCCGGCATCGTGCACGTGCGCACTCTGGCCCAGAACGAAAAGGGTGAAGTGGTACTCCAGTACGAGCGCAAGATCATGATTCCACCGCGCGGCTCCACGCAACCCGGCGCCGGCGGGGACCCGCAGGCGCCCTTCCCCTTCGAGGAGTCGGGGCACGTTGCGTTGCCTGATCTCCGTCGCGCGCCGGAGTTTCGCACCTACACGGGGCGGGACACGTACTTCGAAGACTTCAAGCCCGGAACCGTCTTCGTCCACCGGAACATGCGCACGATCACCGACGAGCACGTACCCTGGACCTACCGCATGGGGAACACACATCCCCTGCACTACGATCGCATCTACTCGAAGTCGCTTTCGGGTCCGATGAGCGGGGAACCAATCGTCTACGGCGGGCTCGTTTTCGCCTGGCTGATTGGGCTGGCCAGCCGGGATACCACGGAGAACATGCTCTGGGATCTGGGCTACACGGAAGGGTATCATACGCAACCGGCTGTCTCCGGAGATACGGTGGGCGCACTTTCGCGGATTCTGGCGGTGAGCGAAGGACCGACCGCCGGCACAGGCATCGTGCAGATCCAACTCATCGGCGTGAAAAACGTGCACCCGTCTCAGGCGCTCGAGAAGTTCGGAGCAGACCTTTTCATCAAAGAGAACGACAAGAAGGATCTGGGCAAAGAGAAGATCGCCGAAAAGATCTTCGAGATCGAGCGACGCGTACTGGTGCTGAAGCGCGCCTGACAGCTCCGTGAACGCGCCGGACTTCGTCATTGTCGGGGCGGGCATCACCGGCCTTTCGATCGCCGCAGAACTGCGCCGGCGCCGCGCCGGTAGCATCCTGGTCATCGAGAAAGAAGATGCAGTCGGCCGGCACGCTTCGGGTCGCAACAGCGGAATCCTGCATGCGGGCATCTACTATCCGGCAGGCAGCCTGAAAGCCCGCTTCTGCATGAATGGCAATCGACGCTGGAAGGAGTACTGCCGCGAGTTCGGGCTGCCCCTTGTCGAGAGCGGCAAGATCGTCGTACCGCGGACGGACGAACAGCAGCAACAACTGCCGCTGCTGTTGGAGCGGGCGCAGGCCAACGGAGCGCGCGTCCGACTGGTGAGTTCCGCCGAACTGCAGGAAATCGAACCGCACGCCTGTCCCGACCGGCCGGCCCTGTACTCGCAGGACACGGCCACGGTGGACCCTCAGGCGATCCTCGGCCACCTGCGCGCCACTCTGGAAAAGGAAGGCGTGCAGTTTCGATTTGGCGACCGAGCGCGGTTGCGGCGGGGTCTTCTCCGAGTCGAGGGCGGAAACGTCGCCTACGGAATGCTCGTGAACGCGGCCGGCGCCCATGCAGACACCCTTGCGCGGAGTTTTGGCGCGGCACGAGGGCTGGTGCTCGTCCCTTTTCGCGGAAGCTACCGCAAGCTCAGAGGGGAACGCGCACAACTGGTTCGCGGGAACATTTACCCCGTGCCGGACCTGCGCAATCCATTCCTGGGCGTTCACTTCAGCCGCGACATTCACGGAAATGTGTACGCCGGACCGACCGCCGCGCCCGTGTTCGGTCGTGAGCAGTACGGTCACCTCCCGTGGAATCCTCTGGAAGCTCTGCGCATCCTGACCGTGGATGCCGCCCTCTTTCTGCGCAACGCGGGCTTCCGCGCGAACGCGCGGGCAGAAGTGGCCAGGTACGGACGCGGCTTCTTTGCTGAGGCCCGGAGCCTGTTACCGGAACTCGCACCGGACGATCTGATTCGTTCCCCCAAGGCAGGTATTCGCCCTCAGCTCGTCGATCTTGGGCGGGCGGAACTCATCATGGACTTCCTCGTCGAAAAGGCGGAACGTTCGGTGCATGTTCTCAACGCGATCTCACCGGCCTTCACCTGCGCGCCTGCGTTTGCCGAATTTCTGGTAGACGAATACATTGTCGGCCACGGAAGTGCGGCATGGCCGGTCGCAAAGCGCGCCTGATCTTGGATTCAGGCGAATACGAACTCCCTCTCATCGAAGGAACGGACGGGCGCCAGCACCTCGACGTAACTCAGCTGCGCGAAACGACCGGGCTCTACACTTACGACCCCAACCTGAGCAATACGGCCGTGGCCAAGAGTGCCGTCAGCTGGATCGATCAAGAAAACGGCGTTCTTCTGTACCGTGGCTACAACATCAACGAACTGGTGGAGAACTCCACGTTTGTCGAGACCTCATATCTCCTGATCGAAGGCAGGCTGCCGAATGAAGAGGAACTCCGTGCCTATTCCACCTCGCTCAGTAAACACTCCATGATTCACGAGGCAATGCGCAACTTTTTTGACTCCTTCCCCGGTGACGCGCACCCCCTGGGCATCCTGTCGGTCATGGTAACCTCGCTTTCGAGCTACTACCCTGGGACGTACGAACAGAACATCCTCAAGGGAATCGACGTCAAGACCCGCCTTCTCGCCAAGATTCGCACTCTGGCCGCGTGGTCCTACCGAAAGTTTCGCGGCGAGCCGGTCATCTATCCGCGCGACGAGTTGCCGTACTGTACGAACTTCCTGAACATGATGTTCGCCAGCCCCGCCGAGCCGCACCAGGTGGATCCCGCGCACGACGCCCTGTTGAACAAGATCCTGATCCTCTACGCGGATCATGAGCTGAATGTGGCCACGACCACGGTTCGGATCGTCGGGAGTACGGACGCAAATCTCTTCGCCTGCATCAGCGCGGGCACCTGCGCGCTTTGGGGGGCCCGGGATTCAGGTACGCGCACCCCTCCCATCCGGATGCTGACGGCCATGGTGAACCGTCAGCAATCGCCCGAAGTCTACTTCGAGAGATTCATCAAGGGCCGCGAGCCGATGTTCGCAACGGGCCTGGGGCATCCGAATTACGTGGCCATGGATCCGCGCGCCCGCCAGATGAAACGGGTGTTCCACGACTATCTCAAAGCACATCCGCAGTGGCGCTCTGACGAGTTGGTCAAGAAGGGACTCGAGGTCGAAGAATTCTGTATGGGTCATCCATTCTTCCTGGAGCGGAATCTGTACCCCAACCTGGACTTCTACAGCGCCGTGGCCATGCACGTATTGGGTGTACCACCGCAGATGATGAACGTGATCCGGGTCATCGGAAAAACGGCCGGCTGGCTCGCCCATTGGACCGAAGAGCGGACGGGCCATGAGCCCTCTTTCCGACCACGCCAAATCTCGACCGGTGAGCGGGAGCGGCCCTATGTTCCCCTCGCCCGACGCAGCTGACGGGCCGGCGCTGCAGGAAATGGTTGCCCCTGGATCGGGGAGGCTCCACAATGAGGCCTTCCGGCGGGGGGCACCATGGGCGATCTCATCTTTCTAAATTTCTTTGTAGTATCCATACTGATTGGCGGTGTCTTCTATCTGCTCGTGGCGCTGTTCATTTTCGGCGCCATCCCGGATAAGTCCAGGGCAACGCTGCACCTCGGTTACTCGTTTCTGACTTCCTCCATCCTTGCCCTGGCCTACGTCCCGGCCTACGCCATCTACGACCCGGGCGCCGCCTTTCACCGCTGGCTCACCGTTCCGGCGGCGCTTCTGACACATCCCCACTACGCGCAGGTCTTCTACCATTTTCCGGACACGCGCCGGCCGCGCCTGGCTCGTGCGATTCTGATCATCCAGTATGTAGTGGCCATCGGCCTGATCGCTCTGTTCTATGCGAAGACGTACGGAGCCGGTCGAGTCTACTCCTTCGAGGGGCACTTCTGGGACTTCGACGCAGACGCGCTCTCCAAGCTGGTCGCCGCGGCCATCATTGTCAACATCCTGCACCTCCTCGTGATCGGCGTGATCTCCATCATACGCAGACCGGGACAGCGCCTCGTCCTGTTTGGAATACTGGCCGGAATGCTGTTTGCCGTGCTGATTCCCTCCGTCACCAACGCGCTCAGTCGTGACGGTCTGATCAGCCGCGAGTTCCATCAGACGACGCTCGTGCTCATGTCCGTGACCGGCCTGTTCATCACGCTGATCGTCTATTTGAACAACACGCGCGAGCGAACCACCTTCATGGTCAAGATCGTGGGTGTCTGCCTGGTGGTGTTCATGGTGGTACTGGTCTTCGTGAGTTACTTCACGCTCCAGGATCGGGAGCTCTCCTATGACGCCGTTCGCCGCGAGCAGACTGCCAGGGTGATCCTGGAGCGGGACTTTGCGCCCCCCGATTTGGTTTACACGGCCGCGTTCGACCTTTCTTCCGGCAAAGCCGCCGTTTCCAGGGGAAGCGACGCAGCGGCCGGAGTCCCCTTCCGGGCGCTCGAGGACGAGTACCGCAACACGGCCCTTTACGAATCCGTTCGCGTGCTGCGAGGGCCCGAATGGAAGGATCGCCTGCGCGAGCTCGTTTCGATAGAAACGGGTTTTGCCCGTGGTCATGCGGCCACGCTTCTCAAAGAAGCCCAAGCCGCTCCCAACGCCGCGGCCCTGCTCACGGTCATCGACGGGATGGAGCGCACTCTGCTGTATCGGTCCAACAAGATCCGGGACCTGGCCGACCGTGATTTTCGCGCCCGGCTGATCGCCTACTGCGCCAGCCTCCCCGCTCCCCTCCGCGCATACGGAGAGGCGATCAAGGTCTTTGTAGAGCAGCACCCGCAGCTCGAAGGCGCCGCTCTGAAGCGAGAGGTTCGTCGCTTCCTGACCCCGCTGCGGCCGGCGGGAAGCCGACACTACCGAACCACCACACCGGACGGGCGCCACCTGACAGCGTTTCTGCAGTACGACCCCCGGCAACGCGTCGTCCATGAGGCCGGCTTCTCCTATCTGCACTACCGGCACCTGATTCACGACGCGGGCCAGAGGCTCACGCTCATCTTCCTGGCCGTGGTGCTCACGGTGGCGGTGGGCTTTCGCATCTTCTTCTTGGGAACGCTGGTCCGGCCGCTCGAAGCCCTGCTGACGGGCGTACGACAGGTGAACGCCGGACGACTCGACGTGAGCGTACCCGAATCCAGTTCCGATGAGATCGGGTTCCTGAGCACGTCTTTCAATGGAATGGTCGATTCGATCCGGGAGGCACGGCAGGAGCTGCAACAGTACGCAAACGGTCTGGAGGACAAGGTCCGGGAACGCACGGCCGAGTTGCAGGCCACGTTGAATCGTGTGCAGGAACTCAAGGATCAGCAGGATGGAGACTACTTCCTGACTTCCCTCCTGATCAAGCCGCTCACGGGCAATCGCGCACGAAGCGCCACGGTTCAGGTCGATTTCCTCATCGAGCAGAAGAAGAAGTTCTCCTTTCGGAAGTGGCAGGAAGAGATCGGCGGCGACTTCTGCAACGCCCGCAGCGTCACCCTCCAGGATCGCGCGTGCACGGTCTTTGTGAACGCGGACGCCATGGGCAAGTCCATCCAGGGCGCGGGAGGCGCGTTGGTACTGGGAGCCGTATTCGAGTCGCTGCTCGAGCGAACGCGGTCCATCACCTCCCTCAAGGAACAGTCCCCCGAACGCTGGATCAAGAACGCCTTTCAGGAGCTTCAGGGCGTCTTCGAGAGCTTCGATGGCAGCATGCTCGTTTCCATGGCCCTGGGTGTGATCGACGACGAAACCGGCCTGCTCTATTACATCAACGTGGAACACCCCTGGAGCGTCCTGTACCGAAACGGGCAGGCCTCGTTCATCGAGGAGGGTCAGATGTTTCGCAAGCTGGGGATCACCGGTCTGGAAGGGCGCGTGAGCGTGCTTACGTTCCAGATGGAGCCCGACGATGTGCTCATCGTGGGTTCGGATGGCAGAGACGACCTTCTGCTCGGCCGCACCCAAACCGGCGAGCGCACCATCAATGAGGACGAGCATCTGTTTCGGGGCATCGTCGAAGCAGGGAAAGGCAATCTGGAGGACATCTACACCCGGCTTCTGGACGCGGGCGAACTGACTGACGACCTTTCGCTCATTCGCATCTCGTACCGGGCGAAGGCGGCGGACCAGGCCGCACGACCGCAGGAGCAGATCGGCCGGCACCGGACGGAGGCCCTGGAAGCACTGCGCAGGCAGGACGCAACCGCAGCGCGAGCCGCGGTGGAGGCCGCGCTCGCCCTCGACGATCGCGATCTGCAGACGCTGCGCCTGGGCGCCCGCGTGTGCTTGCTCCAGCGCGACTTCGCGCGGGCGTTTGCGCTCGTAGAAGACTACGTCTGGCTGCGGCCGGCGGACACGGAGATGCTCTACCTGGCCGCCTATCTCTGCAAGCGGCTGCGACGCTTTCCGGAGGCCATCGAATTCGGCGAACGGGTACGCCTGCGATCGCCGGACTTCCTGCGCAACCTGCTGACCCTGGCTGAAGTCTACGCCGCCGTAGGCAACTTCGAGCGGGCGAGCAAGATTCTGGACCAGGCCAGGGCCGTGGACGGAGACAGCGCGCGCGAGCATCGCCTGCGGGAGGCTGTCAACAGGTTGGCCGAAAAGAAAAGCACCAAGCAGAAGTGACGTCACGGGCCGCGTTGCTCAACTCAACGGCCGGCTCTTCACCCCTCCTCCTGGCGCAGGGGCGCGCGACCGGCCTTCACGGCGGAACGCGCTCGCTTTTCTGCTATCGTGCGCGCCTTGGCGCGCCGCGAACGTCTGCGCTTCTGGCGGCGAACCTTCTCACGGGCCTGCTCGGCCGCTGACCGGGTCGTGTGTTTTTGCTCCTCGAGCCTGGTGACGAGTTGCACCCGCGCATAGTAGCGATTGAGGCCCTGGGTGCGCGCCGTTTCCGCGCGCACCAGTATTCCGGACGGTGTGTGGCGCAGCACCACACACGTGCGGACCCGATTCACATTCTGCCCGCCACGACCGCCCGATCGCACGAACTGCTCTTCCAGATCGTTTTCGCGCAACCCCACGCTTTCCATGCGCCGGCGAAGCGCCTCGGCTTTGCGCGGGCTGACGGGCAACTCAAGCACGGGGTGGCGTCACGTCTTTCTCAGCGGCTTCCTTCTGACCGATGCCGGTACGTTTGCGGAGAAACTTGGTGAGGAACGGGATCTCGATGCCCAACCGGTCCAGGGAGGTCGTCAGAATAAACAGCGCCACAACCTCGTCCATCCAGCCGACCACCGGAACAGCATCCGTGGGCTCGAGCCACATGATCCACAGGGCTGACAGGAAGACCAACACCCACCACATGACCTTTTCCATCCCGGTCAGCTCTTTCGGCGGTCTTCCCGGCTGGCGCGCGGCCTCTCCGACGGGTGCCAGGGTTCCGGGATGGGATGGGGTGCCTTGCTCTTTCAATGGATTGTCCTCCGCTGGTAAGAAACGAGCCGGCCGGAATCCGGCAAGTCGAACTTTGACTGCGCTACTCGTGTTGTTCGCGTCCGCGACGGGCATCCTGTCCGCTGCGCCGTCCCCAGTGTGGATAGCGTTCCGAAAGCACGGCCAATGCGTGGCGAATGTGCCGCTCGCCGAAACCGCGGCCGCGAAGCCGCCGACCCAGAAGGGCGCGCGAGTCCGGCCGGTGCAGGAGACCGGGCAAAAGCCGCTCGGCCTGACCGGCCGCCTGATCGCTGAAGCCGGAGTCCAGACAGGACCGGATGGCTTCATCCGCATCCGACTCTTCGATCCCCAGCTCGCGAAGCTCCGCGCGAATGCGATGGGGACCGTACCCTGCCTCCTGCCGAAACAGCGCCCGATTGGCCGCAAAGCGCCGGTCGTCCACCAGCCTTTCGGAACGCAGATGCTCGATCACATGAGGCGCCTGGGCCGCCGTGCAGAGCCCGCGGCTCGTCAGTCGCCTGAGGACTTCTCGACTGGAGCGTTCCCGTGTGCCCAAAAAGCGGGCCAGGCCGCGAAGGATTCTCTGGAGTTCGACGTCTTCCATAGCAACCACGCGCCCTTCAGGCCGATTCGGACCGCACCTTGTGGAAGCGGACCGTGTTGGTCTCCCGCCCGGAACCGAGAGGGACCGCGGCCGCCACGATCACGGGATCCCCGGCTCGTGCAAGACCATTTCGGATGAGATAGCGATCGGCGATTTCGATCTGCTGCTCCATGTCGGCGCGACCGGAGATGGCCACCGGATGCACGCCGCGCAGAACGTTGAGACGACGTAGGGTTCGTTCGTTCCCGGACAGGGCCACGATGAACTGCCCGGGATGCCACTTGGAGACCAGAAGTGCGGTGAGCCCCGAACCGGCCAGAGTCACGATGGCGCGCGCATTCAGGCGACGGGCAGCGCTGACCGCAGCACCGGCCGCGCCCGCGGCAAAAGAGATGATGTCTTCATCAAAGTGCCGGAACTTCTGATTGGGCAGGCCCTCGGCCTCGCGCGCGATCCGCACCATGGCTTCGACCGCCTGAGTGGGATTGCGACCGACGGCCGTCTCCTCCGAGAGCATGACCGCGTCGGCTCCGTCCAGCACTGCGTTGGCCACGTCGGAGACTTCGGCCCGTGACGGCCGGCTGTGACGGACCATGGACGCGAGCATCTGCGTGGCGACCACGGCCCATTTGCCCCTCTCGGCCGCCCGTTCCAGAATTTGTTTTTGTAGAGCCGGCAAACGCTCGAATTCGAGCTCCACGCCCAGGTCTCCGCGCGCGACCATCACGCCATCGGCGGCTTCGAGGATGGCTCCGAGGTTCTCGAGTGCCTCCGGTCGCTCCAACTTGGCCATCACGGGGATCTTGTGACTGCCCGCGAGAAGCTCGCGCGCTTCTTCGATATCAGCGGGCGAGCGGACAAAGGACACCGCCACCATGTCGATGTCGCCGGAGGCAATGTACTTCAGATCCTCGTGATCCTTGCGCGTGAGTGTCTTCACGGACAGCGCCACGCCCGGCAGATTCATGCCCTTGTTCGAGAACAACCGCCCACCGATGAGGACGCGGCAGCGCGCGTCAGTCTCGCCGACGTCCGCCACCTGAAGCTCGATGGCACCATCCGCCAGCAGGATGCGACCGCCCACCGAGAGGTCCCGGGTCAGGTACTCGTAGCTCGTGGAAACGACTTCCGCCGTCCCCATCCCCACATCGCGGGTCGTCAGGACGATGTCGCGACCGTCCACGAGTTCTACTCCGTCCGTGGGAAGCTCACCGACGCGAAGTTTGGGCCCCTGAATATCGGCCAGGATAGGAATGAAAGCCCCCTCCAGACGCGCCGCCTCGCGGACGGTGCGGATGATCGGTTCGAGGGACGGTCCATCCCCGTGGGAGAAGTTCACGCGGAAGCAGTTGGCTCCCGCGCGGATGAGGCGCCTGACGGTTTCCAGGTCCGACGACGCCGGGCCCAGCGTGGCAACAATCTTGGTGTCGTGGTAGCTGCCCGTAACAGTGGGC
>CAZPFB010000159.1:0-10214 GCA_964585735.1 uncultured Leptospiraceae bacterium
CCCCGTCGGGCACGACCATTCCCAAGCGTCTGCCATCAGCCACTACACCTGTCCCATGCATCCCCAGATCAAAGAGAGCAAACCCGGGAAGTGCCCCATCTGCGGCATGGACCTCGTTCCCGTGCGGCGCAGACCTCCTGCTTCACCCGGTGATCAGAATCGCAAGAGCGAGGGTACCGTCTCTGACCGCAAGGACGGACCCTCCGCGGAGGCCTCGACGACGGTTACCGCCGCTGGACAGCCGGTCATGGTCAACGGCGTGGAGATCTCTCCGGCACGACAGCAGCTCATCGGCCTGCGCACCGCCCAGGTCGTGAAGAAGCCCTCGTTCATGGATATCCGGACTTCGGGTCGCGTTGCCTTCGACCCCGAACTGGCGGTGGCCATTCGCGAATACCTCGCGGTCCGCTACGATCCGGAACTGCGGAGCGCCGCGGTGGCAAGGCTGCGGATACTCGGCATGGGCGACGAAGAGGTTCGCCAGTTGCCTCTCCGGGGCGGCATGTACGAGAATCTGTATCGCCCGAGCGCGGGAGGGGCGGTGTGGGTGTACGCGAACCTGTACGAACAGGACATGCCGTACGTGAAGCCGGGCATGATGGCTGAGGTCTCCGTTTCCCATTCGCGCGGACGCATTCTCACGGGAAAGGTCAATTCGCTTTCGCCCGTCGTGGATCCCAAGACGCGTTCCATCCGCGCGCGTATTTTTGTACCGAAATCCGACGTGGTCTTTCGCCCCGACAGTTTCGTCAACGTCACCATCAAAGCAGACCTGGGGACCGTTCTCACGATACCCCGCAGCGGCGTTCTGGATTCCGGCGTGCGCCAGACGGTCTTCGTGCTCACGCAAGCGAACCACTTCGCCCCTCGCCAAGTGCAGACCGGCCCCGAGGCGGGCGACGATGTCGTCATCGTCACGGGCCTTCAAGAAGGAGAACGCGTCGTGGTCGGGGCCGCGTTTCTCGTCGATGCCGAAAGCAACCTGAAAGCAGCGGTCGGCGGCATGGAGGGGCATCAGCATTGAAAGCAACTGCGAAACGGTACGGTCGCAGGCAGGGCTGATGACTTGATATGATAACCAGAATCATCATCTTTTCGGCCAGGAACAAATGGTTCGTCATCGGTGGCGTGGCGGTCGCCCTGGTCTTTGCGTACTTCGCGGCACGGAATATTCCTCTCGACGCGCTCCCGGATCTTTCCGACACGCAGGTGATCATCTACTCGCGGTGGGAGCGCAGCCCCGACATCCTGGAGGACCAGGTCACCTATCCGATTATCACCTCGCTTCTGGGGGCGCCACGGGTTCGCGCCATCCGCGGGTTCTCGGACTTTGGCTTTTCGTACGTGTACGTGATCTTCGAAGATGGGACCGACGTCTACTGGGCGCGGAGCAGGGTGTTGGAGTACCTCTCCAAGATCATCCCGCGCCTTCCGGAGGGAGTGCGCACCGAACTGGGGCCGGACGCCACGAGCGTGGGTTGGGTCTACCAGTACGCACTCGTGGACGAGACGGGCGGGTCCGATTCGACGCTGCTCCGCAGCCTTCAGGATTGGAACCTGCGCTTTCAGCTGCAGAGCGTTCCGGGAGTGGCCGAAGTGGCGGCGGTTGGGGGCCAGGTGAAGCAGTATCAGGTGAACATCAATCCCAATGCGCTTGCTGCGTACGACATTCCCCTTCCACGCGTCATGGAGGCCATCCGTCGCGGCAACAACGAAGTGGGCGGCCGCCTGCTGGAACTGTCGGGTCGTGAATACATGGTTCGCGGGCGCGGATACATTCGTGACGTGCGCGATCTGGAAAACATCGTCGTGGGTGTGAACCGCTCGGGGGCTCCGGTTCTCGTGAAACACCTCGGCAACGTGACGCTGGGGCCGGAAATGCGCCGAGGCCTGGCCGACCTGGACGGACTCGGCGACGCTGTCGGCGGCATCGTGATCATGCGCTACGGCGAGAATGCTCTTCAGGTAATCGATCGCGTCAAACAGCGCCTGGCCGACGTGAGTACTGCGCTTCCGAAAGGCGTGAAGGTGGTAACTACTTACGATCGGTCCGAGCTGATTCGGCGTTCCATCGGTACTCTCAAGACTACGCTCACCGAGGAGGTCATCGTCGTGAGCGTCGTCATTCTGCTCTTTCTGTGGCACATCCCATCCGCCACCACGGCCATCATCACCATCCCGATCTCCGTATTCCTCGCTTTTATTCCGCTCTACTTCCTTGGCGTGACGAACAACATCATGTCCCTCGCGGGAATTGCCATCTCGATCGGAGTGCTGGTGGATGGTGCAATCGTTCAGGTGGAGAACATCTATCATCGTATCCAGATCTGGATGGAGGGCGACCGCAGCGAGAGTTTCGAGCAGGTTCGGCTGCGGGCCCTCACCGAAGTGGGCTCCTCCATCTTCTTCTCGCTCTTGGTCATCGCCGTTGCGTTTCTCCCGGTCTTCACGCTGGTAGATCAGGAAGGACGCCTTTTCAAGCCTTTGGCCTATTCCAAAAATCTGGCGATGGGGATTGCTGCGCTCCTGGCCATCACGCTCGACCCGGCCGTGCGTATGCTCTTCAATCGCTACGCGCCGTTCGATTTCCGACCGGAGTGGCTGGCCAAGATTTCGTCAGCCGTCTTCGTCGGAAAATACTATAGAGAGGAAAAGCATCCCGTCAGTCGCCGGCTGTTTGCCATCTACGAACCAGCGTGTCGCTTTGTGTTGGATCGGCCCAAAAAGACTCTGGCCGTGGCCGGTCTGGCCTTCGTGGCCACGGTCCCTGCGTTTTGGAAGCTGGGCTGGGAGTTCATGCCGCCTCTGAATGAGGGCACAATTCTGTACATGCCGACGACGCTGCCGGGCATCTCGGTCACCGAAGCCGAGCGGATGCTTCAGGTGCAGGATCGCATTCTCAAGTCGTATCCTGAGGTGGAGCGGGTCTTCGGAAAAGCGGGTCGCGCGGATTCCTCAACCGACCCGGCACCCTTTTCCATGGTGGAGACGACCGTGATCCTGCGCCCGGAGAAGGAGTGGCGTAGGGTGAAGCGTTGGTACTCCGGATTGCCCTCGTTCCTCCATCACCCCCTGCGGCTGGTTTGGAACGATCGCATCACCTACGATGAACTCGTGGCGGACATGAACGAAAAGATGCAAATCCCCGGTTGGACCAACGCCTGGACGATGCCCATCCAGAATCGGATCAACATGCTTTCGACTGGTATCCGTACACCAATCGGCATCAAGATACAGGGAGGCGATCTCAAAGAGATCGAACGAATCGGCGGGCACATCGAAGCCATCATTGGAAAGGTGCCCGGGACGCGGAGCGTGTACGCTGAGCGCGTGGTGGGCGGCTACTTCCTGGACTTCGAGATCCGCCGGGAGGAGCTGGCGCGCTTCGGGCTCTCGGTCGATGACGCGCAGATGATCGTCGCCTCCGCCATCGGGGGGGAGAACCTCACGACCACCATCGAAGGGCGCGAGCGCTATCCTGTGAATCTGCGCTACGCTCGCGACTACCGCGACTCACTCACGGCGCTGCGGCGCGTGCTGGTTCCGACGCCATCGGGCGCCCATGTGCCCATCGCCCAGATTGCCGACATCCGCCTGGTCACCGGGCCCGCCATGATCCGCAACGAGGACGGGCTCTTGACCGGATACGTCTTCGTCGACTTCACGG
Source organism: uncultured Leptospiraceae bacterium (assembly GCA_964585735.1). Lineage (GTDB taxonomy): Bacteria > Spirochaetota > Leptospiria > Leptospirales > Leptonemataceae > CAZPFB01. The sequence goes on from CAZPFB010000159.1 coordinate 3,668, forward strand.
GACGGGACCTGGGCGGCTACGTGGAAGACGCCAAGCAGGCCGTGGCCGAGAAGCTGAAACTGCCCGTGGGTTACAGCCTGCGTTGGAGCGGACAGTACGAGAACATGCAGCGCGTGCGAGCCCGCCTGACGTACGTACTTCCACTGACGTTGGCGCTCATCGTGCTGCTCCTGTTTGTGAACACGCGGTCGTGGCCCAAAGTCGGAATCATTCTGCTTGCCGTACCGTTTTCGCTCATCGGAGCCGTGTGGTTATTGTTTGTACTCGACTATAATCTATCGATTGCCGTGTGGGTGGGGATGATCGCGCTCTTGGGCTTGGACGCAGAAACCGGCGCCTTCATGCTCTTGTTCTTGGACATATCCTACAACGATGCCAAAGACGCCGGTCGCCTCAGGACGATGACCGATTTGCGAGAAGCCATTGTGCACGGCGCTGTGAAGCGGGTCCGGCCCAAGATCATGACGGTCGCCACCGGCATTGCGGGCCTCGTACCCATTCTCTGGGCAACGAGCACGGGCGCCGATCTCATGAAGCGCATTGCCGCACCGATGGTGGGAGGCCTCGTGACGTCCTTTGCGTTGGAGCTGCTCCTGTACCCGGTTCTGTTCGAACTGTGGAAGCAGCGTGAGGTGCGTATGGAAGGAGGGTTGACCGAGGACCGGTGAGGGGTGCGCGAATGATTGCGCCCACTTGGTACGTTAGGATCGGGGCAGTTACGAGGTAACAACAGTTGGGTAAACAATCATGGTCTGGCGCTGCTCCTTCTCAGGGACGGGCTCGCAAAGCCGTGCACAATGACAAGGGAATGGGCAATTTGTACCCAATATGGACAAGGATCAGCCGACGGGCCATGAGGTGAATGATGGAAAGAGGAACATTTGAGCGCCAACTGGATGATTTGCTGGTCGACCTCTCCCAGGAGGATTCCGTGCGGCAGAGGGATCTGGACACGGCCATGCGGGCGGAGGACGAGCGGCGGCTGCTTTTCGAGTCCCGGATTCAGGGATTGAGAGAGCGTCTGCTCGCGGGTCGGGTCGAGGAAGTCGTGTCGCGCTTTCCCAACGGGCGCCTGCGGTGGACGGATTCTCCGGGTATGATTCATGCGGAGTGTGAGTTCGAGCATACGAAGGAGATGCCCAGTACCACCACGCTCGATATCAGTTTGGAACCGGCCGACGAGTTTCGGACACTGCGGGCCGTGTATCGCCTGCGCATCCTTCCGGTGTTCATGGACTACGAACGGTTTGCGGAGGTCGCCTTTCCGGCGGATCGTGTCGATGAAGTCGCCCTGGCCGCCTGGATCGAGAACCGGCTGCTGGAATTCGTGCGCACCTACCTCCGCATTCGCACGCATCCTGGGTACCACCATTCGCAACTGGTGACGGACCCGGTCTGTCAGATGACCTTCGCCATCGGCGCCGCTGCGGCGCGCCTCGAACAGGGAGGTCGCACGTTCTACTTTTGTTCCCTGCATTGTCGAGACGCGTTCCTGAGACATTCACCTGGAGGCGGCTGATTCTGGAGGGAAAAGTAGAAGACCAAAGGAGACGAAATATGAAGAGCTTTGAGACCGGAAGGAGAAGAGGTCGCCTGGCGGTGGCCGTGGGTATCACAATCGGATTGGGACTTGCGCTCGGTGCGTCTGGTTGCGCGACGGCTCAGCACGGCTACCACGGCTACTGGATGCGGGGCAGCGTCGTTCACAAAGGCGACGATGGGGTCGTTCTTTGCATCGGCACGAAAGACGGCGCGGCCGTGGGGCAGGAACTGGACGTGTACACGGTCCAGGTTTCCGGCAGCCCGAAGGCCCCCAAGATGACCAAGAGCAAAGTGGGCCGGGTGAAAATTGAGGCCATCGTCGATGAACACTTTGCGAAAGCGTCGGTGGTATCCGGAGACGTCATGACGAATCACATCGTCGAACTGGAGATGAAGAAGTAGGCGATGGTCCGGGCTCCTCCCCCCTTCTTGGGGGAGAGGAGCAGCGGAATCCCTGCTTCCGGGGGCTCGCTGCCCAAAGACCTATGCGCGATGTAAGTATCTATTCCCTGGACGTGGTTGGACCCGGCCGGCCCTGCTGGTGGAGTTGAACCGGGATGTCTACTGCATGGGCCTGGCGGCCCTGACGAGCGCCGCCGTTTTCACGTTCGACATCGACAAGCGGGACCGACCGAAGCCGCGCGGCTTGTATTTGATAAGCACGAACAGTTTGCGAACTATACTGTATGGACGTCTGGATTGGCTCTCGCATGAAACGAGAACCACCCAGCCAAACTCGCGTCGGCGAAAGGAACTGCGGGCAGGCGCTTGCGGGCCGCTTTGGCCTTCAGGAGAAACCCGGGAACGAAAGGCCTCTTTCGATTGGTTGGATGCGACGGAGCGCACCCGCTGCGGCCTCATCTGAATGGTCGGGCTCGATCATGACTGGCGCGAGCGTTCGTCATAGAATCGCCATCTTGGCGGGACCTAACCGGGATCGGTTCGGCATGACCCAGCGCGCCGCCGAACAGCCCCTGGCAGCCCTCTCCGCCCCAAGCAAAGTAGACGAACTGAAGGGGACTCGTGACGACGTCGAGCGGGATCGTAACCAGCAACAGAATTCCAAGCCCGCCGACGACAAGAATGTTCAGGGGACGGAAGACTTTCCTGTTGACCGAAACCTTCGCGCCCGGCCGAACGAAGTGCACCCCCGACACGCCCTCGGCCGCCCCCTCGAATGCACGGGGGAAGTGGCGATTCAGCGCGACGACGAGGGTCCCCCTATCTTCCCGAGGAAGCACCTGGAGCCCTGGAGATTGCGCTGTCACCTTCACGTGCTTGAGCAGATCGCTGCGATCCTCGAGGCGGGTAATGGCGGAGTTCTCGGCGTCCCTCTCAACAAGGACCAGGCGACAGGTCGGGGCTACTTGGACGTAGTCGCCGGCCCGTGGCAACTCGCGCCCGAGCGTCGGACAGGCAGCATCCGAGTCGGAAAGTTCCAGATGCGTCCCCGCCAGACCCTCCCGACTGCCCAATCGGTCACGCGAGGTGGACAGGCAATAAGGGCGTTCGATACTTTCGGGACCGTGCGGTCTGCCCCGCACGATCACCGCTAGCCGGGATCCCTCGCCCGAGATGCTGGCTTTGGCGACCAGTTCGAAGCTCTCCTGCGTGTTGATCTTTTGTTCGCCGATGCCGCGGGCCACCGCGAGCGAAAGGCAGGACGATACGGCAAAGGCTGACACTCCGGCCGTCGTCCCGAACGCCACCACGCGGCTCACTGTATGCGAACAACCGTGGCCGAACTTGTGCGCACCGGCGGCAGCGCCCGCGCGGGCGTCAGGCCCGTTGGCGATTGTCACACTGTCGGACGTACGCGCCGAGCACCGAGTCATCAGGGCTCAAGCGCTGGAGTTGCTCGAAGAGGTCGCGGGCCTCCGCGTACTTTCCGTTTCGGTACCGGGCCAGGGCTTCGAGGTAGTCGTCGTAGTAGCGCAGTTTCCTTTCGAGAAGCTCCTCGGGGTCTCCGCTGAATACTTCGAATATCTTCAGCGGTTGCGACCGGCCTTTCACGATCACGTGCGCCAGTTCCCGCCAGTGAAAGTCGCCGCTGTTGCGGGTGGCCAGGTAAAGGGATTCGGAGGCGATGACCTGTGTACCGAACCGCTTGGTGAGCGACTCGAGGCGGGACGCAAGGTTGACCGTATCTCCAATGACGGTCGTGTCGAGGCGCGTGTGAGAGCCTACTGTTCCGAGCATGAGGTTGCCGACGTGGAGGCCGACGCCCATGGCTATGGTGCCGTAGCCGCTTTGCTGCCTGTGCCGATTGTACACGGTGAGCGTTCGGCTCATCTCGACCGCGGCCCGGACACCGTCGTCGACGCTCTCGGGAAAAAGCGCGAGGATCGCATCTCCAATGAACTTGTCCACGAAGCCTCCGTGGCGATGGATGATCGGACCCATGCGGCCCATGTACGCATTCAGGAACCGGAAGTTGTCATCCACCGACATCTGTTCGGATAAGCCGGTGAAGTTGCGGATGTCGTTGAAGAGCACCGTAAAGCTCTTCTGAACGGAGTCGCCGAGCCCCACCTGACTGAAATCGTCTCGGCCCAGGTGTTCGAGGAATTCGCGCGGCACGAATCGCGTGAAAGAGTCGAGCAACCGCAGCTTTGTGGACATCGCCTCCTCTTTAGCCTGATCGCGCTCTTTGCGGAGAAGATTGATTCTGTAGCCGAGGCCGACGGCGAGGAGCAAAACCTCGAGCATGGAGCCAATTTGCAGGCCATAGCTCGTCACGAAGTTGGCGGGGACGACGTCGATGTTGCGCAGAGCGAGCAGGGCGCCCCCGGCCAGTAGAAAAAACCAAGCAATCGTATAGTATACGGCGGGCCGGTAGCCCTGGACCAAGCGGATGATGCCGGTCGCCAGAAGGATGAGAATGCTCGCGAACACCAGGGCTGCCGAGTAGCGAAGGAACATCATGGCCCCGGGAACCAGGGACAGGAGCGCCACGACCAACTGGACCCACCCGAACACTCCCAGAAAACGTCCCAACCACGGTGTCTCCCAGGCGCGGAGGTAGCCGCGCGCGAAGCGCAGACTGAAGAAGATCATGAAGCAAACGGTCGCGAGTTGGGCCTGCGTGTTCCACCACGGGAGGGTGGGCCACAGATACTCGTAGGCGAGGCCGTTCTGGACCATGAGCAGAAGCGCAACCGAAACGATGGAGGCCACGTACCACAGGTACGAACGGTCCCACAGCGAGAAGTACAGAAACAGATTGTAGAGCGCCATGACGAGGACGACGCCGTAGTAGATCCACAGAACGGCCTGCTCGTCGTGGTCCTTTTCCGTGAAAGCTGCCCGGGTCCAGATGGTGGCCGGCAATTGAACTGCGCTTTCACTGCGGATTCGCAGATATAGCCAAGAAACGGTCTCTCGTGGCAGTTCCAAGCGAAAGACGAAGTTGCGGTGTTTCCATTCGCGGGCGGAAAAGGGTAGGAGGTCCCCTCCCTGCTTTGTGTGCACAACGTGATCGTTTGCTACGACAAATAAATCAAACCGATCCAGAACGGGATACGCGATTTCCAAGAAGAACTCCTCCGACCGGGACCGGTTCTCCACGGCCGCGCGCACCCAAACCGTTTCGCGCGGATATCCGAATGACGGAACTGTCTGTCCGGTAGCCTGAAATGCCTGATTGTGGCCCCGGAGAATGTCTTCGATAGACAGGCGGTGCGTGCTATCTTTCAAATAGGAAAAGGAGGGGGAAAGTGCGAACGAACCCGACGCCTGGTTCAGCACGACACGCGCTGGCCTGAGGCTACCGCCGGCATCCGGCTCTGCCCCGATGCCGCTCGTTAGCACGAGGGCGAGAAGGGCGCACGAGACGAACGGGACCTTCACGCGGCAAGGCGGGGATCGCGAACAGGGCCTACAACCGTTTTCTCGAGGAGGAAGCCGGGAATCGGACGGATTTCCTGGCAATGACTGCCAAAAAAGTTGCAACGTTGGGCGGATTGGTTACCCTATCCCAGTCATGAACCAGGAACACCTGTTGATGACGGCCCTGCTCTTGGGCGGCTCGGCGCTCTTCGCTGCGCTGCTGTTTGGACTGTTTCTAATCGGGATGCGCAACCTGGCGCGGGAAGGCCGCGAAGGTCGCGCCGCGTTCGGTCTTGAACTGGATCGGAGGGCGGAAGCGCGCGCGGAACGCTCCGAGCGCGAGTTTCGCGAATTGCTCGCGCGTATGGACGCTCACATCGCCATGGTGCTCGAACGGGTGGACCGGGACCGGCGGTGAATGAAGCAGGTCTTCCCTGGCGCCGCGGCCATTCACGAAAAAAAAATTGCAACGTCGGCCGGATTGGTTACCCTATCCCAGTCATGAACCAGGAACACCTGTTGATGACGGCCCTGCTCTTGGGCGGCTCGGCGCTTTTCGCCACGCTCCTGTTTGGTCTGTTTCTAGTCGGGATGCGCAATCTGGAGCGGGAGGGACGCGAGGGTCGTGCCGCGCTGGGTTTGGAACTCGACCGGCGCGCAGAGAGGCGAGAAGAGCGCTCCGAGCGCCGGGCCATCCGTTCCGAGCGCGAGTTTCGTGAGTTGCTCGCGCGGATGGATGCGCACATCGCCATGGTGCGCGAACGAGTCGACCGGGACCGACGGTGAGGGTTCGCTCATTGGTTGGCCCGTCAAACGCGATCGCCATCAGCGCGCGACACGGGTGAATCGGAGTGTGGGGCGAGCCACGGCACTCCACCGTTCATCAGGCGATCGATGGCGACGAAAACGTGCGCGCAAACAGTTGAGGTCTGCGTCCGGCCTTCATGCTTTCGGTTCCGAAGGGCGGTACCGCAGCAGTACCTCCATTTCCTTCAGCTCGGTGTCGGCCAGGTCGTCTCGGCCGGCCTCCCGAAAAGCCTCGATAGCTTCCCGATGCTGGCGGAGCATTTCTTCCACTGCGTCAGCGACGGCCCAGTCTGGAACGGATGCCGCATCCGGAAAGCGATAGAGGTGATACAGCGCTGACTTGAGCAGGCGCAGAACCTTCAGCTCAACG
>CAZPFB010000160.1:0-10120 GCA_964585735.1 uncultured Leptospiraceae bacterium
GACTTGCCCATCGCATCGCCGTTCACCGCCACGATGTAGCGCTTGAAGTTGTCCGCGGTGCCGAGGCGCAGCGTTCCCGTGACGCAAATGTCGCCACCGAGTTCGGAAGCCTTCTTGCGGAATTCGAACTTCTTCTTCTGCTGGATAAAGAACTCGGTCGTGACGAGTTTGGATTTGTTCGCGTTGTAGTTGAGGGGTTTCGAAAGAAGCGAAGTCAGGAAGTAGTCCCCGTCTTGTTGCACCTTGAGTGCCTGTACCTGCTCGAGGGTCTTGTTGAGTTCGGCCGTGCGATCCTTCACTTTCTCTTCGAGGTTGGCGGCGTAGTCCTCGAGCTGCTCCCGCGCTTCCCGGATCGACTTCACCATGTGGTTGAAGGAGTTGGCCAAAAAGCCAATCTCGTCGTGGACCTTCACGGGCACGTCCACGGTCAGGTCTCCCGCGTTCACCATCTCCACGCCCGACAGAAGGCTGTTCAGCGGACTCACGAGCGCTCCGCGGAAGAAGAGCGGGTAGAGGGCCAGCACGATCACGAGCACCGCCATGAGCATCAACTTGAGCTTCCAGGTGGTCCGATGGATGTAGGCGCGGTAGTTCACATACGGATAGCCGACTTCCACGACGGTGTGGGTGGCCGGTTCGTAATGCATGAAAGCGACGTAGTGCGTTCGATCATCGGTGGCCTGGCGGTAGAGCCGCGCGCCCGCCACCTTGAAGGGGGCAATGAACTGCAACACCTGCTGCTTCAGCTCTGCGCCATCGAGCTCCGTTGTTTTTAGAACGCCGGACATGGCCTCGTGGAACGGCAGGAACTGTCCCTTGTCTTTTCCCTGGAGGTAGGCCACGAGCTTTTCGCGAAAGCCGTCGTTGTGGAGCGAACTGATCTTGGTGTAATGAATGTGATTGGCCGCATCGAGTGATTCGAACTGACGCAACAGCGAAGGCTTCAGGTCCGGCGCATCCGCCCCCTGCGCTTCCAAGAAGCCCTCGATTGATTTTCGATAGCCCACGAAAGAAGCGCCGCCGTGTTCCAAGATCCGCGGAACGTTCTGGCGTATGGAATCGGCCGCTGCTCGGTTGAACTCCTCGCGCACGGCCGTGTTACGAAACTCGGCGCGGTACGTGCGAAAGTCCACAGCCGCCGGCGGTTGGCGAGTAAGGTCCGGGAGGCCGTTGCTGCGCACATCCAGACGCGCGGCATAGCTGACCTCTTCGGTGAGGCGCCCCGTCTCTGTAATCCGGCGTATCTGCTCCTGCTTGAGTTGGTCGTACGCGACTTCTTCCGAACGCAGGGAGATGATGGCCAGAAACTGCATGAGCAGAAGGATCGTGACCATGGAGATCCCCACGATCTTCGCCATGAAGCTGGTGGAATCCTTGGTCGAGTTGATGTAGACGATTACGATGACGAACAGTCCCAGGACGAACAGGAGTACCGCACCGGTTTGGTGAATCCCGCGATCCAGTGAACCGTCCCGGCTCGTGATGTTCGTGATGGACGGCACGACCGAAGCGGCCAAGAAGCCGATCACGATGGCCAGCGTGGCCCAGCGCTCCAGGCCCTTGTTCATGAAAGTCTTCCAGATCCCCACGCAGAGGAAGATGAAGACGAATGAGAAGATGCAAAGCGCAACCAGCAGGCTCGGTCGCTGGGCGTTGAAGTCCCAGTAGTGACCGGTGAAGAAGAAGACCTTTTCTTCGCTGTAGGTGGACCAGAAGAAGTAGCCGCTGAAGCCCAGAGCGATCGCGTACTGCACAGACGCGAAGATACGCGATACTGTGCGGTTCTTGTTCTCCGGAAAGTAGAACAGGAACTGCGTCATGTTGACGATTACGATCAGAACCCAAAAGACCGTCCCCCATCGATGAAACGCGGCCGCGGGGTCGTACCACATCTGGGCTACGACGTAGCCCACGTTGAACAGCCCGGTACAGAGGAAGGTAATCCCCAGATACACGGTGCTGCGGCTCTTGTTGGGAAGCGTGAGGAGAAAGAGGGCGATGAGGCAGCTGAAGATGACGACGATGAGGGCGCCGAAGGACAGGAAGTTGAAGAAGTAAGTCTTTGGCTCCCCCCCGAGAATGACGTGAATGAATTCCACCGCGCAGTTACCCCTCGGTCATCAGCCGGCCCCAAGCGATCGTCGGGTTCCGGCCGAGTGTCAATACTTAATTTTCGACACCCGTGAGGAGCTTCTTGTGGGTTCGGGCGGTTTTTGCGGTCCTTTCGAAAGCCCGTCGCTGACGCGCGGCGCGGCCGGCGGAGGCCGGGAGGGCCGGGCCGGTGCCTGGGAACGGATCAGGCCGGCCAGGTGAGCCCGACTGTGAAATCAGTGAGCCACGCGACCGGCGCCCGGCAGGGCCAAATCCCGACGGGCCGCAAGCTCGTCAGAGGCCAGAGCATCAAGGATGTTGCGGCAGAGGGCCACATCGAGCGCGTGTCCGGCGCGGGAAGCAATGATATGCGCCCGCAGGGGGCGACCCAAGAGGTAGAGGTCCCCGATCAGGTCCAAGACCTTGTGGCGAATGCACTCGTCGGGGTACCGCAGGGATTCATTCATGTAGCCGTCGTCGGTCAACACAACTGCGTTTTCGAGCGAGGCGCCGCGGGCCAGCCCACGCGCGCGCATCTGCTCCACCTCTTTGTAGAAACCGAAGGTGCGCGCCGCCAGCAGATCCGTGCGGCAACGCTCGGTGTCCAAATCCTCGCTGAAAGACTGGCCGCGGAGTTCCGGATGCGCAAAAGCGATGCCGTAGGTAACCCGAAAACCCGGGTGCGGCAGCGCGATGATGTACTTGTCCTTCTGGACCACCCAGATGGGCGATTGGATGGTGATGGGTTCGATCGGAACAGTGGATTCGAGAATACCGGCGCCCATGATGGCCTCGTAGAAGGGGAGGGCAGAACCATCGAGAATCGGGATTTCGGTACCTTCGAGTTCGAAGAAGGCATCCGTGACGCCCGCCACAGCAAGGCCGCAGAGCAGATGCTCGACAGTGGATACGCGGCGGTCCGAGTTCCCCAGCGTCACCGCGTGAACTGTGTCCACGACGTGATACGGACTGACCGGGATGTCCCCCACCTGGCCCCGACCCGCACGGAACACGAGGCCTGCGCCTGGTTCGGCGGGGAAGATGCGGAGCGTGACCGGAGAGCCACTGTGGAGGCCCACACCACGAATCGTCGTTTCCGCGGCCAGGCTTGCCCGCCTGGAGCGCCCCAAGTTACCTGCCGTTCCCGAGATGGTATCCATGTTCATCCTTGGCGGGAGCCGTAGCAACCCTGCCTCTTTGTGCAGAGCACTATAGCAATTGGCGTGCCAGGTTCACCCCAGGGACCCCCAAGCGAGCCCCGGAATCCCGAGGAAGGGCTCAAGGATGGCAGGATCGACCCGCCGAGGGCGGAAAAAAGCGTGCAGATTGCAATCAGGACCCGCCGGGAAGCCCCCGCTTGGGCTGGAAACTGTGGACACCCCGCCACACCTGTGTCGACCCTGCAACACCCCTCTACAGAGAGGAGCAGCGCTCCTCAAACTGGCCGAATCGCTCGGGTTCGGGAAGCTCGAAGACCAGGTCCTGCCCGCTTTCGGGGTGGCGGAAGCCCAGCCGGCATGCAAGCAAGAGCAGACCGAAGCGGGCGAATCGCCCGGAACTACGCGAGTACAAAGGATCCCCCACGACCGGAAGGCCGACCGAGGCGAGTTGGACGCGGATCTGGTGCGTCCGGCCGGTCTCGATGCGGATGCGCAATTTGCAGAAGGTGCGACCGTTAGTCGAATGCACGACGCGTTGCACCAAGAAATGGGTGATTGCTTCGCGGCCCTGGCCCAGTGGGCAGGTCTGCATCTTTGTGCGCTCCCGGGGATGGCGCTTCACTCCGGTGTGAACGGTCCCCTTCTGCTGATTCGGACTGCCCTGCACCCAGCAGACGTATTCCTTTTGCACCTCGCGTGCGGCAAACTGTTCGGAGAGCTTCCGACGGGCTCGCTCTGTGCGTGCGACAATCAGCAGCCCCTCCGTGTCACGATCGAGCCGGTGGACAATGCCCGGTCGGACCGGGCTCCTCGGACCGTCGCCTCCTCCAGAATCTTCGGGTGGTTCGGGAAGGGGACCGAACCGGTGGAGGATCCCGTTGATCAGGGTGGTCCTCCGCTCTACCGGACCGGGGTGAACGCTCAGGCCCGGCGGTTTGACAATGACCGCCAGCTCGGGGTCTTCGAAAAGAACCTCGAGGCGCAGATCCGTCGGCGTTGTGTCCGGCACAACGGGTTCCGGCACTCGAAGGCGAAATCGTTCCCCCGCCACCACGCGGTGCGACTTGCGAACCGGCTGGGACTCTTCGCCGGGCGGTTCCCTGGCACTATCCGCACGGACGACGCAGCCATCCGCAAGCCAACCGTGCAACTGGGAGCGGCTGCTGCTGTCGCCGAGACGGCCGGCGAGCCAGCGGTCGAGACGTTCGCCTTCTTCCTCAACCTCGACCACAAATTCCAACTCGGTCCCCGGAAGCATCTCGCCCAGCCCATCCAAGTGTTCCACGCCACAGCAGTCCGTCGCACCCGTCGAGCGATGTGTTTTTTTGTTTTGCCCTCGACGGACGGCCGAAACGTTCTTCCTCATGGAAGCCTTCTACCGGGGTCGCGTGGTGCTCGTCGTGGGTGGCTCGAGTGGGATGGGCCTCGAAGCCGCCAGAGCGCTGTTGAAGATGGGAGCCCGCGTTGGGCTCACGGCGCGCAATCCGAGTCGCCTCAAGAAGGCGGCCGCGGAGCTCTCGCCCTTCGCGCCCGGGCATCTGCACTGGCGCTCCGTGGACGCGGGCAACTACCGGGCCATGAGGCGCTTCGCCTTGGAGCTTGCGGAAAAGTTCGGACCCATCGATTTGTTGCTGCAATGCGCGGGTAAAGCCCGTCCGGGGCGCGCAGGAGACCTGCCTCTGCGCGTGTATCGCGAGCAGATGAACGCCAACTTTCTCACCACCGTCCATTCGGTTCGGGCTGTGCTGCCGGAGATGCTCGAACGTGGCTCGGGCCATGTGGGCTGCATCGGCTCGACCGCCGGGGAGTTGGGCATATTCGGCTACACCGCCTACGGGCCGGCCAAGTTTGCGGTGCGGGGCTTCTGTGAAGCGTTGCGCATGGAGCTGCGACCGCGCGGAGTCCGCGTCAGTCTGGTCCTGCCTCCCGACACGGATACTCCCGGGTTCGCAGGCGAACAGGCTCACAACCCGCCGGAACTCGTCGCGCTGGCGGGCAACGCCGGGCTGCTTTCCGCCGAGTCTGTGGCCCGTCAGATTCTCAAGGGGCTCGCGCGCGGACGCTTTCGGATCGTGCCTGGTTTTCAGAATCGAGTCATCGTTCGGCTGGCCCAGTTCTTCCCGGGACTCGTCCGCTTCGTGTGCGACCTCATCGTGGCCCGCGCCGCGCGCTCCGAGACTCGACCGTCGTCCGCGAGCGCGGGGCGCTCCGGTTCCCGACCGAAGCGGCAATGACGTCCGAAAATGGACACACCACGCTCGGCCGCTGGCAGGAGCAACTCCGCGAAACCCTGACAGACCTGTCGGAGCGGCAACTGCTTCGCTCCCTGCGCCCTCACCAAGGGCTCGTGGACTTCTGCTCGAACGACTACCTTTCCCTCAACTCTTCCGGCTTGTTGTTTCGACTGCTCGAGCGCATCGTCAGTCGCCACGAGCCTTTCGTGGGCAGCACCGGTTCGCGGCTCATCCGTGGGCACTACGAGTTCTTCGAGCGGGCGCAGGCCGCTTTCGCGGCTTTCACCGGATTCCCGGCGGCACTCCTGTTCCAGAGCGGCTACGCGGCGAACACGGGCGTGTTGCCAGCCCTCGTCCACCATCATGACACCGTCTTCTGCGACGCGCTCCTGCACGCAAGCCTGCTCGACGGCGTTCGCCTCTCGGGTGCCCGGCGGATCACTTTCGCTCACAACGACCCGAACGATCTGGAGGCCAGGCTGCGTCGCGTCAAAGTGCGCGGACGCCGTTGGATCGTTTCAGAGACGCTCTTCAGCATGGACGGCGACAGTCCGGAGCTCAGGAGTCTGGTCGCCCTGGCCGAACGACACGAAGCTCTCCTCGTTCTCGACGAAGCGCACGCGATCGGTGTTTGCGGACCGCAGGGACGCGGACTGGTAGCGGAGCAAGAGCTCCAGGACTCGGTGGCCGTAGCCGTGTACCCGTGCGGGAAGGCCCTGGGCCTGGCCGGCGCCTTCGTCTGCGGGAGCGCGGAACTGCGCGAAGTGCTCGTGAACCGAGCACGGTCCTTTGTGTTCTCCACCGCGCAGCCGCCGCTGCTTGCGGACTTGCTGCGCGAGGTCGTCGTACGGCTTCCCGAGATGGAAACAGCGCGCGCACGCGTTCTTGCGAATGCTGACTACGTCCGCCGGAGACTGGGAAGCCTGGGACCCAGGGTGCGGGGACGCGCCCAGATCGTTCCGGTAGTCCTCGGGTCCGAAGCAGGCGCCCTGGCCGCTGCCGCAGCCTGCCTTGCCTCCGGTTTGGACGTGCGGGCCATCCGTCCGCCCAGTGTGCCACGCGGGGAGAGCCGGATACGGGTCACGGTGCAGGCGGATCATCTGGAGGCGGAGCTCGACCTTCTGTGCGATCTGCTGGTGTCTGCTTCCGGCCTTCCCCCAACTGAATCTGAACCGAAATCGATCTGAGGTGCGCAGAAATCCGCCTGAGCGCCTCCAGAATGTTCAGATGGTACTCGCTGGTGCGCAGCGAGCGCTCGCCACCCTCTGCCAGACGCTGCACGTGATTGATCCGGTTGACATTCTCCATCAGGCCGATGCGACTGTCGAGCTCCAGCGCGCGATCCGCGGCCGCGGTGTCGCGCTTCTCGAAGGCCAGCAGAACCAGCTCGAAGTGCTCGCCCACCAACCGCGCATACTCGAACAGCTCGCTTCTTCCGGACGAAGAGAAGTCTTCGCCTCCGCGAATCTTCAGGCGGACATTGGGAAGGATGCTGTCCTGCATCGCGCGTTCGATGTTGGCCAGGTCATTGGCAATCATGCCGAACTTGATCGCCGTTAGGGCGCGGCTGGTTCGCATGGTCTCGGCATTGATGGTCTTCAGATAGCCGATCAATTCCTGGTGGATGGAACGGAAGCGCGCGCTTTCGGTGGCCGCCACATCCAGGAGCGACTCGTCGTTGCTGCTCAGCGCGTCGAGGATCCTGTGGTAGTTCGCGAGGACCAGGCGCGAAAGACGCAGGATCTCCAGGGCCGCGCCATGCAGCGCAAAAGCGGGCGTTGCCAGGAGCTTCGGGTCCAGATACTGCGGGTGGTTGTCCTCCTCTTTTGGCTGCCGCCCGCGGTACGGTTCGTCCGGAACCAGGCGCTCCACAACGCGCGCCAGAGTCCCGGTGAGCGGCAGGAAGATCACCGCCAGGCCGACGTTGAACAGCGTGTGGGCGTTGGCCAATTGCCTCGGCACGGTGCGCGCCATCGCCTCGGGGAGCGCCGGGTTGAGGCCCGGCGGCGGGGGTGTGAAGTAGCGCACGATTTCGAGAAACAGCGGAATCCACCCGACCACGAGAAGCACCCCCAGCACCTTGAAGAGCGTGTGCGCCACAGCCACCCGTTTGGCCTCGCGGCTCGTGCGAATGCTCGCGAGTGCCGCCGTTACGCAGGTTCCGATGTTGGCGCCCAGCAGTGGCGGCAACGCTCCCTCCAGACTCAACACGCCCTGCTGCGCGAGAGCGAGCAGGATCCCCGCAAAGGCGCCGCTCGATTGAATGACGGCGGTGAAAAGCGCGCCAACGAAGATGCCGACGATCGGATTCTCCAGGCGGAGCAGAAGGTCAATGAATGGGAGATAGCCGCGCAACGGGTACATGGCGCGACTCATGATATCCATGCCGAAGAAAATCAGGCCCGCCCCCAGGATGATCTGCCCGCCGAACCGAACCCCCTCGCGCACTCCGAACGTGTTGAGCCCGAAACCCACGGCAATGAGCAGGAGGGAGTAGTCCGCGATCTGAAAGGCAATGAGCTGGACCGTGAACGTGGTTCCGATGTCGGCCCCCAGAATGATTCCCATTGTTTGGGCGAGGGACATGAGGCGGGCCTGCACGAAGGAAACCAGAATCACGGTCGTGGCGCTCGACGATTGAGCTATGGCGGTCAGCACAATGCCGATGAAGAGCCCGACAAATCGGTTTCCGGTGAGCGCCCCGATCACGCGTTTGAGGTGCTCGCCGGCCGCGCGCTTCATCCCGTTGCTCATCATATCCATCCCGTAGAGAAACAGCGCGAGTCCGCCGAGGAGCGAGAAGGCCAGGAAGAGTAGCCAACTGTGCTCCATCGCCTGGACGGAGAGCGTGAGCGGATGCTGCAGGTCCTCGATGAGCGAAGCGGTGACCACATAGTTGCCCGGTTTGCTGCCGAGCAGAAGCCGCACCGTGGCCAGGCCGCTTCTGTCACTGTGGGTGCTGCTTGCGCTCAGCTCGTGACCGGTGGCTCCTTTGGGCGCCGTGGCGAGCGAAAAGAACACGCGGACCGAGGGCGCCGGTCGCCCCTCCCGATCGACGACGCGGACGCTGAGGGGTCGCGTTACTTCGGTGCCGACGATTCCCAACTGACCGTCGCCGGACCCGTCCAAACCGCGCGCGATCAGAGGACGCACGAGGACGAGCGCAGGAGGTGGACCCGGCTTCGCTTCCTTGGGGAAGGTGGCGCGCGCGGCGGTCTTTGAAGAGGGCGGCGCGGCTTCCAGGGGACCGGCGGTCCCTACGAGAACGAACAGCGCCGCAGCGGTCGCGTACAGTCCTTGCGAGAACCTGTTCGCGGCCGCAGGCAGAACATCAACGGATTCAACGCAACGCTTCGCCTCTTCCACTACGGGCGCCTCAGGTTCATGGACAATCGTCCCACGTTTCACCGCCGATAACGGGTATTGTGCCCGGCCAGTTCAACCGATTTTCCCCTGTGCGCATTTTTCGCGTTGTCGGTACGCGGGCAGTACTTCTCGGATGGTCATCGTTCCTTTCAGTCCGCCCTCCCCGGTACGGGAGTGGAAGCTGAAAGAAGAGCGCACTAACGCTTGATCAAGTAGCCCGAAAGGGTCGTAGGGCACGCAATAAGAATTCCGTCTGACGGTGGGCAAGGACGCGGCCCTCTCGAGCGACCTTGAGCCTAAGGTTACGTAGACGCCCAGATGGGACTTCGCTTTGCTCCTTGGCTGCTGATCACCGTTGTCTGCACTTCACAGGAAGAGCAGAAGCGTTCTCGGTACGCAATAATGTTGTGACGATCGTCTTTTCCAGATCAGAGCAGGATCCGAACGTGGCGGGGCGTGAATTGTCCTTTGCCCTGGTCCGTGAGCAGCACCCATATCTTCCCGGACTTCATGCAAGTGAGCACGGCTGGATCCGAGCGAGGCGTCTGACATTCCGATAGGGATGTGCGTGTGGCGTCCTCGGGCGAACCGAAAAGCGGACCGCGCCGCCATTGATTCGACCTCAATTGGACCGGGCAGAACGTTCCTCGCCATCCGGTGGCCGTGTTGTATCGAGGCCGAGGGCCGCTGGTTCGTTGTCATCGGGCAGACGCGCAAAGAGGACAGGGCAGTGCGCGCTCCGGGCCACGCGCTCCGCCGTCGAGCCGAGGAAGAACCTTCGCAATCCGCCCGCATGGGAGGCCATGACGATGAGGTCCGTTCGGTGTGCCCGCGCCACTTCGACGATTCGCGTGCTGGGGATTCCTGGTTCGCAAAGGAGCCTCAACCGGCGTTTCTTGCGCACGCGACTGCGCGATACGAAGTCATCGAGCATGCTGCGCGCGGCGCTGGCGAGGTCCACGATGGAACCGGCCAGATGGTGCGCCTGCGCTTCGGCGTAGAGGCCCGGCGCCTCGGGAGGATCGTAGATGACATGCAGAACCGTCAGCTCGGCTTCCAGTCGGCGGGCAAGTTTGGCAGCGTAGATGAGCGCGTACAGCGAGTTCTCGGAAAAGTCCACCGGGACCAGCAGACGACGAAAGCGAACCGATTTGCGGAACGTTTTGAGCCGCCCCTTTTCCGGGCTTCCCCGCTTCTTGGACATGGCTTTCCTCGCTCCGCGCGCCGCCGACTTCCGAGGTTTTCTCAGCGGTCGCGTCTTCTTCGCAT
>CAZPFB010000161.1:0-10100 GCA_964585735.1 uncultured Leptospiraceae bacterium
GTGGACGGTGAACGACCCCGAGCAGATGCGATTGCTCGTGGACCGTGGGGCGGACGGCATCATGACCGATCGGCCTGACGTGGCGTATCGACTCCTGGCTGAGATGGGACTCCGGCCACGGGGGCGTATTCCCCGAAAGTATTGACAGATTCGTCAAAGAGGGATTCCCTCCATTTGCCATGCAGGAACTGATCGCCAGCACATACCAGAACTTCTATTCCATCGGCTCGTTCATCCCCGCCGTCTTTGCACTCTTCCTCGGGTTCTTCTTCCTCAGCCTTCCCAAGAAGTCCAGCGCCGCCCTCTGGATGGCCGTCACGTTCCTCACGATGACGTTCTTCTATTCGCCGTACTTCTTTGCTTCGGGGATCTACGATCCTATGGCGGCCAACCATCGATGGTTCACGGTTCTGTTCGTGTTGGTTTCGTTAGCCTCCGTTTCGCAGGTCCTTCTGCGTTTTCCCGAGAACGACTACCCGCGCCTCGCGCGCTATCTGGCAATCGCGCAGTTTCTGGTAGCGGTGGCAGTTACTGCCTTCTTTGTGATCCGCACGCTCCATGCCGATCGGATCTACCACTTTGACGGTCACTACTGGGACTTCGACGCAGACGCGGAGAGCCGGATCGTGGGTCGGGTGATCCAGCTCTACATGCTTACCATGCTCTTGGTGGGGGCGTTTCGCACCGTGGTGACTCCTTCGCCGCACCGCTGGTTCGTGATGCTGATTGCCCTGGGCTTCGTTCTCGGCACGGCTCCAGCGGGCTATACGAATATTCAGTCGCGGGATGGCGCCATGGATCGTGGCACGCATCAGATCGCGATGGTCCTGACCTCCCTTTCGTTCTTCTTCGTTTCCGTCATCGTCTTCATCAACACGACTCGGGATCGAACCACGTTCATGGGCAAGATTGTCGGGATTTCTCTGGTCACTTTTCTCATCATCATGCAGTTCATTGCCTACTTTGCGTTGGATTCGTTGGATCGTGCTTACAACGATATTCACCGCGCAGAGGCCGAACTGGCGCGCCGGGATCCGTCCTACCGCACAGAGGACCTTCGTTACACCGCGGCGTTCTCGCTCAGTTCGAGGAAGGTGGAGTTTTTGCATCCGTCGGGTGGCGCGTCCGTGGACCTTGCGCCCTTTGCGCCCCAGATGCAGAACACGGCGGTGTGGGCCCGACTGGCTTCGATCTCGGAAAAGGAGCCCGAAGCGTTCCGTCGCCTGGTCCTGTCCGCGCTGGACAAACGCCACGGAGAATTCG
The DNA here is from genome assembly GCA_964585735.1 of uncultured Leptospiraceae bacterium. GTDB lineage: Bacteria > Spirochaetota > Leptospiria > Leptospirales > Leptonemataceae > CAZPFB01. Next base: position 1,264 of record CAZPFB010000161.1, read on the forward strand.
CCGGATACGCGGGGCTGATTCGCAAGGAGTTGGAGGGTCTGCCCCAGAACAGTGGCACTCCGGCCGCAGACCTGCTCGACCGGGTCAGCCAGCACCGTCGGAAGATACTGTTTCGCTACAACAAGATCCGGCAGATGCCGGATGCCACGTTCCGCGCCGAACTCACGAAGTTTCTGGCCGCCGAAAAGGACTTCTTCGTGTCATTTCGGACCGCCATCGAGGGCTACATCGAGGCAAACGCGGACCTGAGTCCCAAGGAATTGCGTGAAGGAACGTTGCGCTACCTGCAACCGTTCGAGCCACCGGGGACGCGAATCTACCGCAAGCACAACGACACGAACAAGGGCGCCGACCAGTTCGTTTCCTTCCTGCTCGTGGAACCGGGATTCGCAACCGTTCGCGAGGCGGGTTTCTCTTACATCGCGTACCGCAAGTTCGTGCACGGACCTTCGCGTGACATCTTCCTGGTCCTGCTGGCGGGCATCCTCATGGTGCTCATCGGATTTCGCTTCTTCTTCTACGGAGCACTGGTGCGTCCCCTGGACACACTGCTGGAGGGCGTCGAGATGGTGAACGTGGGAGACCTGACCGTGTCCGTTCCCGTGAAGGTTCAGGACGAGATCGGTTTTCTCACGGACTCGTTCAACATGATGGTGGCCACCGTCAAGGACGCGAGGGACAACCTGGAGCAGAAGGTGGCGGATCGCACGCGAGAGTTGCAGGAAACGCTGGAGCAAGTGCAAGCCCTCAAGAGTCAGCAGGACGGCGACTACTTCCTGACCTCGCTTCTCATCAAGCCGCTGGCGGCCAACCACGCGGGAGAAGATGGCCCGGTGGCCGTGGATTTTTTCGTGAAGCAGAAGAAGACCTTCGAGTTCCGCAAGTGGAAGGAGGAGATCGGCGGGGACCTCAACAAGGCGCACCGGATCATGTTGAAGGGCAAGAGCCACGTCGTGTTCCTGAACGCGGACGCCATGGGCAAGTCGGTCCAGGGCGCCGGCGGCGTGCTGGTTTTGGGTTCGGTGTTCGAATCGCTGGTGGAGCGCACGCAGTTGTCTTCGGCGGTTTCGGACCAGTACCCGGAGCGTTGGATCAAGAACGCTTTCATCGAGTTACAGAAAGTATTCGAGAGCTTCAACGGCTCCATGCTGGTCTCGCTCGTGCTTGGCTTGGTAGATGAAGAGACGGGCATCATGTACTACATCAACGCGGAGCATCCGTTCTCGGTGTTGTACCGGAATGGCGAAGCGCGCTTCATCGAGAACGAACTTACTTTCCGCAAACTCGGCACCACGGGCGTGGAAGGTACTTTGTACGTGCGTACCATTCAGCTCGAGCCGGGGGATGTGATCATCGCCGGTTCCGACGGGCGGGATGACCTGTTGCTGGGCATGGATGCTGCGGGGAACCGCATCATCAACGAGGACGAAAGCGCCTTCCTGCGCCACATCGAAACGGCCCACGGAAATTTGGAGAAGATCTACGAGGAACTGGTGAAGGTGGGGGAAATCACGGACGACCTTTCTCTCGTGCGGATCGGGTACCGCGAAACGGCGCATGCGGAAAGCCACGACCACGCCGTTTCCCGCGAAATCATGCGTCTCATCAACGACGCTCGCGCCATGAAGAAGAAAGGCGCGCACGCCGAGGCGCTGGCGGCGCTCAGCAAGGCCAACGAACTCGACAACAGCCGTCCCGCCGTAATATACGAATTGCTCCGGCTCCATCTGGATCGCAAGGATTACGCCAAAGCGGCCGCCTGCGCCGAAGACTACATTTACCTGCGCCCGGCGGACACAGAAGTCGTCTACATCGCCTCGGTATGCTTCCGCAAGGCGGGTGACCTCCGGCGTGCGGCCGACCTCGGAGAGCGCGTTCGATTGAGGGCGCCGCGCGCCGTGAAAAACCTCCTGAACCTCGCGCGGGTGTACGCGGCGCTCGGGAACCACTCGCGTGCGGAGATGCTTGCGGATGACGCGCTCAACATCGACCACGACAACGGCCCGGCCACGAAGTTGAAGACGCAGTTGGCCGAGATGAAGAACCAGCGTGCGTCCTGATGTTGCCTCTGCGTTGAAACAGGCGGCCGCCACTATCGCGGTGGCCGTGAGTTTGTTGTTTGCCCTCGTGCGTCTGGGCCCGGAAAGCCCGCTCATCATTCCGTACAATTCAGATGGGTCGATTCCCATCCTCATGTCGAACGATCCGGTCTTCGACCCGTTTCGCCTGTACTTCTACAGTCAGGATCGTTTCGGCGCCCTGCCTTTCTTGCTGGGCGCGCGCGCAGCGCAGTGGTTCGACTTCTGGTGGACCCCCGAGTTGCTTTCCGTCTACCGAACCTGCTGGCTCTTCATGGGAGTTTTCTTCCTTCTGCGGTTGGGCCGCTCGCTTGCTGCCCTGGTCGCGGTGGCGTTTGCGATCGCGGCTGTTCTCGCGCCGGGCGTTCGGCTCGGCTTCTTTGGCCTGGATCAGATCTATCCTTGGTCCATTCCGCCTCTCTTTCTGGCCTGGTGGCTGATCCGCAGAATGGTAGAACGGCCCGGATCTAAGGCGCGTCGCGCAGCCGTCGTACTCGCTGTGTTCGCAGCCACCTGGATCAGCAGCTCCAACGGGCCGGTTCTGTTGGGGGTGGGCCTGCTGGAGTTTTGGGATCGGCGCCGCCGGGGAGGTGCGACGGAGCCTGATCCGGAAATGCGACCGGGGCCTGGGTTTCTGCGACGTCTGGGAATCGGAACTCTGCTGACGGTCGCCTTCGGCGTTGGACTCGAACTGGTCGTGAGGCTCGTGTACTACTTGTACAACCGCAGCGTTTTCGGCCATGCGTTCCGGACCAAGTTGCGTTTGGATATTGGCTTTCTGCGCGAGAACCTGAACTCTGTTGTCGAATCGATGCTGCGTTCGCCGTTGGCGGTCGTGCTCTGCGCGGGGGCCCTTTTCGGAATGGCCGCCCTCACCTGGATCGTCTGGCGCGGGCTCGTGGCGCCGAAGGCCCATAGAGGCGAGGGCGAGAGAACTGTGCGCGCCGACACGCTCGTCCTTTCCGCGGCCAGCGCCTGGATGGCGTTTTCCCAGTTAGGGTTGCTCGTTTTGGTTTCACACTTTCGGGAGAATCAATTCCATCCGCGCTACTTCGCCCCGATCGAGTTGGGACTGCTGCTCAGCGCCATCTGCGGGGGGCTCTGGGCGATGGAACGGACCCCAGCGACAGTGCGCGAATGGGCCTTCGCGTTCTTGGGCATTCTGGGCTTTGGGGCGGTGGTGTACGGCTTTGTCTTTCCCGAACGCGTGGCTACCCCCGTTCCCGCATCCCCCCAACCGACCCTCGCGCAATACCGGACGCGAGCCCTGGCTCTCAGTGGCCTTGAGCCGGGTACGCTCCTGCTCGGCGACTACTGGGATGTCTACGCTAGCGCTGCGCTCATCGTGGGGGAGCGGGTGCGTCCCCTGGTGCGCGAAGGGCAGTACCTCCGAACGCCCTGGCTGATCCGTGAGCTCAGGGTCGGCACTCCGGTCGTGGTGCTATCGCGGCCGGATCGGGTGGATCCGCCGCACCTGCAGCAGTACGGTCGGGTGCTGAAGGCCACCGGAGCCCGGACAATGGAAGTGGCGGGCCTGCGGCTGAAGCGCTACCGGGTCGTTGCGAAGTGACTGGAATCGCGGAGCCGGGCAAACCGGGGGCGCCCCGCGACATTCGTCAACGTCCCAAACGGAGGCGAACCAAAGTGAAAATGTAGGTCAGGACGAAGGCCCAGAGGTTTCGCTTCGTCTGCCCGAACATGCGCTTCTTGAACGTAAACGGGATCTCCGCAAACGAAAGGTCCGACTTTTTTCGCTTCAACTTGACGAGTATCTCTTCAACGATATCGAAGTTGTCGCAGCGAAGGGTCAGTGTCCGCAGCATATCCCCCCTGTAGAGCTTGAAACTGTTGGAGACATCGCTGCACCTCAGACCCAGGACGAGGCGGTAGATGACATTAAGGACGTGGCTCATGATGATGAGGACTCGGGGATTCTCGGTGAAGCCCCCTTCGACGTAGCGAGAAGCGATCACGACATCTGCGTCTTGCCGGCGCGCATACATTTTGGGAATGAACTCCGGTGTGTGGGAACCGTCCGCGTCCATGAACAGGACGAACTGCCCCCGGCTCTCTTCGATTCCGGTACGGACGGCGTTTCCATAGAAGTTACCTTCTCGGCGGGGAATCCATCGGGCTTGGTTGCGGTTGCAGGCATCTTCTGTTGCGTCCAAGGGAGACTGTGTATCCACTACAAGTATTTCGTAGCTGGCACCAAGCGAATCGCAGGTGGTCCGGACACGGGGCAGCAGGAGTCTGAGGTTTTCCTCTTCCAGGTACGCCGGAATGACAATGGAGAGAGTGGGAGCGGATGGACGTGCGCGCGTTGGGCTCATGAGTGCAGGTTCGGGGATGTTCCGGAGAAGACGAACAACTTGGAGAAGACGAAGTTGAAGCCCATGGCCGCACCAATCCCGATGGCCTGCGCCACCAGGTAGAGCGGTGGGTCAAAGAGGGAAATGTAGAGGTTGAGGACGGCGAGGTTGATTCCAAGACCAACGATGTTGATGGCCACGTATCGTGCGTACGCGGTCCTGGTTGGCCCTCGTCCCGCCAGTTCGCGGCGGAAAGTCCAGTGGCGGTTCAGATAGTAGTTGCTGGTAACAGCCAGACAGAAGGCGACGACGCTGCCCAGATTGTGATTGGCGCCCAGCAGGTCCACGAGCGACCAAAAGACGATCAGGTTTAGGATAGTTCCCGTGCCCCCGACGATTCCGAACTTCACGAATGAGCGAGCGTTTCTTCGGATGATGTTCATGATTGTTGTCTGGCCTCCCGAATCCAATCGAGCATGGAAGCAATACCCCGCTCCCGGGTTACCTCCGGCTGCCAGCCGAGCAAACGGTGCGCTTTCGCTGTGTCTGCGACGAAGACTTTTTGGTCGCTGGCTCGGACTGGAAGGTGCGTGAAGCTCAACTTGGTGTCCAGGGCTTTCTCCAACATGGCCAGAAGTTCCAAGAGGGACAGGCTGTTGGTCATGCCGCCCCCAACGTTGAATGCGTGCCCGGCCGCTTTCTCCAGGTGTTCGAGGGCCTGGTAGTAGAGGCGAACCATATCACTGCTGTAGAGGACATCCCGCACCTGTTTGCCGTTCCCGGAGATGGTGAAAGAGTTCCCCCGGCCCTCGGCCGCCTCCAGGGCCTTGCTGCAGAACCAGCCGATCCAGCCTTGGTCGTAGGTCGCGTACTGTCTCCCGCCGTACATGGAGGAGTGTCGAAAGACGACTGTGCGCAGCCCGAAGACCCGGTGGTAGTCCAACATGTACTGATCCGCGGCACCCTTTGAGCAACCGTACGGCGAACGGAAATCCAGGCTAACGGTCTCGGGGAAGCCCCCCGGCCAGGCGCGACATTCGTAGCGCCGATCTGTTTCGACGTATTCAAACTGCTCCAAATCGCCATATACCTTGTTTGTGGACGAGTAGATGACTCCAGCCTCCGGCGCATGAGCCCTCACCGCTTCCAACAGATGGAAGGTGCCCAGGGCATTCACTTCGAAGTCGTTACGAGGATTCGCTATGCTCGTGGTCATGGCGACCTGGCCCGCCAGGTGGAAGACAGCGTCCGGCCTCGTTTCGCGGATCACCAGATCCACATCGTTGGCGTTGCGGATATCCGCGTGGAAGTGACGAAAGGCGCCTTGCTCCTGCAGCCAGTCAAGGTTTGAGGAACTTCCGGCCCGTGAAAGGTTATCCAGTACAAATAAATCGTCTCCGCGACGGAGCGCCTCAGCAGACAGATTGGCCCCGAGGAAGCCGCAGCCGCCTGTGACCAAGAGTCTCATACCGTGGAGTCCGGCGCGGCGCGTGTGCGGTCAAGAAGAATGGGCGCGGGAGTTGTGAGCCCGGCAGTATTCGACAACATGCCCGAGTCCCTGATCGAGCGATACCATGGGTTTCCAGCCCAAGGCTTCCATGGCGCTGAGTTCTGCGACCATTCCAGCTGGCTCTTGGGGCCGAGCAGCCACGCGGCCGAAGGCCAGGGACGTGGTTTGGTTGCCGGTCAACGCAGCGAGTCGCTCGACGAGCTCACGGACGGTGACCGAGGAACCAGAGCCGATGTCAAAGGAGCGAAATCCCGCGTCCCCTTTGGCTGCTTCGAGCCACAGCGTTTGAAAGGCCGCTGCCACATCGTCGATGTAGACGAAGTCCCGCTTTTGCGTTCCGCGCGTGAGCGGGATTTCCGGTTCTCCCGCCACGAGTGCCTGGGCGACCCTTGAGACGAAGTTGTGCCGCGCCGGCCCCGGCCCGTAGAAGTGCTGGAGGGCTGCATGGACGATGCATAGTCCGAACGCCTCCGCCTCGAGCCATTGCCTCGCCTGTTCTTTGGAGAGTGCGTACGAACTGACTGATGCCGGCAGAGCGGTCCCCGCGTTCAGGACGTACCGGATCATACCGCGACCGGCCTCTACCAGACAGAGCGGCAGTAGCACGTTTGTTTCGACCAGACTGCGGCTCGTCTCGTGAGCGCGCCCATAGGTGGTGGCCAGGTGGACGATTCCGTCGACTCCGTGGCGGTCGAATTGCCTGCGCAGGGGTGATGGATCGATGAGGAAGGGCGTCTCCATCTCTATGGAGGGAAACCTTTCGGCCAGGTCTCCGAGCACCATCAGGTCTGAATTCGCCCGGCGCAGGAAAACCAAGTCCGCGCCCGCTCCGGCCAGCGCGCTCGCGACTCGAGCGCCCAGAAACCCGCTGCCGCCGGTCAGGAGTGCTGCCACACACTCCCTCTGTAGGGGTTCAATTCCATGTGCGCCAGGGAGCCTGGCCGCTCATCCAGAGTTGTTCCAGGTGGTTCTTGTCCCGGAGGGTGTCCATGGGATGCCAAAAGCCAGTGTGGCGAAATGCCTTCAGCTTTCGGTCTTTGGCGAGGTTGACCAGGGGCTCCCGCTCGAACATGGTCTGATCACCGGCTATGTAGTCCAAGACCTCCGGCTCCAGCACGAAGAAGCCCGCATTGATCCAGCCGCCTTCTCCGGGTGGTTTTTCTTGAAAACCTTGGACCAGATCATCCGGGGTCAGATCCAAAACGCCGTAACGGCCGACCGGCATTGTGGTCGTCACCGTGGCGGGCCTGCCGTGCTCCCTGTGAAATGCCAGCAATCTCCGGAGATCCACGTTGGAGACTCCGTCGCCGTAAGTGAGCATGAAAGTCTCGTTTCCGAGGTATTCGCGAACCCGTTTGACACGACCGCCGGTGAGTGTTTCGCGGCCCGTATCGATCAGCGTGACCTTCCACGGTTCTGCCGAGTGAGACAGGATTTGTGGGCCGCTTCCATCCGAGAAATCGAAGGTCACGTCCGACTCGTGGAGGAAGTAGTTGGCAAAGTACTCCTTGATCACGTACCCCTTGTACCCGAGACAAATCACGAAATCGTTGAATCCGCACGCCGAATAGAGCTTCATGATGTGCCACAGAATCGGCTTCTCTCCTATTTCGACCATAGGCTTCGGCTTCAGATGGGACTCCTCGCTGATGCGCGTACCGAGTCCTCCCGCAAGAATGACGACCTTCATGTTTTGCAGGCCATTCTGACCACCTGCCGAATCATGCGCAAGCGGCTTGCGCGGGCGACCGCGTTCTTTCCAGAAAGGGTTGGCTTTCGGGACATAATCCAGAGGCTCCGAAACCCCGTGTTTACGCGGGCGCACAGGTTTGTTGGATTTCTCGCCCGCAGACATAATTTTGTGTTGACCGCCAAGGCCACTTCCGGATACTCGCCCCTTGCCGGTCAACAGCCGGTGGCCTGGCGGGCGCTCCGCAAGAGTGGGGCTGAAAGCCTGTCGGGCTTGCTTGATCTCTAAAAGCTGAATAGATGCGTTGCCCTTTGTTCAATTCGGAGTCCAAACTTCGATGAGCAAAAGACAATTTTGATTCGTGCTGGGTCATCGTGTCTGAACCCGTCTGTCCGCGAATGCGTTGGGCAGTTCGAGGTTCGGTTTTCGCAGGCAACTGCGACTGCCGCTTCCGCCCTCGGGCAGGAGCGGGCACACTTGGTGTGAGTTATCTGCCTTCGGGCAGATATCATGACGAAGAGTTTGATCCTGGCTCAGAACTAACGCTAGAGGCGCGTCTTAAACATGCAAGTCGAGCGGCAGCAGGTAGCAATACGCTGGCGAGCGGCAAACGGGTGAGTAACACGTAGGTAATCTACCCTCTGATGGGGGACAACCCCGGGAAACTGGGGCTAATACCGCATAAGACCGACGGATCTGCGGATCTGTCGGTGAAAGTGGAAACACGTCAGAGGATGAGCCTGCGGCCCATTAGCCTGTTGGTGAGGTAACGGCTCACCAAAGCTTCGATGGGTAGCCGGCCTGAGAGGGTGATCGGCCACACTGGAACTGACACACGGTCCAGACTCCTACGGGAGGCAGCAGTTAAGAATCTTGCGCAATGGGGGAAACCCTGACGCAGCGACGCCTCGTGTGGGAGGAAGGCTTTCGGGTCGTAAACCACAGTAGACGGGGACGAAAAAAATGACGGTACCCGTTCAAAGCACCGGCTAACTACGTGCCAGCAGCCGCGGTAATACGTATGGTGCAAGCGTTGTTCGGAATCACTGGGCGTAAAGAGCACGCAGGCGGATGATTAAGTCGGGAGTGAAAACTATGGGCTCAACCCATAGCCTGCTTCCGAAACTGGTCGTCTGGAGTCTCGGAGAGGTAAGTGGAATTCCCGGTGTAGCGGTGAAATGCGTAGATATCAGGAGGAACACCAATGGCGAAGGCAGCTTGCTGGACGATGACTGACGCTGAGGTGC
>CAZPFB010000162.1:0-2089 GCA_964585735.1 uncultured Leptospiraceae bacterium
GCAGAATACCACGGCGGCTGCACCAGGGGAAGGGGCCTGGAATGAGCGCTTACGTTGATTCTACTGGGGGGCGTGACCACGCTGTTGGGCTTCGGTTTTGTGGGTATCGGTGACTGGTCGAGGGGCTTCGGCCATGACGCGACTTCCGGGGGAATGGCCCTGGCCTTCTGGGCTGTTTGCTTCGCTTTGCCAAGACCTGGCGGGAACGGCGCCTGCAACGCCACAGCGGCGGGTGCCCCTACTTCGGCCCCTCGCGGGGCGCGGGCGGAATCTGAGCCAGCATGGAAAGCGCCCGACCCCGCAATTGGGAATCCCCTTCTGCCAGGGCCACGGCCCGGCGCAGGGGAACCTCCGCCTCCCGCAGGCGATTCAGATTGAAGAGCAACCTGCCGTAGTTGAAATGGTTGAGGACGTTCTTCGGCTCGAGTTCACAGGCCGTGCGCAGGTGGGTTACGGCAAGTTCGCGAAGTTCGTCGGCCCGTTCCTTGGAAGTCCGCGCCAGCTTTTCGTATGTGATCCCCAGATTGTGGTGGCTGGCGGGGTGTTTCGGACGGCGGGACAATGCGGCCCGGTACATCGACACTGCTTCCGATAGCTCGCCCGCTTCCAGGTGCATACCGGCCAGGTTGTAGTAGGGAAGATAGTAACTCCCCTTGCAACGCACTGCGCGCATGTACAGTTCGCGCGCCTCGCTATCCCGCCGCTGGTCCAAGCGCAGCCCTCCCAAGTTGTTCAGAGCGCGGATGTGGCAGGCCTTCAGGCCGATGGTGAGGCCGTAGAACCTTTCGGCCTCGGTCAGCCGGCTCATTTTCTGGTACAAAAAGCCGAGGCGATAGGTGATGCGTTCGTCTTTGGGTGACAGTGCATGGGCTCGCAGAAGCAGGGGGATGGCCCGAAGTTCGTCCAACCCCTGCGCACGGTTGTAGAGGGAGGCCGCGCTTTCCGCATGCAGACGAGCCGGTTGGGCCATGAGCAGCACCACCGTCGCGCACAGCCAACCGCCGGGCACGACTGGGAAGTGCGCACTCAATTCAGAAATCCTCGATAAAATAGGGCTTGGTGTACTCGCGCACAACTTCGATGATGAAGCGACCCCAGCTCTTGGGGTCCGCCGTGTCGATATGCACTTGCTTGATCTTCGGAAAATACGGTTTGGTCTTTAGGGCTCCGTGAGTGAGTTCCACGGCCCGAATATACGCATCGACCTTGCGCGCGCGCACGAAGTTGATTCTTTCCATCTCCAGGCGTTCGGGTGGCAAGTACCCTACGATGACCAGCTTCGGGAACAGGGCCTTCTTGAGAAGATTCAGGAAGTCGGTGAACGAATCGACCCGATCGATGAAGCCTTCGTAGGCGCCCCCGCCCAAGTTCATGATCTGAGTCACCATGTCCATGGACAACGAGATTCCCTCAGGGCTCGTCATGTCCGAGATGATCACGATCCCCTCGTCCGGCTGGAAGGTCTTGAGGACATAGTCTCCCATGAGATGGCGGCGGAGCAGCTTGGCTCTCGAGATGTCGATCTCACCGCTCTTCTGGATCAGAACCTGGCCGTCCGGCGCGCGCAGCGTTTCCCGGGAGAGCACGTAGCGCTTCTTCAGGGCGGCCTGGTTCATGACCCGAAACGCCTTGATCTTTTCCTCCAGCTCGTCGAGCGTGCAGGTTCCAATCCGCAGCGGGTTTTCCTTGCGCCGGATGGCTTCTTTACTGGCCTCGTCTTCCATATCCCGCTATGCTGTTTGGTGTGGCAACTCCCGGTGGACCTGTCTACCTACGAAGGAATACGAGGAAGATCGTGAGAAAGACGTTCCATACGAGGAGGAGGAAGAAGAAAGAGTACAGCCAACGCTGGCGATTCTCCGTACGCTCCAGCCTGCGGTCAAGCCGATCCTGCTCCTTTTCCAACTCGCGAATGACCGGGCGGTCGTTGGCCATCGCCCACTTCTCCATAATCAGGGGGACCAGGTCGGAGAACAGAGGGATGATGGATTCCAAGAAGTCCGAGGTCGTCCGTCCCGCTTTCCTTTCCATTCCTTCCACTGCCGGGGTGGGCGACAGCTTGAAAACCCCTTTTCTCGCGGGCCTCGCT
>CAZPFB010000162.1:2099-10096 GCA_964585735.1 uncultured Leptospiraceae bacterium
TGTGCTATCGGCTTTGCTTCCTGCTACTCGGCTGAGTTTCAGCCGGATTCCGAGTACCCGAATCTCAGAAAAGCGGGGGTGGACAGTGTCGAAGTGAGGCGGTCGGCGCCGGAGAGGCCGTACCATCGCCTGGGGATCTTGGTGTTGCGCGACAACACCGGCCGGGCCGAGGGAGACCCTTTCTTGAACCTCGTAAGGCGGGAGGCACGGGCACGGGGGGCGGAGGGCGCCTGGATCCTGGGGATTCAGCGCCACTCCCAAGTGGGCTTTCAGGGTTCCACCACCAACCCCGTCCGCGGGGGTCCGCACGATCGTCGCCCCACCGGCAGCATGCAGACAACCATCGGTCTGGTGCGCGTTCTGTTGTTCAACTACGCCCGGGAAACGGAACCCTCCAGCCCACGGGGGAAGCGGGGCCGATGATCGAAACCCTCACCGATATCACGGTAGAGCGCGACGGAACGTGGCGCTTCCAGGGTCAGGCTATCTCGAATGAGGCGGTTCTCCACTACTTTCAGGCCAACCTGCGAAGAGATGCGAAGGGCTACTTCATTCGCAATGAGTTCGGTGAACTCGTGGAACACGGATACTTGAAGTCTATGGAGGGGTTTCCCGTCCGGGTGACATCCCTATTCCGAGGACCCGATGGCCGGTGGTGTCTGCGACTGGAATCGGGCGCCGCGGTGGAAGTGGAAACGAACGCCCTGCGATACCTGGATGAGCGCACGCTCGTGGCCGTCCTACCGACCGGCGTCCCCGCAAGGCTTTCCGGAGTGGCCATGGCCGCCCTCGGTGCCTACCTGATTGCGGACGAACCTCCCGTTCTGGAACTGGACGGCGAGCGCCTGGAGGTTGCTCGTTCTCGCCGTGACGAGTGGCTCGATCCCCGGCGCGCTTGAGATAATCGAAAGGATGGGGACGCTCCGCCCCACGCCCGCTTCAGACTTCCTCTTCGGAGCGCGTGGAACCCAAGAGCTCATCGGGAATATCCACGATCGACTCGCCGATCTGAATCGAAAGTCGATTCCCCACCTTGCCCGGGCGACACTTGAACTTCTTGCGGTCGCCGACTTTGATCAGCATGTCGCTCTTGATGTGGTTGCTCAGCTTCACCACATCCCCGACCCCGAGGCCCAGAATCTCCGAGAGCGGCAGATCAATATCCCCCACTTCGGCTATGAGCGGAATCTCCACCTGGTCCAGACGCTCCTGGATCACCGCGCGGTTTTCGTCGGTATCCCCGCGTCGAATGGAGGAATACCAGTACTGTGCGGACAACTTCGAGATGATCGGCTCGATGGTGATGTAGGGGATGCACAGGTTCGTCATCCCTTCCACGTCTCCCACCTTCGTCTCCAGGGTGATGAGAACCACCATGTCGTTCGGAGGGACAATCTGCGCGAATTGCGGATTGGTTTCGATGTTCCCCAGGCGCGGTCGCAGGTCGATCACTGTCGACCAGGCTTCCCGGAGGTTCCCGAGAATCCTTACGATGATGCCCTCCATCACGGAAAGCTCGATGTCGGACAATTCCCTGGTGATCTTGGTCGGCTCACCCGGGCCCCCGAAAAGGCGGTCGATGATGGTGAAGGTGATGCTCGGGTCGATCTCCAGCACGCTGGAACCCTTGAGCGGGTCCATGTTGATGACCGCCAGAGTCGTCGGGTTCGGAATGGAGCGAATGAATTCCTCGTAGGTAAGCTGATCGACGGAACCCACGTGCACTCCAACCAGGGCGCGCAGCTGGGCCGAAAGGGCCGTCGTCGTGAGACGAGCAAAGGTTTCGTGCATCATCTGCAGCGTTCGGATCTGGTCCTTGGAGAACTTGTCCGGCCGCCTGAAATCGTAGATCTTGACCTTCTTCTGCTCTCCCACTGCCGTGTAGTCGTCCGGGTCGACTTCACCCGAAGAAATGGCCGAAAGCAGTGCGTCAATTTCGTCCTGGGAAAGGATCTCCGTCATGGTCTCACCTCACCACTCCCGCCGTTACGTACACGATCCGCCAGAAGCCGGCCCTCCGCCGATCACGCTCGAGCGTGTAGCGGTAGTTGTACAGGACGCTATAACCGCGCGTTCTACGTTCGGCCCGCACGGTCACATGCACCCTGCCCTCATCCATCGTCTCGCCCTCTTCCGTTCGATCAAACTCTTTTTTGACGATCTTGAAGTAGTGCAGCCTGTCCGTGGGGCCACTCGTCAGGAACCGTTGGAACTCGCGCAGAACCTGGGGCTTGGTGTGTTCCGGCGCGGCTGCGTAGCGCGAGGCGAAGCGATCGTACGCGAGAATGAACTTTCGGAGGTCCAGGTACTTCAAATATCCGGGCCAGTTCTTTTTGATCTCCGCGGACAGGAACAGGTAGACGGTCTCTTCCGGGGATATTTCTGGAATCGAGTCGTTGAAGAACTCTTCCGGCAGAACGGCCCGCCGCAACGGGTCGCGGGCGCGGTCGAGACGGAGTTTGGCCGTATTGGCCGTCCGCACAAAGAATGTGCGCCTCGGATCTGGATAGAAATACCCGACCACGCGGTACTCGCCCCCGGGCTTCAGCTCATAGAGGCGATCGAGGCGAATACGCCTCGTGAACGATTCGCCGGGGTGCAGGATGACTTCCTTCACCTCGTCCCCGGCAATATCCACGGTCGGCTCCGCCGATTCTCGGCCCGCCCCGGCCGCACGCATGGGAACCTCCCGGTCGTGCCTGTCGGTCAGCAGAAACTGAAAGCTGGTGTTCGCCTCCCGAGCCGGGAAAATGCGTATGGTCTGGTAGCCACGGTTGCGGATCCGAAACGTCACCCAGATGGCGTCCCCCGGCCGGTAGGCGGTGCGCGGGACTTCCAGCTCGGCACGGCCGTAGCGACTGAAGGCGTTGGTGGTCGGGTCTCCGCGGGAGTCTCGCTCCTGAGCGCGCACACGCGTTCCCCAGGCGACGACCGCCATGGCGAAGGCCACGCTCCCTACCCGCACCGCCCATCCGGACCGCATCGGTTACAGTATCGGCGGCCCCGGCAGAGAGGGCGATCGTTTCAGCCGGCCCGTTCCACGGTCCGCCCGCGCAGGGTGGCCGCCGTGGCCGATTCCACCAGGACCGGAACGGTGCGACCAACCCACTCCGGAGCCGGAGGAGTGTCGGCCTCCGGAAGCGGGAAGATGACCATCTTCCCGGTCTCGGAGCGCCCGGACAGTTCGCTTCGAGAACGCCGGCTGGGACCCTCCACGAGTACCTGCACGGTCCGGCCGACCTGCGCGCGGTTGACTTTGGCGCCGATCCGCGTCTGTGTTTCGATCAGCGTCTGGAGGCGGGACAGCTTGAGTTCTTCGGGGACGTCGTCTTCCAGATGCTTTTTGGCATAAGTGTTCTCCCGGGGTGAATACCGGAACATGTAGGCCATGTCGAAGCGGCACTGTTCCATGAGCGAAAGAGTTTCGGAGAAGTCCTCGTCGGTTTCCCCAGGGAAACCCGTGATCACATCCGTGGTCAGGCCCACTTCACCCACGACGGACCTGATCTCCTCCACGAGTTGGAGGAATGACTCCCGGCTGTAGTCGCGACGCATGGCTGTCAGGACGCGGGTCGAACCCGACTGCACGGGAAGGTGAATGCTGGAGCAGAACCGCTCCTCCGCCGCCATGAGTTCGAGCAAATGGCGCGGGAAGTCGTGGGGATGAGGCGACGTGAAGCGGATGCGCTCTACGGCCGTCTCGTCCAGCAGGCGACGGACCAAGGCGGCAAAGTCGACGTTATCGGTCCTGTACGAGTTGACGTTCTGGCCGAGGAGTGTGACTTCGCGCACGCCCGCTTCCACCAGACGGCCCACTTCGGCCACCACGGACTCCGGCGACCGACTGCGTTCCCTGCCCCGGGTGTACGGGACGACGCAGAATGTGCAGAAGTTGTCACAACCCCGCATGATCGTCACGAAGGCCTGCACACCGGAAAGGACGGCCGGTTCGAGTTCCTCGTAGGTCTCGTGCACCGAAAGTCTGGTTCGCAGGACCCGGCTCTGGGCCCCGTGGCGCACCTGCGAAACCAGATCCGGCAGCTCTCTCAGGTTGTCCGGCCCCACGACCAGATCCAGGGGCAGACCCATGGCGAAGAGATCCTCTCCGAGATTCTGGGCCATACAACCCAGGATCCCGACCACCAGGTCAGCACGGCGACGCTTCAAGCCCGAGAAAGAATGCAGCCTCCCGTACACCTTCTGATGTGCGTTCTCGCGGACCGCGCAGGTATTGAGCAGGATCACGGAGGCCTCTTCGGGAGTGGCCACTCGATGGTACCCCGAATCGGCAAGGCATTTCAAGGCTATGCCGGAGTCGTACTCGTTCATCTGACAGCCATAGGTCTCCAGATACACGCCGAGCCCAGGCTCGTCGCTCTTGGCACGACCATGTGTTCCAGCGTGAAACTTGGGGGAACGTACAGGGATGGGTGCAACCTGCACGGCGCGCACGCCTCCGGCTTCTGCCGAACCTTCCGTCATTGCAGGGACGCCTCGATCTGATTCACAATCTCGTTGGCGATTTCCAGTGTTCTCAGGTCGGATTCACCTTTCACAATGGGTTCCTGCTCGCCGTTGATGCAGGCCACAAAGTGCAGGTGTTCCTGACGAAGCGGATTGTCCTTGTGAACGAAGATCTTTTCGACGAATGATTCCTGCTTGTAGCGCAGCTCTTCCCGGGTCATGAGGTACGCGCTCGTGGCCTGTCGGTGAATGTCGATGTCCTGAGTGGCGAAGTCCAAATGAATGTAGGCCTTCTCCTGGCTGATCGTCAGAGTGCGCACCTTGCTCTGCGTGGCCCGCGAGGCGTTGAGATTGGCCAGGCAACCTCCCTCGAACTGAATGGTGGCCAC
This sequence comes from uncultured Leptospiraceae bacterium, assembly GCA_964585735.1. Taxonomy (GTDB): domain Bacteria; phylum Spirochaetota; class Leptospiria; order Leptospirales; family Leptonemataceae; genus CAZPFB01. Next base: position 6,953 of record CAZPFB010000162.1, read on the forward strand.
GGCGATGTCTTCGTGCTTGCTGAAGGCACGGCAGCCGCGCCCGTGCACCGAAAGAACGGGGCGACCGACCAGGTTGAGCACGATGTCCAGGTCGTGGATGAGCAGGTCCAGCACCACGCCCACATCCTGAATGCGCGGGTTGTAGGGGGCGAGCCTCCGTGATTCAATCAGATACGGGTTCTGCACGATCTTGTTGAGTTCGAGCACAGCGCCGTTGAAGCGCTCGACGTGACCCACCTGGAAGATCAACCCCTGGCGGGCCGCCAGGTCGACGAGTTCGCGGGCCTGCGCCACGGTCTCAGTCATGGGCTTCTCGACCAGTACGTGGCGGCCTCGTTCGAGAGCCTTGCGGGCAATTTCGAAATGATGAACGGTGGGTACGGCCACGGTCACGGCATCGACCTGTTCCAGGAGTGCATCGATATCCGGGAAGCCCGGTACGCCGAAGCGATCGGATATCTCCTTGAGGCGGTCCGTGTTGGCGTCGTGAATGCCGACCGGCTGATACACTTGCGGCAGGCCGACCGCGACGTTGACATGGTACTGGCCCATGTGTCCGGTCCCAATCAAACCCAGGCGCACCTTGCTCATGAAATAACCAAGAAGGCGGGATCGACCCGGCGGGCTACTGCATTTTCGCTCAGTTGAAAGCCACTTTGATCCGCGAGAACACCGAACCGGCCGTGGCTTCTTCACCCAGTTCCTTGGAAAGCTGCTCCACGAGATCCTTGGCTTTGCGGCTCAGGTTCTTGGGGATCTGGATGTGGATGAGGACGTGCTGGTCGCCTTTTCCGTAACCACCGACGTAGGGCATCCCCTTGCCCTTCAGGCGAAAGATCTGCCCGCTTTCGGTCCCCGCCGGGATCTTCATCTTCACCTTCTTTCCTTCGATGGTGGGCACTTCAATCTCCCCACCGGTCATGGCGGTGGTCACCGGGATGTTGGCCTGGACCACCAGGTCATTGCCTTCCCGCGCAAACACCGGGTGCCGCTTGATGTGCGTCACGACGTACAGGTCCCCGCTGGGGCCTCCCTGCGGACCGGCCTCTCCCTCTCCCGATACTTTCAGTCGGCTTCCGGACTCCACACCGGGCGGGATCTTGATATTGAGCGTGCGACGTTTTTCGGTCAGCCCCTGCCCCGAACACGTTCGACAGGGATCTTTCACCACAGTACCCCGACCGCCACACTGGGGGCAGGTGGAGGCGATGGAAAAGAAACCCTGGGTGCGACGGACCTGACCGCCGCCCTGGCACATGGAGCAGGTCTGCGCCGATCCCCCGGCGGATCCTGAACCACGACAGGTTTCGCAGGTCTCCAAACGTGGAATCTCCACTTTGACTTCCTTGCCCAGCGCCGCTTCTTCGAGCGTGATCTCCAGGTTGTACCGGAGGTCAGAACCACGGCGCGCGCCGCCGCGGCCACCACCCTGAAACGAACCGCCGAAGAACTCCGAGAAGATGTCGCCTATGTCGCCGAAGATGTCGGAGAAGTCCGTGTAGGCCTTGTGCCCAAATCCGCCGCCACCTGCCCCCGCTCCCAGTCCGGCCTTACCGAATTGATCGTATGCTCGGCGCTTCTGGTCATCGGAAAGGACTTCATAGGCTTCGGTGGCCTCCTTGAATTTCTCCTCGGCCGAGGGATTGCCGCGGTTCTTGTCAGGGTGAAACTGGATGGCCAACTTTCGGTAGGCCTTCTTTATCTCTTCCTTCGAGGCGCCACGCGCGACTCCGAGGACTTCGTAGTAGTCTCTTTCTGACATCGTATGTCTCCGCGAAGCGTGCGGGCGGACCATCTGCGATCCGCCCGCGTTCAGGCCCGGTTCTTATTTCTTTTCGTCGTCGACAACCGTGTAATCGGCATCGACCACCTTCTCACCGCCCTCAGCCCCTTCGGCTCCTGGCCCGGGTCCCCCTGCGGAGGCGCCGCCCGAAGATTGTCCGGCACTCTGAGCCTGCGCCTGATAGAGCTTCTGTGCCAGGTCCGTGGAGAGCTTCTGGATTTCGTCACGCGCCGTCTTGATTCGGTCGGCGTCCTGAGAATCCAGCGCTTCCCGGACGCGGCGAATCGTGTCCTCGGCCAACTTGCGGTCGGCCGGATCAACATTGTCGCCCGCGTCCGCGAGCGCCTTCTCCAGGCTGTAGGTGAGGCTGTCGGCCTCGTTGCGGGCCTCCGCCACATGGCGGGCTTCCTTGTCCTTGGACTCGTTCTGCTTGGCTTCGTCCACCATGCGACGAATCTCTTCCTCGGAAAGGCCGCTCGACGATTCGATCCGAATCTTCTGCTCCTTCCCCGTTCCGAGATCCTTGGCTGAGACGTGCACGATCCCGTTGGCGTCGATGTCGAACGTGACCTCGATTTGCGGCATGCCGCGCGGCGCCGGCGCGATACCGACCAAGTCGAAGCGCGCCAGTGTGCGATTGTCCTTGGCCATCTCCCGCTCTCCCTGCATCACGTGCACGGAAACGGCGGTTTGGTTGTCGGCTGCCGTTGAGAACACCTGCGACTTTCGCGTCGGAATGGTCGTGTTGCGCTCAATGAGGCGCGTGAACACGCCACCGAGCGTTTCGATCCCCAGCGAAAGGGGCGTCACGTCCAGGAGCAGGACATCGGAAACCTCACCGGCCAGCACTCCACCCTGTATGGCGGCCCCCAGGGCCACGACTTCGTCGGGGTTGACGCTGCGGTTTGGTTCCTTGCCGAAGACTTCCTTCACGAGCGCCTGCACGGCGGGCACGCGCGTGGAACCACCCACCAGGACGATCTCGTCGATTTCGGCCGCCGAAAGCCCGGCATCTCGCAAAGCGTTCTGGCACGGGATCCGGGTGCGCTCGATGAGCGAGCCGACCAATTGTTCGAACTTGGCGCGGCTGAGCGCCTTGTTCAGGTGCCGCGGACCGCTCGCGTCGGCCGTTATGAACGGAATGTTGATCTGAGCTTCCGTAGTCCCCGACAGTTCGATTTTGGCCTTTTCCGCGGCTTCCTTGAGCCGCTGAAGCGCCATCCGGTCCTTCCCGATGTCGATGCCGGTTTCTTTCTTGAACTCCGCCACCATCCAATCGATGATCGCCTGATCGAAGTCGTCGCCACCCAGATGCGTGTCCCCATTGGTGGATTTCACCTCGAAGACACCGTCTCCCAACT
>CAZPFB010000163.1:0-10060 GCA_964585735.1 uncultured Leptospiraceae bacterium
TTGCGGCAAGCATGCGGGATCGCGCCGACCGCGCGCCGTCGTTCAGGCGCGGCCAACCGGCGTGAATCGCCACCATTGCGTTCACCCCCTTCCCAAGCCTCTTTTCTCCGATACGATCCCGACCAAGAACCGCGTCCTTGTCTGGGAGACTGTTCGGCTTTTCCCTTTTGATGGTGGCGAATGCACCGTTGTCCATTCAAGCTCTCGGCCCGCGGCCGAGCGCCGACGGCGCGACTACGCGTCCTCGCTCGAGAACTCGATAGCGCGCGGTGGAAGTTGGTGTTCCCGTATGAGCGCCGCCGTCCCTGGCCAGCTCCCACTGCGGCCGCGATCATTCCCCGCGCCCTCGAGTTGCGGCAAGCATGCGGGATCGCGCCGACCGCGCGCCGTCGTTCAGGCGCGGCCAGCCAGCGTGAATCGCCACCATTGCGTTCACCCCCTTCCCAAGCCTCTTTCGGCGAAGGCGATCCTGTCGGAGCTCGCGTTCATATCCGGATCAGCTTCCCCTTTGGAGGTAGTGGATGGGCGGTTGCTCATTCACGCTCTCGGCACGCGCGCTCTCAGCGGCCGAGCGATGATGGAGCGACTACGCGTCCTCGCTCGAGAACTCGATAGCGCGCGGTGGAAGTTGGTGTTCCCGTATGAGCGCCGCCGTCCCTGGCCAGCTCCCACTGCGGCCGCGATCATTCCCCGCGCCCTCGAGTTGCGGCAAGCATGCGGGATCGCGCCGACCGCGCGCCGTCGTTCAGGCGCGGCCAACCGGCGTGAATCGCCACCATTGCGTTCACCCCCTTCCCAAGCCTCTTTTCTCCGATACGATCCCGACCAAGAACCGCGTCCTTGTCTGGGAGACTGTTCGGCTGTCCTTCCAGAAGACTGCGGGCGGAAAGACGTCGTCGTTTCTGGATCACATTCGTTGCGGGATCGGTTTTTCCCTTTTGATGGTGGCGAATGCACCGTTGTCCATTCATGCTCTCGTCACGCGCGCTCTCAGCGGCCGAGCGAGGATGGCGCGACCACATTCCGGCGCTCGAGAACTCGATAGCGCGCGGTGAAAGTTGGTGTCAGCAAAAACGGAATGTCAACTCCCGCACCAGGCTTGCCCTGCGGCCATACCCATACTTCGCGCCCTCGAGCTGCGACAAGCAGGCAGAGTCGCGGCAACACCGTTCCGTCGTTAAGGCGCGGCAGACCAACATGAATCGGCACGTTCGCGTTCAGCACTTCCCAAGCCTCCGACCCCGTTGCGCTCCGGGGCAACAGCGCATCTCCCTTTCCCGGACAGTTCTCCCTTGGTCCGACGCTGCACGCTTGAATGTGCTCTTGTTCAAACGGGAGCATACTGACTATAAATGGTATGGCCTGAAGATGGCCTTCGGGGGGACACGACCAAAGGAAGCTCTGAACCGAGCAGAAGGTGGAAGTCCTCTCCCGAAGGCCCCTGACTCTTCCTATGAGTCCATACCCCAACCCGCTATCCACTGACGAGCATTCTATCATATGGGATGGGTGGGATTGCGCCCTTGTTCAGGAGCGCCAGCGTCACGCACGCTCTCAGCGGCCGATCGCGCATTTTCAGCGCGACGGCTGGTGGCAGGGGCACGCCGGATTGTGCACGCGGTAGCGGTAGTACAGAAGCGGAGTCGCGGCCAGGTAGAGGCCGAGGCCAAACGCAAAAGCCCAAAGAAGCGCGCGTTTCATGCTCCCTCGCGGCGGTGCCACCAGAGCAGGCCGAACAGTGCAGCGGCCGGCACGTAGACCAGGGGTAGGTCAATCCAGAAGTGTTCCTGGCCCACTAATCCTCGCACCGTATCGAAGATATGTACGAACGCATGGACGCCGTCCCACAAAGCCACGGTGGCGATGGCCACGCTCCGTGCCTGCCGCGAGAATGCCGCCCAACCGAGCAAGGATCCGAATACGAAAAACATTCCGCCGAGATCCCGTACGAAGTGTTCGTTCAGCGGCCCGAAGTCCGGTACGGAAGCCGGCAGATTCACGTACCAATGAGGAGGCGAAGCGAGCATCCACAGCGCGTTGGCCATGTTCCCTACCGCGAAGAGCAGCAGGACGAGTCCCAGGGGATCCAGACGTCTCACGGTACTTGCGTCGCTCAATCCTGCGCGATGAGCGTACCGACTCCCTCCTGCGTGAAGATCTCCAGCAACACGGCGTGCGGGATGCGACCGTCGATGATGTGCGCGCGCGCCACGCCGGAGTCGAGAGCCTGCAGGCAGCACTCCACCTTGGGCAACATGCCACCCGCGATCAGACCCGAAGCCATCTCGGCGCGGACCTCCGCCGGGGTCATGCGCTCGATGGTCTTCCCTTCCCGCAGAACCCCTGGAGTATCGGTGAGCAGGATGAGCTTCTCGGCCTTGAGCGCTGAGGCGATCGCGCCTGCCATGGTATCGGCGTTCACGTTCAGACTACGACCGTCTTCGCCGGCGGCGACAGGCGCGATCACGGGAATGAAGCCCGCCTGGTCCAGCGTATTGACGATGGCCGGGTTGATGTGTTCGCCGTTCACCGAACCCACGCGCCCGAGGTTCACCGTTGTCTTAGTGCCGTCCGGGCCCGGTTGCTCCAGCTGATGAAGCGCCGCTCTGGCCAGCGGTCCATCGCGTCCGGAGATGCCGACCGCCCGGCCGCCCTCCGCGTTGATCTGAGATACTATGTGTTTATTTATAGTTCCGGCGAGCACCATTTCCACGACTTCCATCGTGCGGTCGTCCGTGACGCGGTGTCCCGCCACAAATTCGCTTTGGATGCCCAGTCCGGCCAGCGTACGTCCGATCTGTGGCCCGCCGCCGTGCACGATGACGGGGCGCATGCCCACGTACTGGAGGAGGGTGACGTCCCGGGCGAATTCGCGAGAGAGGTCGGCCTGCTCCATGGCGGCGCCCCCGTACTTGATGACCACGGTCTTGCCCGCGAATCGGCGAATGTACGGTAGCGCCTCGAGGAGAATTTCGGCGCGCAGCTTGGCGTCCATGCGAGTCCGTCCCGGTTATCAGCCCTGCGGGGTTTCGCCGTAGATCCGGATGAACTCCGCGATGGAGCGGCGGTCCTTTTCGAGGCTCGACCTGTAGACCTCGGCGATCGTGGTTTCGACGACGCCGCTGACCAGGAAGGCGCGACTCTTGATTTCCAGTTCGTAGGAACGGCCCGAGCGGCCGTCTTCGGTGGCGAAGTAGTGCGAGACGCCCTTGATTAGAAAGACGTGGTCCAAGTTTCCCCCGGGTGTTACCTGAAACGTGTGGACGTTCGAATCCAAGTCGAACTCCGAGCTTTCGTGCAGGGTCTCGGCGCCGGAGGGAAGCAGAGCCGTGATGACGACCGGCAGGCTGTCCGCGATCGAGATCTCACGCTTCTGCTTGAGGATATGGCCCTCCTGCGATTCTTCCGTGATGTGGACGTTCTTGAGTTCGGGAAATTTGTCCAGGTGCTGATAGCGATCCATGCGCGCGCGTAGAAGCACCGCAAGTGGACACCCGAATTCCTGTTTGATGCTGACCTTCTGCATGGAGCCTCTCGGGTGCGGCAGGAGGCCTCAGACGTCCACTCGAAAAACGCCATCCCAATCCGGGGGCGGCGGACGCAGCAGGAACTCGGCACACCGCCTGAGGTAGAGCTCGGAGAGAGGGTCCCCCGCCACCTTCGACTTGAAGGCCTGGAAAGCTCCGACCGCCGCTTCGAAGCGGCCCGCGCGGTACAGGGCGAGCGCCTCCTGCCAGGAGGTGAGGTGATCGTGCAGGTCCGTCCGCTCGACGAGTTCGAAAACCCGCGTGGGTTCGACCCGACCGCGCACGAGCAGTAGATCCGCCTCCCGAACCGGGCGACTCGTGCCGGAACGGGACAAGAGCGCATCGGTGAGGAGGACTCTCGCGCTGTAGAGCTTGGCGAGCTTCTCGAGGCGGGCGGCGAGGTTCACGGAATCGCCGAGGACCGAGTAGTCCTGGCGACGATGCGCGCCGATGTGCCCCGCCACGGCGGGTCCGGCGTGAAGGCCGATGCCCATCTGGAAAGCGGGCCGGTTTTCGAGGCGGCGCTTTTCATTGAGGATGGCGAGGCGCGACTGCATGTCCAGGGCGGCTTCGATGGCGTTGGCCGCGTCCTGAGGCCCCGGCTCCGGTACGCCGAACACGGCCATGAGGGAGTCGCCCATGAATTTGTCGATGACACCGTGATGGCGCTCGAGCGCCGGCTCCATGGCCTCGAAGTACTCGTTGACAAGTACGAGCACCTCTTCGGGTTCGAGCAGCTCGGAAAGTCGCGTGAAACCACGAATGTCCGCAAACAGGATGCTGACATCGCAGACGGTGGCCGGCTTGCGTTCCTGCCCGAGGGCCTCGACGATCACGTGTGCTGGAACGTAGCGCTGGAAGGTCTGGCGCAGATGCGCTTCCTCTTTGCGCGCCTCCACGGCGTCCTCATGTACGCTTACGTTGCGAAAGGCAGCATCTGCCTGGTTCATGATGCTGCGAAAGAAAACCAGGTCCTGTGTTTCGCCGGAGCCGAACTGTCCGGCCGTCAGTGACAGGATGAAAGAGATCTCACCGCCCTGCTTCTCGGATATGGGTATCCACAGGCGCGGCGCGTCCTCTCCGGAAAACAAGTCCGCATTCGATTCCCGGAAGCGGCGCAGGATACCGGAAGACCGGTTCTCCGGTCGGTCGAAGAAGAGGGGCTCGCGGTTCTGGCGCATCCAGATCAGGAGATCCGTCACGTCTCGAAACACGGCTCCGGCGGTTTCTTCCACCATTCCTTTGGCTGTCAGTCGCAGCACGTTCTCTTGAACCAGCGACCGGTACTCGGGATCGTACACCAGGTTCGAACCGTAGGGGATCCGCAGCAGTTTCATGACGCTGCGCAGCAGATTGACGCGTAACTCGCCGGGATTGAGCGTACTGTCGAGCGTTCGGCCTATCTCGTACAGGGAGTGAACCTCCGAGGCGCGACGGTCCAACTCGCGGTTGCTGCGGATCAGGTCTTCCTTGGCGCGCGCGTTCTCCAACAGGAGTGCGCTCTGGGCGGCAATATTCGTGAGGAACTCCAGGTCTTCCTCGGCGAAGCCATCCTGAGCGATCGAATTGATGACCTCGATGACGCCAATCACCTGCCCGCGGGCAATCAGCGGCGCCACGACCATGTTGCGCGTCTGCATCTGGAGGCGACGGTCCACGGCTGTGAAAGTCCGCGGGTCGCTCTCCACGTCGCGGATGATCTCGCCGCGGCCTCCCTGGACCACGCTCCCGGCGATCCCACGGCCCGCGGGTATGCGGATCTGCTTGAGCTCGGTTTCGTGTTCGCCGGAGACCACGTCGAAGTAGAGTTCCCCGGTTCGCGGATCGACGAGGATCAGCGAAGAGCTTTCTCCGCCAATGGCTTCGGCGGCCATGTCCATGATGATGGGCAGGACCTGAGCCAGACCGTCGGCCAGGAGCACGCGATCGTTGAGCTGTACGATGCGCTCGTAGTTTTCAAGGAGCGTGGAGCGCGTTTCGAGGGTCTTGAGTGTTTGTAGATAGATGTCCGCCAGAGCCAAGAACGAGATGGCGCCGAGACCCTGAGAGGCCGCGTCGGAACGAATCCGCGGCAAAAGCGACTTCACGAGTTCACGGGCGCTGCGCAGCGTCACCCGATCCTCCGCGGAAAGGTCCGCAAAGGCCCTGTCGATGACGAGTTCGTATCCGCTGATCGGCAGGTGCGTGGCCCGGTCCTCGTCGGGGATTTCGCCGCGGCGCAGTATTTCGCGACGCTGTGGGTCCAACAGCCGAAAACCGTCCGTGCGCAGATCCCTGGCCAACAGGTCTACGATCCGCACCAGCAGCCGCCCCGCCGTACTCTGCTCGATTTGGCCTGAGGTCATGAGGGCAAAACTTTCTCGAATCGGACCGAATTGGGAATTGACAGAGTTACGTTCCCACCGAACCTCTCGGACGAGGTTCCCTTATGCGCAGGATGCTGCTGATACTTTCCGTGACGGCCGGCCTGTCCATTCTCTTTTCCGCCTGCCCGAAGCCGGTCGTGAAGGGTGGCGGCCCGACCGACCCGAAGGACAAGTGTGGCCACTGCCAATCGGAAGCCACCGAGAAAGTGTGCACGGAACAGGGGACCATGGACAACGAGTGCCTGGCCATCTGTCGCCAGACGCTCATCAAGTGTCGCCAGGCCTGCCCCTGTCCGCCCGTCAAAGACGCGCGCTGACGACTCTGCGCATGAGCTCGGGACGTGCGTCGGACTTGGGGTGAGTGCGACGGGTGTCCAACAGTTCGGGTGCAGCGGTGGTTGTGGGGCTTGCGTTCGAAGCAGGCACGCTGCGGCCAGAGATGGGTCTTTCGCCATGATTGCTTTGGCGATTCGCTGCGGTCCCAGCAGGGGCGCGGGACGCGCCGGAGTGCGGTCGCAGCAGCACGAGATTGTGTCGAGGAATGCCCTCATTTCCGGACATAGCCTTCCGGGTCCAATCGAAAGATGATAGCCTCACTGATCTCGACTGTGCTGGCAATCAGCGTGACCGTTGCGGCTTTGCATGGGTTCACTCTGCCGCCGTTTCTCCCGTACGCCTGGCACAAAACGTTGCACGTGGCCGGGGTTGCACTCTTTGTGGGAAACATGATCGTGGGGCCGGTGTGGTTCGTTCTGGCCACCCGTACCGGTAGTGCCGAGGTGGTCGCCTTTGCGATCCGACTGCTCCGGCTCACAGACGTGATCTTCACGAGCGGTGGCCTGTGGCTGCTTCTGCTGAACGGGCTGTGCCTACTGCCCGCTTGGGGAAGCCTTGCGGCCCTGCCGGTCGTGTACGTGCAGCATCGCCTGGTCGGCTCGCTGTTGGAAGGGGCGCCGGTGCGCCTCTGGTTCCTGCTCTGGAACCTCTTGGGTTCGATGGTCGTAGTTCCCCCGATGGTTGTGTTCTATCAAATGATTGCCAAAGTCCCGCTGTGGTAGCTCAGCCATCCCCTTGGCGTGTCATTCCACAATGCGCGCCAAACAACGACGCGCGGGTTTCTCGTGCTTGACGGGACCGGGCGCCTTGGCCGTGTCGAGCTGTTGGGGATTCGGGATGTGGCCGCGTCCAGAGAACGGCATGTGAGGCCTCGGGCGCCCGGAGGCCCACCCGGGGACGGACTTGTGAAGAGAGTCGTGCTCGTTGCCGAAATGGGACTCGTCAGCCATTGGCGAGAGGGCCCCGGACGAGAATTCGCTCTGGGAGGGCATGTACGGCGGTACTTGAGCGTTTGCTCGGTGCTCTGCGTTGCATGGGTTCTTTCCATCGCAGCACTTCCCGGTTGCCTCGTCCGGTCCGAGCGGGAGGATTGCTACGCGAAGCTGAAGGGACGCGAGTTTGCGGATGCATGCATAACATACGGATTTGTTGGTTCCCTGCGCAGCCCTCAGCCCGCAGTCCGAGATGCGTTCCTCGCACTTAGTGCGCAAGAAATCGCCGACAAGGAGGGATGCGCATCGAAGTCACGCATCAAGCCAGTGACTTCAACGCATTGAACTTGGTGCGGGGACCAGTCTTGTCGCCGCTGGTCTTCTACCAGGCAAAGCAGGGCAGCCCCGGTCAGGGTCCTTTGTCGCGTTTCTCCGCTGGCCGAAACACCCGCAACGGCTGCAAAAAGATGGGCAGCACAGCCAGCCTCTATTTCGTCCTGGACAAACGCACCTTCCGCAAGTCGGTTGGGGCAGCAATCACTCGGCGAACACGGAGCCGAAAATTGGGGCCCTGCGCTGTTGCGATGCTCCCTGCGGCCGCTGGCTTCCACGGCGCCCTCTGGTTCCGACAAGCCGCTCCGTCGCTCAGGCGCCGCTGATCCGCGCGAATGGGCACCGGACGCGGCCACTCATTTCCAAAGCTCTTCTCACGATCGCATCCGGGTACCGGATCGCTTTCGTGTCCCGACAGGCTCTTCTTTCGAGGTGGTGAACGCCTCGGCACCTGCGGCTCAAAATTTTGCTTGACGCCTTGCGGGACGTGGGGCAGCCCAAATGGGCGCCGGAGGGAAGCATGTCTCAGGGAACCACGGAAAAGGGACGTCTGAGCGTCCACACACAGAACATCCTGCCCATCATCAAAAAGTGGCTCTACTCGGAGAAGGAGATCTTCATCCGGGAGCTGATCTCGAACGGTTTCGATGCCATCACGAAAGTCCGCAAGGTTGCGCTTACCGAGGACATCCACCAACCCGAGGACACTGACTACGCCATATCGATCACGATCGATCGGGAGAACAAGAAGCTGATCCTCTCCGACAACGGGATCGGCATGACTCAGGACGAAATCCGGAAGTACATCACACAGATCGCCTTTTCCGGCGCCGAAGAGTTTGCCAAACGCTTCGAAGAGAACGAAGGCGATCAGAGCGCCATCATCGGTCACTTCGGCCTCGGCTTCTTTTCGAGCTTCATGGTGGCTTCGCGGGTCGAGATCCAAACGCGCAGCGCCACCAAGGATGCCCAACCGGCGTACTGGTCCGGCGACGGCAGCGAGGAATACGAAATCGGGCCCGGAAATCGTGTGAACCGGGGCACGGACATCATCCTGCATGTCGACGAAGCCGAACTATTGGACGTCGCGCGAATCAACGAACTGGTCCGGCGCTACTGCGACTTCATTCCGGTTCCGGTACGGGTCGATGGAGCGCAGGTCAATCGCCAGGAGCCATTGTGGTCCAAACAGCCTTCGAGCCTGAAGCGCGAAGACTACATCGAGTTCTACAAATACCTGTACCCCTTTCAGGGCGAACCGCTGTTCTACGTGCACCTGAACGTCGACCATCCGTTTCGCCTGCAGGGGATCCTCTACTTCCCCAAGCTGGCCCACGAGCTGGACTTGAATCGCAGCAATGTCAAGGTCTACTGCAAGCAGGTGTTCGTGTCCGACGAAGCGCAGGAACTCATCCCCCGCTACCTCACCGTGCTTCAGGGGATGATCGACCTGCCGGACCTGCCGCTCAACGTCTCGCGGTCGTACCTACAGAATGAACCGCAGATCAAAAAGATTGCCGCCCACATCGTCAAGAAGACAGCCGACCGTTTGGCCGAAGAGTTTCGGCGCAGCCGAACCGAGTTCGAAGGCATCTGGAACGACATCGCTCCGTTCGTGAAGTTCGGCGCCATGAATGACGACCGCTTCTACGAACAGGTCAAGGACGCGGTCCTCTTTCAACTGGCCGGAGAGGACGAGAAGAAGTTCGTGACGCTCGATGAGTACACGATAGCGAACACGGCCAAGACGCAGGATCGGATTTACTACGCCTCCGATCTGCGCGGCCAGGCTGGCCCTCTCGGCCTGTTGCGCTCGCAGGGAATTGGCGTTCTCCTCATGGAGACCCTGATCGACACGCATTTCATCCAGTTCCTGGAGTCGAAAGACTCCAAGCGTCGTTTCGTGCGGATTGATGCCGAAGTGGCAGAGCACGTGCTGGATGGTTCGGCTTCCAAGATCGTCGGAGCGGACAACAAGAGTCAGGACGAACAGATCGCCGAACTCTTCCGCCGCGCCATCGGCGACGAGAAGGTCACCGTGCGCGTCGAGTCGCTGAAATCCGAGGATGTGCCGGCCATACTGCTCTTGCCCGAACACGTGCGGCGGTTCAGCGAGATGGCCGCGTACATGAATGAAAAGCGTCCGGACTTTCCGCGGGAGCACACGCTCCTTCTGAACTCGCGCCACCCCGTGATCCGCAAACTCTCTGCGCCGCAAATCGTCACGACGGAGGGAACCCGGGGAAAGCAGGAGCTGGCCGCTCTGGAGATCTACAGGCTGGCCCGGTTGATGCAGGGCGGCATGACGGCGGCGGATCTGGAGACGTTCGTCAGCGACGCGTATCGGCTGCTGGATGCCGTGCTCTGAACCGGGAGGTTTTCTGATTGCTCAACCGATCGCAACCATTTGGGTTGGCGTCCGGTTGGTCCATTCATGAATCGCGCCCTATGTACCCTGCTGCTCCTCCTGATCACGGCATTCACCGTGGGACCCGTCCGGTCCGGGCCCGGTGAAGAGCCGCGTGCGCCGGGGCCGAAAGGTCCGAAACCCCAGGAGCAACCCAAG
>CAZPFB010000164.1:0-9981 GCA_964585735.1 uncultured Leptospiraceae bacterium
GTTTTCCCACGCGGGCGGCCGGCCGGGCTTCGTGGCCTGGTACGCGCTGCCCACGGGCGAGCGTGAGTGGACGGCGGGCGCCGTTTTTACCTTCTGAATCCGGCCGCCCGGCTCCTCGGTCGAAAATAGTTTGTCGGTGTGCTCTCCGCTGCCTTTCGTGACGACACCGGCCCGGAACACCGCCCTCCGGGTCTGACGTCCCATGAAAGCACTGGTCGAATACTTCGTCTCCCGCTCCATCTTCGTGAATCTGCTCACGCTGCTTCTGATCCTGCTGGGTCTGCGCACGGCTTTCACGATGAACAAGGAGGCCTTCCCCAACATCCAGTTTGACATTGTGACCATTGTGACCGTGTACGCGGGGGCCTCGCCCCAAGAGATCGAGAAGCTGGTGACGGTGCCCCTGGAAGAGAGTATCAAGGAAGTCGACGGGCTCAAGGAATACCGGTCCACTTCCATCGAACACCGGTCCGCCATGACCATCGTCATCGATCCTGATACAAAAGATACACAAAAAGTTGTTGATGACATTCGATCTGCCGTGGATCGGACGACGGACCTGCCGGCGGAAGCGGAGAAGCCCCTCGTGATCGAGGTGGGTACCGCGCGCACGCCCGTCATCGAGTTCTACCTGGGCCAGGAAGAGAAAGACGGCAAGCCTGTGGTCAGCGATCGGGATTTGCGCAATCAGGCAGAGATCCTCGAACGCCGGCTGCTCGGGATTCGGGGCGTGGCCCGCGTCGAGCGACTGGGCTGGCGGGATACCGAAATGCAGGTGGACCTGAATCCGTACCTGCTTCAGAACTACTACGTCGGCGTGGACGCCGTGGCCAACGCTCTGCGCCTGCGCAACATCAATCTGCCCGGTGGCAAGATCGACAAGGAAGGACGGGAGGTCATCGTTCGCACCGTCGGCGAATTCCAGAATACGAAAGAAATCGAACGCACGGTGATCCGGTCCAACGAGATCGGCCAGGCCGTGCGGATTGCCGATGTGGGTCGCGTCACGGAAGGCTTCGAAGAAGCCACGATACTCGAGCGTGCCGATGGCGTTCCCGCCATAACGCTGGTCGTCATCAAGCGCGAAAACGCTGACGTCATCAAGGTCGTGGACGAGGCCAAGGCCGTCTTTGCCGAGTACGAAAAATCCAAGCCCGCGGGAATCAAGACCGGTCACGCGAACGATCTGTCCTTCTTCGTGCGCCGCCGGTTGGGCGTGCTTCTTTCGAACGGCATCAGCGGTCTGGTTCTGGTCGTGGCTTCGCTATTCCTGTTCTTGGGGTGGCGCGTCGCTGTCATGACCACCCTGGGTATCCCCGTCGCCATCGGGATCACCTTCATGACGATGCAGGGGATGGGCGTCACGCTCAACCTGATATCGATGTTCGGACTCATTCTCGTCGTCGGCATCATCGTGGACGATGCCATCATCGTCAGCGAGAACATCTTCCGGTACGTGGAAATGGGCTTCAGTCCCTACGACGCTGTCGTGAAGGGGACCCAGGAGGTGATTGCCCCCGTTCTGGCCACCATCACGACCACGATCGCCGCATTTGCGCCCATGCTCTTCATGACGGGTATCTTCGGGAAGTTTGTCTACTTCATCCCGCTGGTGGTCATCATCGCGCTTCTCGCCTCTCTTTTCGAGAGTTTCTTCATTCTCCCTTCGCACGTGTACGACATCACGAAGTACAGTCGCAAGAGCGAAGGAGTGGAACACGAGGAAAGCCTCCAGGATCACTGGTTTCACGAGCTCCGCGACCGCGTGTACCGCCCCCTCCTCCAGTGGGCCCTGCGCCACCGGATTTGGGTCCTGGCGGGCCTGAATGGAGCCTTTGTGTTGGTCATGGGGCTCCAGGCGGCGCTCGGGGAGTTCAAGCTCTTCCCTTCAGCCATCGATGCCTTCTTCGTGAAGATCACCGCGGACAACGGTCTGACCAAAGAAGCCACGCTGGAATACGTGCGCGCGGTAGAGCATTCGATTTCCCGCCTCACTCCGGACGACCCCAAACTGCCGCTGAAGAATCGCGAACTCAAGAACTTCACCACGCGAGTGGGCATTATCCAGATGCAGCCGAACGATCCTTTCGTGAAGCGCGGCAGCAACTACGCCATGGTGCGCGTCTTTCTGACGCCGGAGCAGGATCGCCGACGCAAGACCGAAGAAATCGTGCGCGCCCTCCGCCGCGAAACGGCCTGGCTTCTGAACCCGGAAGGGCGCAAGCGCCTGCTGGAGCGAGAGAAAGCGGAAGCCGCAAAGGGAGCCGCCGGCGGTTCCGGACTCAGTGCCGCCACGCTCGTGAATCCGAAAGCGGGCCCTGGCTCCGGCGAAGGCGAAGGACCGGCGCAGTTCAAACACCTGGCCGGGAAACTCGTCGCACTCGATTTCGAGGAGCAGCAGGGCGGCCCGCCCGTCGGCAAGCCGGTCGCGATCCAGATTACCGGAAAGGAATACGAAGTGCTCCAGAAGATCGGCGAAGAGTACCGGGCGGTACTCGCAAAGATCGACGGGGTAACCGATATCGAATTCGACCTGCAGCCGGGCAAAGACGAGATACGCCTCTCCGTCAACGAGGGCCTGGCCGCGCAGGCCGGCCTCTCGGTCACGCAGGTGGCCGCGGCCGTGAACACGGCTTTCGACGGAAATGTGGCCACGAAGATCAAACGGCTGACCGAAGAAGTGGACGTGCGCGTGCGCTTCGCCGAGCAGTACCGTCAGTCGCCGGGGATGCTGGATCTCATTCAGGTCCAGAATCTCCAGGGGTATCTCGTTCCGGTGAGCCGCATGGCCGGATTCGATCGTGGCCGCGGCGTGGTGGCCCTCAATCACCTCGACGGGAACCGGCTCCTGACGGTGTCCGCAAACGTGGCCGAAAAGAAGATCAGCTCGCGGGAAGCCAATGCCAAAGCCGCAGTCCTCGGACGGGACATCATCTCGAAGTATCCCGGCTACAGCGTGCAGTTCGGCGGAGAAAACAAGGACACAGAGGAGTCGATGGCCAGCCTCTTTCGGGCTTTCGGTATTGGGCTCATCATCATCTTCCTGATTCTGGCGTCCCTCTTCCGTTCGCTCATTCAGCCGGCCATCGTCGTGGCGGCCATCCCCTTCTCGTTGATCGGAGTGGTGCTCGCGTTTCTCTCGCACGGCCACCCGTTCAGCTTTCTGGCCATGATGGGGGTGATCGGCTTGGCGGGGGTCGTGGTGAACGACTCCATCGTGCTCGTGGACTTCGCCAACAACATGCGGGACCAAAACCCGGAGATGCCCATCGATCAGGTGGTTCTGGACGCGGGCGCGCTGCGTCTGCGCGCGGTTCTTCTCACCACTATCACGACCGTCCTCGGCCTCCTCCCCACGGCCTATGGGATCGGCGGTCGGGATCCTTTCCTGGTTCCAATGGCGCTGGCCTTTGCCTGGGGCCTCACGTTTGCCACGTTTCTCACGCTCATCGTGGTTCCCATATTGTACAAGAGTGAATTCGAGTTCAAGAACTGGTTGGCGCGCAAGGTCGGCTGGAATCCGCGTCGGGCGCACTGAGGCCGGTGTACCCGAACCAGGGCACGCTCCCGTCCCGCGCAGCCAGGCGCGCGCGCCGCGCTCCTTTTCAGCATCGCCTCTTCCTTCTGCTGTACGCGTTGGGGGCTCTCGCTCTCATCCTGCCCGGCCATCTGGTGCGCCCGTCGCTTCCCGAATTCGCGCGTCGCTTCGTTCCCGATCTGGAGCGACTGGTTCCTGACGTTCCCGGGGCCATTCACGGAATGGCGCGGCGGGTCCGAGATCCTTATCGCAAGCTGGGGAGCTGCGCGCACTTCTTTCCGGGCCCGGACGCCACGCCGGCCAACCCGCCGTCGGCGGGCGCGCCCGCACCGCCACCGTACCTCTCCTTTGGCGAACAGGGCCTCTCGCGTTTTCGGATCAAGCTCGTGCAATTGGAGAAGGGCCTGCGCCGGCGCGTGCGTGTCGTTCACTTCGGGGACAGCATGCTGTGGTACGAAAACACGGCGCGTCGCCTCCGAGCCAACCTCCAGAAACGTTACGGAGACGGCGGTCGCGGCTTCGTGTATCTGCACGGGCAGGATTTCGGGATTTCGCTCGACGGGCACGAGAATGCATCCAAGGGATTCGAACTATTAGCAATCCCATACAATCACTTCAACCACGCCCAGCCCAAGTGGCTGCCCGAAGTCGGTTTTCTCGGTCTCACCTACCGGGCCTTTCCCGGCGCCCGCAGCACCCAGTGGAGCACGCTTCCCCAGGCAGCGCCCTGGACTTCGGCCACCGCCGTCGTCCGGCCCGGCCCGGGTCAGAGCGGGCGTCAGGCACTGCTCGTCCAGGGTCCTGAAGCAACCGGCCTTCTGGGTCGGGGTGAGGTGCTGCTGCCTGGTTCTGGCTGCGTCGCCCTCGAAGCCGGCTTTCCTCCCTCACGTAGGATTTCGGTAGACATTCCTGTGGTCGGTGCCGCCGACCGTTCGGCCTACATCGACGCGCTTCTTCTGGAAACCGAGCGGGGGGTCTCCTACAGTTCGGTCATCCTGAAGGGTCGGCACATGGCCTGGCTGACCGCCGTCCCTGAAACCAACTTCGACTGCGGCCTGCGGGCCATGCGGCCAGATCTGGTCGTCATGCAGTTCGGCATCAACGAATCGGCTTCGATCGACTGGCGGGCCTACGGATTCACCGAACAGGACTACGTCCGGCAGGCGACGGAGCTCTTCTCCCGCATTCGACGCGCGCTGCCCGACGTGGACGTACTCCTGATCGGGCCGTACGAACGGTTGAAACCGGGGGCGGGCGGCGTTTGGACGCAGTACCAGGCGCACGATCGAGTACGGGAACTCCAGAAGCAGATGGCGCGCGCGCAGGGCCTGGCCTTCTTCGACAGTTGGTCTTTTCTCGGTGGCGAAGGGCAATTGCGAAGGCTCATCCCCAAGCGCCTCGCGCACAACGACTACGCGCACCTGACGATGGAAGGTGGAGACCTGCTGGCGGACGCCGTCTTTCGCGAATTGGTCGGGGATTCGCAGAACGTGCCCGTCGACTCCGGGTTCGGTGGGGCCGTCCGGAAGGAAGAAGTGGCGACGGCCTCCGAAAGTCCGATTCTCTTCAACAGTCGGGCCTTTCTGTGGTTCTTTCTGTTCGTGCTGGTGGCAGCCACCGCTCTGTCGCGGCTGCCGAGTGCGCGCCTGGTGCTGCTGACGGTCGCCTCCTGGTTCTTTTACGCTTCGTGGAACTGGTGGGTGATCTTTCTGATCTTGGGTTCGACGGTCCTGGACTATTTTGCTGCTCTGGCCGTGGACTACTCACGGTGCGCGGGCCGTCGCGGAACCCTGTGGCTCTGCTCGAGTCTCGTGGGCAACCTGGGTCTGCTCTTCTTTTTCAAATATCACGACTTTTTCGCGGGCCTCTTCAATCCTGTGGTGCCCGAGCCGTGGCGCCTGCCCATCCTGAATCTGCTGCTTCCAGTGGGCATATCCTTCTACACGTTCCAGACACTTTCGTACACGATCGACGTGTGGCGCGGTGTGCTGCCCGTGGAACGAAGCTTCCTGCGCTTTTCCCTTTTCGTGGCGTTCTTTCCCCAGCTCGTGGCAGGTCCCATTGTGCGGGCGGCGCAATTCTTACCGGATATCACCTCGCGTATCCGACATTTCGTGCTCACCCGCACGCGCGCCGCCGAAGCGCTCTTTCTCATCTCCTCCGGTCTGCTCAAGAAGGCGCTAGCCGACACGCTCGCCACGAATCTGGTGGATCGCGTCTTCCAGACGCCGCGCATGTACACGGTGACCGAAACGCTGGCTGGCATCTATGGCTTTGCCGTGCAGATCTACTTGGATTTCTCGAGCTACACGGACATAGCCCTGGGTTGCGCGGCCCTCCTCGGTTTTCACCTCACGGAGAACTTTCGCAGGCCGTACGCGGCCGTCACGGTCTCCGATTTCTGGCGACGCTGGCACATCTCGCTCGGCAGTTGGCTGCGCGACTACCTCTACATGAGTCTCGGCGGCAATCGCAGTCGCGTGCTCGTCAACCTGGGTATCACGATGCTGCTGGCCGGGCTATGGCACGGAGCGGGCGTGAACTTCGTTCTCTGGGGTGCCTTTCACGGAGCGCTGCTTGTCGTCGAGAGGGCGTTGGGCCTGCATCGCCTGCGCGCGGAAGAGCTCTCGGCTTTGGGTCGCTTTGCGATGCGGTTGCTCGTGTTTCATCTCGTCCTGGTTGGCTGGGTGCTCTTTCGCTGTCAGGATCTGCGCATCCTGCCGGAGTTGGGACATGCGCTCGCCACACGCATCTTCGTGGCCCCCAATCTGGATCTCGCCACGACTGCCGCCATCGCGCTGCCTCTGGCCTGGCATTGGCTGCCCGCAAAAGCGACCGCGGGTCTGGTGGCCCGCGTTCAGAGGATGCCCGCGCTGTTGCAGGGGGCCGTAGGAGCGAGTCTGGCCATGTTGGCGACGGGGATCTCGTCCACGGAAGCGCGGGCCTTCCTGTATTTCCAATTCTGAGTCGCGGTGCAGGGAGTGGGCCATTCCTCTTTGCGAGGCAGCCCTGCGCCGCGCAGGCTGGTGCGTTTGGAGTCTATTTCTCCCGCGACACCGTCTCTTCGAGGAAGCGGATACGCTCTGTCTTTTCGGGCGCCTCCCATTCGCGACCCGAGAAGGAGGCCGCCGTATAGACGGCTGTGACGTGTTCGGGTCCCACTCCGAAATACTCGAACTCAGGCTCCGTCTGTTTGGCGCCTTTGGGTATGCCGCCCGCTGCCATCAGGGCCGTCAGTTTCCCCGGCGTCACCGCGAGGTTGTTGCGGTGGCCGCGGAGATTGCGCACTACGTACGGACCGGATACATCCGCGTCCCGGATGACCTTTCCCCAAAACGTAAGTGGGACCGACTGCAGGCCGGCTTCGAGGTCGCCCCTCCACGCTGCTTCGGCCACGGGCCTCTGTTCCCCGCCCTTTTCCATCAGGTTTGCCTGTATTTGGAAGTAGCCCGGCTTCAAGACCTGGATCGGAACCGTGACCAGGAGATGCCCATCTTTCTGAGAGTCTTGGATGGGATCGCGAAACCTCGCTACGACATGCGGTGTGACGAACCACCCGGTCGTGACCGTGTGTTCCAATTCCTCGACCTTCAGGTCCACGGAAACGACGAGCCAACCCCAGTCCTTCTTCGTCGGTCTGACGACGATGGTGTAGATCCGATCTTCAGCCTTGGCGTCCCCCTCGGCCCCGGTGTCGCCCATGTAGACCGGAGGCGCAGCCCTGCGCCCACTGGCGCGGTGGACGACTCTCACCTCCTTGATTGTGATGGGCAGGCGCCGCCTGCGCCCGCCTTCGGTCCGCACGCAGTCCAAGAACACCTGATTGTCGGTGAGGCCGACCGTCTGGCGGCCGCCCAGCGAAATACCACAGGCGATGTCTGACAACTTGCCGGGTTCAAGCATCACTTTGGTCCGCGCCTCCTCTGCCCTGTTGGGGTGAAGGAGATCGACCTGACCCTTTGTGAGGGGCCTCGAGAACGGCGGGTACTTGGCCCATTCCTTATAGAACTGTAATTGATGACGGGGATCGACGTTCGTGAGCAAGCCCTCAGGACTCACTTGGCTCCACTCCAGGGGATTGCGAAACTCGTTGTCCTGCTGCGTTGCGGTTTGCGCCCGCGTTGCGTCGTCGTGCGACAACAGCCAAACGGTCAGACCCAAGAGCAGTATGGTGACTGCGCCGCCGATTGCTACCAAGATTGTCTTTGCTTTCATGTAAAGTGCTCCTGCGCCTGAGGCGGGGGCCAGGAGGGACCCCCGCTTGGAAGGACGTCAGCGTGATGACCAGTACTTGATCTGTTGGGAATGATCCGAACCGTTGTGTCGGATCGTGTAGTACGGTGTCCAGCGGTCGTAGTAGATGTACTTCCACTTGGTCCAGCTCCAATAGCGGTGGCGAAACTGACCGTTCCCCATGCCGCATACGGCTTCGACTTCGCGGGCACTGTTGACGCTGCAGTTGGAGTGATGCGCGAGAACGCCATCGTCCAGACCGGGGAGGAGACCGGCCGTGAATACGGAGTACTTGCCGTGCCAGCCGTCTCCTGCCGTCGTGTAGTACAATCTTCCGTACGATTGATACTTCTGGATCCATGGCGCCCGGGCCGCGTAGGTCGCCACACTGGCATCGACCCCCGCTGTGTTGCTCAATGCGAGATAGTCAACGATCGCCGCGACCAAGTTGAAGCTTGCTCCCGTGCGAATGGCGTTGGCCACGTTGGCCAGCTCACTTCCCCCTGATGCGCTCGCCATGAATTGGATCCGGTTGATCTGAATCCCATTGGCACGGATGTCCGGGTCGTGATCGGTGATGAACATCGAAACGACCAGGGATCCGGTCGAATGGGTGTAGATGTTGCAGACGTTGCCATTGCGGCAGAACAGATACAGAGCGTGCCACAGTTCGCGCCGCGCGCCGCAGGTACCCCAGCCTGTCGCCCCTTCGTGTTTGCCACTCCACCCGACGTAACGTACGTTGGGCAGAGTGATCTGATTGTCATAGTGGGGGTGCCAATAGCTGACACCGGCGGCCAGCCAGGTCTCGAAGTTCTTGTCGTAGTTGGCCTGATTCGTGCTGCCGTACGGGTCGATGCCGCTCCCAACGCAATGATTGTCGCCCGATCGGCCGTGAACGAACAGGTTGTATTCGGTCGCGGAGAGAGCGGACGTAGCGAACAGAGCGATGGCCAGAGCGACCAAGGCGCTTTGAGTTCGCATGCTTCCTTTCAAGTGGTTACTCATTCTTGTTTTCTCCATGGCGCAGTCAAACCTGCGCCCGGGACGCATTGCAATTCGCGTGCCGGGCGAAACCCGCGCAAACGAGCCCCTGGCCCGAGTTGGTCCGGACACTGTCCGGAATCCGGACAGCTTTGTTGGCCTGGGCCGTCGTGCCCGCGGACAATTCCAGGTTATCGCGCATGACGACCCTCCAACGCCGAGAATCCGGGAATCCGGCGCAGTTCGGGCGCAAAGGCGGGATTCTCCATACGCAGAATGCGCCTGTGACCCTCCTCGAGAGATCTCCACCAGGAGACAAACTCAGAGCCCAGGACGAGGATGATGGATCCTTGAGATTCGCATACCGGTTGAAGGCAGCGGTCTTTGAAAGCTGAACCAGCATCCGCGACGTAGAGTAGGATGCGGTAGTCCGCCATCTCTTTGACTGAATCGAAGCGTGAGTACGCCTGCCGACCGGACGCATGGCGGATCGCGAACTCAATACCGTGCTCCGTCAGGAGTGGGCCTGTCAGGGAATCTCGAATGGCCCGGGCATCCTGCATGATGCGGCTCCGTTTCAAGTGGAAGTGCGGGTTACTGCCGAGCATCGCGGGTTCGCTCTTGAGGAAGAGCCCCGGGACAAAGACGAGGGAGGCGAACAGAGGCAGCCATGCGATTCTCGATATGCCCTGCGCCAGCAGGGCCGCCGGAAGACCGATGCCGACGAGGTAGGCAAGCCAGAAATGGCTCTGCAGTTGCAGTCTGGTGATCGGTCCGTCGAAGTTACGGTCGCGCACGAACGGATTGAGAAGCAGGACGAGGCTTACGCAGACGAGCGCCCCCATCACGATACCGATACGCGGGTGCAGCGCCCGGAGGCGATTTCGCGAACCATCAGCAAGCAGGAGCCCTGCGACGGCGAGGGAGAACACGAGGAGCAGCCAGCCCGGGTGCACAGAGATCTCCCGGATTGGCCAGAAGAACCCGAACTTGGTTTCAGAGAGGAGGTGGGCCAGTCGCTGACGGAAGATGAGGCCCAGCACGCCTCCAGCCGAAAGCGTGACGGCCAGCGGAAAGAATAGTCTACGGCCGAGCCTGAACTGTGACCCCGTGAACAGCAGAACCAAGATGCAGGCCGGAAGGAAGGCAGCTTTATGGAAGAGGAACGCAACTAGACCCAAATCCAGTACTGCGGAGGGCCTGTAGGTTCTGAATAAGGCTTGAAA
>CAZPFB010000165.1:0-1937 GCA_964585735.1 uncultured Leptospiraceae bacterium
TTTTCCGGGGCATCACCTCTGACCAGAAGACGCAGCTCGAGCTGATCATGGAGCCCCGCCATTTCGAGCAGGGTTCGGCCATGATCCGTCAGGGCGCTCGCTTCAGCGAGGCCTACATCATCAAGACCGGCGTGGTCGAAGTCTTCAAGGACAACACGGTCATCGAGACGATGACACGTGGGGATGTATGCGGGGAGGTCTACAATCTACAAAGGGAGACCCCTTCTTCTTTCGACTTCCGGGCCGATACCGAGGTTGAAGCTTATGCGCTGGAACGCGAACGGCTCATCCAGTACATCGCCAACAACCCCGGGGTGTACATGCGTTTGAACTACGTGTTCGGAAACCAGTAGGGCAAACGCGCCCATCGCCAGAGCGCGGACCCGAGCAGCACGGCACAGGTGGCCGCACCCAGGAAGAGCCCAAACGGAGCGGGTTCGGCGTGATTGCGCCTGACCACGAAGACGTACACGATGGCGCCCGCGGATGCCAGGGTGAAAACGAAAAGCACGGAAGGAAAGCCGGCCAGCAGCGCCACGCTGGCCGCCAGAAGCACGTCCCCGAAGCCCATGCCTCGACCGCGGCCCACCAGGAACAACAGGAGGAACACAGCCAACGTTCCGGCCATGCTGTATACGAAGGGCAGGAGCAGGGCAGGCTCCATCCCTGCTTGGGCAAACGTGGCCGCGCCCGCGAACAGAAAGACCGCCGCCGTGTTTTCGTGATCCAGCAGGAAGAAGTTCAGGTCCGTGGCCATGGAAACATAAAGGTGCCCGCAGGCAAGGGTGGAGAACAGGGCGACCGGCCAACCGAAGCCGGCCAGAAGCATGAGCGGCAGGAGCAGACCCGTGAAGAGTTCGCCTGCGAGCACGTGACCGCCGATACGCCCGCCACAGCCCGCGCAGCGGCCCCTCAGCAAGACGAAGCTCACCACCGGCACGAGCTCGACAGCGCGCAAACGCCGCCCGCATTCGCGGCACTGAGAAGGGCGCATCAGCAGTTCCCGTACGCGGTGGGGTGACTTGCGGCCGGGTCCGTAGTAATAGAACAGAATGCGGTCAGCCAGCGCCGTGTAGAAGCTTCCAATGAGGAGGCCGATCACCGCTGCCAGAGCGATTCCCCCCGAGGCCATCAGGCGCGAGAATGCCGGTGCGAGCCAGGGGCCCGGGATCCCCTCCATTCAGCGCCGCCGCTTCTTGCCCGAGAGCCCAATCACGCCGAGCACTCCGCGCGTCACCTCGCGGGCGACGGTCCTGCCCACCTGCCGTGCCAGCGTGCTTTCCACGAGCGATCCGAGAACCGAGCGCGCCACATCTCCGGCGCGTCCGGAGGTGACGCCCAGCTCTTCTTGGGCAGGGCCTGCGTCCTGATCCGATCCTCCCGCGGTGCGGGCTGCCAGCATCTCGTAGGCGCTGTGACGATCTACGTGCTCTGCATAACGCGCGGCGAGGGTGGATTTGGAAACGATGGCCTGCACCTCTTTGGGTTCGAGAACACCCATCCGGGACGCGGGAGCGCGAAGCATGGTACGCACGAGTGGCGTCGGCCGACCCTTTTCGTCCAGGGCCGTGACCAGTGCTTCACCGATGCCGAGCTCCGTAAGCAGCCGGTCCGTCTGGTAGTAGGGGGACTCCGGGAAGTTTTCTGCCGCACGGGTGATGGCCTTGCGGTCCCGCGCGGTGAAAGCACGCAAGGCGTGTTGCACCTTGAGGCCCAACTGCGAGAGCACGGCCGCGGGCACATCGTCCGGGTTCTGCGTGCAGAAAAAGACGCCCACGCCCCGCGAGCGGATCAACTTCACGATCGTCTCGATCTGGTCGAGCAGCGGCTTCGAGGCTCCTTTGAAGACCAGGTGCGCCTCATCGATGAACAACACGAGCTTGGGGCGATCGGAGTCTCCCTGCTCGGGAAACTTCTCAAAAATCTCGGCGAACCCT
>CAZPFB010000165.1:1947-9375 GCA_964585735.1 uncultured Leptospiraceae bacterium
GGCGAGCAGCTGCAGCATGAAGGTACTGAAGAGTTGCGGTCGGTTCTGGAGATCGAGCAGGCGCACGACGGACACGATTCCCTGGCCGTTTTCGTCGAGGCGCAGGAGGTCGTTGGGATCGAAGGAATGCTCCCCGAAAAAAACCTCGGCGCCCTCCTGTTCGAGCGCGACCACCTTGCGCAGGATGATTCCGGTGGAAGAGGGGCTGATGTTGCCGTACTCTTCGCCCAGGGCCGTTTTGCCTTCGTTTGCCGCAAAGTGCAGCGCCTTCTTGAGATCTTTCAGGTCGAGAAGCAGCAGACCCTTGTCGTCGCAGAACTTGAAGATGACCGCAAGGATGCCCGTTTGCGTATCGTTGAGTCCGAGCAGTCGCGCCAGCAGCAGTGGTCCGAATTCCATTACAGTGGCCCGCAGCCGCAGCCCGGGTTCCGCGGAGAGACTCATGAACTCGACTGGAGACGCGGCCGGTGAAAACGGGATGCCGATCGTCGCGTGGCGTTTTTCGATCGGTTCGGTTGCTTCTCCGGGCGCGGCGATTCCGCTCAGGTCCCCCTTGAGGTCCATGAGCAGCGTCGGCACGCCTTCGCGCGAAAGTTCTTCCGCAAAGGTTTGGAGCGTCCGGGTCTTGCCTGTGCCCGTGGCGCCCGCGATCAGTCCGTGGCGGGTCAGCATGGAGAGGGGAATCCTCACGGGAAGATCGGCAAGCGTCCCCTCGCCGAACATGGAAGCGCCCAGCACGATACCGGCCCCCTCGACCGAATAACCGGCCTTCATCTGCTCGAAGAATTGGGGCGGAGCGACGGCGGAGGCGCCGGATGCCTTGCTTTTTCCCCTGGCGGAAGCAGCCTTTTTCTTTGCTGGCATGAGGCGTAGAGCGACCGCCCCTTTGGCCTCGGGTCAAGGAAAAACCTACGCTGCCCCCCGAGCCAGAGAAAGCAGTCGATCGCGATAGGATTCTCGAGAGCCGGGGGTGTAATAGTCCCAGACAACGCTCCCGAAAGCGGCAAAGCCGTTGGACAAATCCCTCTCGAGGGTGGTGAGCCAGTTGTTGCGTTCGTTCTGGTGGAGAACTCGGAAGTAGCGGGAGACGGCGCGCGCGTTGGCCACCTGATGGCTGCCCGGGATGGGAACCAGGTACGCGTTCTTTCTCAGATAGAGGAGTTCGGAGACTGTGGACATGCCGGAACGGGCCATCACGACATCGGCGGCCACCAGTGCGGCGGGCATGAGGTCCGTCAGGCCCTGCCGGACGGTGATGTCCGCGTTCTGTCGTTCGGCGTAGCCCTTCTCCTGGAGGAAACCGGTGAGATGTAACACGAAGAAATGTCCGGTCAAAGCAGACTCTGACTCCCCAACCCAGTCGTTGATGAACTGAGAACCGCTCCCGCCACCGAACACAAGCAGGATGGGCCGGGTTTCGGACCGGGGTACGAGACCCGCCGAATCCAAGAGCGTCCGTGCACTCTCGCGATCGAGCGCGTCGAAGCGACTGTAGCGAACCGGATTGGGCAGGAACTCTCCACCCGTCCGCCCGCAGATTTCGGGCAAACCACCGGAGAGGAGGTCCACGAATTGTCGCGTCAGACTGACGGTCCGGTTCTCGATGTCCAACTGATGCATGGCCACACGGGCCCGCCGTTTGCCGAGCAGGCGATTCGCCCACAAGATGGGGACGGAGAGAAAATTGCTCATCGAGAGAATCAACGCCGGACGGTCGCGCAACAGAATGCGCCGCGCCGAAAGGGTGGCCAAGAGCAGGCGAACGGCAAGAGTGCACCACTGGAAGGGCAGAAGGAGCGGCCAGATGAACCGCGCCGGTCCGGAAGGCCGCGACGGTGTCTTGACCTCGGGCAGGTAGTCGATGGGCAGTCCTTCGCCACGCGCAATCTGCTCTTCGAAGCCGCCGCGCACGCCGACCAGCGCAAAACGCAAATCCGGACGAACGGCCACCAGGTCGTCGCGCAGACCCAGGAGTGGAATGAGCGGACCACCGGTCCTACTTCCGATGAGAAGAATGAGTGGCCCCGGCGTGGTCATGAGGAGCGCTTGCGGCGGACCGCCGTGCGGCGCAAGGAACAAACGGGCCGATGCGCGAACCGCCCCGAGGTGTAAGCGAAATCCTTTGACCTGCGTGTCGCGAGGCGGGAGGTGGCCCCATGGCGACCGAGTTCACCGTCATCAATCCGGCCACGGAAGAGAGAGCTGGTTCGTACCGACGCGCTACGCTGGACGAAATCCATGAGAAGGCACGCGCGGCCAGGCGGGCGCAGCGGAATTGGGCGGACACGGCTCTCGATTGGAGGCTGGAGTTCGCCCTGCGATTCTGCGAGGCCTTCGAGGCCGACGCTGAGAGTATCGCGGGCACGGTTACCGCGGAGATGGGCAAGCCCATCGGTCAGTCCCGAGCCGAGGTCGCCTCGATGTTGGCACGGGCGCGCTCGATGATCCTCCAGGCGCCGGAGGCCCTCGCTCCACGGCGGCCGCTTCCCGTGTCCGGTTTTGAGCGCTTTGTGGAACGACACCCACTTGGCGTGGTTCTGAACATGGCCGCCTGGAACTATCCTCTGCTGATCGCGGTCAACGTGGTGCTGCCTGCCGTCATTGCAGGGAACGCCGTCATCCTCAAGCACAGCGCTCGCACGCCTGGGGCCGGTGAGGCTTTCGAACGCGTTATGCGCGCGGCACGCCTGGATCCCCACCTTGTGCAGGCCGTTCAGGCCGACCACGAGACGATGCTCCAGTTTGCGGCCCACGGAGACATCGATCACGTCGCCTTCACCGGCTCCGTAGAGGGAGGCCGCGCCGTACAGAGCGCGGTCCGCGGTCGGTTCATCAGCTCCGGCCTCGAATTGGGCGGCAAGGACGCGGCCTACGTTCTCGACGAGCAGGACGATCTGGATTGGGTGGCTGCAAACCTGGCAGAGGGTTTTGCCTACAATTGCGGGCAGTCCTGCTGCGCGGTGGAGCGCATCTACGTTCACGCTCGGGTGTACGGAGAGTTCGTGGAACGTCTGTCAGCTCACGCGCGAACTTGGGTTCCCGGAGACCCCGGACTTCCCGAGACGAACCTGGGACCGCTCGTCAGCGAGTCTGCCCGTCGCCACATCGTGGGCCAGGTGCTGGATGCCAGAGAGAAGGGCGCGCGCGTCTTGCTGGAGGGTGGACCCACGCAAGTAACGGGTCGCGGGTTCTTCTATTCACCGGAAATCCTGGATGGAGTGCACCACGGCATGAAGATCATGCGGGAAGAGAACTTCGGACCGATCGTGGGGGTCATGAAGGTGGAGGACGACGCGCAGGCCATCGGACTCATGAACGACTCCACCTTTGGTTTGACGGCATCCGTCTGGGGAAAGGCGACCGAACGGGCGCGCCGCGTCGTTGCGGCGCTTTCGGCGGGGACTGTCTTTCTGAATCGCTGCGACTACCTGGACCCGGCCCTCCCGTGGACAGGGTACCGGGACTCCGGGCTCGGATCGACTTTGGGACACGAGGGTTTCTGGAACCTCACCCGACCGCGCTCGATTCACATGCGCCTGCGAACAGACGCGCGGGGAGTGTGAGGTTCACTCGCGCCTTCGTTCGGCCGTGTCCGGCGCCCGCAGCGAAGGCAGGACCGGAGACACCCAGTCGTCGATGAGAGGCGCCCGCCGCTCCTGGCCGCCGGTGGTGCGTCTGTCGGCCTCCAGGTATTTGAAGCCCAGCTTCTGGTTGGTCCGAGCGATTTCGTTGTCGTAGTCGACCTTCCGCGCGTGATCGATGGCCAGGAAGTAGTGGCGCAGGGACATCTTCTCCAGCTCCACGAGAGCGTTCGAGTCTCCGGTCTGCGTGAGCGTCTCCATGTACTCCCTTTCGTACACCGCGCCGATGTTGTTGCTCACGGCCGAGAGCGTCAGAAAGAGCCGACTGTGCGCGCGATCGGAGGGGTTCGGACGGGCCACTTCCAGCGCCTGTCGCTCGAAATCATCCAGCACCTTGCGGTAGTTTCCGAGAGCGGCGCGGAGTTGGTCGGTGTAGTAGTAGGCGTTTCCGCGGGCCATGAGGAGGACCGGGTCGTTGTAGTTCTCTTCGTAGAGCGTGTCCAACTCGGACCAGCGTTCCAGGGCCTTCTCAAAGTTTCCGTTGGTGTAGTCGATCCATCCCAGCCAGTAGATGGTCTCGAGTTTGGCCCGCTCGTCCTTGAGCAGTTCGAGGGCCTTGTTGAATTCGCCGGTGGCTTCATTGAGCAGGCGCATGCGGTTGCGCTGTTCGGGAGTCCACTCGGTGGCGCGCGCCGGATAGAGCCGGCTTTCCGGGAAACCCCCGGTCACCGGGTCGGCCACCCCGGCGTTGCGGAGGAAGACGAGTGAGCCCAGGTTGTAATAGATCTTGCCCACGTCGCCCTTCATCAGGGTTTCGTCTTCGGGCCGCGCGCCGTACGTGCCCCGATAGCGGTCGTGGATGGCGCGGGCCTCCTCGAAGTAGCGGCGGGCTTTCGTGAAGTCGAGTTGCTTCTTGTAGTACTCGCCCATGTCGTTCACGGCCAGATAGTGGCGCGGGTCGTACTGGTGTGCGTTCTGGAACTGCTGCAAGGCACGCGTCGCTTCGCCCTGCGCGAGGAGATAGCGACCCCGCTGGTAGAACCCTTCGCCGTAGCGCGAGCCCACAACCGTCTCCTCATCGCGCTGCTCTTCGGTACGAAAGATGAGTTCCAGAAGCCGTGTGGCGTTGTCCCGGACCTGAAGGCCGGTGACCGGATCGCTCGGGTTGATCTGATAGACGATACGCAGATCGTCATCGTTGAGATCCACGTAGAAACCGGCCAGCTTGGTCATGATGTAGATCGGCAGCTTTTTTTCCAGACCCAGTTTCTGAATCTCGCGATGTTTGGCGATCACCCAACGCGGGTCCTTTTTTCCTTTTTGGGCCCAGATCTCGATGTACGTGTTGAGCAACCCGGCATGACCGGAAACCTCCAGGGGCTCTTTGTCGATGACCTTGCTGTATTCGCGCGCGGCGGCGCCAAAATCGCCGCGACCGTAGTGGACCTGACCTATTCCCGCGATGGCCTCCGAGTCGTTCGGCAGGTTCATGAGGGTGAGGATGAGGCGGTAGTAGTCGATGGCCAGGCCGTCGTTCTTGAACTTGTCCCCTTCCGGCGACTCGACGAAGGCGCGCGCGTTCTGGCTGTGAAAACGGGCGAGGTTGATCAGCGTGCGTCGCTTCAGTTCCCGATCCCGCAGGCGATCGATCAGGTACGCTCCAGCGACCTCGACCCGGCGCGCGCGGTTGTCCTGATCGATGAACTCGGCGCCGCGGCCCTCCGGCACCGTTCCACCTTTTTCGGACGGGGCGGGGGCAGGGAAGGCCCGCGCGGGATCCGTCGGCCGCACGAGGGGCGCTCGACGGCCAGGGCGATTCCACGCTGTGGCGGGATCGGGCTGACCTCCGGCGAGTGTTCCGTAGGGCGGGGTGACTTCGCCGAAGAGCTTGCGGAAAGCTTCCTCATGGAACCCGGCCTGCATGTAGGCAATGCCGTAGCGATTCAGGTACTCCACGTCGTACTTACCGCCCGCGCGATTGAGGGCTTTTTGAAAGAACTCCTCGCCGCGGTTCTTGCGGGCCACGCGCTCCTCGCCGACCGCGCTGCGTGCCGCGGTCAGCTCTTCGAGTCCCTGCTCATAGAGGCCCTGAATGGATCGTTGTCCGAGATAGTAGTAGACGCCGAATACTCCGACGAGTGTGACGAAGCCCGCCGCGGCGGCCGCCACCATGACGCGCGCCTGCCTCCGTCGCCGGGCCACATCCTCGGGGCTCATGCCCTCGGCGTAGATGATGGGGACCCCGTCCTTCGTTACAGAGGCGGCGGTCGTGTCCGGACGGTAGCCCAGACGTTCTTCGAGGAAGCCTGCGATCGCTTCGGCGGACGCCTGCTCGATCACCATGTTGACCAGCAGGCGCTGATCGGTGCGTTCGATCTTCTCGTTGACGACGACGTCGATGACGGCCTTCTTTATGCCGGTCGGATAGTCGTTGAGATTGCTTCGGAGATTGGCCAGGTCCTGATCGGTGAACTCGTCACCGATTCCGGATTGCATCTTGGCCTGCTCGGCCATGTCCGAAAGGTCCCCGGAATCCAGAAGATCCCCGCCGAGATCGCCGGAGAGGTCTTCGGCCAAAGGCCCGGGCCGAAGTTCCGTGGGCTCGGCAGTCACGGCCGTCTCGGCACCCAAATCGAGGCCGCCTTCCGGCGTGGCGTCCAGGTCCGAGAAGTCCAGGTCGCCGGCACCCAGGTCCAGGTCGGAGCTTTCCGTGGCTCCCATGTCGAGAGAGGGGCCGGCGTCGAGGCCGGCCATGTCCGCTCCCAGGTCGAACGACGTGTCGGCGGGTTCTGCCGCGGGTCTCTCCTCGAGCAGAAAGTCCTCTTCCGGGGCCGCCGTGGGAGTCGCGGCCTCCTGTTCGAAGTCCATCCCCCCCAGGTCCAGATCACCTGCTGGCGCCGTTTCGGCTTCGGCACCGAGATCTCCAAAGTCCAGGTCGGCCGGGGTTTCCGCCGCTGCGGCCGGCTCCGTGGGCGCCCCGAAATCCAGATCCCCGCCGCCCAGATCCCCCAGACCCAGGTCGTCGGCCGGTGCTTCCGCCAGCTCCGGCGATTCGCCCAACCCCAAATCCCCCAGGTCGCCCAGGTCGGCTGCTTCGGGCACTGCCTCCGCCGAGGTAGGCGCGCCGAAGTCCAGGTCGCCCAGGTCGAGGTCGGCTGCCGGGGCTTCCTCGGCCGGCTCGGTCTCCGCACCGCCCAAGTCCCCCAGGTCCAAAGCTTCCGGCTCGGCTGGCTCACCGGCCGTCGGACCCAGGTCGCCCAAATCCCCGAGATCGAATTCACCGGCGCCGGGCTCGGCTTCCGCGGTCGGCGTGGTTTCCGGTTCCGTGCCAAAATCGCCGAAGTCAGCCAGGTCGGACGTCTCGGGAGGTTCTGCGGTCTCGCCCAGTTCGCCGCCTTCCGTCAGGTCGGTCGATTCCGAGGGGCCCGTTTCACCGAAGGGTTCGGCGCTGGGTAGTTCTGCTTCCTCGCCCCCGGCAAACAGGTCGGACGCACCTTCCTCCGGCGGAAAATCGGAGGGAACATCGGCAAAATCGACCTCTCCCTCCTCCTCGGTTCCGGCGGCAGGACGCAGGCCTTCCATGTCCTTCTGGAATTGCTCCAGGTGGGGATTGAAGGCCCGATCAATGTCCGGCTGATCCAGGGGTTCGAGCAGGTTGCGGACTGTTTCCAGCTCTTCGTCGCTGAAGTTGTGTTCTGTTTCCGCCATACCGGGAAATGCTCAAGGTCTGCTGGGTGTATTATCGACAGATCGGTACAAATGGGCACGAAAGCTTCTCACCCCCGAAACGGCCATCCCAGGCGCCTGCGCATCCTTTTTTTTGCCGTTGGCGTCCTCACTCTGGGGC
>CAZPFB010000166.1:0-9357 GCA_964585735.1 uncultured Leptospiraceae bacterium
GAGTGCCCGCCGTGCCCGCGCACCTGGTTTCCTTCGAGGAGCGGCCGGAGTATTTCCTCGCGGGCGAACTGGAGCAGAGCTTGCCGGTTTCACTGATTGCCTCGCGGGTGATGCTTACGTTTCTGCCGCGACACATGGATCAGGCCGAAGCGGACTCGCGACTGAGGCGCCTCATGTCCGAGCCCTCCAGTCAGGCTTTGGCCGGAGGACTCTTTCTACGAAAGCGCGCGCCGGTTCGCAGACTGCCCCCCGGTGTGCGCAACGTGGTCCTGATTCTGCTCGAGGGCGTGGCCGCCGCGGACATCCGCGACGAAACGACGCCGGCGCTTCAGGCGCTCAGGCGGCGGGCGATTGACTTCCCGCACTTCTTCGCGAACGGTCTGCGCACGCGCAACGGGCTGGTCGCCGTAACGACTGGGTGGCCGGACCTCGTCGACTACAGCGCGGTGAAGACCTATGCGATGTACCACCGCTACTCTTCGCTTCCCGAAGTCTTTGCCCGCCACGGCTTCGAAAGCGTGTTTCTGTACGGAGGAGACACTTCGTTCGAAGGATACGATCGCTTTCTTCGGCGCCGAGGGTTCGGCACGATCATCGGCCGATCCGAACTGGCCAGTCGCAGCCGGTCGCCTGCTACTGCTTTCGGGGACTCGTATCATGACGACGTCGTCCTGGGCGAACTCGAGGGATTGCTTGCCCGACCAGGTCGGCGTTTCGTGTTGGTGTTGGGCCTTTCCACGCATCCGCCCTTCTATCTGCCGCCCGGCGAAGTTCCGGCCGCTGATTCCGAACCTTACAGTCGCTACCTGGCCACCCTGCGATTCGTGGATCGCGTGTTGGGTGACTTCTTCGACCGCGCCGCCCGCTCCGAGCGCGCTCGCGACACGTTGTTCGTGATCACCTCGGACCACACGCACCACATCCGCCTGGGGCCTCTCGACAACTTTCGCGTTCCGCTCCTTTGGGTCGGCCCCGCGTTCCCGCCCCAACGGAGCGCCACGGTAGGCTCCCACGTAGACCTGCTCCCGACGTTCCAGGCGCTGCTCGGCGGACAGCCGCCTGTGGCTTCCGCCGGGAGGGACCTTTTTGCGCGGGGGGAGCAGGCGGGTTTTGCCTACCTTACCACCGGGCGGGGCCTCGGATGGGTCCTACCCTGTGGCGCTCTATTCACGCAGGCCCGCAGCGAGGAGACGCGCACGCTGCGTCTCGATGGCAGCCCGGGCTGGTGCTCGGGACCTTCGGCGTCGGAAGCGCGCCGGGATCTTCTGGCCTACTTTCAGACGACCCGCAACGCGATGTTGCGCAATCGGATTCTCAGCGCGCAGCGTTGATGCCCGAAGCGGCGCTGAGGCGCAGCGGCCGACCAAAAGTGTCGACGCCGGCGGTGACGTTGCGCGTTTGGGTCACAGGAGTTCGCCGGTCCACTCATGAGCAAACCCGTTCGCACCCGTTTTGCGCCGTCGCCCAGTGGCCATCTGCACGTGGGAGGGGCACGGACGGCGCTCTTCAACTACCTGTACGCGAAGGCACAGAACGGTCAGTTCATCCTGCGCGTGGAGGACACCGACCAGGAACGCTCCACGCCCGAGTCCGAGAAGTTGATCCTCGATTCGTTGCATTGGCTGGGCATCCACGCCACGGAGGGCCCACGGGAAGGCGGGCCGTTCGGTCCGTACCGTCAGTCCGAGCGCTTGGACCTGTATCGGAAGTACACCGATCGCCTGGTTTCTCAGGGCCTGGCATACCCCTGCTTCTGTTCCGACACAGAGCTGACTGCCAAGCAGCAGCGCTCCAAGGAAATGGGTGTTCCGCACGTCTATGATGGCCGCTGTCGCAATCTGACCGCCGACGAGGTGGCTGCGCGCAAGAAGGCGGGTGACACTTTCGCCATTCGCTTCTCGGTCGATCCGGGCGAGGTGGTCGTCGAGGATGTCGTTCAGGGTCGGGTCAAGTTCGACGCCCGTCTGATCGGGGATTTCATCATCGTCAAGTCCGACGGATTCCCATCCTACAACTACGCGGTCGTGATCGACGACCACGAAATGCAGATTACGCACGTCATCCGCGGGGTCGGACACCTTTCCAACACGCCGCGGCAGATTCTGATCCACCGGGCCCTGGGTCTGGACCTCCCGGTGTACGCGCACATTTCCGAAATCGTGGGTACGGATCGCAAGAAGCTCTCCAAGAGGCGTGGCGCCACGTCGGTCCTCTTTTTTCGGGATCTGGGTTACATCAACGAGGCCTTCGTCAACTACATGGCCCTGCTGGGCTGGTACCCGGAAGACGCCCAGGAATACATGCGCGAAGGGGAGCTGGAACGAAAGTTCGACATTGCGCGCTGTTCCAAAAGCCCGGCCATGTTCGACTTCTTTCTGGCCGAAAAGGGAGAGGAGTTCGATCCGCAGTCGCTGTCCACCGCTGAACTACAGAAGATCATCAATCCCAAGTCGAAGCTGAACTGGCTGAACAACCGCTACATCCGGGATATGGAGGCAGGCGAGGTGTGGGCCCAGGCCCGGCCCTTCGTTGCGGCCGACCCTCGATTGGCGGCCCTCTTGAAAAAGAGTGAAGATCAGCTGCAGCGTTCGTTCGAAGCGG
Source organism: uncultured Leptospiraceae bacterium (assembly GCA_964585735.1). Lineage (GTDB taxonomy): Bacteria > Spirochaetota > Leptospiria > Leptospirales > Leptonemataceae > CAZPFB01. Next base: position 2,602 of record CAZPFB010000166.1, read on the forward strand.
TGCGGGTCTACCTGGACAACCTGACGCAGACGGTGCTCTACATGCGCGAGATCTTCAAAGAAGACCTCACCCCCGACGAGGGCGCGCGCGCCGAGCTATCTCCGGAGGAAGCGCGCGCGGTTGTGACCGCCTTTCGTGAAGTCCTCAAAGAAAAGGGGCCTCACACCCCGGAGGAGTTTTCGGCCGCCATGAAGTTGGCGGGCGAACGAGCGGGTGCCAAGGGACGTGGACTCTTCATGCCCATTCGCGCTGCTTCCACCGGAGCCGTTCAGGGACTCGAACTGCCGTCCCTCTTCGCCATCTTGGGGGCCGAAGAAGTCGTGCGTCGCGTGGACGCGGTGCTGGCCGCCCTCTGAGTGGGGGCGCGAGCACGCACCGTGGCTGCGCAATCCGGGCGCTGCAGCGTCCGTCTTGCTTTCCGACCTCGGCAACTCCGGCACGGCGGGTACGCTCGGACCATGTACGAAGCGAACGCGGGACTTGCCGCGCCCGGTGAGAGACCGCTCTTCGCCGTCCTTGGCGGGCGCCGGCGGAGACGTGATGTACTCGTCCGTTTCGAGCAGAAGCAGAACTCCATCGGAAATGCGCAGAACCAAATGGCCGCTGCTCTCCACGAGCAGTTCTACTTCCGGATTGATGCGAACCGAAGTCTTCATGAGGACGGCGAAGCGCGCCGCTTCGTCTCCGGCAAACACCTCGCGGCGGGTCAGGCGCGCGCTCACGGAATGCAGCCGCGTCTCGATCTCGGTCTTGGCCGGGTTGGGCGAGGAAATGGCGCGTAACACCTCCTCGACGGCCGGAGCAGCTTCTCCGGCGCGCGCCGCGCTTCCCTGCAGTTTCAGGACCGCGGTCCGAATCAGACCTTCGCGCGCGTAGTCTTCCCGCAGGCGTTTCTGCTCTGTCTCGGAGCCTTCCGGCAGGACGTCGGGCACCGGATTGCCGGGACGAAAGGTTACCTGATAGGTCTTCCCTTCGACCCCGTCTGTGTCCCGCGCCGGCTCGCCGCTCATCGTCCGACGAACCGTGTTGTGCTCCTCGTAGTGCACCCGGACCGACCATGGCTCCGCGCGAAGGACTTCCTCCCGACGTACATCCCGCACGACGATTTCGAGGATGGGCTGGAGCGTGGGCTCCGCATTCCCCCGCTGGATCGAGATCGAAAGCGAGGCGTTGCTTTCGTGAACCAAGCCGCGTCGTGTCGGCAGGGGGCCGCGCCCGAAGGTGACGGTGGCGGGGCCCGTTCCGGATTCCGGTGGTGTGGGCGCTCCCGCGTGCGCGCCGAAGCCGGTCGCGCCAAAGATCACAGTGGCGACGGCCAGCATGAGGGACGGGGGCAACCGAATGTGCATTGACTGGACCGGTGGTCACGGGGCATAAAAGTCAAGGCGCAAATGGGCGATCGTCTGCAAAGTCTGGACTTCGCGCGCGGCCTGGCGCTCGTGTTGATGGTGGTTTCGCACGGGATCCGCCTGGGCGCGGACCCGCTGCTCCTGAGGCATACCGGGCCTCTTTCCCTGATGGGTGGGATACTGATCCTGACCAAGCTCGCCACGCCTTTGTTTGTCCTCGTCAGCGGCTTTGCGCTGTGTCACGTGTTCATTCTGAGGAGGCCCTTCGACCTACGCGCCACCTCGGTGCGGCTCTTTCGGAGGAGCGTGCTGGTCTTTGTCGCGTACCGCGCGTGCGTGCTCTTCGAGTCGATTGCCTTGAGTTGGTCAGGCCGGACCGCACCACGTCTGGTGCTGGCAGGCGCCCCATCAGCGCCATCCAGTGCGTGGCCGGACTGGCTGGTGCATTGGTGGCGGTCCTGGGGCGATTCGTGGTCGGAGATACTCGCATTCTATGCGGTCATCTTCTTGGTGGCGCCGATCCTTCTTTGGATACGCGGGCGGCTCGGGGCTGGATTCATGGCCGCGATCGCCGCACTTGTCTTCGGCGCGAGTCTCGCGCTTCCACCCTTTCTTGGCAGCGCCGGTTTGACCGCGTTTCTCGTCGGTTCGAAGCAGAGTTCCTTCGTTCCGGTTTTGGTCTACCTGCCCGTGTTTCTGATCGGGATGTCGCTGGCGGATGCGCACTCGTGGTGTGGCGTCAAGCGATGGCCGCCCGTCGCCTTCGCATTGCTCGTTTCAGGGGCTCTGTGCGTTGCCGTGCTGGTGCGCGGTGACTGGCATCGTTTCTTGTTCCTCATCCAAACCGACGCCTGGAAGTATCCGCCCGAGCTTCCTTTTCGGCTCTTCAGTCTGGCGATGGCCCTTGTGGCTTTGGGGCTGGCTTTCGCCCTGACGCAGCGCGCCGCGGGCGCAGTCGCGTTGCCCGGGCGGTATCCGCTCTTTGTTTTCGTTTTTCACTACGCGGCATTGTTCTTGGGTTTGGACGCACTCTGGGGACTGCGCGGGCGTCTGAACGGAAGCGACCCGCTCCTGCTCGGCGTGGGGCTCACCGCTTGCGTTTGGGCGGCGGTCTACCTGCGCCAGCACCTGGGAAAATCCTTGTCCGGGTAGTCCGCTTCTCGTTTCTTACCCCCACGGCGCGATCCTTGCCGGGAGGCCTGCATGAGCAACAATCCGTACATCCTCGGTGGTACCCAAACCGACTTCCAGCGCAATTGGAGCAAAGAAGGCAAGAACCTGGTTTCGATGCTGCGTGAGGTGGTCGAAGACGGGCTTACCGATCTCGGTCTGGACTACGACGAGATCCGTCGCCTCAACGAGAAGAACCGTATCGCCGTTTTCGTAGGCAATTTCGACGCGGAGCAGTACGCCAACCAGGGACACCTGGGCGCTTTCCTCACGGAAGTCCACCCTGCGTTCTATGGCGTGCCTGGCGCGCGCTATGAAGCGGCCTGCGCGTCCGGCTCCGTGGCCCTGGACGCCGCGGCCACCAAGCTCCGCGCCGGCGACTATGACGTGGCCCTGGTGGTCGGCGTCGAGATCATGAAGACCGTCGATTCCAAGACGGGCGGTGACTTCTTGGGAACGGCCGCCTACTATGAGAAGGAAGCCAAAGGCGTGGAATTTCCCTTCCCGAAACTCTTCGGACAGCTTGCGGATGTCATCGTCGAGCGCGCGGGCAGCGTGGGGGAAAAACGCATCATGGATTCACTCGCCGAAATCTCGCGAATCAACTACGACAACGCCAAGAAGAATCCGCTGGCTCAGACGCGTAACTGGTTCATGAACCGGGAGCACGCGCTCACCCGCGGCGGACAGTACAACATGGCCGTGGGCGGTCGCCTGGCCATCACGGACTGCTCTCAGGTGACGGACGGCGCCGCCATTCTGGCCATCGCCAATCCGAGCTATGCCAGGGAGTACGCCAAACGCGCCGGAAAGAGCATGAAGGATCTCGCCGTCATCAAAGGCTGGGGTCACCGTGTGGCGCCCATGCAGTTCAAGGACAAGGTGGCCGAGTCGAAGGACAACGAGTACGTCATCCCCTGGACCAGACAGGCCGTCGTCGATGCGTACAAACGGGCCGGACTCGACGTGGGCCAGATCGACGTCATTGAAACGCACGATTGCTTCACCTCCAGCGAGTACGCGGCCATCTCGGCCTTCGGCATCACCAAGCCCGGAGACGAATACCAGGCCATCGAAGACGGCAAGATCGACATCACCGGCAAGAAGCCCATCAACCCATCCGGTGGGCTGATAGGAGCCGGCCATCCCGTGGGCGCTTCCGGCGTACGCATGGCTCTGGACCTGTTCAAGCAGGTGACCGATCAGGCCGGGGAATGCCAGGTGTCCGGCGCCAAGAACGGGGTCATGCTCAACATTGGCGGGAGCGCCACGACCAGCATGACTTTCGTGATCGGCCGCGGCGAAAACTAATCGATTCGGTCAGGCTGGCCGCGGCGCGGTCGCGTTCGGTTTTTCGATTGCGCGGGGGTCGTGGAGGGAGCACGCTTCCGGGGTGTGTCGACCTTCCCGCTTTCTCTTCGTCTGCGTGTCCGGTCTCGCCCTGACCGCGGGCGCCTGTGGAAAATCGCCGGATGTCCACGCGCTGACGGGGCCGGTCAGCTTTCGTCGTGGCTTTGAGCCCGCCTTCCTGACGGATCGCGGTTCGGCCGGTTGGACCACTTCGGCGGGCGTGCCCAAGTTCCAGTCCGATCCCGAGTGGCGCGGCTACCGCGGCTTCGTGACCGTCCGGCTGCCGGTGCCCGACTCGTTTGGCGCGCGCATGTTCCAAGCCGGTTCGGCCGCTTTCTTTTCGGGATTCGTGGCCGACGTGGCGCGCTTCTACTTCAACGGGACCCAGTTCGGCGCCCTGGGGAGCGTGGAACCCTACGTTTCGGCTTCCTATCGCAGCCTGATCACCGACATCCCGGCGGGACTGCTGCGGCCGCGCGACAATGTGCTCTGCATCGTTCTGTACACGCCCGGCGATCGCCCCCTTTACCTGGCGGACACGAACCTTTCCATCGGGACCGCGCGGGCCCTGTACTCGCGCTATTGGGGATCGGAGATCGCCACGTTCCTGCTCCTTGCGGGGTACATTCTCGTAGGGCTCTACCACCTCCTGCTGTTCGTGCGCCGCAGGGCGGACAGACACAACCTGATCTTCGGACTATTCTGCCTCGGCGTTTCACAGTACTGGTTCTTTCGCACCTACAGCCGCGATGTCATATCCGATGTGATGCTGCGCATCCGCATCGAATTCATCACGCTTTTCCTGCTCGGGCCGCTTCTGATCCTGTTTCTCTCGCAGTTCTTTCAGCGGCGCTATTCGCGGGTGGGACAGGCCTATCTTGCCTACTGCGTGGTTCTCACGGGAATGGCTCTGGGTGCGGATCACCCGCTCCTCCACCGCGTGCTCTCCGTCTGGCAGATCACCGCACTCCCTTTCGTGCTCTTTTTCATGGGCATGGTCATTCACCAAGCTTTCTGGGCCCGAAACACGGACGCGCGTTATCTCCTCTTCGGGATGGCGCTCTTCGTCGTCGGAATCATTCACGATATCCTGGCGGCCCGGCAGATTCTGGAAACGCCGCACATCACGCGCTATGTCTTCACCGTGTTCATTCTGGGCATTGCCGGAATTCTGGCGAACCGCTTCATGCGCGTGCACAACGAGGTCGAGGAGCTCAATGCGAACCTGGAGAAGCAGGTGGAAGACAGGACCCGGCGGCTACAGAAAACTCTCACCGAAGTCCGCGATCTCAAGATCCAGCAGGATGGGGACTACTACCTGACTTCGCTGCTGCTCGGTCCGCTTTCCGGAATTCACGCCGAGTCCGGTCGCGTCCGCATCGACATGGTCATGCGCCAGAAGAAGCAGTTCCACTTTCGCAGGTGGGAAGCCGAAATCGGAGGGGACCTGGTCACGGCCTACACGGTGCGCTTGCGAGGGAAGAGCTACACGGCGGTACTCAACGGGGACGCCATGGGGAAGTCGATTCAGGGAGCGGGCGGTGCGCTCGTGCTGGGCACGGTCTTCAAGGCCGTGGTCACCCGCACCCAACTCTCCTCTCAGGCGGCCGACAAGTCTCCGGAACGCTGGCTGAAGGATTGTTTTGTCGAGCTACAGACCATCTTCGTTTCCTTCGACGGCACCATGATGCTGAGCGCGGTCATCGCTCTGGTTGAGCACGATACCGGTTTGTTCTACTTCATCAACGCCGAGCATCCCTTTTCGGTCCTGTATCGAAGCGGCCGCGCCCGTTTCATCGAAGATCAGGTCCTGTTTCGCAAGATCGGCATCGACGGGTTGAAGGGACACGTCCGCGTGCAGACTTTCCGCATGCAGACGGGAGACGTGCTGATCCTCGGGTCTGACGGCCGCGATGACATCCAGATCGGAGAGGACGCCCGCGGGAACCGCGTGATCAACGAAGACGAAACTCTGTTCTTGCGAAACGTCGAGGAGGGGCGCGGCGTCCTCCCGGACATTGCCACCGCCATCACGCGCCACGGTTCGCTCACGGACGATTTCACGCTGGTTCGGATTGCTTTTGATGACGCGGGGCGGAGCGATGGTGCAGCCACCCCCGACCCGACTGAGCTGGAGCGCCTGCGCGAGCTCAGCCGTACGGAAGGCGAGCAGGCTCTTGCTCTGGGGCGAAAGCTGTTGGAATCGTTCCCCGATGACGGTCAGGTTCTGTTCTGGCTCGGACGATTGGAAGTCAAGGTGGGCCTGGCTGCCAATGCTGCGCGCCACCTGTTGCGTTACGTCGAATTGTTCCCTGAGGACGAAGAGGGCTTGTTCCGCGGCGCGGCCGCCTGCCGGAAGGTCCGGCGCTGGGAAGAGGCCATCGACTTGGGTGAACGCCTGCGCCTGCGCAACCCTGGCCACGTGCGCAACCTCGTTGGCCTCGCAGACTCGTACCGCCTGACCGGGCGGTTGGACCGGGCGTTCGTACTCTTCGAGGAAGCGCGTGCACTCGAACCAGATTCGAGCGCAGTGAAACGATTGTCCGAAGTGATCGACGGTCCGGTGGAGTCGGGGGGATGATCAGCAGGCGCGCGTTTCTCGGCGCGGCCGCAGGCGTCACGTTTCTTTCGGGAATCATGGAAAAGGAAGGGAGCCCCGGGTCAGCCACGCTGCGGCGCAGAGTTCCATCATCGGGCGAGTTCGTTCCCGCCGTGGGACTCGGAACCTGGCAGGCCTTCCACTCGGCCGAAAGTTCAGAGGATCGCAGGCGACTCACCGAAGTTCTCACGACGATGTACGCGCTCGGCGGACGCGTGATCGACACTTCACCGATGTACGCAAACGCGGAAGCTGTGCTCGGCAGATTGCTTCCGCGCCACGACGATT
>CAZPFB010000167.1:0-9356 GCA_964585735.1 uncultured Leptospiraceae bacterium
GGGCGCAACTTCCATGCAGAGCGGCCGAATCAGGTGTGGGTCTCCGACATCACATCGGATCGCGGAGTCCAGTATGCCAGCCGCGAGTTCCGCTCCGCCCTCTGATACCGCCGCTCTCAAACTGATCCACCCGCCGCCCTGAAACCGATCCACCTGGTTGGCCGCCGGAAAGCCTCTGTACGGGGTACGGCTGCCAGCAGAATGAAGGAGGATGCTGAAGGTGGACGGATGGACCGAATCTTGGGCGAATCCCCGCAATGGACGACCCGCAAACAGCGGCTTACGGCGTCCCGATTGCGTGAGATGCTCCTCGAGGAGGGCCACTCAGTTGGTTACACGACCGTGAAGACGCACGTCCGCGAATGGCGCAGGCAGCGTGCCGAGGTGTTCGTTCCGCTGGAATATCGACCCGGCGATATTGCCGAAGTCGACTTCTTCGCGGTGACCGTCGAGGAGGACGGTGTGCGCCGTTCCACGTTCAAGTTCCTGATGAGGTTGATGCATTCAGGAAGCGACTTTGTCCAACTGTATGACAGGCAGGATCAGATCAGTTTCCTCGACGGTCATGTTCGTGCATTCGCTCATTTCGGTTTCGTGCCGCGCCGGATTCTGTACGACAACCTCAAGGCGGCCGTTTCCCGGATCCTGATCGGCAGCGAACGTGAGCTGTCCCGACGCTTCGCGGAGCTGGCCCGGCACTATCTGTTTGAGCCCTGCTTTGCGAGGCCGTTCACGGGCCATGACAAAGGCGGCGTCGAGTCGCGGGGCCGGATGCTGAAGCATCTCTCGCACTTCCCACGCGGGACTTCTGTCCCGCCGCCGGCGAAGAATTCGACATCTCACAATCGCAGGGCATCGAACCGGCAGTGCTGGCTGAACTTGCCGCGTGCGACTGGATAGAAGAGGTCCGCAACGTGATCGTCGCCGGACCCATGGGCACGGCAAAACTCACCTGGGAATTGCTCTGGGAGTGGAGGCCGCCCGGAAGCGAATCCGCGTGCTCTTCACGCGCGCCGCAGACCTCGTGAGGCAGCTTGTGGAAGCCCGAGACCGGCGGGAACTGGGCCTGCTTCAGAAGCGAATACGGCGAACGAAACTGCTCATTGTTGATGAACTCGGGTTTGTCCCGTTCGACCGGCACGGCGGCGAACTGCTGTTCAACGTGATTGCTGAATGCTATGAGAAGCAGGCGGTCCTCGTGACTACGAACCTGGCTTTCAGCGAGTGGACCCAGGTATTTGCCGGAGACGAAAAACTCACTACGGCCCTGCTTGACCGACTGGCTCTCCACGCCACCGTGATCACGACCAGGGGACAGTCCTACCGGATGCGGAGTTCACAGAAAAGACACAAACAGAGTTGACGGATTCAGACGCAAATGCAGCTGACGGGTGGATCAGTTTCAAAACGGCACCTGGATCAGTTTCAGGGCGGCGGAAACACCCTCAAGCAACAGGGAATGATTCAGAGCATGAGTCGCAAAGGAAACTGTGGGACAATGCGTGCGTTCAGTGCTCCTTGCGGCACTCGCTTTCACTGCCTGCGCCGCATACGGAGCAGGCCCCCTCACCGCCAACACCCCCGCAACTCCCCCGCAGGCGCGGCCGGCCAAAGAAGATGCCGACGCTCATCGAGAGCACCAGAATAGCAAAAATGCCGGCGGCCAGGGTGACTGTCGTGGTGACCATACGGAAAGGTTCGGAAGCAGGCGTGCGCGCGACCACCGTTTTTCGAGCGCTCCATTCAGCGCAGACTCTGGATTCAGTCGAAAGCGAAACCCAAGGAGAATTGTCCCCGCCACTTCGAGAGCGGCAGCGCCCGCTTGGTATCGTAGGGCGTAGCCCACTCGATCTTCATGATGGTGCCCGGCAGGATCGGGAACAGGAAATTGACCCAGTGAATACCTACGCCGAATCCCAGGTGCAGGTCTCTGGTGACACCCGCGCCGGCGTCGTAGCCCTGAAAAACAGCCGGGTCGTCGAAGGCCGCTCCCGCATCGAAGAAGAAGACTCCACGCACCGTGCCGATGGACCAGTCTCCGGGGAATCGAAAGCGCAGTTCCTCGATGAACGGGAAGCGATACTCCACGCTCGCGAGGAACGCATGCGTTCCTTCAAACTCGAGAAAACTGTAACCGCGCAGCGTGTAGAACCCCCCGATGCGGAACGGATAATCCGTTGCGTCGCGGCCCGAGACCAGGCCTCCGAACATGCGCAGGGCAAAGACCCCGAATCCTTCGAACAAATGGTAGAAGCGATACTGCGCGGAGGACGTATAGATTTCGCGAGAGTGCTCGCCGGTCGCCGCCGGCGCGGAGTAGCCGAGGAGGATGTTGGTTCCGTCGAGCGGGCCGAAGATACTGTAAACCGCATTGTCGTACCGATAGGCAACGCTCAATTGTGTAAAGTTTTTGTAGATATCATCCTGCTCCCGCTCCTCCGGCTGAGTCTGTCGAAAGATCTTCTCGTCCCGACCCTGCTCGACCGCCGCCGTAAGGGCCGCAAAACGATGCAGGGGCACGTCCACGCCCGCGTAGGCGCCGGTGCTCCGTTGGTCGAGGAGGCGGAAGTTCGGATTGTAGAGTACGTTGTTGAAGCTGAAGTCCAAGAAGTTGGAAATCGGGAACGTGCCGCTCTGACTGTAGGCTCCCACAAAAACATCCACGCGGTGCTTGAGGTAGAGGTACTGCACGTCCGCATTGATCGTGGTGGGGCTGTCCTGATAGTTCAGGAAAGTGCGCAGGCGATGCTCGCCCGTGTCGTCGGCCATCTGCGCAAAGGCAAACACGGCCAGGCTCGTGCGACCCGAATCACCGGAACTGCCCGCAATCAGGATGAACGGAAACCCCTCGAAAGAGAGGCGCGGTCCGTAGGACCTGTCCAGCGCGGCCGGTGCAAACGGAACCGAAAGGGCCCAGCCCGCGGTGGGGTTTTCGTACTCCGCCGGGTTGAAGGTGCGTCGCTCCACCGGCAGAACCGGCACCGGACCCAGCAGGCGGCCGGCACCGGTTGCTTCCGAGTCTCCGGGCAGCAGCCGCACTTCGAAAGCGCCCTCTTCGTACTCGGACACCGCGATCAGTTCTCTGGAGCCTGACTCGTCCGAAAGAACGCGCAGCGAAGCGTCCGCAATTCCGGTCAGGCTTTTCGTCAGAGGGACGAGTTCTTCCGCGCGGACCGGGGACGTGCGACCGAGGGCGTTGGTCAAGCGGTAGAGGTTCGCAACTCCCGTGAAGTCACAACGAACGATCAATGTGCCGTCGAGCCCGGGGAGCGGCGAGTCGCAGTTGCCGGGAGTGTCCGTGAGCAGAACCGCGCTTCCGGTTGGCCCGCGAAGAATCTGGCGGTAGACGCGTCGTCCCACGCGGCCCGCGTTTTCGGACGAAGCGCCAGCCGCGTAGTATACCGCACCGCCGCCGCGGCTGAAAACAGGGTCGCTTTCGTGCTGCGCGTCAGCTGTCAGGCGACGGAGGTTTCCATCCCTTACCTTGAGCAGGTAGAGGTCCGCGCGCCCTCGGTTGACACCCGTGAACAGGACCTCGTCTCCATCGGGGGAAAGCGTTGGGTACTGAATAGAGGCGAAAGGCGGAGTCAGGCTGCGCACGATACTGCCGTCGTCCAGGTCGATCCAGAGGATGGCCTGCTTTCCGCGGTCCCGACCGGAGAGCACCACCTGCGTGCCGTTGGGCGTGAAAGACAGTCGCGTCGACTGCGGGTGCCATTCCTCGTACTGCGCGGATCGCAGAGCTCGAATGACGATCAGCTCCTCCTCCACCACGCGTCGCTTCGTGTCAGGGCCGGGCGTTGCCCGCAGGGCAAGCGCCGGAAAGATCCGGTCAGCCGTAAGATAGGCGAGTCGGGTCCCGTCGGGCGAGATGACCGGCCTTGCGTTGAAGCCTTTGCGGCTGCGGTACCGGAAGGTAACGTGCCGCATGCGCGGGTCAGGCTCCTCCGCGGAGAGAGCGGGACCGTAACGAGCACGTACCCAGCGCTGCATCCGTTGATCGAAATCCTCTGCCCGAATACGAAATGTTGCCTGGATCGCATAGTCCAATCTCCGGTACGTGCGCAGGTCCCGGAGCAGACGACCGATGTATTCGTCGCCGAAGTTTTCCGAGATGAAGAAGGCGACCACCTGACCGACCTTGTAGAACGCGTAGCCTGGCACCGCCCCCGCGTTGAGCCGGGCGAGACTGGGGAGCCGGCCGTGGAGGACGGCGTCCCGCACATACGACTCCGCGGATTGATCCCAGCCCAGCGCGACGAACTCGGCCATGCCTTCCATGAGCCACAGCGGATAGCGTCCGTAATTGCCGTCGCGCAGCAGGTCGAACTGAAACGCGTGCGCGATTTCGTGCGTCAGCACATGCCTGAGCTGATCGTAGTCGCCGGTGAACGGAACCACCACGCGCTTCCGGTAGAAATCAGTGAAACCGCCTGTGCCCTCATCGATCACTCCGGGAAAGATGTTCGTGGAGGCGAAATCCTGGTGAGAAGCAAACAGGAACACCGGCACCACTCGACCTAAGCGGTGTTCGAGCAGGGACTGACACCGGTCCGCCGCCTGCTCGGCGTAGACGGCGGCCGAAAGTGCCGTCTCTTCGAGCCCCTCGGGGTAGTGAATCCTGAAGCGGACCGTGTCGAGAACCTTCCAGCGCCGGGGACCGCCGTCCAGTTTCCAGTGCGCGACCAGACCGGAGGCCGGAAGGAGCATGAACACGAGTCCTGCCAGAAAGAAGAAAGGTAGGCGGGAGCGCTCCGGGACATTTCGCTTGACCCACCCGGCGAGCGCACGCGTCCGTTCTGGGATGGCCGTGCAGAGGGGACGCAACATCCTCTTCATCCTGATCGGCGTTGCGGTCAGCGGGACACTGGTCGCCATTCCTTTTGTCCTGAATGCCATCGTGGACAGCCGTCTGGATGCTCGGCTGGCCCGCGAAAAAGTCGCCAGCGCAGTCGAGTCGCAGACAGGACTTGCTCTGACCGTGCAGGGGGTCAAATATCGTTTTCTGCGCGGCTTGGTATTCCAGGGTGTTCGCATCCAACCGAAGGGAGCGCCACACGGGCAGTTCATCTTGCAGACCGAGAGCCTCGTGCTACATCTCTCCGTGTTGGCCGTGCTGCGCGGTCGCAACCCCTTCACCCGTGTCAGCATCAGCGAGGGCAAACTGAATCCCTACGCCCTGGATGCCAAAGGCTGGCGATCCGTTCTGGACCAGTTTGCCGCCGCCGAGCTCGCCCGCAGAAAGGCGTCGGGCACCGAGGTCGCCGAGTCCGATCTCAGCCGCTTGGAGATAGCCGCCCAAGGTCTTCAGTTGGTCGTGCCCGAGGCGATCATTCCCGGCGGGCGTAAGCGCATGGTCGACCGAATGCGGCTCGATTTTCGGATCCGGCCTCAGGACCGCCGCTGGTTCGCCGACATCTCAACCGGCTCGGATGAGGGGGCCGCCGCGATCCAGGCCCGCGGTCGCTGGGGCGGCCCCGACGCTCGTCGCATCAACTTCAAGTTCTCGCGCGTTCCGCTGCCCCTGCTCTACCGTCTGACTGCGCGCCTGCCCATCTGGCCGCCCGAACTGCGCGTGCCGGCCGAACGCATGCGCGTGGACGCAGGTCAGTTGGCCGGTCGGGGAAGCCTGGACTTCACGGGATCCGGCGTGGGACTGAACTTCGCGGGAAACCACAGCGGCGTCCGGGTGCAACTGGGGGATCCGGCCGGCTTCTATGTGGCCACTTCAGAAGCCCAAGGGCGCTTTCGCTACAGCACGGCCTACCTGGCTTTTGCTGACGGTCCTGCGCAGACTGAACTGGAGGTCCGCCAGGATGACCTCGAGCTGCGCGCGCGATTTCGCGACGTCCGGCTCCAGCAAAACCGAGAACACACGATCGAGACCAGCCTGCGCGCCACTCTGTCCGCGCCGCGACGCGGAAAGGCGGGCGTTCACTTGGGAGTGCCGGGCGGTATCACCGAGGGCTGGATCCAACCGGAACTGAAAGCGTCCCTGCGCAACCTGCAGGTGCGCTTCACCGCTCCCCTTTTCCAGGTGCGCAATCTCAAAGACGGAAAGGACCATCCGATCGTGCTCCGGTTTGCGGATGGGCTGCTGGAGCAGAAGCCCGGGCAGCGGCTCAAGCTGCGGGCGTCCGGAGATCTGGACGGGGCCCCCCTGCGCGTCACCGGCGAGTCTGATAGCTATTTTCTCCTGGATCCCGATGCGGCGGCGCCGAGCCTTCTGCTTTCTCAGGATCTCAAGGGCGAGGTCGTTATCGAGAAGTTACCATATCGCAAATTGCTGGTCCCGGCCGCGCGCATCCACGGCAGCCTGATCGCAGAAGCCGGTCGCCCCAATGCTGGAAAGGCTGAGGAACACCGCCTGCTGGGCAACTACCAGTTCATTGACCCGGTTTACGAGCGTGCGTTCTTCTCGAATACGAAGGTGGACGTCCGCCTCCGACTTGCCGACCTTCAGGACGCGGGCGCGGCATGGCCGCGGAACATCGAGGCGCAGTTCCGAAAGGACTACTACACGATGCAGTTCCTCGTCCCCGAAACGAGCGGGCCGACATCGAAGATGTCCTTCGAGTTGCTCACGCGGCCTTCCAACCGCCCGATGCCGTACCATGACGTGCGCGGTTCCATCGAGGTCACGGGGAACCACATCGCCTTCCCCGAATTGCTTGGGAATGACCTGCCGCCCTCCGAGGTGCGCGCTACGTTTCGCGCCTACGGACAGGGTTGGTACGCCTACGATATCGTGAATCACACCTTCAGCGAAATGTCACTCGAAGTGCGCCGGGTCGATCTTTCTGCGCTGCAGGCCGCCGTGATCCTGAAACATAAACTGCAAATGAAAGCCGAAGACTTCTTAGTCGATGAGTTCCTGGTCAAGCGTCGCACGGACCTGAGCCGGTTTTACTACTATCCGATCGAAGTGCGCACCAAGCGCCTGAATCTGAAAGCGTGGGGCGAGTACTTCCCGCAACAGGGCGGAGAGATGAACATGCAATACGAATGGAAGCCCGGCACCACGAAGGACGGCAAGGAGGAGGTCATCTCCGACCGACTCGACCTCGTCATTTCCGCTGAGGACCAATGGGTACCGAGGTCTACGCTATGATGGCTGCCGCGCTCCCGCCCCTCCGAAGGCGCCGGCTCCTGGGGGCGCTGCTCCTGCCGCTCGCGCTCTCGGGCATCATCCAGGCAGGCGGATGCCGCCGCAAGACCGAGGGCGATTCGGGCTCCGGCAAACCGACCGGCACCGGGGCCGCCGGTTTCGCCGGGTCGTACGCGATCCGTCCGTCTGCGGGCGAATCGGTGCTGATGCTCCACCCGGACGGATCGGCCACGCTGAGTTCGGGGGGCAACCAGTGGCGTGGCGCCTACCAGGTCACGACGCAGTCTCTGCGTGTTTTCATTACCCCCGAGCGCACGGGACCCAGTCGTCTGGCACCAATCGGCGTGTTCCTGGTAGCCGACTACTCGGCGTCGGGTTGGCGCGGCATCTGGGACGGCGACGTTGCCTTCCTCGTACGGGCCGGCGCAGGCAGCGGACCTGCGAACCAACCTCCAGAAGGCGGCCGCGCCCGAGAGCCGCCCGAAGCCAAGCAGCCGCCCAAAGCGCCCTGAAAAGCCCGAGCAAGAACCGCTCGCATTCCCGCCTCCATCGCACCAGGTACCGGGGACGGCTCTCATGATGTTGGCGATTGCGCCTTGGTCAGAAGCCCCGCTGTCTCTTCGAAGCCGAGCATCAGATTCATGTTCTGGATGGCCTGGCCGGCGGCGCCTTTGACGAGGTTGTCGATGGCCGAAACCAACACGGTCCGGTCTCCCTCGGAACGCAGCGCGAAGTCCACGAAGTTGGTGCCACAGACCCGCTGCAGATCCACGTCCTCCGGTCGTTCCAGAAGGCGGACAAACGGCTCGTTCAGTGCACGTTGACGAACCACCTGCTCCAAATCCGCAGGTGGCCGCTCTCTCCAGCGCAGGACGATGGTGGACAGGATCCCGCGAAACACGGGCAGCAGGTGGGGCGTGAACACGACCCGGAACGGCAGCTTGCCCGGGTACGGCGCGTATTCCTGAATCTCGGGCTCGTGCTGGTGGCGCAATATCTTGTAGGCGCGGAAGTTTTCGGACACCGAATTGTACGAGAAACCTGCGTCCTCCGTTCTGCCGCCGGCCCCGCTCACGCCAGACTTGGCATCGATGACCACGTCCACGAGTTCGGAACGATAATCCCCGAACAGAAACAGGGGGATCACCGCACCCGTCGGGAAGCAGCCGGGGTTGCCCACCAGGTTCGCCGAGCGAATACTGTCGCGAAAGAGCTCTGGCATTCCATAGACGGCCCGCTCCATGAGATCGAAGGAAGTGTGCGCAAGGGCATAGGTTCGCTCGAATGCGGCGCGATCATGCAGGCGATAGACACCGCTCAGGTCCACGACCCGATGGCCCGCGGCGAGCAGGCCTGGGACGCGTTGCAACGACGTTTCGTTGGGCACGGCCAGAAATACGGGAACTCCTTTGGGCAGGTCATCCTCGTGGCGGGCGAAGGTCCCATCCACGCGACCCTGCAGACTCGGGAAGACATCCGCCACGGTGCGACCCGCGTGTTGATTGGAGGTGATATGCGCAACCCGCAGATGCGGGTGGGCGCCAATCCAGGTCAGCAACTCACGCCCGGTAAAACCAGCCGCGCCGAGTATGGCAACGTCCGTCTGCTTCATGCGCCAGGGGGTGCAAGCTCGCGTCTGCCCGCACCCCCTTTTTGGCCATTCAACCTTTTGGTGTTTCTACTCCTCGGAATCGTCCAGGATCTCGCCGGTCTCGTAATCGACGACCTGGCCACTGGGCGCCGCCGAGGGCCGTTTGCGCGCGCCTTCGACATCCTCCGCCGGCGTCTCCGGTGAGGCGGGGGCCGCCGCGGCCTGACGGGCTGCTTCGTGAATCCGGCGCAATTCGGCTTCCATGGAATCCGCGGTTTCGGGGTGCTCTTCGAGGAAAGCCCGCGCGTTATCCCGACCTTGACCGATGCGGTTCCCCTGATAGGAGTACCAAGTGCCCGTGCGTTCCACGAGCTCGTGTTTGACAGCCAGATCCAAAATGCTCCCCTCTCGGCTGATACCGCGCTGGAATAGAATATCGAACTCAGCTTGTCGAAAGGGCGGTGCCATTTTGTTCTTCACGACTTTGACGCGCACCCGCGTTCCGATGGCTTCATCGCCCTTCTTGAGCGTTTCGATTCTGCGAATATCCAAGCGAACGGAAGCGTAGAACTTGAGCGCGTTGCCGCCCGTAGTGGTTTCCGGTGATCCGAACATCACGCCGATCTTGTGGCGAATCTGATTGATGAACACCACGGT
>CAZPFB010000168.1:0-9349 GCA_964585735.1 uncultured Leptospiraceae bacterium
TCTGGCCTCATCGACGGGCGCGTCACCTACGTGATCGATGGACGAGGGATCATTCGCCACGTCTCCAATTCGCAGCTGTGCGCGCGACGGCACGTCGAGGAGCCTCTTCATCTCGTCCGTTCCGTGCAGGGCAGCGCGAGCGCGCCACCGGGCGAAGCGTCAAACCGTCCGGACGATGAGAACCGCTCATGACGCCCGTGAGTGAAACAGGAGCTGATCGCAACTTGGAGGTGAAGTGATGACGGAACAAAGCAAGGCAAAGAAGATTGGATTGTGGGTTCTCTCGGGGCTGCTCGCGGTGCTGTTCTTGATGGCGGGCGGCTCGAAGCTCGCGGGTGCAGAGCAGCACGTGAAGGGCTTCGCGCACTGGGGGTATCCGGATTGGTTCCGGCTTGTCGTTGGCTCGGTGGAGGTGGTCTCGGCGGTCCTCTTGCTGGTCCCGCGCGTCGCGTTCTTGGGCGCGGCGGCCCTGAGCGCCGTCATGGTCGGGGCTACCTACACGCATCTGTTCCGGGCGACCGGAGAAGGTGGCATGGCGGCTTTCACGCTGGTCCTCTTGGTCCTGGCCGGGTTCCTGGCCTGGGCACGGCGGCCCGCGTCGGTCCGTGAACGGGACAGATGAGCGCGCTCGTCAAGCTCTGCTCGGACTTCGTCTGCCCGTTCTGTTTCATTGCGGAGCAAAGCAGCTTGGTCAGGTTGCAGAGGGAGCTCGACATCGTGGTGGATTGGCGCGGCTTCGAACTGCATCCAGAGACGCCGCTCGGCGGTATGCCCGTGACGAGCCTCGTCCCGCGCGCCCGGCTCGAGCGGATGGGCGCGTACATGCCTCAGTTGGCCGCCCGCTTCGGCATCGACAACATGGCAACACCCGAACACCTGCCGAACACACGACGTGCGCTCGCCATGGCGGAGTTCGCGCGCGACCATGGAAGGCTCGATGCTTTCCGCGATGCCGTCATGGAGGCCCACTGGACACGCAGCGGGAACCTCGAGCAGGACCTTCGTACGGTCGCTTCCCGCGCCGGGCTGAACCCGACGGACGCCCTGCAAGCCGCCGACGCGGCACCCTATCTCGAACGGGTCGATGCCCTCCGGGCAGAGGCGCACGGCGCGGGAGTCACGGGCATCCCCACGTTCTTTTTCGGGGACGAGAAGGTCGTGGGCTGCCCGCCCGATGAGGAGCTCGCGGCAGGCCAAACGCCCTCGGCCGTGGGAGCGATGACCGGAGAGCCCAATGATGCGCCCGACTTCCAAGGCGGGCTCGGCCGATCGGACAGCGCCGGGAGCGACAGCTTCACCCTTCCCGGCGTGCGCGGGTCACCGTGGCGCTCGAAGACGTGCTGTCCCGTTCCCGGGCCGTCATCGTCTTCTATCGCGGCGGCTGTGTCCGCCGTGCAACCGGCAGCTTGCCGAGCTTTCGTCGCGCTACGAGGAGTTCCGAAATCAAAGTTACAAGGAGGATCGCATGATGTGGAAAAAGGAACCGCTGTCATTGTCTCTGGGGGCTGTCGTCTTTCTCGGCAGTCTTTTGGCTGGCTGCAAGAGCGAAAAGAACGACGACGGCGCGGCCGCAGCCGCCTATGGCGCTTATCTGATCTCGACAGCAGCATGCCAGTCGAGCGCCCCCGCATTCAGCGAGAGTGCAGCGAATCAGGCCAGCGGCCAAACCCAGTATGGCAGCCTGTGCTCGGCCTGCCACGGCGCGGCCGGCGGGGGCGGCCAGGGACCGGCGCTGAGTGGATACGCTTCGCGCTCCACTTTCCAGAGCGCGGCCGTAAAGATTCATTGCACCATGCCCTTGGGGAATTCCGGCGCATGCGTTCACGATTGCGCCCGGGACATCGCCAGATACATTCGGGTGACATTCTGACCTGGCGCGGCAACGCGGAGCAAGACGCCCGCAAGGAGGAATGATGATGCGAGTCTTTGTAACAGGATCCACTGGGTACGTCGGGAGTGCGGTCGTTCGAGCACTGGTGAAGGCCGGGCACGAAGTGACAGGGCTCGTGCGCTCCGCCGAGAAGGCGGCGACGCTCGAAGCGATCGGCGGCAGGCCGCTGCGCGGCGATTTGAAGGACGCCGCCTCCTATTGCGACGCCGCGGCGAAAAACGACGCGACCGTGCACATCGGATTCGAGTACGGCCCCGAGGGGGTCGCCGCCGATCGAAAGGCCGTCGAGGTCTTCCTCGAGGCGGCTCGCGCGGACGACAAGCCGAAGAGCTTCATCTACACATCGGGTGTGCTGTGCCTCGGGAACACCGGCGATAAACCGGCGGACGAAAACGCCGCGGTGGACGCCATCCCCATGGTTGCGTGGCGGCCTGCGCACGAGAAGCTGACGCTCGACGCCGTGTCGGACAAGCTTGCCACCGCCGTCATCCGTCCGGGATTCGTCTACGGGGGCATGAAAGGCTTGATTGCCGGATACTTCGAGAGCGCCACCAAAGAGGGGGCGGCCGCCTTCGTGGGGCAGGGCGATAACCGCATGGCTCTTGTCCACCGGGACGACCTGGCCGAGCTGTACCGGCTGGTCGTCGAGAAGCAAGCGCGGGGAATGTTCCACGGCGTGGACGGCGCCGCGCCCCGTATTGCGGACCTGGCGCGCGCCGCGAGCGAGGCAGCCGGCAGGTCGGGCGCCACGCAGAGTCTGCCCTTGGAACAGGCGCGTAACATGATGGGCCCGTTCGCGGACGCCCTATGCACGAATCAAGTCGTGGTGACGCGGCGTGCATCGGAGCTCGGCTGGAAGCCCGCGCACGGCCCCGCGCTGGAGACCATGGCGGCCTGTTTCAACGAGTGGAAGGAGGCCGTCAGCGGATGACCGGGAGGCGCCAGCCAGCGCTCTACCTTCCCCACGGCGGTGGGCCCTGTTTCTTCATGGAGTGGACGATGGGGCCGCGCGATACTTGGGCCCGCATGGCCGCGTGGCTCGGGAGTCTGCGGCCACGCTTGGAGAATGCGCGAGCCATCCTCGTGGTGTCCGCCCACTGGGAGGAGCGGGTGCCGACGGTGCAGTCCGGGGAGCGGCCGCCGCTTCTGTTCGACTACTACGGCTTCCCGCCGGAAACGTACGAGCTGACGTGGCCCGCGCCCGGGGCTCCAGACGTGGCGGCCCGGGTGCGGGCGCTACTCGCAACCGCGGGCATCGACTCGCGCGCGGACGCAACCAGGGGATTCGACCACGGTGTCTTCATCCCGCTCAAGGTGGCGCTCCCTGCTGCGGATGTCCCCACCTTGCAGCTCTCGCTCGACGCGAGCCTGGATGCGACCCGGCACATCGCGATCGGCCGGGCGCTGGCGCCCCTCCGGGACGAAGGCGTGATCATCGTCGGCAGCGGCATGAGCTTCCACAACACGCGGATGTTCATGGTGGGACGTTCCTCCCTCGATCGGTCGCGCGCCTTCGACGCCTGGCTCGTCGCCACGTGCACCGATGCGCCCGAGTTGCGCGACGAGCGGCTGGCCGCGTGGGAGCGCGCGCCAGAGGCGCCTTACTGTCATCCACGCGAGGAGCACCTCCTTCCGCTCATGGTCGTGGCAGGCGCAGCGCCGGGCGAACCCGGGCGGCACGCGTTTGCCGACCAGGTCATGGGGGTCGCTGTGTCCGCGTTCGAGTTCGGCACTGACGCCGCGCAGGCGGCCGTCGCATGAAGAGACAGAAGAGGAAAGGGATGGACTTGTCCCCGAATCTGGACCCCGAGCCCGGATGGCGCGAACTCGTGCCGCCGCAGGCGGTCGCGGGCCGCTCATTCGTCTCCGGCGACCGGCAGGGCCATCGCCTGCGCGTGCGCTACTTCGCCCGCGAGGACGGCTCCCTGGCCGCGAAGGCCTGGTTCGGCCCGGGTGCGGAGGGCCCGCCGGGTAACGCCCACGGCGGCAGCCTGGCCGCCGTGCTGGACGAGGCCATGGGTGCGGCGGCGTGGTTTGCGGGTCACGCGGTGGTCGCGGCCAATCTGCACCTCAAGTTCCGGCGCATGGTGCCGCTCGGCACCGTTGTTCTGGCGTCCACCCGGCTGACGACCGTCGATGGCCGGAAGGTCCGCACGGCGGGAATGTTGCGCTCTCTCGACGGCGCCATCACCTACTGTAAGGCCGAGGGCCTCTTCATCAAGGTGGATGCCGAGCGCTTTGGTGACCTGGCAGACGAGGCGTTCGCGCTGCTGGCGCGCGCACGTGGAGGCGGAAAGAACGGCGGGGATGCGGGTCACGAATGATGACGTTCGATCCGCTCAGTCACCTGCCTCAGGTGCGCGCGTGTGGCGCGCTCTGCGACGCGTGATGCTGTGGCCCATCGGCGCTCCGATACGGCAGGCCGGTTTCGGGTCACTTTGACGGCAAGCCCTTTGGCGCGACGGTTGGTTTCTTGGTGGGACGCCGCGCGTTGCGGCCCGCCGTCCGGATCGGCGCCGACCCGGCCCATCAAGGCATCAAGGTAGCGCGCCACGGACTCAAGTGCCGCCGGTGCCGAGCGAGCCGTGCAACCTCCTCACCGAGGTGCCGGACCGTTCCATGCCGGGCCCCGACATCAAAACGACCGATTGATTTTGAGTAGGGACCCCCACAGAACACCGGGTCGGCGGTTTCAGGTTTCTGCGCCCGGGGCCTTCAGGTTGGTCGATTCGAGCATCCGCCTGACGATCGCTATGGCGCCATCGACCTCTTCGATTGGGAGTTCGTACACGATCTGAAACAGAAAGCCGAAGGCGTGCTCAAGGGCGAATATGACCAGGGCCAACGCCTTCAGATCCGCATCCGCCGCAATCTCGCCTTCGACCTGGAGCCGCTCGAGTTCTGCGACCACCTGGGGCAGATATTTGCGTCGGAACTCCTCGCGATTGACGTTCGCGAGATCTCCGTCCACCAGAATCCGGCTGAAGGCCACCCGCACGAAGGGAGAGTGCTCGCGCAGAAGATTGCAGTACTGGCACAGGAACTCTCCGACGGCCGTGGCAAAGGGGACTCCGTGCGGGAAGCGCGGGAGGCGGCCCTCCTCCACGAGTTCCTCGCCGTGGGTGAGAATGGCTTCCAAGAGGCCCCTCTTGCCGCCGAAGTAGCGCGAGATCAGCGCCTCGTTCGCGCCTGCCGTCGCGGCAATCTCGCGGGTCGTGGCCGCGTCGTAGCCCTTGGCCGAGAACACCTCCATCCCGGCCCGCATCAGGGCACGTTCCGTGCGGGCACGTGCCTCGCGGCGGGCAACGGAGCCCCCGTCGCGAACGCGCGGAGCCGGACGAGGGGCTCCTTTTGCTTCAGCGGATGGATCTTGGCCGCGCACTGGCTGGATCATTCACGATTCTGCAATCCGCGCAAGAACGAAAATGGGGTTGACTTCCACCCTATCCCATTTTGTGTAAGTAATTGGTTACTTATCGGGGTTTACGGGCCCGCGATTCTACGAGGACCATGGCTACAAACGCAAAACGGTCGGCGGAAGGGGTCGCCGCGACACCGGGGGTTCGTGTCTGGCGAACTCAAGTCACAGCCGCCCGCTCCCGCCTGACTCGGCGTTTCGGAACTCCCATGAAACTCGCGTTGGCGCCCTGGGTACAGAAAGTAACTCTCGGAAGCTTGGTCGCCCTCTCTTCTGTGGTACTTCTGATGCCCGGCACCGGCGGAACCGCGGTTCTCGGACAGGGCGACGAGTTCATGCACATCGCGACCGTGCGGGCCTCCCTGGCAGAGGGAAGGTGGCTGATTCCGCCGAATCCCGGTCCGGTGGCGGGTCTTCCAAACGCGTACAAGCCACCGCTTCTGTTCTGGCTCAGCACAATCAGCGAAGCCGCGTGGGGCAGTTCCCTTTGGGCGGGCCGCCTCCCGTCCGTCCTGGCAGGCGCGGGAACAGCGGCCCTACTGTTTGCCCTGCTCTGCTCGTTCCACCTGGGCAGGGTCTCCGCAGCTCTCGTGTCCCTGGCCTACGTGGGAACTGTGGGCACCTTCAAATTTGCACGCCTGCTCATGATGGAACAGATCATGGCCCTCTTGGTCCTGGCAGTCGCCTTCTTTCTGTTGCGGTTCGCGCGTCGACCAGGATCGACCGGCGACTTGATCGCGGCAGGATTCCTATCGGGTGTTGGCTTCCTGGTCAAGGGGCCACTCTTCCAGTTCTATGCCGCGATTCTCTTGGTATGCTGGTCTTACTCGGTTTTGATTCCGCACGTCGTTGAACGGCGCGACCGCTGGAAGCGTGTCGCGCGGGCCTGGGTCATCTTCCACCTGGCCGCGCTCCCCAGCTTCTTGCTCTGGCTCGCCCTGGTGTACGGCAGCGGTTGGGGAGCAGAGATTCTGCATTTCTTTTTCTACACGGAGAACGTTCGCAAGTTTGCCCGCGCCAATCAACCTGGTACGCGCATCCTGTTTGGTTGGCTGCTCTACACTTTGCCCTGGACGCCCATCCTGCTCTACGGATTCTACAAGAGCCTGCGCTCCGATGCGCGCAGTCCATCATCCAATGCAGCACGAATTCTCGTAGCGTCGGCAGTACTGATGACATTGCTTCATTTGCTGCCCAACCGAAAGGACGCCTACTACGTGATTCCCGCCATGCCCCTTTTGTTTGCGGGTGTCGCGCTTGGCCACCTCCGCAACGCCACTCTGCCCGCTTGGATGCGCTACAGTGCAGCGGGCTTCATTGGTTTGATCTGCTTGTGCATGCTTTGGCTCCTTTGGTGGTTCCATCCGCTCACAGGACGGGTTGCCATGGGGACCGGTCTGATCGCAGCCGCTTTCGTACTTGCCGTTCTGGCACTCTGCGCGCTGCCCTCCACGCTTCGTCCCCGAGTCTTCTATGCAGGAGCGGCATTTTCTTTGCTTCTGGCTCTACAGTTCGCCGTGCTGCCCAAGTTCAGTCGACCGCTTCTTCCCGACAGGAAGTGGGTAGGCCTGCGGGACCGGTCCCTCTGCGTGGTCAGCGAACAGCCTTGGGACGCTTTTCATATTGCTGCAACCCTGCCCAACACCCAAATACGCCACACATTGCCTGGGGTTGCCGGTTGTGCTCCCACTTCTGACTTTGTGCTGACCATCGGCGGCGCTCCGCAGGGGAATCCCGCTTTCAATCACAATGCAGAGGCTCAGAGCGGCTCAAAGGTTGCGCCGCTTGAGCAGTGGGCAACCTGGGCGGAAGGCATTTCGACCGCGACCATGTACCGTGCCATAGCTGAGCGAACTCTCGTGCCGGAGCTCTTCGTGCCTGTTCGCCTTTATGCGCGTGGCACAAGCACTCAGGCCAATCGAAACAGAACAGAGAGCGGAGTGAGAGTAATCCGATGAACCGAAAGCCGACGCAGGTCAGCCTTAGCATCCTACGGTGGTTCGCACGAACAACTCCCGGCCAACGAACCGTACTTCCCCTCTTCACGCTGGCCATACTGGTCGCATCCGTTACAGCTCTCAAAGTTTCGTCCGAACGAAAGTCCCAATCGCATTCGGTCTCCGATGCGTACTGCCGTTCCTTCTGCGCAAAAGTCGTCTCCTGCGGGCCGTCAGCAAACGAAGCACTCAAAGCTGCCAGGGATCGTGGGCTGGGCGTGGCAACCACAGCCGAACTGGAAGGAATGTTTCAGCAGCTCTGCTACCGCGGATGCGTGAAGAACGGCGCCGCAATTCAGCCATGCATTGGAGAGCCAAAACTTGCCACTTGTCAGCAAATTGCCGCCTGCGTTGCGCAGAATCCGGCGCGTTGAGGGCGTTTCGCCTCGGTTTCGGTTCTGCAGTGGAGGGTCAAAAACCCGGTCCAGCTTTCCAAGCGTTACAATCCCTGATCAATGAAGTTGCTTTCAGATTTCAGAAAACTAAAAAGGATAACAAAATTATGAAATACAGCGTATTGTTGGGAAGGATCCTCTATTCGGCCATCTTCATCATGGCCAACCTGTTCCACTTCTCCAGCCAGGCCATTGAGCACGCGGCCTCCGAGGGGGTTCCCATGGCGCAGGTGTTGGTTCCACTGTCAGGGATCATTGGACTGGCGGGAGGATTCAGCATCCTCTTGGGCTACAAAGCGAAGTGGGGAGGATGGTTGCTGGTGATTTTCCTTGTGCCGGTGACAATCATGATGCACAAGTTTTGGGGAATCGCGGATCCGCAAGCCGCCATGATGCAGCAGGTCATGTTCATGAAGAATGTCTCCATGATGGGTGGAGCGCTCTTGATCGCTTACTTCGGCGCAGGTCCCTTAAGCCTGGATGCTCGGTTAGAAGTGAAAAAATGAAATCATAAGCGCGGGGCGGGCTCACGCAGCTTTGGCCTGCTCCTGCGCGTCATGGGCTTAACGCCGCCAGGGAAACTTGTCAGCAAATTGCCGCCTGCGTTACGCAGAATCCGGCCCGTTGACGGCTTTTCGGCTCGGTTTCGGAAAAGGCGGTTGACATCCAGGTTGCCATTCCGAGTAAGTAATCGGATACTTAGCGGGGCCTACAGCCCCGCGATGCGACTCTAGGATCATGGCAACGAACGCAAATCGGACGGCTGAAGGGGTCGTCATGGCACCCGCCGCGTATGGTGCCTGGCGCAGTCAGAATGGATCCAAGTGTGGTTCCGACAGTTCCCGCCTGATTCGGCGTTTCTCGACGATGGTGCTCCTTTTTCTGCTGCTCACGGTCACGGCAGGATGCGTGAAGGATGAGTGTACGCCGCTGTGTCGCACATATCGGTCCTGCGTTGAGGAGCGTGCCGGAATCCCGCTCAGTGAAAAGCAGTCCCGGCAGTTTACTTCGGCCTGTCACAAAGTGTGCGGCTTCCGTCTCCGTCAGGAGCTCCTTGGCTGCTATCGAAAGGTCGGCGATTCCTGCCAAGGGCTGAGCAGGTGCCTGATCGAGGCTCTGTCTGAATCCGGAGGGGTCTTTTGATTTCGGGCAAGGCGTTTCGCCTGCTCCTGGCGGCGCTCATTCTGCCCGCCGCGCTGTCACTTCCCCTGCGGCACATCGACATTGACTCCTCGCAGTACGCCGAAATTGCGCGGGAGATGGTGGTCTCGGGAAATCCCTGGCAGCTCAGAGACAACGGCAGGGCGTACGTCGACAAGCCGATCCTGCCGTTCTGGCTGATTGCGGGGTCGTTTCAACTGTTCGGTCTCTCGAATTTCGCCTTCCGACTGCCCGCAGTCGTGTTTCTGCTCCTGACGCTCCTTTCGCTCTACCGCCTGGCGGTCCTTTCCGGCTCCGGCCGCGATGGGGCGCGCGGCGCCGTGCTCGCGTATGCCGCTGCGCCGGGCGTACTTGCAATGTACGCGGATCCGAAAATTGATATCTACCTCACTGCGTTTCTCGTATTCACTTTCCACGCCTACTATCTGGGCCGTCGCCGCAGTCCGTTGTGGTTTCACGCCATGTACCTGTCGATCGGGCTGGGTTT
>CAZPFB010000169.1:0-9206 GCA_964585735.1 uncultured Leptospiraceae bacterium
CATCACGTTCAACCCCTCGGAGTTGTGAATAGTGGCCGCCACCGGGCAGACATTTTCGCACGGGGCATTCTCGCAATGCTGGCAGAGCATCGGCTGGTGCACGACTTCGGGGTTAGCTTCATCTCCCCGATAGTACCGGTCGATGCGCAACCATTGCATTTCCCGGCCACGCGCAACCTCGTCCGGTCCAACAACCGGTATGTTGTTCTCCGTGTTGCAACTCGTCACGCAGGAGCCACAGCCGGTGCAGGAGTTAAGGTCGATGGCCATGTGCCAACGCAGACCCGTGTACTCCCAGGAGGTCATGATGTCGGCTTTGTTGCGCGGCGGCGCTTCCACCGCGGCCGGCTTCATCATCTTCTCGGATTCGCGGGCAAACCGACCGCTTGTGAGGTCCTTGTAGCTGATCTCACGAACCAGAGGGCGATCGAATCCGCCCAAGCCCACGACCTGTCCGGAACTTCCGAAAGGTGCATTGGGGACTGCCTTGGGAGCGAAAGGCGCTTTGTCCTCAGTGTTCTGTCCCGACCGGAACACGGTCTGGGTGTTGACTACTGTCTCAACGCGCCCGGTGTCTTTCAGGGTGATAGCAAGCCCGGACAGGCGAATGGAACCGTCTCCGGTCGATTCCGCCAACTGGAGAGCATTCTTGCCAATCCCGTTTGCGATGCGTCCGCCAGCGGTTCGTCCGTAGCCGAGTGCGATGACCGCCGCCTGCGGGTGCAGACCTGGCTGCAAATAGACTGGCAGAGTCAGAGTCCGCGACCCCTGAGTCACCTGCACGACGGAGCCCTGGCGTAGACCGAGCTTGCGGGCCGTGGACGGCAGTATGGTCAGGTGATTGCCCCAGACGACTTTCGTGACGGGTTCCGGCAACTCCTGGCGATAGGCGTTGTTTCCGCCAGCGCCATCAAGGACCTGTACGTTGTAGTACATCCCCAGCTTCAACGAATCGGTGCCTCCGCCCGGCGAAGCTGGCAACCGCGACAAGGCCCCGGGCTGGAACGCACGAGCCGCCCGATCGCCATCAAGGGAGCGAATGTCGGCCGCGAAGTAGCCCGCCTGAAGAATGCTTGTCCAGAAGCTGTCAAGCGGCCCGCGAGCCAGACCCGCCCAATTTCTTTTCACGTAGTCGTGGAAAGTCCCACTGCCACCCAATGTCCCACCTGCAATCTGGATCAACCAATCTTCCAAGCTCCGCGTGGAGTATAGCGGGCGAATGACCGGTTGCTGAACAGACCGGACTCCAGCGACGGTCTCATGGTCCCCCCAGCTTTCCAGGTAATGACTCAGCGGGAGCAGGGCCCCGCAGAGCGAAGCAGTTTCATCCAGTCGATCCGCCAGCGCAAGGCGGTAGGAGGCCTTTTCGAGCGCCGCAGCGAACCCCAGCGATTCCGGGAGATGGTAGGCGGGATTGGCGCCGGCGATGACGACATTCTTCACGCGACCGGCACTCAGATCCTTGATCAGGCCAGCCACTTCCGCGTCGGACGCGCCCACCGACCGATTGAGCGCGGCCACATGATCCACCGTGCGGCCGTCGTTGCCCAGCATGCTGTTGAGGAGATTGATTGCGATCTGAAGGGCGACCTCATTGCCGGTGGAAGCGAGGGGAGAACCACCAAGCACCAGGCTCTTCCCTTGGTGTGCAACCAACTCCGTGGCAATCCGCGCTACGGTTCGTGGGAATGTGTCCGGCGCGAACAATCCTTCCGTATGCTTCAGAGAGGCAGCGATGGCTTGGGGCGTGAAAGCGCGCAGAGAAGCCGCACCTCCAGGCGCCGGACGTCCCTGATTGACCGCCAACTCCGCAGCGAGTGCAAGAGCCACGAGTACCTGATCCCCCGGTCGAATGGCGTGACGCTCGTCAGCATTCGAGCCGGTGAGGCTCATCATGGACTCGAATACAACCAGCCGGGCCATCCGCTGCCCGCCGCGTACGCTTCGCGCGCGAGCAAACGAAGAGCCGTGGTAGCCGGGGAATGCCAGGGTACCCAAGAAGTCTCCATCGATGGACAGTATGTATTCAGCTTTGTGAAAACGGTACGTTGGGACCAGGCCCCGGCCGTAGCACACCCTCTGTCCTTCCGCGATTTGACGCAGACTGGGATCCGCTCGCAACTCCACATGGCGGCCGCCAGGCACGCCCCTCAGGAATTCTTCCACCAGGCGGCGGGACGAAGAACCCTCTATTGGCCCAGTCAAAAGGACGTACCCTTCCTTCAGCTTGCGGCGGGCTTCTCCCAAGATGTCTTCTTCGGTCGCGTTCTTGCGGACCAAGCGTTTCCCCTTGCGCTCAAGCCTGGCCGGCCGACGCAGGCGATCCGGATCGTAGAGATCGAATGTGCCCGCAGCTTCATAGGCGCTCACGGACCCACGGGTGAGCGGGTGTTCCGGGTTGCCCGCGATCTTGATCGGTCTGCCTTCTCGGGTCTTGACGATGATGCCCGTCCCATCTGGTGCGGTGGTAGAGTAGTACAGCGGCAACCCAGGGGTCATCTCGGTGGGTTGGATTACCGCGGGCACGATCTGTTCCGTCGGCCGCCGACATGCGGCCTGAGCCATGACGGCCCCGGCGCCCATGAACTTCAGAAAGTCCCTGCGGTTGAAGCCGCGCGCCTCACGCTCGGCTTTCATCTCATCCACGGATTTCTCGAATTCAGGCGACTGCCACACCGGTTGCGGCTGGCCACGACTCTCCAGCGACTGCCACAGCCGCGCGCGGGACTCGGTGTGCTGCTGGGAAGAGGAAGTCTTGTCGCTCATATCAGTGTTCGTTGGTTTCAATAATGACAGACACCGCAATCAGCCAATTGCGCGGCCACATTGTTCCCCGGCTTCTTGTCTTGAAGTTTGAGTTCCTCGGTCTTTGCTCGGTGGCAGTTCACGCACCAACCCATATTGAAGGGAGCAACCACTTCCACCTTGTCCATCGTCTCCACCGCGCCATGGCATTCCTGGCAGGTCAGACCGCGAACGACGTGCGCCTTATGGTTGAAGCGAACATGGTCCGGAAGGTCGTGAACCTTCCGCCAGCGCAACGGCTGCCCCAGTTCGAAGCTCCGTTTGAGAAACTGGATAGGAATGCTATCAGGCGCCACTTTCTGATGGCACTTCATGCAGGTGGCCGAGTCGGGAACCAATGCGTGGGCGCCTTTTTCGGCGCCGGTATGGCAGAAGCGACAGTCCAGCTTCAGCTCCCCGGCATGGATCTTGTGGCTGAACGGAATCGGCTGATCGGGCTTGTAGCCGACGTACTTGGGTTTGGACGCGAAGATGTATGCGGTTCCGGCCAGAAGCAACGCCAGGAAGGTCAGTTTTCCACCGTGCTTCTTGAGGATTCTTCCTAAAGCCATACTCTAACCGAGAGTCCGGACCTCGATCCGAACGTCCTCTGGCCGCTCCTGCTTCGATCGTCGCGGTGACTAAGAATTTCGTCACTCGGGCGGGGCAATGATTTTTTGCCTGGAGCCGCCGCAAATTTCCGGTTTTTGAGAGCGCGTATCAACCGGGCAGGGCAGGTCGTCTCACGGAAACAAGATCGCGAAATTGGCGCCGTGGATCCGTACCAAAGCACCAGGAACCCGGGCGCGCTCGTGGCGACCATCTCACTCCTCCGAGTCCCAGGGCGTGAGCAGGACAAAACGAAGTTGCGCCTCGTCGAAATTGCCGCAGCGTTTCACCCACGCATCGCCAGCCGCCTGAGTATTTCGCTGACCCGTCCCCCGGATCAGCCGACCCAGGCCGCGACGCCCGAATTCATCGCGGACCCAGGCAGTGAAGAAATACCCTTCCTTGGCTGCAGCCGAATGCCGGCTCTCCCTCGGGTCAGCGCTCAACAGCAGCCCTGTCAGTTCCTCGATTCCTTCGCCGGTTCGGACCGAGGTGCGCAGGATTTGGGGTTCACGAACCTGGTCGGGTCGCACGAGCGACAACCCCGCCTTCAAAGCGTGAAAACTCCGCAAAGCCGCTTTGCGCTCATCCGATTTGTTGATTACGAAGACGTCCGGGACCTCCATGATCCCGGCCTTCATGAACTGAATCTGGTCGCCGCCCATGGGTTGGAGGATCAGGTAGATGCGGTCGGCAACGAATTGGACTTCGATCTCGTTTTGTCCGATCCCGACTGTCTCCACAATCACATGATCGAAGAGCCTGCCAAGCAGGCGGCAGACCTGATATGTCGTGCGACTGAGTCCTCCGAGGCTGCGGTCCGATGACTGACTCCGAAAGTAAAGGCGCTTCTCCGAAACCGGAAAACGTACGCGGGTTCGGTCCCCGAGTAGGGCTCCGCCGGAGACGTCACTGGACGGGTCCACGGCAAGCACGGCCACGCTCTTGCCTGTGTCCGAGACCATACGCGGCGCGAGCGCCGCGATCAGGCTGGATTTGCCCGCGCCGGGCGTTCCCGTGATCCCGTGAAAGACTCCCTCGCGGGTACGCCCGTGTTCACTCAGCAGGCGCAGAGCGAGCGCGCGCTGTTCGGCGGCCTGAGGCCGGGCGTCTTCGAATACGGATACCAGGCGGGCGATGGACCACTTGTCCCGTTCCAGCGCGCCGTCGATCCAATCCTTCATGAAAGGATCAGCGGGCGGTCACTTTGCGCTCGGCCACCACGTCCAGCAATCGTTCCATGATGTCCAGAAGTGAGAAGTCCGCAGGCGTAAAAACGGCGCGAATCCCCTTGGCGCGGAGCGCCTCGAAGTCCCCCACCGGGATGATGCCGCCAAACACGACCGGGATTTCACCTTCGGCGCCGGCCTCGCGAAGCTGCTGCATGATCTGTTCGGCCAATTCCAGATGGGAACCCGAGAGGATCGAAACACCGATGAGGTCCGCGTGCTCCTCGACGGCGCTGTGCACGATCTCTTCAGCGGTCAGCCGAATCCCGGAGTATACAACATCGAAGCCGGTGTGCCGCGCAGCGACCGCAATCATCTCCGCGCCGTTCGAATGACCGTCGAGACCTGGTTTGCCTACGACGATTCGTGGGCGGTGTCCCAGCCGGTCGCCCAAGTCAGCCACCCGCGCCCGCAGGGCTTCCACGCGCCCGCCTTCCAAAAGGAGCTTCTGCCCGTCGATTCCCGTGGCCGGACGATACTCGCCGAAAACGTCGCGCAGCGCCTGCGCCCATTCGCCCGTGGTGACGCGCGCCAGGGCGCATTCTATGGAAGGTTCCATCATGTTCGTGCCGGATTTGGCAGCCGCCCGGAGTTTCTCGAGGGCGGCGGAGACCCGTGATTCATCCCTGCGCGACTTCGTCTGTCTGAGATTCTGCAAGGTCTCCTCCACGGAGGCCGGGTCGAGCTTGAAGATGCCGCCATCGTCTCCCGAGAGCAGAGGCGAGGGGAGGCCTTCCGTGAACTTGTTCACTCCTACGACCACCTGATCGCCGGTGCTGATTCTGCTCATGCGCTCGGTCATGGACCGCACGAGAGCGGACTTCAGATACCCTGATTCGATTGCTGCCTGGATTCCGCCCATGCCCAGAATCCGGTCTATTTCCGCGCGCGCCTGCTCCTTGAGGTCGTTCGTCTTCGACTGCACCACGGTGCTGCCGTCGAACAGGTCGGGGTATTCGAGCAGGTCCGTTTCGAGCGCGAGGATTTGCTGCAGTCGCAAGGACCATTGCTGATCCCAGGGGCGGGGCAGGGACAACGCCTCGTTCCAGGCCGGGAGCTGCAGCGCTCGGCAGCGCGCCTTGCGGCTCAGCGTGACGCCCAGCGCCTCGATCAGGATGCGCCACGCGTTGTTTTCCGGTTGCTGTTCGGTCAAGCCCAGCGAGTTGACCTGAACGCCATAACGGAAGAGGCGATACTTGGGGTTGGCAACACCGTAGCGCTCCCTGGTGATTTCGTCCCAGAGTTCCACGAAGGCCCGCATCTTGCACATCTCTTCCACGAAACGCACACCCGCGTTCACGAAGAAGCTGATGCGACCCACGCAGCGATCGAACTGCTCGGCCGTGAAGTGACCGCGCTCGCGAATCAGATCCAGAAGACCGATGGCGTTGGCCAGCGCGAAGGCCAGTTCCTGTACCGGAGTTGCGCCCGCCTCCTGAAGGTGGTAGGAGCAGATGTTGGACGGGTTCCAACTCGGCAGATTCTCCAGGCAGTATTCGTACATCTCTGCAATCATCCGCAGACTTGCCTCAGGCGGAAAGATGTAGGTGCCCCGGGCCAGGTACTCTTTGACAATGTCGTTCTGGGTTGTTCCGTTCAACCTGGAGATGTCTTCTCCACGTTCGCGGGCCAGGGCCACGTACAGGGAAAGCAGCCACATGGACGTGGCATTGATGGTCATCGACGTGTTCATTTGCTCCAGGGGGATTTCCTGGAAGAGCATATGAAAGTCATCGAGGCTGTTGATGGGCACGCCCACCTTGCCGACCTCGGGGCGCGCGAGCGCATGGTCTGACGAATAGCCGCATTGGGTTGCGAGGTCAAAGGCAATCGAAAGCCCGGTCTGCCCGCGGGAGAGGTTGGCTCGGTACAGCTCATTGGAGGCGCGAGCACTCGTGTGGCCGGCGTAGGTCCGAAAGATCCACGGGCGCTCCTTCTGCGGACGTCCGTCTTCCCCCAGCAACTCGTGCTCTTTTGCCATCGTCCCTACCTCCGCGGACCTGTCACGATGCCCCGAAATCATCCGTCAGCGCGCCGAATTCCGC
The DNA here is from genome assembly GCA_964585735.1 of uncultured Leptospiraceae bacterium. Taxonomy (GTDB): domain Bacteria; phylum Spirochaetota; class Leptospiria; order Leptospirales; family Leptonemataceae; genus CAZPFB01. Next base: position 6,668 of record CAZPFB010000169.1, read on the forward strand.
CGACCCGACGAGTCGCGCGTATTTGGCCATCACGCCGGTCTTGTAGCGCGCGGCCGGCGGCTGCCAATCCCGGCGCCTTGCGTCCAGCTCCTCCTGTGTTGTATGCAACTGCAGCAGGTTGGAGCCAGCGTCAATGGTAATCACGTCGCCTTCGCGAACCAGGGCAATCGGGCCTCCGACCGCCGCCTCTGGCGCCACGTGCCCCACGACCATGCCGTAGGTACCACCGCTGAAGCGACCGTCTGTGATGAGCCCCACCGAATCACCCAAGCCCTTGCCGATGAGCGCCGAAGTGGGAGAAAGCATCTCCCGCATGCCCGGACCACCGCGCGGCCCTTCGTAACGGATCACGAGCACGTCGCCCGCTTGGATGCGGTCGCCCATAATGGCGTCCATGCATTCTTCCTCGGAATCGAAGACACGGGCTTCTCCGGTGATGGCAGGCTCCCGCACCCCCGAGATCTTGGCGATGGCCCCGCCCGGGGCCAGGTTCCCCCGCAAGACGACGAGATGCCCGCGCGGGTAGAGGGGACGGTCCAGCGGATGCAGCACGTCCTGCCCGTCCGGGATTCCCGAGGGAATAGCGGCCAGATTCTCAGCCACGGTCTTCCCGGTGACGGTCAGGCAGCTTCCGTCGATCAGGCCCGCATCGAGAAGATGGCGCATGACGCGCGGGATTCCACCCACACGGTGCAGGTCCACTGCCAGATACCGACCCGAGGGCTTGGTATCGGCCAGGTGCGGCGTTCGGGCGGCGATCCGCTCGAAGTCGTCGATCGAGAGCGGGACGCCACAATAGTATGCAATTGCCAACAAATGAAGGACCGCGTTCGTGGAGCCGCCGATGGCCATGACCACCGCGATGGCATTCTCGAAGGCGGCGCGGGTCATGATATCCCGCGGGCGCAGGTTCTTCTCGATGAGAAACGGCACCAGGGCGCCCGCGCGCGCCGCTTCCTGTTCCACCTCGGCGTCCGGATTGGCGATGGTGCTCGAGCCCGGCAGACTCATTCCCAGCGCCTCGATGGCGCTGGACATCGTGTTGGCGGTGTACATTCCGCCGCAACTACCGGAGCCCGGACACGCATGACGCTCCACGTCCAAGAAGTCCTCACGACCGATTCGACCGGCGTTGAACTCACCGACTGCTTCGAAGACGGAGACGATGTTGAGTTCCCGTCCGGCGGCGTGACCCGGCTTGATGGTGCCTCCGTAGATGAACACGGACGGGATATTCAGCCGCGCAATCGCCATGAGGGCGCCGGGCATGTTCTTGTCGCAACCGCCAATGGCCACCAGGCCGTCCATGGACTGGCCGCGGCACACGGTCTCAATGCTGTCCGCTATGACCTCGCGGCTGACGAGGGAGAACTTCATGCCTTCGGTCCCCATCGAGATCCCGTCCGAAATCGTGATGGTCCCAAAAAGCTGGGGCATGCCACCGGACCGGCGAATGCCGCTCATGGCCGCTTCGGCCACCCTGTCCAAACCCGAATTGCATGGCGTGATCGTGCTGTGGCCCGAAGCCACGGCAACGATGGGCTTGCCAAAGTCGCCGTCGGCGAAGCCAACCGCTCGCAGCATGGCCCGGTTGGGGGCCCGCCGGTCGCCCTCTGTAATGGTCTTGCTGTTCCAGTTGCTCGTGGTTTGTTCGGTTGACGGCATCTCTGTCATGGTCGCAAAACCGACACCTGCGTCAATTTTTTCGACGGCCGGATCGGCTCTACTCGCTTTGTGCATGTGTGGCATTCAGAACAAGATGCTCTATCCGGCGCCCGATTTCCCCGTTGCGGCTGCGCCTTCGGGGTTCCAGGAGCGGCTCCTCGAGCTGGCTTCTGGAGATCGGGCCGTTTTGTGGCTGCAGACGGAAAACGACCAAAAGACAGCCCTGCTGTATCTGCACGGGAACGGTGAGAACCTGGGCACCCTGGCGGCGTCGGGTCTGCTCGGAGAACTCGCCGGAATCGGGCGGGCGGCCGCGTTGGACTACCCCGGGTACGGGCGCAGCACAGGTACGCCCTCAGAAGCAGGGAACGTGGAGGCTGCGCTGACAGCGGTCCGCGAACTCCGTCAGGACACGAGGAACAAAGCCGGAGTCGTTCTATGGGGATGGTCGCTGGGCGCCGGCGTGGCTGCGGCCGTCGCTGCCAGAGCGCCGGAGGACGTTGCGGCGCTCATCCTGTGGAGTCCCTGGTCCTCTCTCGATTCGGTGGCGCGCACGCACTTTCCTGGATGGCTGGTCACGTTGCTCCGGAAGGAGTCCTATGACTCCGATCGGGCGCTCCGTGGAGCTACCATCCCCGTCCTGATCGTGCATGGTGAAATGGACCCCCTCATCCCTGTTTCTGAGGCCAGGCGATTAGCTGCGGTCACTCCGAGCGCGCGACTGGTGATCCTTCCCGGAGTCGGCCACAACGATCTCCCCGGAAATCCCCTCGCGTGGAAGGCCGCTCGCGTTTTCCTGCGCGAACTCCAACGCTAGCGCTAGCAGGGTGCTGAAAAAGCGGCGGCGCATGGGGATTTCCGCCTGATCGAGTGC
>CAZPFB010000170.1:0-9191 GCA_964585735.1 uncultured Leptospiraceae bacterium
TCGCCCGAAAGGGTTTTGGATCCTTGCCGCCATTCTGTGCGTAGGCATGTTCAGCGCGCTCCTCTCCGCGGCCGATGGCCCGGGCACTGCTGCCGCTGCACTCCTTTCCATAGGCCTTGCCGGTGGCCTCATGGCCGCCCTGCTGCCCGCCGCCATCCAGAGCCTCACACCCGATGCCGTGCGGGGTCGAGTCATGGGCTTGTACACTGTTACGTTTCAGGGGACGCCCGGAGTCTCGGGGCTCTTGATTGCCAGCCTCGCGCAGGGGGTTGGCGTACGATGGGCGCTTTTCTTCTCCGCCCTGGCTGTCAGCACGGCCGCGGCGGGCGCAGTGTGGTTGCTGTCTCGTGCGCGCGACCTCCGGTGAAAGGGGTGCCTGGCATGGGGTTCATGAGCTGGAGGGCGAGCGCGTTCGTGGCGATGTTCACCGCGGAGGGGACCGACCGTTTTCAGCCACCCGAAGATCTCCTCGATCTTCTTGCGTGAGCGCTGACTGATCTCGTAGATGAGCCCTCGTCGGCTGGCCGGAAGAGGGACTTCCTGAAAGAGGCGCGCAGGAGCTGTTCCGGCGGAACGGAAGGCTTTCACCGCGTATGAAACCCCGATGCGCCGCACCTCACAGGGGTGCCGCGAGACTCGACTTCTTGAGCACCCCGCGACGGCGGGCCGCTATGACCCGCGCCCGCCTCGGGCAGGGCAACGGTGGAGTGCTTCCCTCCCCGCGAACGGGAAGTATAGGCCCTCCCAATCCCGAACGGACCACGATGGTCAGCGGTCAAATCAGAAAGTTGAGAAGTTCCAACGACCGTCCGCCGAACACAGCCCGTCGGAGCATGCTCTCTTCGTTGGTTCGGTACCACGCCCTGGGAACCACCGCAGACCCCGCGCAGGGGCTACGGTGTGGCGAGCGGTGGCGAAGGGTGGCGCATAGTGATAGTTGAACTGCGCCTCGTGATCTTGGGCTCCGACGTCAGAAAGCGTCAGGCGATGGCAGCCAGCCAGGCAGACAGCCAGAAGAGCGACGACGACACCGCGCTGGGCCATCAATTCGCGTCCTTCTTGATCGAAGTGTTCTTTCCAGAAAGGTAGTAGACGACCTGCCACACTTCGCGATCCGACTGCAGGCCCCCGCGAGCGGGCATCGTCGTGGTCTTGCTGCCGAACTTCATACCGGTTGTGATTCCGCTCACGATGATTTGGAATAGCTTCGTCTCGGAGTCGCTCCCATGGAGCCATTCGCCGTCCAAGAGATTCGGCCCGAGCGCTCCCTTGAGGTCGGGGCCGTGGCAGCTCGCGCACTGGCTTGAGGCAAGCTTCTCACCGGCAGTGACTGCCTCCGCGCTCCGCGGGATCTTGGCCGGGGCCGCCACGACATAGCCAGTTCCCCCCTCGACCACGAGCGCTCCCGTACTGTCCGAGGCGAACCCGTGCACATAAGAACCGTAGACGACCCCGAAGACGATGGCTCCGAAGAAGATGAATACCAGCCAGTTCGGGATACCCTTGTCCGTTTCTTTCATACTCTTTTGCGCTCGCGAACGTTCGACTATTTCTTGAAGTAGGCCCCTGCAAAGGCGCGTTGATGCGCCCCGAGCCGCATCAAGTAGGCGATGAGCGCGTCCCCTCGCGTGCGCCCTTCCAACTCGCTGAATACGCTCTGATGCAACGGATCCGAAAGCGGCACTCCGGCCTGCAGAAGCGCACGCACGCGCCAGGAAACGAAGAGCGCGTCGGCCGGTGAATACTCAGCCTCGGCCCCGAAGAGGTTGCCGTACCGGTGGAGGCCTTGGGAAAGACCGCTCCCGTCCTTTCCTTCGAGCATTCGCCGTAGCGTTCCAATCTCCCATTTGCCCCCGATCCGCGCGAGGTCCGGGCCGATTCGCCGGCTGCCGCGGACGCTCGGCGCGTCGAACTCCGACTCGGCCGCCGTCATGGCCGGAAAGTAGCCGTAGCTCTCCGCGGGCGCGTACCTGAGCAGCTCGGTCGAAAGGGAACGAACCGCCTGGGTGTGGCAGTACTGACATCCTTGGGCGGTGTAGACCTGCTGTCCGGCCAATTCCAGCGCCGTTGGCCCGTTGAGATGCGGTCCGCTGCCGTTGGCTCGGAAGGGGTCAAAGAGCAAACTGGCGCAAACCGTCAGGGCTACGATCGGAACCGCCAAGCCCAAAGCCAGCGCCCTCAACGGTCGTTCGAGCAGGGATGCAATCAACTTGTCCATGTTTTGTACCTCAGGCGGCGCGCCTCAGTGTCGGCGCCTGGTATCCCGAACCGGCTCCGAAGGCGGCAGGTATCATGGCCAAGGCACCGAACAGGCCGCCCCCACAGGCGAGAATGGCTCCGACCAAGTGGAGCGCCCGTCCCGAACTCACGTACAGGGAGACCAGGTCCACCTTCTCCTGGCCACCCGTAAGGGCTCCAGCAAAGAGGATGTTCTGCCAGGGCAAAGTCGTCAATTTGCCGTCGGCCACTGCGTGCGTTGCCAGCGCCTGCGGAATCCCGACCAACAGGTCGCCCGCGAGGAAAGACAGAGCTGCGGCGACTGACAATCCGAGGTGCCACCCCACCAGCCCCTTGAGCACCGGACGATCCGATGCCCGCTGGAGCGCCAGATACCCCACTCCGAAGAAGATGAGCAGACCATACGTTTGAATGTCCCGGGCGATATCCTGCGAGTTCAGGGACGTGAAGGCGAAGGAGGCTTGTGTGAAACGAAGGCCCAGCACCGCACGCACGACCGTCCAGAGCACGAGAAGGGCAAGCCCGTAGCGAACGAACAGCGCGAAGCGATCCGACCGAACAGGCTGCTCACTTCGCGTCACGGTATAAATCAGGCTCAGCGCGCCGGACAGGATGGCCGCTGCGCCGCTGACGACCGCGACCGCGCCAATTGTCTGGCCCACTGCGGGCGCTGCCGAGTGTGCGAGCACGGCTCCGCCTGCAAAGGGCAGCGCAACCAGGGTTCCGAAGATCTGAAAGCCAGCCATAGAGCGACTGTACAGAGGGACGCCATAGTACTCGGGAACGAAGTGGTAGGCAAGCGCAAGCGCACCGGATACCACAAGGAAGGCAAGCAGGCCGCTCCGGTAGAACTCTTGGACGTGGGCGTCCTGCAACCCCGAGAAGAGGGGAGCAGACATGAGCGGACCGTGCGGTTGTCCCACGTTCCCGGCCAAGAATACGGCCAAGAGCCCCGAAGCTGCAACGATCGTCCCTATGTAGGTTACTGAATAGCCGCCCGGCCGCGGGGCGGTCCGGCCCCACATGACGCTCACCAAGAAGATCACCAGGGCAAGCGCCAGGAGATTGTCCGAAAGGATGGACATCTCTCCATACTCGCGGCCTTTGTTGGCGCCTCCGAGAATCGTCAGGACGCCGAAGAGCACGGCCGCCTGCAACAGGCCGAACGCTGCGAGGCCCAACGCCTCATGCTTCAGGCCTCCCTCCGCCTTCTCTATGCAGTAGTAGGCGCCGCCGAGAAAGAGACTGCCGCCCGCCCCGAAAAGCAGAGCCGTCGTGTAAGCAGGCCGCACCAGCGCATAGAAGCCGCTGAAGTCTGACCTCGGGGTGGCCAGCAGGAGCTGCAATTCGTTCAGCAGACCCAAGCCGGAGGCAGCCAAGGCCCAAGTGGCGCCAGCCGCAATGAAGTACCGTATCGTTCTTTGATATGCCATGTCAGTCTTCCGGGCCTATCGACCCTCCAGAAATGCGAAGATGGCCGCAACGTCTTCGGCCGGCATGGTGAGGAAGCGCGGCAATACACCATCGGCTTCGGCGCCATGCTTGGACGCAAATCGCCCGGCGCGGCCCCGAATATCGGGAGAACTGAATACAACCCCGCACCTACCCGTGGCAGATTTGCAGGCGATCGTCCCCAATCGAATTCCGGCAGGTCCGCCTTCACCAAAGGTGCCATGACACTCGGCGCAGGCCGAAGCAAAGAGGTCTCGCCCGCGCCCCTCCGCGCGATGCACCGCCGCCATGCGATCGCCATCGGGAATGCCCCGTGCCTGCTCTGGAGCGGGAGGGTTCGCCTTCAAGAGATCGGTGAGAGCGGGAGCGGGGAGGCGCTCCGCCACCGGTTGAAAGAAGCCTGCCTGCCAGCGGCGATTTCCCTGTTTTCCAGCTTCTGCATATGCGCGCGCGGCTTCCGCCATCTCCCGTACCAGCGCCTCTTCACGCTGAGGCTGTTTCGAACCGATGACTCGGGGAGCCAAGGAGTAAAGAAAGTGCGCCATGGCCCATCGTCCCGCGTCCGTATATTGGTGGAACGTATGATTCTTGAACTTGGGCGTGCCTCCGGTAATGACCCGGAAGTAGTCCACGGGAGTCGTTTCCGGGTCGCGCATTTGCCGGAAATCCTTCACGGGTGTGCCCTGCTTTTCCAGCTGAACGGCCTCGGAGCTTTTGCCGTCCCATTTCTCGCCGTGGCACCGGGCACAACCGGCCTGGGCGTAGTACAGCGAACCCATCTGCAGCGTACCGGAGCTGACTTCGTAAGGCGCGGGATCTCGGCGTGAGCAGGCCGTGGTGACGAGACAAGCGGCCGCCAGGATAATCGCTCCCGTTGACGACATGATTTTCTTTTGCATCCGTATCATAGGGCCCGGTCCTGCCATCATTGGTGCCAGTGAAGACACTCCTCCAACCGTGGGTCTTTCTTGGGCACGAGCGCGGCCCGGCTCAGACCATAGCCGATGGAAAGCAGGTAGACACCCCCAACGAGCATAAGCGGTCCGAGTTCCTGCCACGAGAACATCACGAACTTGCCGTGATCGATCGTCGGGTAGATGATCCAATACAGGTCGACAATCTGACCAACGAGAATCAGGACCGCAACACCGGCCATGTACTGCAGCCTGCGTTTCGATTCGCGCTTGATGATGAGAAAGAAGGGGAGAATGAAACGAAGGACCACAAGGAGCAGACTCACGTAGGCCCAAGCGTTGTACTTCATCGTTTCGCCGTGGTACATGCGCGTGTTGTAGAATGTCGTTTCTTCTGGAATGTGCGCGTACCAGATCAGCAGGAACTGGCTCACTCCAATGTAGGCCCAGAAGATCGTGTGGCCCCACATGAACTTGCCCAAGTCATGAAGGTGGTTCTCGTTGAAAGAGTCACCCAAGAACCCATTGCCCTTCAGGTACCAAGCCCAGAGGACCAGAACCGCAAAGGTGGTGAGCGCCAAACCCGCGAAAATGTAGACCGCCCACATCGTGGAAAACCAATGCGGCTCCAGGCTCATGCTCAGATCCCAAGCGCTGGCCGAAAAGCTGAGGCCGAACAGGACCAAGAACAAAGCCGAAAAGCGGGCGAGAAAGCGGGTATGAGAAAAGGCTCCGTCCGCGTCTTGGGAAGTTGACCTCTTCCAGAGCAAGAAGCCCAAGACCAACCACAGGACGACCACCGCAAGGTTTCGGTACTGGAAGAAGCCCTTGGACAGCCAGGGGCTCTTGTGCTTGAGAAGGTGGTCCTGCGGATTTGCGGGATGCACCCAATGGCTGAAAATATCACCCATCCCAAAGAAGAGCACGACCGCCATCAGGATCAAAACGAATGGTAGAAACCAGAAGTGGCTCTCCGCCACGCGGCGGATGGTAACCGACCACGCCGCACCGGCCACATGATTGACCGCAGTGAAGTACAGTCCGCCGAGCCCCAGCGGGATGGCCAGAAGCAGGCCCAAATGCAGGGATACCCACAGTCTCAGGTGCGCGCCGCCGGCGTGGGCGCCAGCATCTCCACCGGCCGAGTGCGGATGCCAGGGGAAGAGCAGCTGGGCCAGAATGAGGAGGACTCCACCGACCACCATTCCGAGGGCGATCAGAACGAACTTCCGTGGCATCCGGAACATGAGTCGAGATTCGTCAGGCAGATGGACCATGTCGCTTGTTGACTCCCTTGTTCTCCGTGGCTACTTTGCCGCCGCCCGCTGGAGCAACCGCAGATAGTTGATGATGGCCCACCGGTCCGCCGGAGAAATCTGTGCGGCGTACGGCTTCATGAAGTTGCGACCCACCGTGATCATGTGGAAGATCTCGCCATCCTTCATGGCCACCGCGTTGGCTTTTGGTCCCACGAGGCCTGGCACATCCTGTTCCGGGAAACGCGGAACGACGGAACCGTTGCCACGCCCGGTTTCGCGATTTCCACCCAAGTTTCCGTGGCAGGGAGCGCAGAACACGCCGAATTGATCCTGACCGCGCGTCAGAACCACCTCAGTGGCAGGCAGCGGATTGCGGAGGACGCGGCCGGCCGTCGCAATGTCGGGAATGGAGTACGGCTCGTGGTTGCGCGGCACAGTTCCTTCCGGCGGCACGCGAATCCCGGATCCCGGTCCACCGAGGGCTTCCATTCCACCCGCGGCTTTCGTTGGCGCTGCCGAGCTCCCGAGAGTGGACGGATCCTCCTCCTGTGCTTCAACAGCGAGCGAGTCGTGCATGTCCAAGAACCAGTGCAGGCCCGACGTGTTGCTGCGGTAGTTGCAACCGTACCCGACTGCCAGGGCGATAGTGACGATAGCCAGAGAAAGGGCACGACTCATGATTGCCCCTCCGTGACCACCGTAATGTCGGTCGCACCGAACTCGGTAAGCAATTGCCGCGCGTTCGCTTCATTATAGCCCGCGGAATCCGTTGGGATCCACAGGCAGAATCTGTCGTTCGTGATCTCGGGATGGAGGATCTTGCGCGAGGCCTTCGGGATTCTACCGAGGAGCAGCAGGCCGATCACGGTGGTATGCCCGCCAAGCAACACGGTTAGTTCAAAGCAGATCGGGATCATTGCCGGCCAACTGTAGCTGGGCTTGCCACCGATGTTGAGCGGATACGAGCGAAGGTTCGGGAAGATGTCGAAGTACCGAAACAGCTGAGGGACCACCTGCTCATGGACACTCCACTGCATCAGGAACGCAGTAATGACTCCGGTAAGCCCCGCGAAAAACGTTATGTAGGGAACCTTGGACCTGCGCAGGCCCATGTCAAATTCGAGGCCGTGCAACGGGAAGGGCGTCAGGCAGTCGAAGTTGGTGTATCCACGATCGCGAGCGGCCCGGGCAGCCTGACGCAGCTTATCCGGTTCCGAAAACAGGCCAAAAATGCCAGCCTTCGTTTCTCGATACGTGTATTCAAAAGCGCGATCGAGCAACCCGTAAAGACCGCTCACGGCTCCACCGAAGAAGCGGTCCAGGCTCACTTCCACGCGCTCCAGCAACTTGTTCACCAGTTCCGTCATGATGGCTTTCCCTTGGGACTCAGTGTCCGAACCCCCTGGCGGCGCCCGGCGCGCGCATGACGCTCTTAATCTCCGCCATGGCGATGGTCGGGAACAGTCGAACGAACAGCAGGAACAACGTGAAGAACAGACCGAACGAACCAATCAGGATGGCGTAGTCGTGAAATGTCGGAATGAACATGTCCCAGCTCGAAGGCAGGTAGTCGCGGTGCAGCGATGTGACTACGATCACATAGCGTTCGAACCACATCCCGATATTCACAAAGATGGAAATGATCCACAGCGCGATGGGGCTCGTTCGAATCGCCTTGAACCAGAACAGCTGCGGCGTGATCACGTTGCAGGAGATCATGATCCAGTACGACCACCACAGCGGACCGAAAGCGCGGTTGATGAAGGTGAACTCCTCGAATGGGCTTCCGCTATACCAGGCAATGAAGAACTCGGTCCCGTAGGCCAATCCCACGATGGAGCCCGTAAGCATGGTGATCTTGGCCATGTTCTCCAGGTGCTTGATGGTGATGTAGTCCTTGAGATTGAAGATCTCGCGCATGATCACGAGCAGCGTGAGAACCATACCGAAGCCCGAGAACACGGCTCCGGCAACAAAGTAGGGCGGGAAGATCGTCGTGTGCCAGCCGGGGATCACCGAGGTGGCGAAGTCGAACGAGACGACGGAGTGGACCGAAAGGACCAGCGGGGCCGAAAGGCCGGCAAGAATCATGGCCGTGGCCTCGTAGTGCGACCAGACGCGTGCGCTACCGACCCAACCAAAAGAGAGAACCGAGTAGAGCTTCTTGCGGAGCGTCTGGACCCAGTCGCTTTCTTTGATTCGGTCCCGAATCGAAGCAAAGTCAGGGATGAGACCGAGGTACCAGAACACTAACGAGATCGTGAGGTACGTCGAGATGGCAAAAACGTCCCACAGGAGGGGTGATCGAAAGTTGGGCCAGAGTGTCCCGCGTTCATTGGGAATGGGAAAGAGCCAAAACACGAACCACAAGCGACCGACGTGGATGTTCGGGAATACGGCCGCGCAAAGGACCGCAAAGATCGTCATGGCCTCAGCCGATCGGTTGATGGCCGTTCGCCACTGCTGCCGGAAGAGATACAGAATGGCCGAAATGAGCGTCCCGGCGTGCCCGATTCCAATCCAAAAAACGAAGTTGATGATGAACGTGCCCCATGCCACCGGCATGTTGATGGCCAAGAGCCCCATACCGCCGCCGACTACGAGCGCCACTTCGATACCCAGCATGCCCAGCATGGTTAGCGAAATAACAAAGCCGATCCACCAAGCTCGGTTCGGCAGGCGCTCCGTAGGCGCGGCTATGTCCCGGTTCACGTCGGCGTAGGTCTTCCCGCCGGTTACCAGTTCTGGGTATATGTGCTCGAGTTCCTGCTGCGTGGCCTTCATCATGAGTCCCTCAGGTCTTGTGCCGGACCTTGGCCAGATAGGTGATCGACGGTCGAACTCCCAAGAAGTCCAGCACCTGGTAACCCCGTCGATCGCGCGTCTTCTCGTTGCGCACGAGGTGGTGGATCTCGCTCTTCGGATCGTTGATGTCTCCGAATGAGATGCAATTCGAGGGGCAGACTTCCTGACACGCGGTACGCACCGCGCCGTCCCGCATACGCCGCTCTCCTTGAGCCTTCATCTCCTGCCGCGCTCCGGCGATCCGCTGGATGCAGAACGTGCACTTCTCCATCACGCCGCGACTGCGGACTGTGACATCGGGATTCAGGCCCAAATGCTGCGGCGCCCGGAAACGCGGACGGAAGTCGGCGCCCCAGTGCAGCAGCGCTGTGCGAATATCCATGACCTGTTCGAGACCTTCCATGTAGCGCCAGTTCTCGAACCAGTTGAAACGACGGACCTTGTAGGGGCAGTTGTTGGAGCAGTAGCGGGTGCCGACGCAGCGGTTGTAGGCCTTCACGTTCAACCCCTCGGAGTTGTGAAT
>CAZPFB010000171.1:0-9173 GCA_964585735.1 uncultured Leptospiraceae bacterium
CCTGATCCATGAGAAGAAGGTCGGGAACATGCGGGAACTCCTGCCCCTGCTCGAGAAAGTTGCGCAAAGCGGACGTCCGCTGCTCATCATCTCCGAAGAGGTTGAAGGTGAAGCTCTGGCCACGCTCGTAGTGAACAACCTCCGCAAGACGATCAAAGTTTGCGCTGTGAAAGCGCCGGGCTTTGGGGATCGCCGCAAAGCGATGCTCGAAGACATTGCGGTCCTCACAGGCGGTCAGGTGATCTCCGAGGACCTGGGCATGAAGCTCGAGAACGCAGAAGTGCGTCACCTGGGCACTGCTCAGAAAGTCACGGTGAACAAAGAAGACACCACGATCATCGAAGGCGCGGGCAAAGCCGACGACATCAAAGGTCGCATCAGCCAGATCAAAAAACAGATCGAAGATACGACCAGCGACTACGATCGTGAGAAACTGCAGGAACGTCTGGCCAAGCTGTCAGGCGGTGTTGCCGTGATCAACGTGGGCGCAGCCACCGAAGTCGAGATGAAGGAGAAAAAGGCGCGCGTCGAGGACGCCCTTTCGGCCACCCGTTCCGCGGTGGAAGAAGGCATCGTTCCCGGCGGCGGTCTGACGCTCCTGCGCACGCGTTCGGTGCTGGACAAACTCTCGCTGGAAGGCGACGAGAAAACCGGTTCGCGCATAGTGTACCGGGCGCTCGAAGAGCCGCTGCGTCAGATTGCCAACAACGCGGGCCTCGAAGGCAGCGTCATCGTGCAACAGGCGCTTGGCCAGGCCGAGGGGATTGGCTTCAACGCTGCCACTCTGGAATGGGAAGACCTCGCGAAAGCGGGAATTCTGGACCCGGCCAAAGTCGTGCGCAGCGCGCTCCAGAACGCGGCCTCCATCGCGGGCATGGTCCTGACGACGGAAGTCGGCATCACCGACCTTCCTGAGAAGGAAAACAAAGGCGGCGGGATGCCCGGCGGTATGGGCGGAATGGGTGGAATGGGCGGAATGGACATGTAAGTCCGACCAACCTTCCTCTCGGGGAAAGGCGGCTCCTGTGGGGCCGCCTTTCTTTTTTTTGGGCTGGCCCGGCGGCCGCGCCCACCGTTCCCGAAAAAGAACGCTTGCCAGGCCTGGCGCGGGCGGCACTCTGTAGGGGGTCGGGCGCATGATTCCTCCCTTCAACGACCACCCTCTGATTCAGGAATACAACCGAATCAAGGCCTACTTTCGGAGGCATGAGTCCGCGGCGTCCCGAGCGCGCATTCATCGTTTTCGAAGCTACGCCCGCGCGGTGGGGATGCGCTCGCAGCGGATTGCGTTCGACATCACCGGTTCGCTCAATTTCGGCATGTCGGAAGAGCGCTCGGATGTGGACCTCGTCCTGTACCTCGAATGCGGGCACCATGGCGCGGAGGAATGCTCTCTGGACACCTGTTCCCACTTTCGTGAGACCGAACAACGCATCCGCGCCGAACTGGACACCGGTGATTCTGAGGCGCACTACGACATCCAGGTGATCGATTGCATCAACCTGGCGTCGCTGGAGCGGGCGCTGGACAATCGGGAAATCGAGGCATCGGTACTGCTCCGTTTTGCCTTCTACCGTTCCGTGTGTCGCGCTGTGAATGCCCGCCTTCTGCGTCCCTACCAGGAGCGGTTGCGGCAGGATCCGGAGCTGGTGCGCCTGCTTCGGCCGGAGCTGTTCGCAATCTTCGATACGCTCACCCGAAGTTCACGCCACCAGCTCTCGCTCAAGAAGTACAGAGAGCGCCTTGCCGACCGTGGTGTCGGTATTCCGAGCGAGATTCACGAAAGGATTCGCGGGCACTTGCAGGAATACGAGACGCAGCGGATTTCGGAGGGCGGCTGACGTGGTGGGAAAGCTATGCTCCTGTTCGCTGCTCATTGGCTGTTTGAGCGGCTGTCTGACCGGCTGCCGTCCCCCGCTGATCATGGCACACGAGAAGGTGGAGCGCGGACACTCGATGGTCGGTACGGTGGAGGCCCATTGCTGCACGAGCCCGTGTTGGCCGGGCGGCCTGCTGGGTCCCCGGTGCACATTGGACTTGGTCCGTGGCAGGTTGCGCGACAAAGCGCACGAACTCGGCGCTGACGCGGTCACAGGCGTGAGTTGCGGACACACCGAGAAGCGCTGCAACCTTCACTGCGAGAGTCCCCCGGGAACAAGGGTGGAATGCACCGGCACCGCCGTGCGCTGGAAGTAGAGTACGCCCCGACGCCTCGGAAACGAAGCCACCTCGAATCGTTCCCGGCATTGTTGGCCCGCTTCAGTCCGTTTGGAAGCCCGCTGCCCGCGTGAGCCGCGCAAATTTCACACCGCGCAGGCCTCCGATGGAGTCGGCAATTCCCTGAATCCGGCCGCCCTCGCCGCTCATGATGATCACTTCGAGGCAGTCGTGATGGGAGATATGGACATGGGTCGTGCAAAGAACGTTGACCAGGTGGTCGTGCTGCTTGTCGATGAGGCGTTGCGCAAGGCCGGGCTGATGGTGATCGTACACGACTGTGAGCACACCGACCACCCTGTCGTCCGGATTCTGCCAGCGTTCCTCGACCATTTCACCGCGGATGAGGTCGCGCATCAGTTCCGACCGGGAAGCGTAGCCTTTCTCGGCCACGGCGGCGTCCAGGGCCGCGAGAAGGTCGGGTGGCATGGAGACCGTGAAGCGCTCGATCATTTGCGATTCCCGAGAGTGACCCGGCTCCCCTCCAGCGAAACGGTCCGCGTGCAGACCCGGCTTCGGAAGGACTCAGAATGAGTGGCGGCCACTACCGTTCGGTTTTCGGCAAGGAGCAACTGCTCGAGAGTTCGAATGCTCATTTCGTCCAGGTCTGCCTCGGGCTCGTCCAGAAGCAGGACTTCGGGCTCGAGACTGAAGACCGCCGCAAGACACGTACGTCGGCGCTCGCCGGCGCTCAGCTCGAAAGGGGCGCGCGAGAGGTGTTCGGTCAATGCAAAAACTCGGGCCCATCTTTGGACACGCTCCTCAACGTCCGGCAGGCCCAGAAGGCGACTCGAGAAGGCAATTTCGTCGTGGACCGTAGGATTGAAGAGCATGGCATCGGACTGTGCGAACAGGTACACGACCCGGCTGCGGAAGTCTCGCCGAAAATCTCGCGACCGCACGAGACGGCGGGTTAGGGAGTTGCCTTCAAATCGAACGACTCCCGAGCGCGCGAACAGAAGGCCGTTCATGAGTTGGAGAACGGTCGTTTTGCCCGCGCCGTTGGGTCCGGCGAGCGCAAGCCGTTCCCCCCGTTCCATGCGCAGGGAAAGCCCGCTGATGACCGGCGGTCGACGCGGTTGGTAGCCGAACGTGACCTGGTCCAGTTCGATCATAGTTCGAATTCCCGCGATTCGAGGGCGAAGAGGGTTTGACGCGCGTCCGCCTGGGCGCGCCTGATCAGGAGGGCGGCCACGCTCGCGCGGTGTCGGTAGACATCCCCGATGCGTGCGGCCCTTGGGCTTCGGCTCTGCAGGGACAGTCGGGCGGCGGCGGCGAAGCGTCGATAGGCCGAAGAGAGGGCCAGGACCAGCACGGCCAGCCGGACCAGTTCCGGTGAAAAAGAAAAGGCGCGAACCAGAGGGACGCGGTCAAAGATCAGGAGCGTCGCCATCGTGATCGCTGCGCTCCTGAGGTTGATGACCAGGAGTGTATCCCGGTAGTCGAGGCCGTTCCAGGCGGAAAAAGCGGCGTAGGAAACGCTGAGTGTGCCGTTGAAGAACAGCAGCAGGAGTGCCGTACGCCCGACCAGATGTACCGCTGCTCGACCCAGGAGGGCTAGTCCGAGCATGCCCGTCAGAGCGAATGCCAGGAACAGCGGATCTCTAAGGAACGATACTCCGACGACGAACGCAGCGTAGGCGCCCAGGAGGAGTCGGTCACGGAGCATGCCTGCTCCTCATCAGCCGGTCGACACCAACGGTGAGCAGGCCCTCGGCAACTCCTACGGCCAGGTGCGGCAGCACGAGAGCGGGAAAGGCAACTGCAAGTGGAAAGGGAAAGTAGAGGGGGCGACCGGCGGCATCCGAGGCCACGAGGGGCTGCAGCCCCAAGCACAACGCAATCAGGATGGCGGCCGCAAGGACCGAAAGAAGACCGGCGGCGAAAACACGGGCCGACCGCGGCAGGGGCAGTCGAAGACACAATCGCGCCGTGCCGCCGCCCAATAACCCCAGCGCCAGGGCGTTGATTCCCAGGGTCGTGATCCCACCGACGCCAAGAAGAACCGTTTGGATGAAGAGTGCAAGGGCAGTCACCAGGTACACTGTGCCCCACCGGAAACGCAAAGCGAGCACGGCCACGCCGGTCGCGTGGACGGATGTCCCTCCCGGCAGGGGCAGGGAGAGCAGCATCAGGACGAAAAGCGCCGCGCCGAGCGCCGCGAGAAGGGGAAGGGCCGCTGTGCGTACCTCGGTTCGCAGTCGCCGGAGGCGGCTCAGCCACAGGAGCGAGGCGGCGCCCGATGCGGGTAGGTACACGACCGGCGCGATGAATCCGTCAGGAATATGCATTTCTAAAAGAGCGCCGAAGTATTGAACAGCAGGCGAACGCGCTCGCGACCTTCCGAGCCCTGCTGTGTGCGTTTGGGCTCTCGCATATAGAACCACCACGCGTCGAGGACATTCAGGCCGACATCCGTATTGATGTGCGCGGACACTGGTGTTTGCAAAAACGGCGAGAACGATTGCCGCAGCAAACGCGACGGCAATGGAACTCGCTAAACGCAATCCGGCCCGCTTCACGATCGTTTCCGGGTACGCCAGATCGCCAAGATTCCAAAGACCCCGAGAAGCCAACCCAGTCCGGCCGCCAAGCGCGGGAATTGGTCGTACCACGAATCGAGTTTTGGGGTAATGGCTTCCTCATCGTGCACAACCAAAGTGGCCGTCGTGCCGTGGCCGTCGCGCGTGGACACGCGGACCTTCCAGGTTCCTGGCGAATCGGGCAGGAAAGCGAAGCGTCCCGCCCGGTCCGTCCTTCCGGTCTGGAACTCGACGGCCGAGTCCGGCGCCGTGACGACGACAGATTCGTAGGCGAGCGGCTTACCGTCCGAATAGGAGAATCGTATCCTGGCGGCGCGGCCCAACGTAGTCTCCGAGCGAACGTCGTGCGCGAGCAACCCCCATGAGAGCAGCAGGCAGGCCGCCGTTAGAATGTTCCGTATCATCACCAGCATGTGTACCTCACCGAGTCGTATCAAATTGCAGAAAGGCCGAATAGACCTCCCGGTGAGGGACCGGGCGATCGCGCCTCGTTCCAGGAATGCACGGATTCGTTGCGGGCCGGCATTCCGAATGCGAATGCGGATCGTGCCGTCCCACCTCTGCCGCGCGGTGTTACGAATCAGTATTTCGTCATACTGCGTGTCAAGCAGTATCCACCGGTCCTTGGGACAGCCCTTCTCGACGGGGAGAGTTCCGGGCAGTACATTGGTTCACCGATGAAGAGAACCACCTCCACGATCCTCGAAGCGCGCCATCTCGATTTCGTCTGGGACACGCTCGACCCGTTCCTGTTCTGCGTGCACCATCACGATCACTATCCCGCCGGCAACGATCGCCTGGGCCCTCGGGCGTCCCTGGCCGGGCGCAACATGGGCATGGACTTCGAAGGGATAGACGGCTGGAGGATGTACCACGGTCAGGCCGTTCCCGGCTTTCCGCAGCACCCGCACCGCGGATTTGAGACCGTCACCATAGTCCGCCAGGGCTACATCGATCACTCCGATTCCCTGGGCGCGACCGCCCGTTTCGGACAGGGGGACATTCAGTGGCTGACCACAGGCCGCGGCATCGTCCACTGTGAGATGTTTCCGTTGCTCGAACGGGAGGGGCCGAATCCGGTCGAGCTATTTCAGATCTGGTTGAACCTGCCCGCCGCGGATAAGTTTGCGGCTCCGTACTTCTCGATGTACTGGTCCGAGCACATCCAGCATGAGATCATCAGAAGCAGGGAGGCGCCGGGCGTGAAGGTCACGGTGTATGCGGGCGCGTACGGGCAGGCCCGAGGCGTGACGCCGCCGCCGGAATCCTGGGCCGCTCGAAAAGACGCGAACCTTGCCATCTGGACCATTCGACTCGAGGACCAGGCGCAGTGGACGCTCCCTGCCGTGGAGGAGGGCACCGGACGCATGCTGTACTTCTTTTCGGGAGAAGAAATCGAGGCAGACGGTGCTCGGTTTCAACCGCCGACGGGTCTGCGCCTCCGCGAAGGAGAACTGCAACTCCGTGCCACACGCGGCGCCTGTGAGTTGCTCTTGTTGCAGGGACGACCGATCGGAGAACCGGTTGCCCAGCACGGACCGTTCGTGATGAACTCGCCTCAGGAAATCCAGGAAGCCTTCCTCGACTACCGGCGCACGGGCTTCGGCGGCTGGCCCTGGCCGAGCGACGAGCCCGTCCATCCCAGAACGCGCGGGCGCTTCGCGCGGCATCCGGACGGTCGCATCGAAGAACCACCCGGCGTCAACTGACTCGGTTTCGTCGCGCGAGCAGGATAAAACCCAAACCGGCCGCAACAGGCAGAATCGAGATGATCCAGGCAGTGCGGGCCGCGTCGCCCGCGACTATCCGCAAACCCACCGCGACCACGCGCGGCATCGCCAGAGCACCCGGGGATCCGAAAGTAAGGGCCTGGTGCAGGAGAAACCACCCGGCGAGAATGCACAGAGCCGAGACCGCACCCGCCACGACCATGGTCCAACCGCATGCGGTGAGCCTTCCAGAATCATCCGGGACGGCTGCGTACTGGCAGAACAACAGCAGAAGCACGCATCCGAGCAAAGCAGGCGGCAGGCGACGGACGTAGTTGAAGAAGCGGCGCATGCTTTCCTGGACCGGAGGCGAAAGCCCCAGGGTCGATTCGGTGACGTTAGCCGGTAACGGGATGAGTTGCGCCGGAATTCCCAGCGAGAGCACGAGGCGCACCGGCGGTGCGATGCATTCGAAGTTGCGTGCCCTTTCGATGTCGGCCCACTGAAGCGTACATGCGGGACGACTCGCGATCAACTTTTGGAACTCCGCCGAGACGGAGCGACTGATCTCCCGGTTCAGAGGCTGCAGGTCCACGGAGAACGCCAGCCGTTCGATCCGGCCCAGCGCAAAATCGGCGTAGGCTCGCAGCACCTGATCCGCTGCCGCGTGCGCCGGCCCGCTCTGGTATGCCTGCATGAGGCCGGCCGTCATCGCGCGTCCCATGGCTGCGCCCAGCGCACCGCCGTGTTTCGTCTGGGGCCCGCCCGCGAATGCCGTTTGTAGGTCCTGAGCGGCCTGCAGTCGCAATGCCGGGTGAAAGAGCCACTGTTTGATCTGAGCTGGGCGCAGCAGCAGCCAGGCCACGGCCGTGGTGGGTACGAACAGGCCGATGCCGAGCACGATCCCGATGGCCAGAAGCGCCGCAACCAAATAGCGAAAAGCCTTCATGCGGGAGATCTGAGGCCGGTCGCGCGCGTGGCAAGCGTTCGTTCCGGACTGGTTTTGGCCCGGCAGGCATGATGCAAGTCAGGTGCGTCGCGTCCATGTTCCGTTGACGACGCGAACGGGCGGCCACTCCTTGGTGGCAGTGAAAACAGTTCTCATACTCGGGGGCGGAACCGGCGGGACCATGATGGCCCACCACTTGAAGCGCCGGTTGGACCAGCATGAATGGCAGATCCTGCTTGTGGATCCGTCCGCAGAGCACTACTACCAGCCCGGGTTCCTGTTCGTACCTTTCGGAACGTTGCGCGAGCAGGATGTGCGCCGTCCCCTCGCTGGGCTGCTGCCCGCCGGTGTGAGGGTCTTTCGTGAGCCTGCCCAGGCGATTGAACCCACGGGGAGAAGCGTTACACTCGCGGACGGAACGAAGCTGCGTTATGACATCCTGATCATTGCCACCGGTTCGAGGATTGCGCCCGAGGAGACGGAAGGAATGCTCGGCGTTGGCTGGCGGGAGAGCATTTTCGACTTCTACACGCACGCAGGGGCAACCGCGCTACGGCCGGCATTGGCCAAATTCACCGGCGGAGACCTGGTCATTCACATCAACGAGATGCCCATCAAGTGTCCGGTGGCGCCCCTCGAGTTTGCGTTCCTCGCGGACTGGTTCCTGACGCGTGCGGGTCTCCGTGGGAAGACGAAGATCCATTTTCTGACGCCGCTGGACGGCGCTTTCACCAAGCCCGTCGCATCGCGCATGTTCAGTCACCTGCTCGCGGAAAAGGGGATTGAGGTCGTGCCGGAGTTCCACGCGGAGCGCATCGACGGCAAGAAGCGCCGCATCTTCGGATATGATGGACGAGAGTACCCGTTCGACCTCCTGGTGACGGTTCCCACGAACATGGGTGATTCGCTGCTGGAACGCTCGGGCCTCGGTGATGAGCTCAACTTCGTGCCGGTGGACAGGCACACGCTCCAGGCCAAGGCAAGCGAGAACATCTTCGTCCTCGGTGACGCCACAGACGTCCCGACCTCCAAAGCGGGTTCTGTGGCGCATTTCCAGGCGGAACTGTTGATTGAAAATATTGTCCGGTTCGCGCGAGGGCAGGCCCCAGAGCCCTCGTTCGACGGGCATGCCAACTGCTTCATTGAATCCGGCTTTGGTCGTGGCCTGCTGATCGACTTCAACTACGATCATGAGCCCGTCCCCGGACGCTTCCCCGTTCCCCTGATCGGTCCGCTTTCCCTCTTGAAAGAGAATCGTGTCAACCATTGGGGCAAACTGGCCTTTCGTTGGATCTACTGGAACGTGCTTCTCAAGGGGAGACGCGTACCGACTATCCCGGCCCGCATGAGGCTGGCTGGGAAAGACTTTACCGCAACAGGAGGTTTGTGATGGCAGAGAGCACAATAGCAGGGGGCGCCGTGCGACTGAACGAGGACGGGTACCTGGTGGATACGTCCCAGTGGAGTCGTGAGGTGGCCGCAGAGATCGCTCGGGCCAACGGATTGGATCTGAGCGACCGACATTGGCTCGTGATTGACTACATGCGCCGGGACTTCGCCGAGAATGGAAAATCGCCCACCATTCGGCGGATCACCAAGAACAGCGGAGTCGATACTAAAGAACTATACAAGATATTTCCCGTTCGACCGGGCAGCACCGCGGCAAAGATAGCGGGGGTCCCCAAGCCGGAAGGGTGCGTTTGAGGAGTGAATATGGCCGACCTGACAAAGGAAAAGATTTCCATCATCATCAGC
>CAZPFB010000172.1:0-9148 GCA_964585735.1 uncultured Leptospiraceae bacterium
CAGTCGCAATAGCAAGGCGCATCGCAGACGCACGCCAATTGGCTATAGTTGAATCCCAAATGCCACCACCACGACCGGAAACTGCTCGCCCAGTGACCTCATGCATTCGGCTCGTCCACGAATTCGCCGCTCGCCCAGCGCCCTCTGGGCTTCTGCGTCGCATTCTCCTGGCCGGAATCTTGGCAGGAGTTATCTCTGCAGCGGCCCTTCCCCTGGCTGCGGCGCCGTCTGAATCGACCGAGAAGCCCCGTATGGCGGCCATGGACCTGCTCGCACGCGAGGGCATCAGCGCGGGCCAGGCGCAGTATGTTTCCGACCTCGTCCGCACGGCCATGGTGAAAACGGATGTCTTTGTGGTTGTGGACCGCCAATCCATCCAGAAGGTGCTCGACGAGCAGGCTCTCCAGAAGTCGGGGGCCTGTTCGGATACCTCGTGCACTGTGCGCGTGGGTCAGTTGCTGGCAGCAAACAAGATGCTGACCGGTTCGGTGATCCAGATCGGGCGGCGTGTTTCGCTCAATGTGAACATCATCGATGTGGAGACGGCGACCATCGAATTCGCCGAAAACGAGTCGGCCGACGACATCGAGCGGGTGGAAGCCGCCGCCCAGAGTCTGGCCAATCGCATCGCCCTGCGCATCACCGGCAAGACTGCTGCGGGGCCGGGCGTTTTCGACCGCGTCTGGAATGCATCCGACACGGGCGCACTCTGGCGTTCCGCCGTACTGCCGGGCTGGGGCCAGTATCGTCGCGGCGAACGCTACCGGGCCGGTGCTCTGCTCGGCGGCACAGTGCTCTCGCTCGCGCTTCTGATGGGGGCCCGCCGGGACTACAACGCGGCACGCACGGACTACGACTCGTCGGCCAACCTGGCGCTAATATTGCCCAGCGACCGCGAATCCATCCCGCTGACCTTGGGGAGCGTTCTGTATTCGCAGGGATTTCAAGTGCAACAGAACGACGCGGCTTCCCGCGGCACGCTGTACTTTGGTCTGCTCGGTGCAGTCTATGTCTACAACCTGATCGACGCGGCGTTCTTCGGCGGCCCCACCGCGAACCCGGGGAAGGCGGCCCTCTCCGATGCGGGTCAGGTCCCGGGTGGCTTTGGTTTCCTGTTCCGGATGGGGGAGCGACGCGGTTTCACGGCGGGCGTGGTTTTGGCATTCTGACATGAACTGGGAGGAGTCAAAGGCCAAGCAGCCTGCGTCAGCCGATCTCGAGGCTGGGAGCCGCCGCATGATTGCCGGGCCACCCAGCGCGGACTACCGTAAGATCGCCGCGGTCATCGAAGAGAAGATGCACCACTCGCGGGCCGCCGCGTGCGAAGCCGGAGAGCCTCTCACGAATAACGGTCGGACAGAAACAGCAGAAAGACCGGAGGCAGACCAAGAATGAAGCAAATCACCATCATTGCCATTGCATCGGCGCTCGGAGGCCTGCTCCTCGGCGCGTGCATCTTCAGGAAGGCCGAAGGCGGACCATCACCGGTGCAGTTGCTGCAACTGCTCGCGCAGGCGACCAACTGTTGGGCGAGTTCGGGCGGGAATGTAACCACGAGTTGCAGCGTGACTGTGAATGGTCGGATTTCGGCGAGCTCCATCGGCATCGGCGGCACGACGCCGGATTCCAACACGATGCTGGCCGTGAATGGGCGGATTTCGTCGAGTGTGTTGGGGGTCTACTGTGGGAAGACAGCGAGCACCTACAATGGAGCACAGGTGGGTGGCTACACCGGCGCCAAACTCAAGTGCGAAGCTACGTGTTCCAGCACGCTCGCGCACATGTGTTCGGCCCATGAAATGTTGATGAGCTTACAACAAGGTCAGTCTATCCCTTTTGCTCTTTGGTACGCATGGGGTGGAACCTCCCCGGGAGCTATCGCTGATTGCGCAGCCTTTACGTCCGTTGTTGGCACAGATCAAGGATTTATTTGGTCAGGCACTCAATTCACCACGACTACCTGTCCCAATAGCTACTCCATCGCTTGTTGCCTGTAAAGCCCGCCCCGCGAATGTGTAAGGGAACCAAAAGGGTGCGCTGGTTCTGATCGTTAAAAAGAACCGTGAATCGAGAAGAGGCGCCGGTCAAACATCGTCAAGGAGAAACCATGAGCAAAACAACCATCATCGCCACCGCATCCGCGCTCGGGGGGCTCCTGCTCGGGGCCTGCATCTTCAAGAAAGCAGAGGGAGGTCCATCGCCAGTGCAGCTACTGCAGCTGCTCGCGCAGGCTACGAACTGCTGGATCAGCTCGGGCGGTTCCGTGACGACTGCGTGCAGCGTGGGGGTGGGCGGGGCCACGGCCGATGCGAACACCAAGCTGGCCGTGAACGGCAGGATTTCGTCGAGTGTGTTGGGGGTGTACTGTGGGAAGACCACCGGGACGTTCAACGGGGCACAGGTCGGGGGGTTCGGGGGCGCCAAATCGCTTTGCGCCACCGCTTGCGATAACACGAATGCTCACATGTGCACCGCGCATGAGATATCGATCAGCCTCCAATTAGGCATTTCTGTGCCGGGGCAGGGATGGATGTCCACGTTCGTCCTTTTTGATTCAGGACCCAATGCAAACACGGAGTGTTCCAACTGGAGTAGTGGCGGTGACATGCCCCCGCTTTTTGTACCAACCCGAATGTGAATTCCTCGTCATTGATTCTTAGGCCGCTTCAAGTTTCAATGCGTATTCCGCCGGGGGTATCCCGCCGATGGAACTATGCGGACGGTCGGTGTTGTACCCAACCCTCCACTCCTCGATGATTCGGCGTGCTTCCGCGAGATCTGAAAACCATTCCCGCGAAAGACATTCGAATCGGAACTTTCCGTTGAAGCTCTCGACGTATGCATTCTGCTGCGGCTTGCCTTTCTCGATGAAGTGGAGATCCACACGATGCACGGCTGCCCACTGCCGCAATGCGTTGGAATCGAACTCGGGGCCGTTGTCCACGACGATCTGCTTCGGGTATCCGCGTTCAATGGCGATCCGCTCCAGCACGCGAACTACGCGTACCGCCGGAAGCGACGTGTCGACTTCGATGGCCGGACACTCTCGCGTGCAATCGTCAATGACGTTGAGGGTGCGGAATCGGCGGCCGCCTGCCAGAGAGTCCGCCGTGAAATCCATCGACCACCGTTCGTTTGGCCGGGCCGGGACAATCATCGGGTTCTGGGATCCATTGGAACGGCGCTTCTTCGGGCTTCTCCTGCGCAATTTCAGGCGCAGGAAGCAGTAGAGGCGGTAGACCTTCTTGTGGTTCACCAGAACGTCCCTGCGCAGCTTGCGCCAGAGCTGACGATAACCGAACTGCGGATACTTGTGCGCCAGTGCGACAAGCCTCTCCACGATCGGGTCACCGGTGCGCCGCGTTGGCCGATGCCGGAACACAGAGCGGGCGAACATGACGAGCCTGCAGGCCCGCCGCTCGCTGAGGCCGACCGCGGTGGCCACGCGGACGGCTTCACGCTTCTGCTCCCGGCTCACCACTTTTTTCCGAGGATCGCCTTGAGGCCCCGGATGTCCAACGCCTGATCCGCGACCATCTTCTTGAGTTCGCTGTTCTCAACCTCGAGCTGCTTGAGGCGTTTGAGGTCGCTGAGCTCCATGCCGCCGTACTTGGATTTCCAGCGGTAGAAGGTCTGCTGAGTCATGCCGTACTTCCGGCAGAGCTCGGCCGGCTTCACGCCAGCGTCGGCCTCCTTCAGGATCGCGTGGATCTGTTCGTCCTTGTGTCTTTTCCTCTTGCTCATATTCTTCCTCCTGCCCGTAAGGGGTGCTTCGTACAAGAGGAATTCACATTCGGACTGGACCGGTTTTCGGGGGGCATGTCACCTGGCGGCGCCCCCCGGGGATAGGGCCTGTGTGGAGCCAGGGCCCGAACGATACGGGCCAGGTTGTCATGCGTCCGCTCATACACAACGTCGAGGTCCTGCGTCAACCGCCCTCCGCCGTGCAGTATCCCGGCCACGCCGCCGACAACGATGAACCGCACCTCTTCCGCCGCGAGGACACGAAGCAGCTCCCGAAACTGGATCAAGAGCCGCCATCCCGATTCCGCCGCTCGCGCAGGCGTTGGGCCTCGTCGTAAAAGGCCTGGAGCCCCATCAACATCTCGAGCCGCTCCTCACGAGTCTTCTTGAGGTTCTCGCGAATCAAGGTTCGATCCACAAATTGTTTGTAGTACTCAATAATCGGGTCGGGTGGCAGGGGACGGGCGGCTTCGCGCTTCACACTCTCATGAACGCTTCGCGCACCTACTTCAGCAAGCCAAAAATGGGAGCCACCACCCAACGGCTCTGCCCTTCCCTGTCCGCAGCGTTCAGCGTCCGGAAAGCAGGAAAACTTCCACCCGGCGGTTGAGGCGACGGCTCCGTTCGCCCCGATTGGGCACCCTGGGCTCGCTCTCTCCACGCGACTCCAACTGGATCCGCTCCGGGGCAATGCCGCGAGCTCGCACGAGAGAGCGAACCGCTTCCGCGCGGCGCTGTCCCAGTTCCTGATTGAACTCGGCGCTGCCACGATCACAGGTGTGGCCCACCAGGAGCATCCGCAAACTGGGGTCTTTTTTGAGTCTGGCGATCACCCGATCCAGCGAGCGACGCGAAGCTGGGTCCATCCCGGTGCGCTGGAGGGAAAACGCAAGTCGTGCGTCCGGGCGTTTGCCGGGGGGGATCCGGGATTCGCGTGACTTGGACCGAGTTGAGGGTTCCTCCACCTTTGCCGGCGCGGGCTTCTGCTCCTTCTTTGCCAGCCGACCGGCAGTCAGGTCCTTCGCGCGGGCGACGCCGGACTGTTGGGCGTCGCCCTGCACAGGCCCGCGCGCGCCGAACATACTCTGCGCCATACCTCGCGGAGAGAGAACGAACTTCCAAACGAGCAGCCCGAGGAGAACAACGAGCACGACACCCGCGCCAATGGCAACCGCGCGCGGCGAACGCGACGACTCCGGCGCGGCGGTCCCAAAATCCCGCTCGGCCGCCGCGCGCGCGCTTTCGGCGGCATGCCACGCCGCATCCGCCTCCGCTCCCTCGGATTCCGCCTCGAGCATTGCACCCAATTTGGCGGTCTTGCCGCGACCGCGAGCTCGACTTCCCGGACCCGCCGAGGCCGCCGAAGCTCGCGCGCCTGAGCCACCGCCCGAACGACGCGCCGCCCAACTGCGGATCCCGCGACGAAACCAGGCATCCGATTCCTTTGTGAACTTGAAGTGATCGCGAATGTAGTGGATCGTACGCTTTTCGATGTCCGTGTAGGAGTCCGCGTCTTGGACCGCCGCGAGAATACTGCGGGCGTCTGCCAGAGAGATGCGACCGTCGCCCGCGCCGGCGGTGAGGCGCTCCGCCAGCTCCAAGAGTTCACGGTCGTAGTTCCTGCCGCGGATTTTTCGATAGTAGCCGGCCATCTCAATCTCTCCTGCGAGCCGCCTCAGGCCCGCCGCTCTCCCTGCATCAGATAGTTCTGAACGTAGTCGCGCACTCCTTCCTTGAGGGAAGAAAATGCTTCCCTAAATCCAACGCCTGCGATCTTGCCCATCGGTGCGCGCGTATGGTACTGATAGCGATCGCGCAACGACTCGGGCATCTCGATGAACTCGACCTCCATGGGCCGGCCCAGCGCTGCGAAAATGGCGCCCGCGAGGTCCAGCCAGGTGGAAGCCACGCCGCTTCCGCAGTTGAAGACGCCGACCGCCTCCCGGTTGTCCAGGGCAAGGTAGACGGTAAGGCGGGCCGCATCGGCCACGTACAGGAAGTCCCGCTCCTGCTTTCCGTCCGCGTATTCGGGGCGGTAGCTCTTGAAGAGGCGAATGCGCCCGTCTGCCAGAATTTGGCGATATGCCTTGAGCACGAGCGATTGCATGTCTCCCTTGTGGTACTCATTGGGCCCGTAGACGTTGAAGTACTTCACGCCGGCGAACGCGGGTCTATACGAAGCGTGTTTGAGCCAGAGGTCCAGCATGTGTTTGGAGTAGCCGTACATGTTGAGCGGCTCGAGCTCCTCCAGGCGATTCTCGTCGTCTTCGTACCCGCGACCGCCGTCCCCGTAGGTGGCCGCCGACGAGGCGTAGACCATGCGGATGCCGTGGCCGGCGGCAAAGGCCGCCATGATACGCGAATACTCATAGTTATTGCGAATCAAGTAACTGGCATCCCGCTCGGTGGTGGCCGAGCACGCTCCCAGATGAATGATGGCTTCCAGCTTGCGGGCGGGAATGAGCCCGCCTATCTTCTCGTCCGGTACGAGCGCGGCCAAGAATTCGTCCTTTTCCATGTAGTGGGCGTAGCGCAGCGATCGGAGGTTCATCCATTTGTCGCCCGTACCCAGGTGATCGACGAGAATCAGGTCCTGGCGGCCGCGCCGGTTCAGCTCCCGCGCAACGGCCGACCCGATCAGTCCGGCTGCCCCCGTGACCACAATCATGCCACGGGAACGACCCGCCGCAAGCGACACGTCAACCAATTCCCGATCGAAAGGGATTGCTCACCCGCCGGGGGCAACAACTCTGCCCCCGTCATGACACCGCCCGCAGCGGAAGAAACAGTGGCCCGTCTCCAGGCGGGCGACCGTCGCGCGCTGGCCCAGGCCATCACACTGATCGAAAGCACGCTCCCCGAACACGCCGCGGCCGCGCAGGATCTGCTCACTCACCTGCTGCCGTTGTCGGGCCACAGCCTGCGCATCGGGATCTCGGGCGTACCCGGCGCGGGGAAGTCCACCTTCATCGAGACGTTCGGTCTGCGCGCGATCGCCGCCGGACGCCGACCGGCGGTGCTGGCCATCGATCCTTCTTCGAGCGTGTCCGGAGGTTCCATCCTCGGTGACAAGACACGCATGCAGAAGCTGGGCGCTTCACCCGCTGCGTTCATCCGTCCGTCGCCGAGCTCCGGTGAACTGGGCGGCGTGGCCCGTCGCACGCGTGAAGCCATTCTCGTGTGCGAGGCCGCCGGTCACGATCTCATCATCGTGGAGACGGTCGGTGTCGGGCAGTCGGAAGTGGAGGTCGCCTCCATGACCGACTTCTTCCTGCTCCTGCTCTTGCCCAACGCGGGCGACGAGCTCCAGGGCATCAAGAAGGGCGTGCTCGAACTCGCGGACTGTTTCGTGGTGAACAAGGTCGACGCCGATGGCGAAGCGGCGCGACGCACGCAGGCACAGCTCAGGTCCGTGTCGCAGTTTCTTCATCCGCGCACGCCGGGCTGGGAGATTCCGATTCTCTTGGCGAGCGCGCTTCAGGCTACGGGGTTCGAGGCGATTGACGAAACACTCGCGCGCTTTTCGCAGACGGTCGGTCGCCCCAACGGATTCTTCACCGAGCGGCGACGCATGCAGAATCGAGATTGGATGGAGCACCTCGCGCGCGAACAGGTGCTCGCCGACTTCTACGGAAGACCCGGCCTTCAAGAGCTGCGGGCGCGGCTCGAAGATGATGTGCGCAGCGGCCGCACAACCGCCGTGCGCGCTGCCGAGGAGTGGGTGCAAGCGTACCGAGAGCAATGAAGACGACCTATGTCCTCCAGGTATTGGGAACGAGTGCCATGTAGAAGCCCATCCCGACAAGGACCAGCCCGAGGCCCGCGAAGATGAAGAAGAGCCCAAAGTTGTTGGCCTTCTCCTCGTGCCGTGTTGCGGCGGGGTCGCTCAGGAAGGTATGGAGACTGCGGGCCATGTCGGATACATCCACGTTCGTCCAGGCGACGATCTCGGTGTGTGAAGAGTCGCGCAGCGTGATGCGATAGTTGCTCCCGCGCCCGCCGCCCGAACCGCGCTTGTGCAACTGGACACCCGCGGCGGGGCCACCCTTGACAGAGGTCGCTGTGCGATCCAGCAGGGTCCGTCGTTCCACGGTGCAGCGGACGTCGCCTTCCGCCTTCACGCACGCAAGAGTAACGGTTTGGAGCATCAGCACGCACAGCAGCCCGGCGCCACCCAGACCGAGCAGGATGCAGAATGCTCCGGCCACGGGCTTGCGTGTCGGCAGTCTTCCCTCGCGCCCGGACATGGGACCTTTCCACCACGCGCCCCTCCATTTGGCAACCCCACGCGATCACCCGCGCGATCACGCCCACCCGAGTCCGCGCAGTGCGCCGTCCATGGCTAAACTGCGCGGACCGCGGGCCCTCCTGGCCCGCTTCGGGAGGGCGCGCTCGCTCAGACCAGGAAAAGGTGGCCGGTGCGTGCAGGCCTTTGTTCAGGCACGACCCAGCATGAATGGCGCCAGCATGGGCGAAGCGAATGCTGCACGGGCAAAGCCCGTGGCGGCCGAAGGCCGCGCGCGCCTTAGATTGACGAATCGACGACCCAATGCGATCATGAACCCGATGCTCTGGCTCCCTGTATCGCTCGGAATTGCGGTGATTCTGGCAGTCGTGGTTGTGGGGGCCCTGGCCATCCTGCTGGTCAGGGACACGCGCCGCGGAGAGCGACACCTTCGCGAACAGAACGCCTTCATTGCCCATCAGACGCATGCCTATTTGCGCCGAATGGACCGCCAGATCGCCGAAGCTCAGTCGGCGCGAATGAAGATCGCGGAGCAGACGCGACGCTCCATCCGTACCGAGCATCGACTTACCCGACGACTCTTGGATCTGATGGACCGACGCCACCGGGACACGGACACCCTGATCCGAATGCTCCTCGAACGCTCCGACCGCGACCGGCCACCAGGTCATCCGGCCTGACGACCGTGCGATCGCGCCCACCCGGCGGGAGGGCGCGCTCGCTCAGACCAGGAAAAGATGGCCGGTGCGGGCAGGCCCTCCTTCAGGCGCGCCTCAGCCTGAATGGCGCCAGCATGAGCGCAGCGAATGCTGCACGGGCAACGCCCGTGGCGGCCAATGGCCGCGCGCCAGACTCACGCCAACATCAGCGAGGCATGGATGCCGAGCGTATCGCAAGGCGTGAGCCAAACGCGCGCCTGGCGGAGGCAGGAGGCCGGACTCAGGCGCGCCTTAGAATGAATGGCGCCAGCATGAGTGCAGCGAATGCTGCACGGGCGCAGCCCGTGGCGGCCAAAGGCCGCGCGCCAGACTCATGCCAACATCAGCGAGGCATGGATGCCGAGCGTCGGCGATCGCGCCCACCCGAGTCCGCGCAGTGCGCCCTCCTATATGTCATGATGACCCCGAAATGGGGTTGTACGCAGACACGGACTCTTTT
>CAZPFB010000173.1:0-8881 GCA_964585735.1 uncultured Leptospiraceae bacterium
TACGTCGGACACGGGTTGCCGGTCGCGGTTGCGGGCGCAGGGGTACAGCGACGCGCTCATCGACCAGGAATTGCCCAAGAACCTCGACGCCTACCAGGAGATGCTGGCGCGCGCGGTTTCGCAGGAGAGCACGCTGCGAAGGGTGGATCTGCGCCGCCTTCTCGGTGGACCGCCGGTTTCGGACCCTGCCCTGATGATCGACTGCATCCATCCCAACGCGGGAGGTTTTGCGGCGCTTGCTGCGGTGCTGGTGCAGGCCATCGATCGGGAAACAGGAGGCGCCAGGTGAGCCGACACGCTTCGTTTGTCCTGCGACCGGCGCTGGCGCTCTCGGTCCTGGTGAGTGCGCCTCTGTGGGCCGATGACGCCTACGCCGGTCCGCCGAACTGGTTCGAACTGATGGCCCCGGTCGCGCGCTCGCAGGTGGAGTCGCACGCCTCCTTCTCGGAGAAACATGCCATGGGCGGCTTTCGCCAGGATCGCAGCGGGAATGTGTCGGGAACACTGGCGCTCGGACAGTACGTGGCGCTGCAGGCGGGTGGCGGCTATGCGGAGCGCAGACGAACGGACACCGAAACGGCGCGCATTCGCGAGCGCTGGAACGGAGGCGTTCGCCTCGCGTTCGCGGGCGGCTACGACGACGGGCGGCCGGCCTTTGGCTTCGGCATTCACGTGTTCGACCGGCCGGCGGACCCGGCGGAAGTAGGCGTAGATCCGGAACTCTTCCTGGCCCGCGCGCTTCTTGCGCTCGGAATGCGAATGGGCCCTTTGGACCTCACCGGGGAACTGCGGTTGCAGACCGAAACGAATCGCGCCATGCGTGAAGAAGAAGAGCAGGAGTTCCGGCGACATTACGGGTTCGGCCTGGGCCTGGCCTGGCGCACGACCGAAAAGCTGCGGCTCGTGCTGGAGAGTCGCTACGTGATCCCATACGATCCCAAAATCGACACGGACGTTCGCTCCTTCCGCGCCTTTCCGGGCATCGTGGTTCTTCTGGGTTCGGGGTGGGAACTTCAGGCCTCGCTCGTGCTGGCCGTTCGCGTGGAGCGGGACCTGGATCGGGGCTTCCGGTTCGGTGTGAACCGGCGACTATGATGGCCGCGCCGAGCGCGCGCTCGCGACTTCAACGTGCCTCGGACACGCTCACGCGACCTTCCACCAGATCCTTGAGTCGCCACGAATCCGTTCGTCCACCGGTCGGTCCGTTCTCCAGGCGCAAAACGCCGCGGGGACACACAGCCGCGCAGATGCCGCAACCCACGCAGGAAGCGCGCACCACGTTCTGTTCGCGTTGCGCGTACCAGCGAACGTCGATTCCCATTTCGCAGTAGGTGGAGCAGTTCCCGCAGCTGATGCACTGCCCGCCGTTGGTGGTGATACGAAAGCGCGAGAAGTACTTCTGAATGACACCCAGCACCGCCGCCATGGGACAGCCGAACCGGCACCAGACCCGCGTCCCGAGGAGCGGATAGAAGCCGACCCCCACGACGCCGCTGAAGATCATACCGATGTAGAAGCCGTAGGTCTGAGAAGCCACTTTCGAGTAGCGCCCAAGAACCTGACCGCCCCACAAGGAGTTGAGCCACAACAGCGCGGTCACGAGGACGATGGCCACGAGCACGGAGTGCACCATGACCCGCTCGACCCGCCAGGCACCCAGCGATTTGTTCGAAAGCTGGCGGAAGGGATCCCCCAGCGTTTCGGCCAGGCCCCCGCAACCGCAGACCCACGAACAGTACCAACGTTTGCCGAAAAAGTACGTCAAGAGCGGCGTGGCCACAAAGGTCATGAGCGCTCCGAACCCCAGGAAGTAGAAGGTGGGACCGCGCGCTGCGACCCAGTAGCTCGGGTAGAGGTACTCCGGCTTGAGAGGCCAGAAGTAGCTGAAGTAGAACTCCGGTTTCTGAAAAAGCACGAGGAGCGAAGGAATCAGAAACCCGAAACCCAACTGAAAGAACACGACCGACACCGTGCGCAGTTGCTGGTAGCGATTGTGGCGATAGCGCAAAAGAAAGCGTACGCCGAACACCAGGACCACGACGCTATAGATCATAGAGTAGGTGAACCAGTTGTCGGCCGGTCTCCCTCTCAGGAATTGGGAGAGCGGGTCGAACGCGCTGTAGAAGTGACGGGTGAAGATGGCGTGCAGCGTGCCCTGACCGGGAATGGACACCTGGCTGCCAAAGTAGATGACCACATAGAATCCGGTGAAGAGCACGGCCAGCAGGTAGCCCCCGAGACCGCGCGCCGTGACCGAATCGAAAACGCGACCGTCGTTGTCGATTCCGGCAGGCCTGGGCAAACTCCGGGAGACAAACAGCAGTACGGCGCCCAGCGAGGGCAACACCAAGAGCAGCGCGGAAGCAAGCGAAGCGTCCAGGACAACTACGGCTGCTCCAGGGTTCAACAGGCCCAAACTGCGCAAGCCGAGAACGATCGCGGCCGCGGCCACCAACGCCGCGCCGAGGAGGCGCAGAAGCTGCATTGCGGCGCCGGTCATGCCACTCCTCGCCTGGGAGAACGGGCCCGGCCAAAGGCTTCACGTAACTGTGGGAGAACGGAAGTCGTGAACTCAGGATCGAAGAGCGCGGCCTCCAACTCGGCGACCGTCTGCTCGACGCTGGCCTGTGTTCGAATCCAATGTTCGCAGGCCGTCTGGCGCGCTCGGATGCCGAAGAAGTGAAACCCCGTCACCGCCGTGTCGGCCCTGGCGCCGGAAAGAGATTGCCAGACGATACGAATACCGCGCCGGCCGGTCGCGTCCTGCCACCAGAAACTTTGCGCGGCCTCGACGTCGCGCGGGACGAAACCGTACGTCTGCCATTCCAGGTGAAAGAACTTAGCCGAGTTAAACCAAATCCCACGGTCGTAAGGAACAGGGGCGCCGGCTCCGATTCTCCCGAGTCGCTGCAGCGCGCGCGCGGCAATGTTGTGCCCGGCCACCTCGCCCTGCATGCGACCGGTGTACCACAGTTGCTCGACGGCCCCCGCGCCCGCGCCGCGGGCTGCCGAAATCTCGGCACAGTCGCCCGCGGCAAAGACGTCCGACAGGGAAGTCTCCTGAAACGCATCCACCCGAATCCCGCGCCCGAGTTGCAAACCCGGGATGGTACGCGCCAGTTCTAGGTTCGGCGCCACGCCCGTAGTGAGCCCGACGAGTTCGCAGGAGATGTCCTGCCCGTCATCCGTGACCACGCCGGTCGCTCGGCCGGTCGCGTCCGTTTGGATTTCTCGAAGCTGTGTACCCAGAAGCAGTTCGACGCCCTGCTGCCTGGCAATCTCGCCGTTGATCAGGGCGGACTCGGGCCCGGGGAAGAGGTGGTTCATGTAGGAGCTCTCGCGGACCAGAAACGTAACCGGGATGTGGCGGGTGTGCAGCATCTCGCAAAGTTCGATGCCGATGAGTCCACCGCCCACGATCACGGCGTGCTTCGGCCGCTCGCGCGTGTTCTCTTCGAGCAGGGCCAAATCCTGGAGCGAGACCAGACCCTGGACTCCGCGTGCATCCTGACCCGGCCAGCCAAAGCGATTGGTGACCGAACCGACCGCGAGGAGCAGATAGTCGTAGGCGACCGACCGACCGTCGGCGAGTTGGACCCTCTTGGTTTCGGGTGAAACCGAGACCACCGCGCCACGCACGAGGTCGATGCGATTCTCCGCATAGAACTGCCGCGGATAGGGTTGGGTGTCCTGCTCGCGCAGATGGCCCATGTAGATGTACATGAGCGCCGTCCGGGAAAAAAAGAGGTCCGACTCGGCCGAGATCACGGTGATCGAAAGCTCTCGGCACAACTTCCGGGCTACGCGCGCCGCTGTGATCCCGGCAACCCCGTTGCCGATAATTACCAGGGCTGGACCTGAACCGGGGGAGGTCGCACTCTGCATTTCACTATGGGAGCACCCAACCCCCTCTGAGGTCACGCCAAAAGCCGGCCCGGAGAATGCCCGCGCGGTAGAAACCCATCATGGGCGACGAAGACATACTGGAACTTCTGGAGGCAGAACCCCAGCCGACCACCGAACTCGAAACGATGGGCTGGGTGGTCTTTCTGCTCACCGACATCCAGCTCAACCCTGACCAGATTACGGCACAGTTGGGGGTGGCGCCGGATCGCGTTCAGCACCCGGAACCCTCGGAACGCAGGCCCGGCATCTGGCAGTTGAACAGCCGTCTGCCCGGACAGGCGCCCATCACCGAACACTTCTACGACCTGCTACATCGCCTGGTGCCCGTGCATCGGCAGCTCTGGACCCTGGCCGAACGCTACCGCCTGGAGTTCTTCTGCTCCATCCAAAAAAAGGGCGAGGCGACCACGCCTTTGGTACTGCCGGCCCGCATGCTCCTGCTCCTGGGCTACGTGGGTGCGGACATCGAGATCGAAGTCACGGACGTTTGAGCCACAGTGGGCTTCTCAACCTTCTTCGATGCGACCGTAACGCTCGACGAGTCGGTCCGCACCGTCAGTGGCCGAACCGTCGCCCAGATCCAGGATGAAGTCGGCCGTCTGCTCGTACCAGGGGAGCCTTCTTTCCAACACACGCTCGTAGTCCCCGATCAGGTCGGGGCGATTGGCATCCCGCCGCGCGCGATCCAGAAGCCAGGACAGGGGCCGCTTCACGTAGACTACCTCGGAGCTGCCCTTGAGCAATTCAGCTTTGCGACGGGAGAAGAACTCTTCCGGATGCCCCGCGTTTTCATCGGGTGCCTCGACCAGGATGCCGCCGCCGCAATCGATCACCACGTCGCGCATCGCGCACAGCTTCTGGAGGATCCGAAATTCGCGTTCCCGAAAGCCGGGCCATCCCTCCGTGGCGACGATGCGGGCGATGCTCTGGCCGCCCGCTTCGTAGGAGATGAGCGTGTCGGTACTGAAGACGGACCGCCCGGACACTTTGCCGACGCGGCGCGAGACCTTGGACTTGCCCGCGCTGCGCGCGCCGATCAGCGCGATGTTGCGACCCTGCATGAGCCAACCTCCCCAGAGTCACCTGCGCCGGCCACTCGGATCAGGCGTGCGGGAACTGTTCTTCGCGGCCCTCCACGCGCACCACGACGAGCCCGCTTTCCACGAAGAAGGTGAGCGAGCGACCGACATTGCCGCCGACCGCTTCGCCGCGGACCGGTACGCCGTGGCGTTCGAGCACTTCCCGCGCCACGCGCACGTTGTCTTCACCGATGGCGTTGAGCACCGGTGACTGAAACGACTCGAACATCGAGGCCCCGCCGAAGATGCGTGCCACGGTGTCGCCGCCGGCTCCGTCCCGCCTGAGGTCTCGGATCAACGCCTCGACCGACGTGCGCGCGTACTTGGCCCGGTTGACGATGCGACCGGCAGGTGGATCGGCAAGGAGCGCATGAGCGAGCCCGCCCACGCCCGCCGAAGCACTGTACAGTACGACACCGACACACGAGCCCAGCGTGGTCCGCAGGGCGTCCGGTGAGCGGGCCGTCTTCCATTCGGCCACGCCCACGTGAATCAGGTTCCCGCGCAGTGTGCCCAGCGGCGATCCGTCCTCATAGTCGTTTTTCAGTGGAGAAATGCGGGCCGTTTCCAACCCTGACTGAAGAACGGACCGAGCCACGAAAGTCCTCAGGCGGCAAGCAAAAAAATGGCCAGAGCCACAGCGTCAAAGTCAGCGAAGAAGAGCGCGCAAGCGACTGAGCGCAAGCGGGGCACCATCAGTGGACCCCACGTAAAGCACCGGGGCCGGGATGCGGACTTCACGATCCTCGGCACGGCCCACGTCTCGGCGGAGTCGGTTCGGGATGTCGAACAGGCTTTCGCGGTCGTGAAACCGGACGCGGTTTGCGTCGAGCTATGCCGTCCGCGGTTCGAAGCGCTGCGGGACCCGGATCGTTGGCGCAAGCTGGACCTTTCGCGGCTGATCAAAGACAAGAAGGTGGGCCTGCTCGTCAGTTCACTGATCCTGTCTTCGTTTCAGAAGAAGATCGGCGCCGAAACCGGCGTCCCGCCCGGAGCCGAGATGCTTCGCGCTGCCGAGTTGGCCGAAAAGAAGAAGGTGTCGCTCTACCTCTCGGACCGGGAGGTGCGCGTCACCCTGGTGCGCGCGTGGCGGCGGGTGGGCTTCTTCTCCCGGCTGTGGCTCGCCAGCACGCTTCTGGCTTCGCTGCTCGTGCGCGACGAAATCGCCCCCGAGGAGATCGAACGACTCAAACAGGAGGACGTGCTCGCGGATCTGTTTGCCAACCTTCCGCCGCGCTACGCCTCCATCAAGCACGTCATCATCGACGAAAGGGACCGGTACCTGGCAGAGAAGATTCTGCGCGCAGGCGAAGAAGAACGAGCGCGCCTCCGTGGAAAGAAGCGACCGCGCGTCCTGGCCGTTGTGGGAGCCGGACACCTCCAGGGTGTGGAGCGCGCCCTTACTTCCGGTGAACGCGCCGATCTCGAAGAACTGCACGCCATACCAAAGGCGCGGCGATGGCGGGACATTCTCTCTTGGGTGACTTTCTCCGTCGCTATTCTCGGCGTCAGCTACTACATCGGCGAAAAGCGTCCGGAGGACATCTGGAAGCTCCTGCTGTACTGGGTCGTGCTGCGCAGCGGTGGGGCGGGCCTGGGAGCGCTCCTGACCGGCGCGCATCCCCTGGCCACGCTCGTGACGGTGTTGCTCGCGCCGGTTTCGATCTTCCTTCTGGGAACCCGCCTTTGGATGTTCCCGGCGCTGACGGAGCTGTGGGTCCGCAAACCGCGCGTCGAAGACTTTGAAAACATCGCGCGGGACACCGACACCATGGGACAGCTCGCGCGCAGCCTCTACCGCAACCGCGTGCTCAATCTTTTCTGGATCATCATGGGGGTCTCCATGGGCCTGACTGTGGGCAATCTGATCTTCTTCAGCCAGGTATTCCGGAATCTGATTCGGGCCTGGGGAGCCTGAAGGCGAGTCGCGCCGGACGCGTGCGGCGGCGGGCGGGCGGGGTCCAGGGTCGAACCAACGCAAGGATCGCGCATGAGGCAGGCTCTCTTTCGATTTCCATTGGGGGCTGCCCGTCCCGTGTTGGAATCGCGGTAATGGTCCTGCTATTGCTCGCGCAATTGCTCCCGACCCCATCTTCTGACCGGACCCGCATGACACGCGCGGCCCCCTGAAGACTCACTTCCCGCGGTGACTGTTCTTCGTCGGCGCGTTTTTCATTACAAAGCGGTGCCCTTCGACGAGTTGGAGCAGATCGAACGAGCTCAGAATCCCCTTGAGCTTCTTCTCATGCACAACGGCGATGTGATGAATCCGATGTTTGCGCATCATCCGCGCGGCCAACTCGACGTCCGCGTAGAGCGGTACCGTGCGGACTTCTTCGGTCATGATCTTCGAGATCGGCGTCCCGTCGCCTGCTTGAATGAGGTCCGCGGTCGAAACGATGCCGAGGATCTCCATCTCGGGGCCCACGACCGGCACGACGCCTATCTTGTTGCGGCTGACGATCTCCTTCACGTGACCGACGGATTGGTGCGGCGTCGCCGTGATCACGCGCTCCTTCATGATTTCGTTTACCTTTATCGACATGCGGACCGGTGCCGTGTACGCGCCACAGGCTTCAAGCCCGATAGCGGAAGTGGGACATGATTCCCGTCAGTACCTTTTCCATGCCTCCCATCAGGGGCCCAGCACTACTTCCTCATTCTCGAAGCGGTCCCGGCCGGCTCGCGAAATCGGCACCGACTCGGACGAACCATTGACGAGGCTCACGCGACCGACAACACTCACCGGCTGATCGAACTCGACAGCCCCCTTCACGACGAGGTCCGTGGCCCGAAGCAGCGACGGCGGCACGCGGATGAGGCGGTCGAAATCGCCGATCTTCTTGTAGCGGTCGTCGAGCGTCACCAGAGGTTCTTCACTGTTGCGGGCCGGGTTCATGACCAGCGCTCCGTCTTCTTCCCGCAGCACGTACGCGTCGCTGCGACGGACGAGCAGGTCCGCGGTCGTCTTCACCGGGGCAAAGCGCGAGCGCGGCACGACCAACACCCGTGTGCGGCCGAACCGTCCGATGGCCGCGCCCATTGCCGTCTCCAGTTGGAGAACGGACTGACCGCCGACTTCTTTGGGGTTGCGAATGAGCGCCAGGTGAAAGTCACCGCGCAGCAGGCGATCGCGCAGCGCCTCCAGATTTACCCAGAGATTGTTGATATTGAAATAGGCGAAACGTTGCACATCCTGAAAGTCGCCCAGATGCGCGGACTCCACCTGCGCAGTTTCGAGAAGCTCGATGGGTCCAGGCGCACCGGACGAGCTTACCGTGCGATAGAGCACCCCGCCTTTGAGGTCGGCTTTCGTCTTCGGCGTGACTTCGGACATGAAATCGAGACCCTCTTTCTCGAAGGCGGCCACGATGCGCACATCGACCGTGGCGCCGAGGTTATCCCCGTTGGAGAGAAACGCCGTGCGCATTCCGGCCGAAAGCAGCCGATCCAGGAGGCCTGTGATGCGCAGGGAGAGGAAGATGTCGCCGTGACCGGGCGGACACCAATGTTCCGGCGAACCGCCGTCGCCGATGGGCAGGAGCGTGGTGGCGTCGATGCGCGGTACACGGTTCTGAAGAAAGTCCGCGGGAAAATCCGAACCCAGTGCCCGGTTGATGCCGGCGACGCCCGGCGCGGCCAGGGTGTCGGCCCGCGTGTTGAAGGAGTTCATGAACAGCAGGGGCAGGGATGCTCCCGTAGTGGCGCGTAACCGCTCGATTTGGCGAAGAATCACGTCGAGGAACGTGAGGCCGTTCTTGACCGGCATGAGCGACTTGGCTTTGGCGAGGCCCATCGAAGTGCCGAGGCCGCCGTTGAGTTTGATGACGACCAGTCGCGAGAGATCGCCGCCGGCCTGCTCGATCTCCTCCAACCGGGTGCAGTCGGACTCCGCC
>CAZPFB010000174.1:0-8717 GCA_964585735.1 uncultured Leptospiraceae bacterium
TACGGAACATGAGCCGGACACGGCCGATCATCCCAGCCGGACGCGCGGCTACTGTTCGCTGTAGACGCAGGTCACCGAGCCCACAAAAGCCGCCGTTCCATCCTGATTCAGTACGCTGAGTTCGAGCGTGGCTGAGGAAACGGCCGTGTTGTCCGAATTCAGGTTGAAACCCTGTTTCCAGTTGATGGTGCCCGTGTACGCTTCGAAAGTAATGGAGGGGGTGGCGAGAGTGTTGCTGAAGATGAAGCTGTTCTCCCCTCCACATGTCTGATTGTCCGTCGTGTTGCAGGTGAACACTCCGTTGGTATCGCACTTGATAAAGTCGCTCGTTGCGCACGTGGAGACCGCGGAGGACGTGGGCGTGAGGCTGAAGGAGTCCTGGGTGGTGCTGTAGTTGTACTTCAGCAGCATCGTGGCGGTCTGCGGAATGGTGAAGTTGGCGTTCACTTTGTTGTTGAACACGTAAAAACTGGCAATCTTGAAGCGCGTCGGCGTTTGCGTCGTGCCGCTGCCGGAGCTTCCACCTTCGCTGGTGCTTCCGGTCCCGGTGCTCCCCGTGGTAGTGGTCTGGGGAGTCGAGGAACCGCACGAACTCACCAACGAGTTGTCCACTTCCGCGTAGAAGAAGAAGACATTGTCCGTGACGGCCGACCCAATGAGCGTGGCTTCCGCCGTTTCATCGGACGATGAGCACCCGACAGTCAGTGCAAGGGCAAAGGCGAGCCCGACTGCCAGCACGACAAAGTTCGGAGGCCGTTTCTCTGTTTTCACAACTTCCCTCTCACGCGCACGTTGCGACACCACAATGCATCTTCGGCGGCGGCTGCCCTCGCTTCTAAAGTGGGCGGCGGTTTTTTGCCAGTCAACGCTCTTTTTCTGCTCTCTTTGCCAGGAGCACGGCAGGCTTTATGTCCCGGCCCTCAATGGCTGCCCGTGCGAATGAGATCCAAGAATTCCATGCGCGTTCGGCTGTCGTCGTGAAACACGCCGGACATGCTCGAAGTGAATACCTCCGAGTTCTGTTTCTCCACGCCGCGCATCATCATGCACATGTGTTTGCACTTGAGCACAACGCCCACGCCCTGGGGCGCGAGTACCTGTTGGACCGCGCGCTGGATCTGCTCGGTCAGCCGCTCCTGCACCTGAAGCCTGCGCGAGAACATGTCTACGATTCTCGGGATCTTGGAGAGTCCGATGACCTTCTGCTGCGGGATGTAGCCTACATGGGCGCGTCCATAGAAGGGCAGCATATGGTGCTCACAGAGGCTGTATACTTCTATGTCCCGGACGATGACCATACCGTTTTCGTTGACATCCGAGAAGACGGCCTCGTTGACCAATTCCGTCAGGTCGGTCGTGTATCCGCGCGTCAGATCCTCGTAGGCGCGCGCCACGCGATCCGGCGTCTTGAGGAGTCCTTCCCGGTTCGGGTCTTCCCCCAATTGAACCAGGAGCTTTCGAATCCCTTCGGCAATCGTGTCCCGGGCTTCGTCGGTCATCGAGTCAACCTACGGCGTGGCGGTGCTTTCGCAAATTGTTTTCTCACGTGGGGTGCGGGAAATCCTGTCGACGACTTTGGCTGGAGCGGTTGTCCATGACTCTGACACCTCCATGGGCTCCAGCCCCCCGCGGAGGCAGTCGTGGCGGAGAAAGTCATGAAGACCAACACAGCTTTTCAGGTCGATCAGGCCCGAAGTCAGAGCGCGTATCGTCAGGAGGTCCTGCGCATGGACCGGTACATGCTCATTCTGCTTCTGGTTCACTGGCCCGTGGCGGCCTTCCTCGTGCCTCTGGGCAACGGAACCTATTGGTGGGGAGTCATCGGAGGCGCAGTCCTCTCGCTGATAGCCGGCGCGGGGTACGCGCTCTTCAGGGGCCGCCGTCCGCTGCGCATGCTCAACGGGCTGCTGCTCGTCTGCTACTCAGCTTTGTTCATCACCCAGTCTCTGGGTCGCATCGAGATGCACTTTCACATCTTCGGCGCCCTTGCTTTTCTCATCATGTACCGCGACTGGCGGGTCTTTCCGTTGCCCGCACTGTTCGTGGTTGCTCATCATGTGTTGGGAAATCTGGCGCAGGTCGGCGATGTGACCTGCCTGGGTCTGCCGGTGCGCGTTTTCGACTACGGCAGCGGCTGGACAATCGTGCTCGTGCACGCAGCTTTTGTCTTCTTTGAACTCTTCGTCCTCGTTCCGTTCGCGCTTCACCTCGAACATGACTTCTTCCGCCACCAGACCCTTCTGCAAGAGGTCGACTTCCACAACCAGAAGGACAGGGATCGCCTGGAGCGCGGCCTGGCAGAAGCGACGGACTCGCTCCGTGGCATTGCCGACGAACTGGCGGAATCGGCCGGTCGCCTGGCCGACCGGGCCCAGAATCAGGCTTCCGCCATGGAGGAGATGGCCGCCGGGCTCGAGGAAGCGGCCGCTTCCGTGCAGGGCATCAGCAACACCACCGTGGAGCTCGACCAAACCATAGCAACTCTGGGCGGGCGCACGCGAGATCTTTCCGCTTCGGCCGAAGAGATGGACCGCCGCGTGCGCGAAGCAGGGCAGGTCGTTCGCCGTACGACCGACGGGGCTCAGGAAAGCGGTCGCACGCTCCAGGCACTGTCAGGAGCCATGCAACGCGTTCGCGAGAGTTCGCAGCGGATGACGGAGGTCGTTTCCATCATCGAGGACATCGCCGACAAAGTCAATCTGCTCAGCCTGAATGCATCCATCGAAGCCGCACGCGCAGGGGACGCCGGTCGCGGGTTCAGTGTCGTGGCGCAGGAGATCTCGCGTCTTGCGGATCGAACTGCGGAGAGCACCAAAGAGATCCGTCGGCTCATCGAAGAGACCGGTCGCGAGACCATCGAGAGCATGACGGCCATGGAGCGCAGCAACCGCGTCTTCGGACACCTCCTCGAAGGAGTCACGGCGCTCCAGGATTTCGTCACGGACTTGTCTTCGGGTGTGGAAAGCCAGACGCGAATCTACTCGGAGGTGGCCCGGGGTCTCGAACATCTCCGGGAGCGTTCCACGCGCATTCGCGACGGTATGGGCGAACAGCAGGCTTCGGTGGAGGAGATGGTGGGCACGGTGGAGGGTGTGAATCGTCTCACGGAAGAAATCGCGCAGGGTGCTGACTCTCTGGCCGCCATTTCGGCCAACAACCGAACAGCCGCTGCTGCTCTCTTGCGTACGCTCATAGGAGACCTCGGAGAAGATCCCTCTTCGCAGGCCGGGATGGTGGATTTCGAAACGCCTGCGCCCGGCCAGGCGACTTCGGCTGCTTCGTAGGGTCAATCCGTCGGTGTCGCAGTCAGCATCCCGATGAGGAGGCGCGTTCCTGCGCCGTCCGCAGCATGGCCGCGATGCGCATTTCTGTCTGGGAAATGGCCGTTCTTCGCAGGAAGACGCGGCCGCCGGGTTCTTCGTACACGAGACCCTGGCCGAACCACGAGAATCGTTTCATGAGAATCGGGATCTCGGGGTGTTCGCCGCCACTTCTTCGCAGGGACGCCCGCTCGCCCTGAATGAGAAGGACTCCCTGACCCGGTACCCCCGCGTACGCGGGCGAGAAGGCAACCTCGGTGGCCGGGCCGATTCCCTCGGCCCCCTTTAGGAGGGCGGCCAGTCGCAGTTGTCCCGAACCGCCCAGCAGAAGCCAGCCTTCGGGAGGAGTCGGCGATGGGTCCTGCTTCACGGCCGTCTCCCCAGTTGCGAGCAGCGGCCTTTCGATGGACGGCCAGATCACGCGCGCGGCCAGTCCGCGCGCGAGCGGGCGATCGCCTGTCTTCGTGATGAGGTGGAGGTCGTAGTAGCCACCCGCGCCAACGAAAGCGACGGCCCGCTCCCGGTCCAGCGCCACCAGCGAGATCGTGACGGCCAGGCGACGGTAGGGCACCTGGAAAGGACCGGCCACTCGCGTACGCTCGGTCGGTTCGATTCTCTCGCGTGTCAGGTCGCCCGGCCGGTGAACGGCGCCGCGATACGGCACGAACAGAACGCTCCCGTCGTCGGAGACGGCCGGTCGCCCGTGGCAGTCCGACACGGTTCGGTCGGCGGTGAGCTTCTCGCGCTCCAGATCCAGGCGACGGACCACGCACTCGCTTCCGACGCGAACGATGAAAGCGGCAAACGTACCCCGCGGCGAAAGGCCCGCCTCGATCGGCCATTCAGGCAGCGCAAACCGACTGAATTTTCCCGTGCGGCCGTGAATGAACTGCTGCCCTTCCGTCCAGCCCAGCGCTTCCGCCGAAAGGGAACGCACGAACTCGCGTCGGACCTTGCGTGTCCCCGAAACGAGAACGGCTTCGCGCTCGTTCTCCTTGATGAGGGCCTCCCGCAATTCTGCTGCCGCCTGATCGGGCGGTAGAGCCCGGACCCGCGCTTCGAGCTTGGCCAGGTCCACTTCACTTCCGCCGCAGGCGACGAACAGGCCGAAAGCCAGGGCTGTGGCGCGGGCCGCACTGCCGTTGCTGCGGAGGTCCATGGGGCTTGGCGGTCCCGCGCCTTCCCGGCGGGAAGCGTTTTTCATTTTTGGTGGCCCGCGGTCCCAGGCATTCGCAGTATGGTCGTCCCGCCATGGGTCGTTCGTCCAAAACCAGTCCCGGAAAATCGTCCGGTCGCGCTCCAAAAGCTGCGCAAGCCAAAGCTCCCGCCGCTTCGAAGAAGGCAGCACAGAAGTCTCCGAAGACGCAGAAACAGGCGGCCGCTCCGGCACAGATTCCCTCGGATCCCGTCGAGGCCATCTTCGCGCAGCGCATCGAGGCCCGGGCGGTGAACGACCACGCACCCGGCTCCACGGTTCACCTCTGCGGGTGGGCGCTGCGCTATCGTGACTGGGGCGGGCTCGTTTTTGTAGACCTGCGCGACCGCAGCGGGCTGGTTCAGGTTGTCTTTGATCGTTCTGTGCTCGGG
Source organism: uncultured Leptospiraceae bacterium (assembly GCA_964585735.1). Taxonomy (GTDB): domain Bacteria; phylum Spirochaetota; class Leptospiria; order Leptospirales; family Leptonemataceae; genus CAZPFB01. Next base: position 4,908 of record CAZPFB010000174.1, read on the forward strand.
GAGGGTTTCGAAGAGGCAGCGTCCATCCGCCACGAGTTCGTTTTGGCCGTGCGCGGTCGACTGCGGAAGCGCGCGCCTGACGCCATCAATCCGAAGCTGGCCACCGGGACGCTCGAGGTGTTGGTGGACGCCTTTTTTGTACTCAATCCGTCGCGCACGCCCCCCTTCGATCTGGACGAGTTCGGTGAAGTCGGAGAAGAAAATCGACTGCGCTATCGTTACCTGGATCTGCGTCGGGCCGACCTGCGCGAAGCCATGCTGCTGCGCAGTCGCGTGACGCAGTCCATCCGTCGGCACCTCGAAAGCGAAGGCTTCGTGGAAGTGGAAACTCCGGTTCTGAACAAGTCGACGCCGGAAGGAGCGCGTGACTTCCTCGTGCCTTCGCGCCTGAACCCCGGTCGTGTCTACGCGCTGCCTCAATCGCCCCAGCTCTTCAAGCAGATCCTCATGATCGGGGGCCTGGAGAAATACTATCAGATCGTAAAGTGTTTCCGGGACGAGGATCTGCGCGCCGATCGCCAACCCGAATTCACTCAATTGGACATGGAGTTCAGCTTCGTTTCGGAGAACCTGGTGAAGCGCTCGATCGAGCGGCTCTGGCAGACCGTTTTTTCGGAAGTGCTGGGCATCGACCTGACCACGCCTTTTCCGGAGATGACCTATCGCCACGCCATGGACAACTACGGCAGCGACCGACCGGATCTGCGCTTCGACCTCAAGTTGGTGGACATAGCCGCGGTGGCCCGCGCCTCGGAGTTCAAGGTCTTTCGAGCCGCGGCCGAACAGGGCCTGCCCGTTCGCGCGCTGCGCGTTCCGGGTGGCGCCGCCCTTTCGCGCAAGGACATCGATGATCTCACCGAGTGGGTGAGTCGTGACTTCGGGGCAAAGGGCCTCGCGTGGATGAAGCACGAACCGGAAGGCCTGCGTTCCACCATCAGCAAGTTCTTCAGCGAGGGCCAACTGGCCGAGTTGGCGCGCATTGCCGGGAGCGAACCCGGTGACATCGTCTTTTTTGCGGCCGACGCGCCGCACATCGCCTTTGCCACGCTGGGAAACCTGCGGCTGCGCATGGCCGAGAGATTCAACCTGATCCCCTCAGGCCTCTGGTCTTACACCTGGATCGTCGACTTCCCGCTGTTCGAACAGGCTCCGGATACCCTCGCGTGGCATGCCGTGCACCACCCGTTCACCGCGCCCCAAGAGGCCGATCTGCCCATCCTCATGGACGCCTCTCGCTTCCAGAAGGAGGCCGGTTCCATCCGGGCGCGGGCCTATGATCTCGTCATGAACGGGCTCGAACTCGGGGGCGGTTCGGTTCGGATTCATCGGCCCGAAGTGCAACTCGCCGCGCTCGAACGCCTCGGCATCGGCGCCGAGGAAGCGCGTGCCAAGTTTGGCTTCCTGTTGGATGCGCTTTCCTATGGCGCGCCGCCGCACGGCGGTATCGCCTTCGGACTGGACCGCCTGCTCATGCTCATGCTGGGCCGCGAAAGCATTCGGGACGTGATCGCCTTCCCGAAGACCCAGAAGGGGCACTGCCTCATGTCCGAGTCTCCCTCGGAAGTGGAGCCCGACCAGCTTCGGGATCTCCGCATTCGCACCCTGGTCTGAAGCCAGGCGCAAACGCCTGTCTCACGGTTTTCCCGATTGACACTCCGGCGAGCGCTGGTACCGGGAGGTGTCAACCCATGCCATCCAAGAGCACAGTTCCAGGCGAGGGACCGGCCGAAACCCCGCGCGAGTTGCTCTATCAGTTCGAGGACAACGAGCTCTTTCGCCGGCTCTGCGGGATCGCCGATTCCGGAATCGGTGAACTCGAAAACCTTCTGCAAGTGAGGCTCGTTCCGCGCGGCCACGCTTTCCTGGTGCGCGCCGACGACGCCGAGCGCCTCGAATTTGCGCGGCGATTCTTCGATCGCATCGTGGGCCGGGCCGGCCAGAACCCGGACTACCTGCCGGAGCTTGCGGAGGCCGGACGGCTTTTTGGCCGCATTCGCGACGAACTCGTCGACGAAGAGGAGGAGGATCCGGAAGAGGGGGCCCGCGTTCAGGCCCGGCTCCGGGAGACGGTGTTCACTACCTTGCGCGGAAAGGGGATCTTCGCGCGCACGCCGAACCAGGCCGCGTTCGTGCACTCCGTCCTCAACAACCCGGTGACGTTCGCCCTCGGACCGGCGGGCACGGGCAAGACCTTCCTCTCCATAGCCTGCGCCTGTCGCCTGCTCATGTCCGGACGCATGGATCGGATCATCCTCACGCGCCCGGCGGTCGAAGCGGGAGAGTCACTCGGGTATCTGCCGGGAGATCTCAGCCAGAAGGTGGATCCTTACCTGCGTCCGGTGTACGACGCTCTGTACGAATGTTTGGGACTCGAAAAAGTTCAGGAACACATACAGTCCCGTCGAATTGAGATCGCACCTTTGGCTTACATGCGCGGCCGCACGCTCAATCGCTCCATCATCGTTCTCGACGAGGCGCAGAACTGCACGCTGCCGCAGCTCAAGATGTTTCTGACCAGGCTCGGCCGCCATTCGCAGATGTGCATTGGCGGGGACGTGACCCAGGTGGACCTCCGACCCGGCCGCTCCGGTCTCTTGCGCGCCATGAGACTACTCGGCTCGGTTCCGGGCATCGGGATGATCGAGTTCGGCCGGCGGGACATCATTCGTCATCCGCTCGTCGAACGAATCGTCCAGGTGTTCGAGGAAGCCGAAGAGCAGGGCGAAATCGACAATTGAGGCTCGGCTGTGACTGCACACGAAATGCAGGCCCTGGTCGAAGAGCTGATTGCCGAATTCCCCCCGGAACTCCGTCCGGGGGCGGACAATCTGGCGGTCTTCGTGGCGGAGGAACCGGACGGAGAAACCCTGGCCGAGACAGGTGTCGAGTCGGGGACCCTTTTGGGTCTGTATCTCGGCCGCCCGCTTCCCGAGCGTTCGGTTGTGGATCCCTACGAATTCCCGGATCGCATCACCCTTTTTCGTCGTCCCATATTGGAAGAGGCCCGAGAATCAGGTGTGCCCGTGGAGCAGGTCGTGCGCGAAACCGCGCTGCACGAACTGGCGCACGTGTTCGGATACACGGACGAAGAGCTCGACTCGCTCGGCCTGTACTGAGACTCCTCGCGCGGCACGACAGGTAGCCACAGATGCCAACAATCGGTCAGACGCACGAAGCGCACGACGGAGGCCGAGGTCGGCATGTGTTCTGGTTCAAGGGCGCCAGAAGCGAAAGCGCTCTCGGACAGACTCCCGAGGAGCGCGCCGCCGAACTCCCGGACATTCGCAGCATTCGCAAGGCCTGCACGCTTGCGCTGGACGATCTGGCCGGCGAGCGCGGCGAGCAGTGCGGCTACGAGCTTTCGTTGCTCGTCGTTCACGACGAGGAGATGCAGCTTCTCAATCGCGAACACCGTGGAGTCGATCGTCCCACGGACGTGTTGAGCTTTCCCTTGTTGGAGGGCAGCACACCGGCGGGACCCGCGGAGCCGGCCGACGGCGATGGCGCGCCCCACTTTTGGGTGCCCGGTGCGCTACCGGTGGGGGACGTGGTCATTGCCATTGAGACGTGTCACCGTCAGGCCGAGCAGGTCGGCCATTCCGTGCGCGAGGAGTTTTGGCGTCTGCTGGTTCACGGGCTGCTGCACCTCTTCGAGCACGACACCCCCGTGCTGCGCGAGCTGCGCAACCACGGCCTGAACCTGGTCAACAACCTCACGCCGCTCAAGCGCTGGCTCGCCGGCCGCGCGCTGGGCACCTGACACCGTTTTTCCCGAGAAGGGACCCTTCATGAACACGCGCACGCTGGCCC
>CAZPFB010000175.1:0-8542 GCA_964585735.1 uncultured Leptospiraceae bacterium
GACCTCCGAAATCAGGTCACCCGAATTTGTGTATCAGATATCGGGGACAGGCCACCTGCGTCACGCGCGCTCTCAGCGGCCGTTGGGTCACGCCGCTACCCCGCTCCGTCGCGCGAGAACGGGGTAGCGCGCGGTGGTCGCGGCCAGTTCGCACTCCGACGTTTGGGCGCGGCCGAACAGCTTGAATCGCCAAGGCCGCGCTCACCCCCTTCGAAAGACCCCGACCTCGAACGCTCTCGTTCGCTCGATCGCGTTCGTGGCGAGCGGTTCTCCCGTATGTCCCACCACGTAGGCCGGCTCGCCCCCCCGCGCCTACTTCAGCTTGCCCTGCTTCTCGAGCTCCAACACATCCTGAGGCGTCACATGGTCGCGACCGAGAATCGCCCGCGCTTTCTTCAGCTTCTCGAGCGTCTTTTCGTCCCGGATGGTGATCGGCGCCGAGGAAGCCATCCCGCCCTTCTCTTTGTCCGGCGGCGCATCCAGCTCGAGGAAGACCGTGGCGGTCGTTTCCGTGAAGCGCGCGGGCAGATCCGGGCCGACCGGTTGGCCCTGGCGGCCGGGCACGGTGTCACCCGAAAACGTGATCTCGGCGCGACAGGCGCCGCCCGAACCCAAAACAGTTCCCGGCAAAGTCAGCGTCTGATTCACCGTCTGCCTGGGCGGCAGGTTGGTCGTTGCGATGAGGCTCGTGATGGGCACATTCTTCGCCTCAACCTGGGCTCCCTCCCGACAGGTGTGGACCTTCACCACGGCCGTGGCCAGTGCAATGGAAGTGCGCTCGATGTTTCGAAACGAGATCGTGGTCCGGTAGCCTCCGCCGTCTTTCTTCGGGAAGCGGTCGTAGGTGACGGGGATGGCTGGCGCTCCCGTGATCCGCGCCAGGAAGTATGTATTGTTGAAGGTGATCGAAGTGCGCGCGACCGCCTGCTTGCCCGAGGTATCCTGCGCGGTCACTTTGACGACGAACGTGGACGACGGCTTGTCCTGATCTCGATGCAGGTAGCTGTGCGTGGCGAACTTTTCGGTCCCCTGGGAAGAAGTCCCGTCGCCAAAGTCCCAGGTGTAGGTGAGGTTCTGGCCCAGCCCCTTGGATTCCACGACCTCGATGTCGGCGCTGTCCGGCTGAAAACGAGAGACGCGCGAGCCGAGCGTGAGGCGGGGTTTGCCGGCACAGTTCGGGTGATCTTCGGGCAACACTTCGATGGAGGCTGTGGCGAAATCGACACCGAAGCGACCGTCCCCTGCTGTCACGTAGAGCTTGCGTTTCCCGGGCTCCTTGAAGGTGAGGATGGCCTGGTCCCCCCGGGAGCGAAGGTTCACCCGAAACTGAACCGGGGCATTCACGTCCGTTTGGGCCGGCTTGATGAGCACATCCTCTCCCGCGCAGACCTGGTCCTTCTCGACGTTGACCCCGGCTATCAGCTTGCGCCGTTTGATGACGATGGCTTCTTCCCCACCCTGCCCGGCCCGCAGTTCCAGTTGGACGTCATCCGGAACGTTCTCTTTGGCCAGGTCCTCTTTGAGTTCCGGACTGAGCTGGGCCTGACCGGGACGATCCCCCGACGTGAGCGCAAAGACGAGCACCAGCACCAAAACGAGCACCGTGGCACCCAGGAAAATGGCCAATTTCTTTCGACCCGCCATGTGTACCTCCGAAACGGTGCGCTCCTTTCGGCTGGTGGTGGCCGCCGCGCACGCTTTGAAACCCCGTCAAAACGACCAGAAAACAAAAAGGGAGGCAATGAAAAACTGCCTCCCTCTTTGCGTTTTTCGCGCGGCTGGCGCGCAAACTCACGAAAGCCGCATCACTCGAAATACTTCCAATACCCACCGTAGTAGGTCATGGGGGTCGGCTTGCTGTAGGCACCGTTCGCGTCCTGGTTGCCCCAGTAGTAGCCACCCAGATTCGAGTAGCCGGTGGGCAGCAGGTTGTCCGGAGAAACCGCCGTGCCCGAGCCCACGCCATTCTTCCAGCGACTGCCCGTGTTCCAGCAATCGTCGAAAGCAAAGCAGTTCACGACCTGGTTGGCTACACGGTCTTTGGCGCCGGAATCGAACAGGCTCAGGATGATGTTGCCGAACCAGCCAGCGTCATCCGAAACGGCCTGACGGATGCTGCTGAACAGCACACTCGCGCCGCTCTGGCGGAGACTGGGCGAATAGTAGGTGGTCAGGAAGCTGTTGCCCGCTTTGTTATTGGCCCACCAAATCGTGCCGGAGCAGTGCTGGCCGCGGCTCGTCACTTTGCTCGAAGACCACGTGAAGTCGTAGTGGTTCGTGTACGCATACACGTTGTAGTAGGCGTTCACAGAGGTCATCTGGGAAGCCGCGCTTTCCAGACGGGAGCGCCAGGTGGACTCCGACTTCGGCTTCAGAACCAGAGCGTTGTTGTTGATGTAGGTCCCGTCTTTGTATGTGTAGTAGACGAAGCTCACCGTGCCATCCGCGCCGTAGGCGTTGCTCGTGGTCTCCGTGATGATCCCCGGATTTCCGCTCTGCAGTTGATCCCCGTTGAGATTCTTGGGCGTCGTCTTGATCCCCAAGAACGTGTTGTAGATGACCTGGATGTTCTCCATGTACATCGTGTTGTGACGAATCGTGTAGCCGTTGTCGAGCGACATGCCCGAGTGCGTCCACGACTGGTTGATCGATCCCAGAAGCGCCCCGATGACACCGTCCCCGTCCGCAGACAGGATGGCGTCACCGCGGCTGGCGTTGATGCCGGCCGGGACCCACTTCCACACGCCCGCAAACGCAGGTGTGGCACTGATGATGCAGGCGCTTACGAGCGCGCCTGCGAAAAGCTTTTGCATGATTGTTCGCATGGTTCCTTCTCCCTCCCCGCCGGTCCTTTGCCCCCACGGGAACACCGGCAGCCTACTACCCCCGGCCTGGTCGGCCCCTCAAATTCGACTTACAACCGAATTATATGGGCGACTCCACCTCCTCATTCAAGTTTTTTTTCGCGGAGACTGCCGAATCCCGGGGCTTGGCCGGGGACCCTTTCGCGGGTGCTCCGGGGGATGACAAAATGTCAGAGCCATTTTGGGCTTGTCCAAGGCCAGGTTCAGCCATAGCGTGCCCGGGAGGCTTTGCCATGCTGGAAGAAGAAGTCCAGGAAGAACTGAAGATCATGGTCGAGCGTGGCCGCAGCGCGGTCGATCAGGAGACCTTCCGTCGCCCCATCTCCGAGTTGTGTCGGCGCACCATTACGGCCGTGGACGAAAACGCGCGCATCGGCCCCACGGTGCGGCTCATGCAGGAGAAGACCATTGGTGCGGTGGCCATAACGCGTGGCGGAAAACTCTCCGGGATTCTGACCGAGCGGGACGTGTTTCGCAAGGTATTGAGTCGGTGGGCCCAATTCGAGGACCTGCCGGTCACCGAGATCATGACGGCCAACCCCACTTTCCTACAGAAGAACGACAGCATCGTCTTCCTCATGAACAAGATGTACACCGGCGGCTTTCGCCACGTGCCGATCGTGGACGAAAAGGGCGTGCCCCTGCACATGGTGGCGGTGCGGGATGTCTTTCACTTCTTTTTTGAGCACTTCCCACCCGAGCTGATCAACGTTCCCTCGGAACCCTTTCGCGGCGTTTCTCAGGAGTACGGCGGCTGACCTGAGTGCAACTGCGCGATTTGAACCGCCGGCGTCACGAAGAGCTGTCCGGCGCCTTCTTCGCCTTCAACGAGGCGCTGATCTTGGCCTGCGGCGAAACGGGCAACTCTCTGCGGGAGGCGCGCAGGCGCTGGCATGAATTTGCTGACGCGCTGCGCCGTCACGCGGCTCGCGAAGAGCAGGTCGTTCTGCCCGTGGCCCGCGCGCTGGAAGTGGGTGGCAAGGGGGACCCCCGCCTCATCGAACACGATCACGGACTCATCGAGGAGTCGTTCGGGCGCATCGAGAGGATGCTGACAGAACTTCAGGAGGCGACCGGCGAAAACCGCACGGCGCTTCTGGCCCGTCGCCTGCCGGTGCTCACGCAGTTTCAGTCCCTTTTCGAACACCATACCGTCCGCGAGTGCGAATTCTTGTACGCGGCCCTGGAGAAAAGGTGTGATCCTGCGGCCCGTGAGACAATCGCCGCCTCCTTCGAGCAGTAGCCCCAGGCGCGGGGTCTCGGTTCCACAATCCAATCCCGGTCCGACTACGTAGGATCACGTAAGCAGGCGACTTCTCTCCGTGCCGCCACGGATTGCGGCCCGAAGGCCCCCCGCGTATCCTCAAGGCGTGAAACGACATCCCCTTGGTGTAGCTGCCCTTGGAATCGGTGCATTGCTGTTCTCGACCCACTGTGCCCTCGGGCTTGCCCTGCTTGGCCAGGACCCCGGACCGGCGGGATCCGACGAGCGAACCCTGCTCACGCTGGCTGTGCTGGCCGGTCGTCCTCCCGCGGTGAAACAGTTGGTTTCCGGCGCGCTGCACAGTTGTGTCCTGTGGGACAACGGTACAGTTCGCTGCTGGGGTGAGTCGCGTTTCGGACAGCTCGGCTACGGCAACACCAACTCGATCGGCGACAACGAACCCGCCTCCAGCGGAGGCGACGTGCAACTGGGCGGACCGGTCGTCCAACTCTCGGCGGGCTTTTTCAACACCTGCGCGCTGTTGCATTCCGGCGAGGTGCGCTGCTTCGGCCGGCACACCGCAACCGCACCCGGGGGCCCGGACCATGTCGGGGACAACGAGCTGCCCAACTCCGTCGCCCCCATCGACATCGGCGGAACGGTCACCCAGATCACGTCGGGCGGCGTCCACAATTGCGCGCTCCTCTCGACCGGGGCCGTGCGCTGCTGGGGAGATGGTGCCAACGGCGTCCTGGGCTACGGGAACACAAACTTCGTCTCCTCGCCGGCGCAGGCGGGTGATGTGAATGTGGGCGGACAGGTGGCGCGCATCGACGCGGGCACGAACGGGACCTGCGCGCTCCTCACGGGCGGCACCGTGCGCTGCTGGGGCGATGGCTTCAGCGGTCAGCCTGGATACCTCAACGCAAACGACGTCGGCGATGACGAGACCCCCGCGGCTGTGGGCGATGTAAACGTCGGCGGGACGGTGAAGGACATCCAGGTAGGGCACTTCCATACGTGCGCCCTGCTCGACGGTGGTGCGGTACGCTGCTGGGGCTACGGACTCAACGGACGCTTGGGGTATGCCAATACAAACACCATCGGCGACGACGAGACACCTGCTTCGGCAGGCAACGTCGACCTCGGAGGAACCACCGTGCATCTGAATGCAGGCATTCATCACACCTGCGTAATCCTGGACGGAGGCGCGGTACGCTGCTGGGGTTGGGGGGACACGGGACGGCCGGGGTACGGAAACACGAACAACATCGGGGACAACGAGACACCCGCTTCTGCGGGCAACGTCGACCTCGGCGCAGCAGCCGTACAGGTGGCCCTGGGTCAGGGACACACCTGCGCGCTCCTTGCGGACGGACGAGTCCGGTGCTGGGGGCGCAACGCCGAAGGCCAGCTTGGCGTCGGGAACACCACCGTCATTGGCGATGACGAAACGCCCGCGTCAGGTGGTTTCGTTTCGCTTTTCTGAATGCGAAAAGGACGCTGGCCCGCGTGAATCAGACGCCGCGTGGGCCAGTCGCCTCGACCGATGGTCAGCGATTCGCTTCGATCCACTCCACGACGTAGCCTGCCACTTCTTTCCAGCCCTCCTGCTGGATGATCGCGTGCGTCATGCCCCTGAACTGGCGAAAAGCCGTCAGCGACGGCGATTCTTCGTACGCCTTGAAGTTGCTGTAGTTCAGGCTCGCCGGGATGATGTGATCTTTCTCCCCCGCCACGAAAAGCAGCGGCCCGCGGGCGCGCGCGTATTCGATCTTGGCGAAGGCGGTCGTCGGACCTTTGCCGACGCGTCTGGATTCGGGGACCACGCCCGCTTCGTAGATGGCCTTCTGTTTGTCCTCGGGCCAACCGTTCACGAACGCGTAGTTGAACTTCTCCTGCGTGAGCATGAGGGCCTCGTCATCGTTGGCGAAGGGACTCGCGTGGCCCCAGTTGCTCTTGAGAAAGGACCACTTCAGCGAGATGATCCCTTTGGGCGGGGCCGAGTCGATCACGACGGCGGCCGCCACGAGCCCTTCGGCCAGGAGCAACTGACTGACGAGCCCGCCCATGGAATGGCCCACGACGATGGGCTTTTCGTCGAGGCCCTGGATGAACTTCCGGTACGAGGCGACCACCTCAGGCAGCGTGAGTTTGGCCAGCGCCGGATCGGGATGCTTCTTGCGCAGTTCGGCCGCGGGCGCATCGTGCAGCGGCCAGGCGGGTGCATGCACTTTGTAGCCCTTCTCCTGAAAGTAGGCCTCCCACTGGTCCCAGCAGGCGTTCGTCATGAACATCCCGTGAACGAAGACCACCGTCTTGGTCGTACCGATCCTGGCGGCTTTGGGTCCGCGCCACTCGGCTTTCTCCGGCGTGGCGCAACCGGGAAGTGCCAGGGCTATCAAAAGCCCCAGGCCGCAGAGTACCGGCCTCCTCTTTGTCTGGATTGCGAGTTTCATCGATCTTCTCCTTGTTGGCTTTCTCTGGACTACGAACCGCTTGGCTCGTAGGGAGAGGATAGCACGGGCCGCCTCGTTGCGCATCGGCCAGATGGCCTATCGGTGGGCGGTTTGACCGGCGCGTTCTCGAATCTTCACGGGTGCGCACCCACGCCGACGCCTGCAATGCGGATGCGCCGCCCGACCTCACCCACCACCACCGGGGCAGCCGAGCCAGCAGCATCAGTCCGCGATTTGCAGAATCAGTTTCCCGAAGTTCTCCCCGGAGAAGAGCTTCAGGAGCACGGTCGGGAAATCGGAAACCTTTCCTGAAACGATGTCTTCACGGGATTTGAGCTGCCCGGAAGCAAGCCATCCCGACATCTTCGAGATGGCCTCGGGAAAGCGATTCGCATAGTCGAAAACAACCATGCCTTCCATCCGCGCCCGATTGACCAGAAGCGAGAGGTAGTTGCGGGGCCCGGCCACGTCGGTCGTGTTGTACTGCGAAATGGCCCCGCAGATGACGATGCGCGCGCCACGATTCAGGTTGAAGAGGGCCGCTTCGAGGATCTCCCCGCCCACATTGTCGAAGAAGACGTCCAGCCCCTTGCGCGCGTGACGCTTGATCTCTTTGGCCACACTCTGCGAACGGTAGTCGATGGCATGGTCGTAGCCGATTTCGTCGGTAAGATAGCGGCACTTTTCGGCGCCCCCAGCGATACCGATGGTCGGGCAACCGTGAATGCGCGCGAGCTGTCCGACAATCTGTCCGACGGCGCCCGCCGCGCCGGAAACCACGACGACCTCACCGGGCTTGGGCTGTCCCACGTCGAAAAGCCCGAAGTAAGCCGTCATACCCGTCATTCCGAGAACGGAAAGGAACTTCTCGGGAGCGGCCACGCGGGGGTCCACGCGGACCAGGTCGGAAGGCTTCGCGATCGCGAAGCCCTGCACGCCCTGAGTCCCGGTCACGAGTGTGCCCGCTGGAAGCTCTGCTGCGCGCGACTCGATCACGCGAGACAGTGTGAGGGCGCGCATGACCTGACCGATCCGCACGGGCGGAACGTACGAACGCGCTTCGTTCATCCAGCCGCGCATGGCCGGGTCGAGTGATATTTGCAGTACCTGGAGCAACACCTCCCCTTCGCCCGGCTCGGTCATCGGCGCTTCTTCGAGCCGCCAGCATTCGGCCCCGGGCAGGCCCGTAGGCCGCGCGGCCAGTTTCACCATGGTGTTCGTTTGGCCTGAGTTCATCGAGGTGATGCTGCGGGTCATCCTCCGTTCGGTCAAACACCAATTCAAAAAAAGCGCAACGCGAGGCCGGTCCAGGACCCAATCAGGTTGACGCGGACAGGAGCGGGGCGCTCCTTCTTTGGAGGAACCATGTCTGAACTCATTTTCACTTTTCTGGCAGGTATTGTATTGCTGGGCGCGGTAGCGGCCCTTCTCGGTACCCTGCAGTATCGCTCGGACCGCGAGCTGCGTCGGCTTCAGCTTCGCATCCTGGACGCGTGGCGCAGCTCGATGAAAGAGTGGCGCCGAGCGCACTACGAGAACATGGCCTTTCATCGGCACTACTCCTCGGCCGTGCGCGCCATTCTGGAACGAGTCGACGAGCGGTGATACAGGGGACGCAAAGCATGCGCGCCGTTGCTGCTGGCGGACCGCCGAGCTCCCCCTGTTAGCCTTGACCATCCGGCAGAAGGTCTGGCAAAAAGAGCGCCGCTGTGAACAGGCAAGGCGCCGCGCTCGGAGTCTTAGGAAGTGGTGAAGGCGCTCGTGGCGATTCAAGCTGGTCGGCCGCGCCTGAACGACGGAGAGCCCGCGCCAGCCTCACGCAGACTTGACGCAACTCGAGGGCGCGCGCAACGCGAGTGGCCGCAGGGAGTTGGCTCCATCCTCTCGCGGAGGAAACACAACCTTCCCCCGCGCGCTCAGTGCATTCGAGCGAGAAACCGCGCAGAGTCGCCTCCGTTCGGCCGTAAGCGCTCATTTCCCCCTTCTTGACTCAAAGCGCCGCTCAATCTGTGCGG
>CAZPFB010000176.1:0-8297 GCA_964585735.1 uncultured Leptospiraceae bacterium
TCAGCTGTCGGCTTGAGGAAGGACTCGTGCTTCTCCGCCGTAAATCCGGTCATCGGCTGGAACCAATGCGTGAAGTGCGTGGCGCCTTTCGCAGTGGCCCATTCGCGCATAGCGCGCGCGATGGCGTCGGCCAGAGCGGGCGTCAGGTCCTCGCCACGGTCGCGGACACGGCGAAAGGCCTGAAGGTGGGGTTTGCTGAGCGCGGCGGCCATGGCCGCTTCTCCAAAGACGTTCAGACCGAAGAGACGTTCGAGGGTCCCGGTTTTCTTGGTCATGTTGCTCCCCGGCGCAGGCGCCTTGCCGGACTCTGCTTTGGTCCGTGGGCCCGGGGTCAATTGCGAAATGGGCCCAGGCCGCCCGCTCGGGGCCCGCGCAGGCCCATCGAAAGTCGCTTGACATATCTAACGCCGTTCGTTTTCGTGGCCAAAGATAACTAACGCCGTTCGTTTTCGGGGTCGAATCGCCAATGGCGAAAGGCCCACGGGACCGGCGGCCGGGAGGTTCGATATGGCCGTGATTCTGACATTCTTCCTGGTCCACTGGTTTGCTTCCGTGTTTGCGCAGACCTTCTTTCTCCATCGCTACGGCGCTCACCGCATGTTCACGATGAGCCCAGGCTGGGAAAGGTTCTGGCACCTGTTCACGATCGTAGCCCAGGGACCGAGCTTCCTGCACCCCTATGGCTACGCCATTCTGCACCGCATGCACCATGCCTACAGCGACACCGAACTCGACCCGCACTCGCCGCATCATGCGCGTGGCTTCGTGGACATGATGCTCAAGACCAAACACCAGTATGACGGGTTTGCCTACGGGCGGGTGAAACCGGACCGCGAGTTCGACCTGGGCGCGCCGTCTTGGCCCTTTGTGGATCGCCTGGCACAGAGCTGGGTCTTTCGTGTGCTCGCAGGCAGCGCGTACGCTGTTTTCTACCTGGTTTTCGTACCGGAAGGCCAGTGGGGCTGGTACCTGCTTCTCCCCGTTCATTGGTTGATGGGGCCCATTCACGGCGCCATCGTCAACTGGGGCGGACACAAGTACGGCTACGTAAATCACCCGAAGACCAAAGACGAGTCGCGCAATACGCTGCCCGTCGACTTCCTGACGCTCGGCGAACTGTTTCAGAACAACCACCACGGTCGCGGGACTTCTCCGAACTTTGCGTACCGCTGGTTCGAAATCGATCCCGCCTATCAGGTGATGCGATTGTTCGATTGGTTGGGCATCATCCAGATGCGGCGCCGAGGAGAGACCGCCCAGGCGCTGGAAGGCGAAGCGGAACCGGCGATAGGTTGACCCGAGGGAAGGGAGTTGCTGCCATGCTCGTCATGGGCAGGCGCAAACCCAAGGAGCGGCCGCCCCGACGCGGCCGCGGTTCCCTGAGTCGCGAAGAGATCCTCGGCGCGGCCCTGGCCGTCTTGCAGTCGGAGGGCCCCGAGCATCTCACAATGCGGCGCATCGCGCGCGAGTTGGGTTGCAGCGTGGCCAGCCCGTACGCGCACTTCGAAAGTCAGGAGGAGATCATCCGCACGCTGATCGCCCGGGGCGAGAAGCGGCTTACGGACGAACTCATCGCCGCGCGGGCCGGGTCGTCGGACGTCTTCGAACAGCTCACGGCCATCGCGCACACCTACTGGCGGTTCGCGCGCGACCATCGGGAGTTGCATCGCATGATGTTCGGCGTGACTGCAGGGACCACGTACCGCCGAGTGTTTCCGTCGCTGCCCACCAGCTACCGCGTATTTCTGGACACGATACGCCGCGGCATCCAGACCGGCGCCATCCGGCACCCGAGCGCCAACTATCGAGCCATCGCGGGCATGATGTGGGCCTGGATGTACGGCCTCATCGTGCTGGACATGACCGACATGCTGCGCGCAGGCACGCGCGATCCGATTGCGGAGGGAGTTCGGCTGTTCCAGGAGATGCTCCGCGGCCCGGAGCAGGTCAGAGCTGAACACCGCACTGAACGCGGAGGGCATCCTTGATCTTGCCCGCCATTTCCCAACTGTAGTGGAGCGGATCGTTCGGCATCATCTGAACCTCAGCAGCCAGACCGCCGCAGGCGACGCCGAAGATGGGATACGGGTCCACGTCGCACGTGTTGGGCAGCGTGGCCAGCCATTCGCGCACGCGGCGGTTGATTTCGCACGGGCGATCGGCCGTTTGCGCGGACCGACTCGGGTGAATGCCGACGCCGGCGATTCTGGCGTTGGGCCAACGTTCTCTGGTCTGCTTCACGAGATCCTGCACGTTGGCGAAGACGACGTCGTCGCCGTGGCCGTGCAGCATTTCGTTGCCGCCGTACGTGCTGATGACGACAGCATCAGGGGTACCAAGTGGCGCGGCTCCGATCTGCTGAATGGAGTCGCAGGCGGTGTTGCCGAAGACCGCGCGGTTGTGTCCGCTCGTCCATCCCGGGATGTCCCCGGCCAGGTCCAGACTCGAGTCGCCCCTCATAATCAGCCGGACGTCCGGCCACATCAGATTCTCCAACTGGAACTGAATGGTGTAGAACGCGAACAGTGGATTGCCCACTTCTCCGATGCGCCCACGACACGGATGAGGCTCCTGGCCCAACTGCGTGAGCGAAAAGAAGAAGGACGGCGTGGGCTCGATTGGGCCTCCGCCCTCCGACGGCGGACTCAACTCCGGTCGATAGTCGAAGCAGTTCGAGAGCCCAAGCGCCAACAGGATCGATGCCATCGTTCGCCGCATTGCATTCGCGCTCGGGGCTTCAACGAAGGCTCTGCTGAGCCGCAAATACAGTGCAGGCAACAATCGCCCCGATGCCTCCCATCAAGTATGGAACAAAGTAGTCACCCCAATCGAGCACGACAAACAGAAAGATGCCGCCGATGAGCAGGAGTCCAACCGCCACGAAGATGCCGCTCACGATGCTGCTGACGGTGTCCGTGGACAGACCGAACATTCCCGCCACGACCGCCTGAATGATGACGAGCGCACCGAACACGGCCCACAATGGACCGGTCTCGTAACCCCTCGCCCGTCCCACGAGCGCGATGACCGCGCAGAGCACGAACGGGAGCGCCAGCCACGAAATGCGAATGAGCAGGCGTGGGAAGCCGGCCGACGTCGACTCGGCGGTTCGGGGCAGGACCGAGCGACGCACGCGCCCCAGCACAAAACCCACGCCCGCGGCGAAGGCGACAACAGCCGCGACCATCAGCCAGACCATTCACGCTCGCCCGGTTGGAAACGACCAGCCTGCCACCAGTCGGCAGGCCCCCGACAGCAGGCCGTGTTCCTCCTACCGGAATACCGTCTGCAAGAAGGTCCGCATTTCCGCCCAGGACTTCTGGTCCGCTTCCGCGTTGTAGGCCAAGGGCAGGTTGAACTTCTTCCCGAGTTCCGTGGCGCCGGGATTCGTGAAAGCGTGCACGGCCCCAGGATAGTCGATGAACTTGAGGTCCGCGCCCGCTTCTTTCATCTCTTTCTTGAAACCCGCCACGCTCGACTTCGTGAAACCGTCATCAGCCCCATTCAGAACGAGGAGCTTGGCCTTGATGCCGCCTTTTGCTGCGGGCTTCACGGCGCCCAGGCTTCCGTGAAAGCTCACGACACCGCGCAGGTCGACGCCCTGCCGGGCCATGTTCAGAATGACGCCGCCGCCAAAGCAGTAGCCAATGGCGGCGATCCGCTCGGGATCCACGGTGGGATCCTTCTTGAGAACGTCGAGGGCCGCCTGGAAGCGCGCCTGCGCGGAGGCAAAGTCCTTCATGACGGCCCCGGACATGGCCATGGCATCCTTGGGATGATCGGCCTGCTTCCCGTCGCCGTACATGTCGACGGCCAGCGCCGTGTAGCCCATCTCCGCGAGCTTCTCGGCCCGTTGCCGCGCAAAGGCGTTATGTCCCCACCATTCGTGCACGACGATCACGCCCGGTCGCTTTCCGGCCTTGCTTCTATCGGCGGCGAGATACCCCTTCATATTGGCTCCACCACCCGAGTAGCTCACTTCCTGCCCGATGGGGGCGGCCGGCATCTTCCCACCCGAACAACCGCTGGCGAAGACCGCCACAGTTGAAATGGCCACACAAATCCCTCGTATCCTGCTCATCGCTCCCTCCTCGCGGGTTCACCCTCTTGTGCGTCAGCCTGAACTCGGTCGAAAAATCAGGCAATCCGAACAGATTCGATGCGAACGTCGTTTGTCGGCCGGTCGCCCGGACCCGTGGGCAGCGCGCCGATCTTCTGGACCACGTCCAACCCCTCGTCCACGCGACCGAAGATGGCGTGCTTGCCGTCCAACCAGGGCGTGGCCGCCAGCGTCACGAAAAACTGCGACCCGCCGGTGTTCGGTCCGGCGTTGGCCATGGACAGGACGCCGGGGCCGTCGTGCCGCAGCTCGGGATGAAACTCGTCTTGGATCTTGTAACCCGGTCCGCCGCGTCCGGTGCCGTCCGGGCAGCCGCCCTGGATCATGAAGTTCTTGATCACCCGATGGAAGATGAGGCCGTCATAGTATCCGGACTCGGCCAGCTTGATGAAGTTGCCCGTCGTGACCGGGGCCCGATCCTCAAAGAGCTCGATGCGAAAGGTACCCTGATTCGTCGTGAAAGTTGCGTGTCTGTTTGGCATGCGACCGCTTCGCTCCGAGAGCTCTTGCGGGCAAGTGGTTTCGGGGCCCGGTCCCATTTTGGATTGACGCGCCGCACCCGTTCCCGGAAACCACGCCGTTCCCTCGCCCAATCGGGGTCACAATGCCCGGTCCGGAAAGGACGGAAAACGCCGCAGTGCGGGGGAAGGAACAGGAGAAAACCACACAATGAAACTCAAGCTCATGAGCGCGCTCATCATTGCCGCGCTTGTCATGCCGTTTACCGTAAATGAACTCTCCGCTCAGGGCTCCCCCTGCAAGGGCCTGGACGAGTCCGCCTGCAAAGGCAACGCCAGTTGCACCTGGGTAGGATCGTACAAGCGGAAAGGCAAGACCGTCAACGCCTACTGTCGCGCCAAAGGCGGCAAGAGCGCTAAGTCTTCCAAACGCGCCAAAACCGCGAAAAGCGCCAAGCGTGCAAAAACCGCGAAAAGCGCCAAGCGTGCAAAAAGCGCAAAACGCGCAAAACGTGCCAAAAGCGCCAAACGTGCAAAAAGTGCCAAACCGGCAAAGAAACCGGCCAAAAAGCCGGCCAAAAAAGCCGAATCCTGATAGCCGCGAAAGCAGCAGAAGCCCGGTGGTCGCAAGCGCGAGCACCGGGTTTTTTTGCGCCCCGTTGCCTACGCCCCAAGGTTGGACGCGTCCCGTTGCGCTTCTGAACCCGGTTGCAGCCTCTGCTCCCCAGTCCACGCCTGCGTTCCGCGAAGGCGGTCCCGCTTGATCTATCTTGACATACTATCGCGGGGTGCGCCCCATCGGGCATGGTTGCTGTTCCGAGAATGAGTCTCCTACTGTTGCTGCTCTTGGTCGCGCTCGCGGGCGGGACTTTCTGCACGTCCTACTCCAAGCGCCCGATTCGCGAAGCGGACCTGGAATCACTGAAGCCGTCCAAGACGACGCGCAAAGAAGTCGAGTCCCTGTACGGAAAACCCTACAGCCGCGACAAGACCAGCACGCATGTTCAGGCCTGCCATCTGGAACAGGCGTCGCCGCGACCGAATGTGCTCTATGTGGAGTACAATCAGGAAGGCGTTCTCGTCGACCGCCATGTGAACGACGCGGCGGCCCGCTCCCACTGTGACCCCGCAGAAACCGAACGCGCGGCTGCGGCGGCAGGCTCGTCCGGCGGGTCCTCTTCTTCGGGAAGCGGCACGAAAACCTGTATGATGGATACGCAGTGCGGAGCGGGCCAATCGTGCACGTCAGGCGTTTGCACCGGCGGAATCGTGCCCAAGATCCACGGGCGCTGCGTGACGGGTACTTTCGGCGAGCGCGTGTGCTCCAACACCGGCAAGAAGTGCTGGGTGGACTCCGAATGCTTCTGAAGCGGAGGCTCGCCCCGGCCACCAGGCCGCTCGAACTTTCGAGCGAGTCGCCGAGCCCGCCAGATCAGGGTGCCGGGCGTCAGGTCAGCCGGGCGCGCAACTCGCAGCCACAGAAATAGCGTAGCGGTTGGAAAGATAGCACTCCAGGCCAGCGCGTTCGGACTCCGAAAGCGCACGGCCAATCACGATGAATTCCGCAATCTGGCCCTCGTAGTAGAAGTTCGGTCCATCCCCTGCTCCCAGGAGGAACGTGAGCGTGTTGTTGGGGGAGTAGTTCAGAACGACCCGGCTCCCTTCCAATGTTCCGTTGTTGTGAAACGTAAACCGATTCGAACCCACGGATGTGACGAGAATTCTCCAGTCGTCGAGAACGAAAGGCTCGGAATAGAGGGTTTCCCAAGTGGCGCCCTGGTTTCCAACCGAGATGCTCCAGCGGCCATTTGTTTCCGCGTACATGAAATTGCCGCGCAATGGCGCGTTCCCGCGCGTATTGAAAGGGGCGCGCAACGCCGCCACACTGCCGACCGCCGCTACGATGGCCGTCGTGAAAGCATCCGGATTGAGCTGCGCAATGTAGGCCCGCGAAAGATAGTCCGAATCCGCCGCCTGAAAAGAAACGGCGGGCAAGCCCCCCCGGACATTCGTGCGAAAGAGCGGCGTGTTAGTGGCGGTGAAGTTCAAGCCCAGACCGGAAGAATCGGGCCAGGTAGTGACCGGCTGATTGTCGGTCAGGCTCGGGATGGCGTCGGCCTTGAGCCACAACCGGAGTTCCGTGAAGGAATTGGGCGCCGCCGGAGAAACACGGGCCACTGCATTGCGGAGCAACGCAACTCCGGCAACCAACTCGGCGTTGCAGGCGAGGTGCGATTTGCTGCACTCGAATTCCACCGCCGCACATGCGGATGGGAACGACGCGACCAAAAACCCCAAGAGGATCAGTCCCAACCGGGTTTCGCGCACAGCGGCATTCCGGGCAGAACCTCGCGTCAGTCAAGCCGCATGCCAGCCCGGGCTCGGAGAAAGTAGCAGAGACCGAACCGACGCATAGGCATGCGCCGGAAGGAATCATGCGAAGGCGGGAACCATGCGGCTCCCGCCCTGCTCAGCGACCGATGCGGAGAGGAAATCGTCCGGCGGTCCCGTTGTTTTAGAAGCGATTCACCTTGGGACGCGCTTCATTCACGACGAGCTGCCGGCCGTCGAACTCGCTTTCGGCCAAGGCTTCCATGGCCTGCATGGCTTCGTCCTTATTGGGCATTTCCACGAAGGCAAAACCGCGCGAACGACCGGTTTCCCGATCCGTGATCACTTTGACTGAAGTTACTTCTCCGTAGTTGCGGAAGAGGTCACCGAGGGCCTGCTCCTGGGAGTTGTAGTTCAGGTTTCCAACGTACAGTTTCATCTCACTTTCCAAAGTTCCAGAATTCGCTGAGCGGGAATCGCAGAGGGGAGTCGGAGAACGGGCAAGAGATGGAGCGGAAGCTGTCTTCTTTTGCGGTTCCGGTTCTTGACCGAAACACTGCATTTCCTACCAAACGTAGCGCCATAGGGGCCCTTACGGAAGGGCCGTCAAGCACGAAAAGAGGTCGGTCGCCAGGCCCACCCTGCCCTACTTGTCCTCATGGAGTCCTGGACGCGCGAAGAATTGGTCGCGCTGCACGAGCGCCTGGGAACCGCGCTGCGGCTACAAGGCGCAGACCTCCGGGGCTTGGACCTGTCGCACCTGGACCTGCGGCGCTTCGACCTGCGCGGTTCGGTGCTCGGTGGCGCCATGCTGTCCGAAACAAGGCTCGATGGGGCCTGCTTTGCGGGCGCCGACCTGACCGACGTGGTGGCGGTCGCCTGTCATCTCGAGGGGGCCGTCTTTCAGAAGACCGTTTGTATCCGTATAGCGCTCCGTCAGGCCCGCGCGCGCTCGGTGTCCGCGCACGACAGCGACTTTCGGAATGCCGACTTTGGCAAAGCGCACCTCGTTGCAGCGCGCCTCCTGGGCTGCGACCTGCGCGACGCCAACTTCGAGGGCGCGGATCTTTCGGGCGCCGATTTCTCCGGTTCGCGGATCGAAGGCTGCTCGTTCGATGGCGCGCGCATGAACGCGGCCGTCTTCACGCCGGCGCAGAAGAGCGTCCTCGAAGAAATGGGCGTGCCCACGGATGGGCTCGGACCGGTCCTGCCGGATTACTATGGAAATATGTAGCACCAATCTCGGACACCGCTGCATTCCGCCACCCTCAAAAGGGAAGGACGTTCGGACATCGACCGCGTCCTCGGACAGGATGGCTTTCGAGCCCGGAGGCTACCAAGAAACTCCTATCCGGGGGCCGGGGCCGGCGGAGCGACAATGGCTGACG
>CAZPFB010000177.1:0-8165 GCA_964585735.1 uncultured Leptospiraceae bacterium
AGGATGAAGGCGTAGGCGAGAGGTTTGAACCAGGGTTCCACCACGGATTCGAGGGCCTGCAGCGGTTGCGAGTCGTGGTTGTCCACGAAGGTCACGCTGTCGACCGGGCGGGCGCGCACGAGCGTGTTGTCAAAGATGGTCCGAAGATCGTAGGAGATGCCCTGACGGCTGGCCGTGTGGAAGTTGAAGTGCAACGGCACGTCGAAGACCGACATCCGGCCGCCGACGGCGTTCAGGTACCACAGGAGGGTGTTCACATCGCCCCACCAGTACTCGCCCACGACGAAGAGATCCCGGCCCACGTGTTTCTCAAGCGTGTCCAACCAGACCGGGAAGAACCAAGAAGAGATGTGCTTGATGGCGTCCAGACGAAGCCCGTCAACGCCCGTTTCCGTGACGTACCATTTCCCCCAGTCGAGCAGTTCCTGTTGGACCGCGGGATTCTGGAAGTCGACGTCGCAACCCATGAGGTAGGCGAAGTTTCCGTTTTCGAGCGCGGTGTAATCGTCGAAGGATTTTCCTTCGAGCAGGTAGACGACTCCGCGCGCTCCCGGATCGTTTTCGTCGTAGTCCACCGCGTCGAAGTGGGCGCTGTTCCAGGCGAACTTCGAGTACCGACCGGCCCTGCCCGGAAACGTGTAGCCTGTGTAGGTGCGAATGTCCTTGGGCGGTCCGAGTGGACTGAGCCGGTTGCTCTGGGGGAAAGGTGTGGCGCGTACGGTTTCGGCCACATCGCCACCCATGCGATGGTTGAGCACCATGTCCGCGTAGGAATGCAGCCCCGCGCCCCGCATGGCGGCGAGCAGGTCCAGGTACTCTTCCTTTGTACCGTAGCGAGTGCGCACGGATCCTTTCTGGTCGAATTCACCGAGGTCGTAGAGGTCGTACACACCGTAGCCCACATCCTGGGCCCCGGCGAACCCCTTCGTCGCGGGCGGCAACCACAGGGCCGTGAAGCCAGCCCGAGCCAGATCCGCCGCCCTTCGTGCGAGCGCCGACCAGTAGGTCCCATCCCCGCCTGAGTACCAATGAAAACTCTGGAGCATGACGCCATGGGCCATGCCTGGAGAATGGACCGGTCCGCGCCGCAGTCAATCCCGAATCAAAGCGGCAGCCGGAGCTCGAACGATGCCCCACCCTCCGGACGGTTGCGGGCCGCCACCGAACCGCCGTGCAGCGCGGCCGCCTCCCGTACGAATGCCAGGCCCAAGCCCGTACTGCGGCGGCCGTCCGGTCGGGGCAGCGAGTAGAAACGATCGAATATGCGCTCCATGGCGAAGTCGGGTATTCCCGGGCCATCGTCGTCGACGCGAAATAGTATTGTCTTGTCATCTATTTCGGTGGCGAGCCGAACCGAGCCTCCGCCGGGGCAGAAGTCGATGGCATTGGAGATGAGGTTGGAGAGCGCCTGCCGTACGAGGAACTCTTCGCCCTGAAACGCAGCGTCCGGGGAAGGTACGCGGTCGAGACGAACACCCTTCCGTTCTGCCGCAGAGAGCGCCTGCTCGGCGACCTCTTCGAGGATGCCACTGCTCTGGAGCGTGGACACCGCCAATGGCTCACGGCGATTTTCCAGGACGGCCAGCTTCAGCATCCTCTCGACCAACTCCTGGACCCGTTCGGCCTCCCGCCGAACCGTGGCCACGAAGCGTCCGCGTTCCTGTGGGCCCAACTCGCCTTCGAGCAGTTCGGTGGCGGCCAGCAGACCGGAAAGCGGACTCTTGAGTTCGTGCGTGAAGGTCTGCACGTAGCTTTCGACGTAGCGTTTTCCTTCGAGTTCCAGTCGCATCTCTTCGAACGCCCGGCCCAGGGTGCCGATCTCTGTGCGCCCCAGGTGAGGAAGACGAACGCTCTTGTGTCTGCGGACATCGTCCACGTAGCGGTGCAGCCGGGCAATGGGGCGCGTGATCCAGACCGTAACGAAGACGAGCAGCACGATCACCGCTCCGGCCGACGTGAGCCCGGCTTCCAGCAACTTCCGTCGCGCCTGCTCGATGAACGGCGCGAGCGTTTGCTTGTCCTTGGCCACGGAGACAACTCCCCGCACCCGGCCCTGCTCGTCGCGCACGCCGGCCGCCACGTAGTACGCGCCGGACTCGCCGTCTTTGGGATCCGTGCGCGTGCTGCGGGCCCCGTAGCGTCCCTGGAGCGCAAGGTGGACGTCGTTCCAGCGCGAAAAGTCGAGGCCCTCCCACTGTCCTCCCGAGTCGAAGAGAACGACCCCGCGTTGATCGGTCATGTAGGCGCGCAGGTCCATGCGGCGCTTCGTGAAATCGTAGATGCGCGCTTCGAACGAGCGCTCCTGTGCCCGGCGGAAGATGGCGCGCATTCGCTCCGGGCGCGGCCGGTCGCCTGCCAGATCCAACTCGGCCACGGAAGCCAGGATGTTCGCTGTATCGTTCATGGACTCCTCGACCGTCTCCAAATAGCGGGGTCGCACGTTGTTGAGCGCGAAGTCGATGAAGTAGTAGAAGGCCGGAACGATGAGCAGCAGAAAGGACAGGAGAAGTCGCAGGCGAATGGTCATAGGCCTTCCTTGAGCGAGTAGCCCACACCGCGATGGGTCACGATGGGATCGATGTCCGCGCGCACGGCTTTGAGCTTGCCGCGCAGGGTCTTGATGTGCGTGTCCACCGTGCGGTCAAAGCTCTCTTCGGGCTCCTCCCACACGAGGTCCATGATCTTCTCGCGTGAGTACACCCAACCGGGTCGTTCGAGGAGCAGCCGCAGCAGCCGGTACTCGTAGCGCGAAAGTGCCAGCGGCGAACCGAAGTAGGTGATACGCTGTCGGTTGGAGTCGACCGCGAAGACGGAATCGGGCGCTTCTCCTCCGCGACCGCGCCTGAGGATTGCTTTCACGCGCGTCACGACTTCGCGCGGGCTGAACGGTTTGGACACGTAGTCGTCGGCCCCCAGCTCGAAGCCGACGATGCGGTCCACTTCTTCGGTGCGTGCTGTCAGCAGGAGCACCGGAATGCGCGAGCGGGTGCGCAATTCGCGCAGCAGGTCGAAGCCGCTCTTGTCGGGCAGGCCCACGTCCAGAATGACGAGAGCGGGAGAACGATCGGCGATGAGCGCCCACGCGTCCCGAACCAGACGCGCCCGACACGTCTCGAAACCGTCCCGCTCCAGGCTGAACTGAAGCGTTTCAGCAATGCTGTCTTCGTCTTCGACGATGAGAATCGATGGCGGCATGAGTCTCGTTCCTGTCGTGTGGGAATCTTTCTACAAGCGAAAAGCGAACCCCGCCTGACGCAATGACGCGTGCGTCAGGCGGGTTTTGGCCTACCCGGCGTCCGCCGCCAGGTTGCGTCCGGTCGCCGAAGCGCCGTTCTTGCCGAGGCTGACCGAATACCAGTCGATGTTGCGTGTCAGATACATCACCGCGGCCAGTACGGCCAGAACCAGCACGGAACCCAGCAGGAGGGCGTAGTCTTCCGACTGGAGCACGAAGTACAGGTAGCCGTACAACGCCGTGAGCAGCACGACCATCACCACCGCGCCGCGCCCATCGCCGAGCACACGGCGGCAGTAGCCCGCAATGAGCGCGATGATCGTGACGGCCGCAGATAGGTATGCCAGCGTGAACCCGATGTGCTCGGAGAGCGAAAGAAAGAGCAGGTAGAAGACGCACAACGCCGCTCCCACCAGCGTGTACTGCATCGGATGGATGTGGAGGCGGTTGAATATCTCGAAGAGTAGAAATGCCAGAAAGGTGAGCCCGATGAAGAGCAGGGCGTACTTCACCGCGCGTTCTACTTTCTGGTAGAAGTCCACCGGAACGATCAGACGCACGCCCAGGTCGCTCGCGCGCAGAGCGCTCTGCACCTGTTGCCGGGGGATGGACTCTGAGGACCAGCTCTGGGGGATGTTGCGTCCGAAGAACGAGACTTTCCAGAGCGCATTGAAACCGGTCGGGCCGATCTCGCGTTTGGCAGGAAGGAACGCGCCGAAGAAGCTGGGATCCTTCCAGTCCGAGCGCATCTCCACCGTGGTCTGCTTGCCCAGCGGAGCAAAGCTCAGCGCAGAACTACCCTGAAGGTCGAAGGCGATCTCGAAGGGCATGCGCGCCCCGCCGAGTTCACCCACGCGCGCCTGAATGCCGGAAGCAAACAGAGTCGGCTCGGCGCCGGGTTGGAACTCGAGTGAACGCGTGCCCAGTCGCGCAGCAATGCGACTGTCACGGATTCCGCGCGTGTCCGGGATGCCGACGCTGAGGCTCGCCTCGCGCCAGAGGATCTCGTGGGCGTTCGCCTGAAGTTCTCCGAAATCGGGGCGACGGAACTCTCCGGTCAACTTGAGCTGCGTGGTGTAAAGCGTGACCTCGTAGATGCCCCTCCGGCGGGTCTGTGCCTGCACCTCCGATTGGATAGAGAGTCGCTCGGGCAGGAAGTAGGCGTGGTGCAACCTGCGCCGCACAATGCCCTTGTCATCTTTGTAGATCTCGCGGTAGGGGACGACGAGGATCGGCCCCGCGACCTCCTGGCTGCGACCCCACTT
Organism: uncultured Leptospiraceae bacterium; assembly: GCA_964585735.1. Taxonomy (GTDB): domain Bacteria; phylum Spirochaetota; class Leptospiria; order Leptospirales; family Leptonemataceae; genus CAZPFB01. The sequence continues at coordinate 4,501 of CAZPFB010000177.1, forward strand.
CTCGCTGACCTCGCCGACCGCCTCATTTCTCCGGTTGCTGCGCTCGTTCACCAGCGACTGGATGATGCCTGCCGGCAGCAGCAGTACCAGCATGAGAAAGCCGGCAATCGCCAGTTTCAACATGACCGAATTCTTCAATCGTTCTGCAATGCTCATGGTTGTACCTCCGAGACGCCGTCTGGCGTCTGTGAAAGCAGAATCGACCCGGAGAGTGGGGCCCGTATGAAGTCTGTGTGAAGTGCAGGGAAAAGTTACGGGATCAATCCCAGGGATTGTCGTCGGGACGTTCCCATGGTCGCGGGTCTTCGAGGAAACGACGGACATCTTCAGGGGGAGGACCGCCGGCCACGCCGCGCAGGGCTTCCTTGATGGCGGGCGTCGAGTCGATTGTACATTCCTCCCAAAGGCGATTCAGAGCGGCGCCGTACACCCCATCATCAGCTTCCGACACGTAGCTCACGAGCTCCTCCAGCTCAGCCGGGTAGTGCGGGTACAGAAGACCGATGCGCACCGTCTTGAGTTCCCTGGACCAGGGCCGCGCGAGGCGACCCAACTCATGTTTCAGGGCGTCCAGCTTGAGGGGGAAACAGTAACCCGTACAGAATCCTCGGACGATTCGACGAAGCCGGGGATCGGGATCATTGAGCCGTGAGACTACCTCGCCGAGCACGAAGTCCACCTTCATGAAGGGCCTGAACTGAAAGACGGGCGAATCGTAGAAGTCGACTCCGGGCGACTCCAGGTTCCAACTGTGCCAGGGCAGTTCCGCGAAGGCCCACAGAGCCCCCAGTCGGACGTCGCTGTTGGGATGCATCAGGAGTTCCTGGACCCGTTTGGGCCTTTGCTTCAGCTTGTAGTAGTCCGCCAGGTTCTCTGCTGCGAATTCGCGCACCCACGGAAGCGGGCTTTCCAGCGCCGTCTGCATGCGCGTGACGAGCCCCCTGACCTGTCGGCCAGCACGCTCGATTTCAGGTCCGACCTCGCCTGCGTCAATCCACGTCGACCTGAGAGCCGAAAGGGCTTCGACCCAAGTGACCCGGACGAAGCGTTCCTCGTGCCGCCCAAAAAATCGCGTCTCGAACCGAAAGTAGATTCCGCAACGGTCGCAGCGGTAGTATTGTCCCGCACCCCTGATCCGGATCCCCAGGTTGGTCGGCGTTTCGGCGCCCAGCAGGGCTCTGTTCGTGAGAGGGTCGGGGACGCGGATTCGGGGCCTGGCCGCGCAGCCGCGGCACGCCTCCATGAGTCGGTTGGTGTCTGCATTCTTGCCGCCCATTCCACACCACCAGGCGCTTCCATTCCCTCCGTGCTATGGCTTCGTCCTTTCGAAGAATCCCGCCAGCACGTAGGGTTCCATGCCGCCGCTGTCCAAGCGTAGTTCATTGTGATGGAAACCTCGCGGCGACAATTTGCCGACAATGCGCAACTGTTTCGAACCCCGGGGCTTGAAGAGAATAGAACGATTGAAGAGAATCAGCAGCGGGTGATCCTCGAAGTCGGCGGCCATGGTCTGGAGCGTGGGTCCGATGACGTCCCACTTGAAGTAGATGTCGATGGCATTGGAGGTGCGCACGACGATGGGCTGGCCCGGTCGAAGCTCGGGCGGCGCGCGATCGTGCAGGACGAGGCGACCGGAGTCGGCAAGTTGCGCTCGCAGGGAACGTGTTCCGTCGCCTGAAAGCACGTGAAACCGAGCGTGCGCGAGGACGTCCTGCCTGACACGCTGGGACACGCGTTCCATGAAGAGCTCCACCTCGTCGGGCAGGTCCAGGCCGACCACATCCATCCGCGGAAAGGCCGAACACAAAGCAAGGGCGGTCACGGCGGGCGTCCACTGATTCGAAATGGCAGGCCCAATGTCGACGAACAGAATTCCGTCCCCGTGCTTGTGGCGGGCGGTGTCCCGGGCGAACTGCGTGCGCAGTGCCGCCAAGGCTCGCGATTCTCGGGGCCCTCCGGCCGCGAGCAAGTCCTGGAGCAGAAGGAGCGTGTCTTCCTGGCGGCCGGGATAGGTTCGGGAACGGATGGCGTGGGAGTGGCGCGCCAGCACGAACGCGGCGAGGTAGCTGCGCAGCACTTTGACTTCGGCCGCGAAAAGACCGGTCGTTGCATCCTTGTGCGCCGCGCTACCGCCTTTGGCCGGCGCGAGCGGCCGGAGTTTTCGCAGCGCCGCCTGGAGCCCTGCGGTGTCTTTGGCCGCGCGCAGAGTCGGGAGGGCCGCGGTGGCCGCGCGGCCCGCCGTCGTGCGCAAACCCAGGATGGAATCGAAGTTCGCCACCTCGATGAGTAGTTCGCGCGCGGCCTCGGCCCTTTCGTCCGTGAGACCGAGGGCCGTGTTGTACGCCGCGAGCGCGCGCTCCTCCGGCGCTGCGTCCGAATCTCGGCCACCCGGGGAGAGCCCGGTCAGCGCAACGACACTCGCGCAGGCCAACACGAGCGTCGCGGCATGCACGGCGCGCGCTCTACTTCCAAACATAACGACCCCGCGGATTGATGTAGGCTCGCCTGGCCCCCCGACGCACGGCGGCAATCCCGTGACGGAAAACACCCACCCAGTCGTACTCTGGGTCGATGCGCCACTCTCCTCGGCTGTCCACGAACCCCCAGCGGCCCCCCCGGCGAGCGGCGCACAGTTCCTCTGAGCAATCACCGACCGCTTCGAAGCGCGGTGTGATGCGCCAGTTCAACTGTTCGTCCAAGAAGCCCCACAGGTCCTTCTCGCGGGCCCCGGCCATACCGGAGCGGAAGTCCCGTGCTTCCGCAAAAATCTTGTCGGCCGGCTTGGCTCCTTTGGGGTCGATGTAGCTGAAGCCTCCTGGCAGGCGCACGCGAGCCCTCCCGCCAGAGAAGGCGAATGCTGCCGCAAAGCTATACGGAATCACCAGAGCGCCGCGCTCGTTGATGTAACCCCAGGCGCGGCCGTTCGAAACGGCGGCACGGTTCTCGCTGAAGTCGAAAGCCGAAGCGTGCAGCTTGCGTCCTACAATGCGACCCTTCGGGTCGAGGAAGGCCGTGTCCGTGCCGACGCGGACCATGGCGATTCGGCTCTGGAAGGGCGATCCCCCGAGAAGCCACGGTTGGATCTGCATGCGCCCCTGACGGTTGATGTACCCAAAGTAAATGCTCCCGTCGCGGTGGCGCGCCGTGGCCGCGGCAAGGCCTTCCGAGAAATCGAGCGCGTAGTCGAAGCGGGCGGGAATCGCCACGTTTCCGGTTCTGTCGACGTAGCCCCACCTGCCGGAGAGACGCACGCGGGCCAGCCCCTCCCGAAAGGGGCCTGCTTCCTCGAAGCGTTGGGGGATGGTCTCGCGTCGTTTTCTGTCGACGTAACCGAAGAACGACTCCCCGCGGACGACGGCCAGGTCCTCGGAAAAAGGACGCACGGCGAGGTAGCGCGGCGGCACCACCTCGTCTCCGCTGTGATTCATGAATCCGTAGAGACCCCCGCGCTCGATGATCCAGCGGCGCTGTTCGAGCGGGAGCGTTCGTGCGGGCGTCCCGGATTTGCCAGAATCTCCGGGGGCCGAGACCATGGGCACTGCAACGGGAAATGCCACGAGAAGGGCCAGGATGCAGGGCCAGGCGGCGGCAGGTTGAGTGTGAGTGCGAAAGCAGTAGGACACGCGGCTCTCTGTTACTGGGGCGCAAGCAATCGTTTTTTGTCA
>CAZPFB010000178.1:0-8099 GCA_964585735.1 uncultured Leptospiraceae bacterium
GCTTACGCACTCGCGGACTCGTGCGCGTGCCATTCAGGGCTCTTCGCCTGAGCGATCGCCCGCGCGATCGCCGGATTTCCGTCTTGCGGTCGCGCGAGCGGCTGCTTGACTGGAATCATGTGGTTTCACAAGCGATTCGACCTCAAACCCCGGCAGCGCGGTTTCCACCTCATCACGCGCGAAGTCGAAGCCAGCCTGCCCGAGTTGCGAAAGATCCAGGTGGGTCTTTGCCACCTGTTCCTCCAGCATACGTCGGCGGCGCTCTCTGTGAACGAAAACGCCGACCCTGACGTCCGCGCGGACTTCGAATCGCACTTCAACGTTATGGTTCCCGAGAATGCGCCGCACTACCTCCACACGACCGAGGGCAGCGACGACATGCCCGCGCACATCAAATCCAGCCTGCTCGGCGTCTCGCTGATGCTGCCGGTGCACGCCGGTCGCTTCGCGCTGGGTACGTGGCAGGGATTGTACCTATGCGAACATCGCGATCACGCGTCGGCCCGAAGCCTGGTCGCTACCTTGTTGGGGGAGTGATGTTTTTTTTGCTGGCGGCAGGAACGGGCGAGTCCCCTTCCGGTACTATGCAAAACCAAAAGGATGTGGCGGTCGTGACGGGAGCTTCGAGCGGCCTGGGGGCGGAATTCGCGAGGCTCCTCGCCGCACGAGGAGCGGACCTCATTCTGACTGCTCGGAGGCGGGATCGCCTGGAAGTGCTGGCAGACGAGCTTCGAAAGAAGCACTCGTTGCGCGTCGACATCGTCGAGAATGATCTCTCCAGTGGAGGAGTTGCGCTCCATGATCCAGGTGAACGTGACGGCGTTGACGGAACTGACACGCCTGTTCGCAGGGGACATGCAGGCTCGTGGCTACGGCCGCATTCTTCAGGTATCCTCTGTGGGCGCCTTTCAGCCGTCCCCCATGTACGCGGTTTATTCGGCGGCCAAGGCTTACGTTCTTTCAGCCTCCTACGCGATGAACTACGAATTGCGGGGCAGCAACGTGTCGATTACCACGGTTTGTCCCGGCATCACGGAGACGGAATTCCATCAGGTGTCCGGCCATGAGAAGACGGCCTTCATGAAGATGCTGTCCATGAAAGCACCCCGCGTGGCCAGCATCGGACTACGCGCCATGTTCCGCGGGCGATCCATGGTCATCCCGGGAATCTCGAACAAGCTCAACAGTTGGCTCCTGGAAGGAATGCCCCGCTGGCTTTCGGCACGCATTGTGGCTCTGACGATGCGGCGGTGAGGCTACGCCATGGCTGCCTGGTAGGCATTCGCGTAGCGCGAGCTCAGCGATGGGTCGTTCTGCATCAGTTGCGTGAATGCGGTAGTGATGCGCTGGTAGCGCGCCAGATCCAGGCCGAACTCGGCCAGAGCCTGGTCGTAGTTTCCACCGCTCTGCGCAGCCTTGGCCATGGCTGCGGTTGCGCGCGCGAAGACCTCGATGCTGATGCCTTCGACGGTGTCCACACCTGCTGATGCGGCCGGTGCGCTGCCGGTCATGGCTCCACTTACGGCTGCCGCCTGCGCCAGTCCCCGCGCCCCACATCGCGCAGGTCCGCTCCTGTCCCACCGCCTGCCAAACCACCGGTGCCGGACGGCATTTTGACGCCGGAGTCGCGCAGGAGGTCTTTGGCGACTCCTTTGACCGAACCAGGAATGCGAATGCCCGCGAACGGCAGGACCCGCAAAGCAACGTCGAAAAGGCCGCGCAGAAAACCCCTGCCTTTCCCCTTTTTCTCTTTCTTCTTGTCCTTTTTCTTTTTCTTCTCCTCCGGCGATCCGGTGACGTTGGCATCGTTGTTCACTGTGCTGCTCCTCGTTTGTGGACTCCGCCGGCGCTTTTGCTTGCGGGCGAGACGCGCTTCGCGTATTGGGATACATGCTGCGGATCATCGAGTCTGTCCACCTTTCCTCGACCGACAGGCAGGCATTGGTCCAGCGATTCGCGCCCGAGGACGACCGCTCCGTGGAGGAAACGGTGCTCGCGATCATCGAAGCTGTGGAGCGAGACGGGGAAGCCGCGGTCAAACGCTTCACGCTCCAGTTCGACGGCGTGAAGTTGGAGACTCTCACCGTACCTGAATCCGAGATCGCGCGAGCCGAGGCGAACCTGGCCCCCGAAGCGGCCAGGGCTTTTTCCGAGGCGGCCGAGAACATTCGGGCCTTTCACGAAATGCAGCGTGAAAACCTGACGGCCCGGGAGCAGGTGATCGCGGGTTCGCGTCTGGGTTTTCGCTACACGCCGATCGAAGGCGCCGCTGTCTATGCGCCCGGCGGGACCGCGCTCTATCCCTCGTCGGTGCTCATGGGCATGATTCCGGCCGCGGTCGCCGGAGTGAAATCACCGCTCCTCGTAACTCCTCCGTCGCGCTCCGGCCCCCCCCATCCCGCCATCCTCTACTGCGCTCGGCTTGCCGGTGGCGGAACGGTACTGCAGGCGGGCGGGGCGCAGGGAATTGCGGCGGCGGCCTTCGGTCTCGTCGCGCCGCGCGCGCAACTCATCACAGGTCCGGGAAATCGTTACGTGACAACAGCCAAGCTCCTCCTCGCCAGGCGGGGTCTGCTCAAGATGGACATGCCCGCCGGTCCGTCCGAAGTGTTGGTGCTGGCGGATGACTCGGCGGACGCCGAGTTCGTGGCGGCGGATCTGCTTTCCCAGGTCGAGCACGGCGCTGACAGCCAGGCGGTGCTCGCCACCACTTCGCTGCGGCTGGCCCGCGAGACCGCCGCCGCGGTGGAGCGTGGCCTTGCTTCGCGCCAGGCGCGCGCGGCTTTGAAGTCCCAGGCGATTCGCGAAAGATCCTTTGCGGTCGTGTTCGGCGACATGGACGACGCTGTGGCTTTTGCAAACGAGTACGCCGCCGAGCATCTGGAGATCTGCACGCGAGACCCGGAACGCGAGTTCGCAAAGATTCAAAGCGCGGGGAGCGTCTTCCTCGGGCACTACGCGCCGGTCGCGCTCGGAGACTACTACAGCGGCACGAACCACGTTCTGCCGACCGGCGGCGCCGCGCGCTTCTACTCGGGCCTCGGCGTGGATCTGTTCCTCAAGCGCATGTCGTACCAGTACCCCACGAAAGACAGCCTGCGTCGCGCGCTGGATCCGATCCTCGTGATGAGTCGTGTCGAGGGACTGGACGAAGAGCACGGAAACTCGGTCGCCGTTCGCTTTCGGGAGGACCGGGCGTGAAGGTCCTTGGCCCGCAAATGCCAGCCGGATGGCCGCGTCCCATTCTGTACGCGTTTAGCATCGTTTTGCAGCTATCCATGAGTTGCCGGTCCGAGCATCTCCGGCCCCCGACGCAACCCGAATGCAACTACTACTGGGAACGCAAGCAGGTGCACGTTTGTCTCGTGGGGATGCCTGCCGATGAGTGCAGCTTCCTGTTTCAGGCGAGGCCCGATTTCAAGCGCGACACCGTTTGTGTCTGTCGCGAACGGGGGAAGAAGACTGTGGAAACCACCAGCGGAGGCTTCCGCCAGCTCTCCTGTCCACACTGATTGTTGGGGTGTCACGTCAAAACCATTTGACAGCTTCGCGCGAACCGGGGCAGAATTACTCCCTCGGAGCCGTCCTATGCGTCTTTCCTTTCGCCTCAAGATCTTCGTGCCGCTGTGTCTGCTGTGCATGGGCCTCACCGGTCTGTGCGTGGCCTTCTTCTACAATCGGGTCCATGCCAACGTGAAGTCACAGTTAGCCAGTCGTCTCAAAGACATCGGGAGGGTCGGGCAGAACCTGCTGACTGCGGAGCATCGCAAATCGATTCAGATGCTCAATGTCCGGTCCGAGGAATTGTCGCGGTCCCTGCGAACTGCCAAGTTCCTCGGGGGGATTGGCGAGGGCAGCTCCGAGCAGCCGCTCGGGGAAGAACAGGTGAAGCTTCTCCAGAAGACGCCCGAGTTTCGCGAACTCGCCCAAATCATGCGGCGCATCAAAAACGGGACCCGCAACAACGTCATGACTCCGATGCGTTTCATTCCGCAAAGCAACCCCAACGACAAGGATGTTCCGCAAATTCGCTATGTCTACATCGTGGCCGAGCTGCCGGAGCACAAAGACCGGAGCTATGTGAAGTTCATCTGCGACGGCGACCACGACGTCATGGACATGAACAAGAACGGCAAGATCGACCAGGACGAAACGGCCACAGAGATCGGAATGGTCTACAACGTCAAGAACCAGCCCGCTCTTCGGGAAGCGTTCACGGGTGTCGTCACCTCATCGCCTGATTTCTTCTCGGACACCTGGGGAACTTGGTTTTCTTCCTTTACCCCCATCAAGGATGAACAGGGTCGCACGATCGCGGTCATGGGCGTCGACATGAGTGCCTACGCCGACTTCAACTTCCTCAACCAGCTCAAGACCATCAGTTGGGGAATTCTCGTGGCCAGCTTCGTGCTTTCGCTCATAGCGGCGTTCCTGATCGCCAAACGGCTGAGCAAACCCGTGGCCCTGTTGCGCGAGGGCGCGGAGCGCGTGCGCAACCGTGATTTCTCCACGCAGATTCAGCTGCGCTCGCGGGACGAGCTGGGCCTGCTGGCCGAAACATTCAACTCCATGGTGGCCGAGATCCGCGACTATTCCCAGCACCTCGAGGAGATGGTGCAGACGCGAACACGCGAGCTCCAGGAAGCTCTGCAACACGTCCAGGCTCTCAAGGACCAGCAGGATGCGGACTACTTCCTGACCACGATGCTGGCCAATCCCCTTTTCAAGAACTACAATCGCAGTCAATTAGTGAGTACTGAATTTTTGGTCGAACAGAAGAAGCGCTTTCAGTTCAAGGCCCGCACCGGAGAGCTGGGAGGGGACCTCTGCGTTTCCGGTAACCTGAATTTTGGCGGCAACCGTTGGACGATGTTCCTCAACGGCGACGCCATGGGCAAGTCGATGCAGGGCGCAGGCGGCACCCTGGTGATGGGCACAGTGATCAACTCCATCATGAGCCGCTCGGCCTCGCACGGGAGGGTGCTGGACATCACGCCGGAGCAGTGGCTCGAGGACACGCACCGTGAGTTGCAGGAGGTCATGCTCACTTTCGATGGTAGCATGTACGTGTCCTGCGTGTTGGGACTCATCGAGGACACAACCGGTCGGCTGTTGTTTTTCAACGCCGAGCATCCCTTCTGCGTACTCTACCGCGGTGGAAGGGCCCGCTTCATCGAGGAATCGGTTAATTCGCGGAAGCTGGGAATGCCGCTGCAGACCGAGTTCTCGCTGCACACCTTGGAACTTCTGCCGGGAGACGTGATCGTGGTGGGCAGTGATGGGAGAGACGACCTCCAGCTTTCGGTTGCGGGTGGGATGCGGCAGATCAACGAAGACTCGGGGCTGTTCCTGAGGGTCGTCGAGCGCGCGCGCGGAAACCTGGCGGTGATTCGCGAAGAGCTGGGACGCGAAGGTGAGATGATCGACGACCTTTCCCTCATCCGTATCGGATACAAAGAGGGCGGTGTGGCCCCGCAGCCTGCGGATTTCGCCGTCGACGAAGTGGTCAAACGGATTCGCGGCAAAGACTACGCGGGCGCGCTGGAACTTCTGGACCGACCCGATTCTGCCGCCTTGGGCTTTCTGCCGCTCTACTATCGTGGGTTGTGTCTGGCCAGGCTGGGCCGACTGGAGGAAGCAGCGCGCGCGCTCGAAGAAGCTCGCGTCCACGACCGCGAGCAGGCGCTCGTGTTTCGCCTGCTCGGCCGGGTGTACGCGGACCTCGGTCGCCTGGACGATGCTGAGCACATGTACGTGGAAGCCGTGGCCCTCAACGAGACAAATGAGGCTCTACGGGAGGAGTTGGCGGCCATCCGCGGGAAGAAAGCTTAGGGCCGAGTCCTCACCTCTCCCAGTCTGGTTTCCTTACTTGCAGAATAGTCCGGCCGTCTTTGTCCCAAACGAGATCGAGCACTCTCGTGGTGGTGCGTTCGTCCGAACCAAGAGGGATGAGCCAGAGCTGAATACGAAGCGCCCCGTGCAGCGCTGCCGTTGGTACCCGAAAGGACGGACCGCGATCCTCCCCGGACCACAGAAGCAGTTGCCGCGGATAGGCTCCGGGATTCTGGATTTCCAACCTGTGCCGGCCGGTGCCCCAGGCCGCCTCTTGGACTTCCGTGGCGCCCGCAATGTCTTCGACATGCCTTCTCATCCCTTTGTCTTCATCGAAGGAACTGAGGAGCTGGATTGGGACCCAGACGGGAAGGGCCGCTATCGTCAGGACCAAGCACACGAGCTCGCCACATCCGCGACCGCATACCTTTCCGAGAATGTCGAACTCCACCCGCAGGTCCTTCTTGATGATCACGCGCGCCTCACGCGTGACGTGCCTCGTTGGTTGTGCGGCTTGGAAGCGCCTGAACGTGAACACGACACCGTCATCGACTCGTGCGATCACGTCGTGGTAGACCCATTTCTGAACTGTTACCTCTTCTGACACAACTCGTACGTCCTGATGGACTTCCCTGGGCACTGCCGACAGGCAATTGCCCAGCACAAGTCCTACGGCGAGGAGAGTCGCGCATGTGCCTGTGCAGCGAAGGCTTGGGATAGTCATCGAGGTTACGCGCGCCCGCTGACCAGTCCCCGTTCCATCAGCCATCCCGTTGCCGTTTTTCCAGCTCCCGCACACGCGAACGCAACTCCGAGAGCCTCGCAAAGATGGCCGAACTCTTCAGGAAGTCGGCCAGCGGTATGGCTGGCTTGCCCGCGTAGACACCGGCCTTGGGGATGTCGGCGGTCACGCCCGCGCGGTACACCAGGACGACGTCGTCGGCAATCTCGAGGTGGTCCAGGATTCCGGTCTGACCGCTGGCCATCACGCGATTGCCGATGCGCGTGGAACCCGCCACGATGAATCCGGCCGTGAGCAGACAGTCTTCGCCGATGTCCACATTGTGCGCGATGTGACAATGATTGTCCGTTTTGGTTCCGCGACGCACGATGGTTTGTCCGTAGGCGGCCCGGTCCACGCAGGTGTTGGCTCCGAGGACCACGTCATCTTCGATGACCACGCGCCCCACCTGAGGAACCCGATGACTCGCGCCGTGCTCGTCGCGCTCGAATCCGAATCCTTCCATCCCCAGCACGACTCCCGACTTCACGATCACATTGTTCCCGATTCGCGAGTCGTATCCGATGACGACGCGGGGATGAATGACCGTCCCCGAACCGATCGCCGTGTCGTGCTCGATGATGACGCCGGACATGATCACACTGTTTGCGCCAATCCGCACGCGCGCTCCAATCACCGATTGTGGGCCGACGATTACCGACTCGTGCAGTTCGGCGGTCTCGTGAATGACGGCAGAAGCGTGGCGCTTCCCCCACTCCGTGTCTCGGACGTTGCGGTCTCCGTAGGCCAACCGGATCTTGGCATGCGCCAGGCCCACACGGTCCGAAACCAGCACACACAGGTCGGGCCGGGCGGCGAAGCGCGGCGCCAGCGCGCGGCTGGTGACGACGGCGGAGGGTCTGCCCTGGAGCGCGCGCTCCACGAAATCCTCGCGGGGAACGAAGACCAGGTCTCCGGGTTCGGCCGCATCGACGGAGGCGATGGCACGCAACGTGGGATCCGGTCCGATCCGTTCGGACAGCAATCCCTGCGGCCGAAATTCCTCCAAGAGTTCCGATGCTTTGCGATTCATCCTGTCCTCCTCGATCGGCGTCACATCCGAAAGATTCCGAACTTCGTTGGTTTCACAGGAGCGTTGTCACAGATGGAGAGAGACAGGCCCACGACGGCGCGCGTGTCGGCGGGGTCGATGATTCCGTCGTCCCACAGACGTGCGCTCGAGTACGTGGCGGAGGAACGACTGTTGTACTCGTCGAGAATGGGCTTCTGAAAATCGGCCTGCTCGGCGGCGGACAGGGTCTTTCCTTCGCGCGCCATTTGGTCCAACTTGACGGTCAGAAGCACGGAGGCGGCCTGCTCGGGTCCCATGACGGAGATGCGCGCGATGGGCCACATCCACAGGAAGCGCGGCGAATAGGCCCGACCGCACATGCCGTAGTTACCCGCCCCGTACGAGCCGCCGATGACGACCGTCAGGCGCGGGACTTCCGCGTTGGCCACGGCGTTGACCATTTTGGCTCCGTCT
>CAZPFB010000179.1:0-7998 GCA_964585735.1 uncultured Leptospiraceae bacterium
CCGCACGCCGGGATCTGTGCGGGGGCGGCCCGGCAACGGGCCGTCCTACCGCGACACGAAAGGTTGTGGCCGAAGGAACAGGAGCGGCAGCGAACAGCATCAAGAAGACCATCGCCGCGCGCTCTCCAGGTCTCGAGCGAGGACGCGTGCGGAGTCGCACAACGGTCGGCCGCGCAAAGCGCGCGTGCCGCCAGCGGTCCCGAAACACGGAAGCATTCGCCACCTCCTGAGGCTCTTCCACTTTGACTTTCGGAGATGATCGCTGTCCTGTCCAGACCGCTTGCGGGACCCACGGTTTCGGCAAGAGCGACCGTGTTCGTGTTCGGGAATACCTTCGTGCCCGGAGGCTTGGGAAGGTGTCAGGCCAGGACGAAGAGCAGAGCTCGGCCGCCGAAGCCGACCGTGGTTGCCGAGAAGCTCAACGCCGAAAACATCCCGAACAAGGAAAGAGGCGACCGGCTGACTTCGGGGTGCACCGAGAGGATCGCAAACAGGAGCGGGTTGGCAACAGCGCCACGCCGAGGTAGCGGCGGGCCACGACGAGCCAGGCTTGGACGAGCGCCACCAATATCAGGATCATAGCCAGCTTGGTCTGAATGACAATTGGGTCCACGCGTCAGCATAGCATCGCCTGCCTGTCCTGTCCTCCCGGATCATAACCTGGGACCTGGCTGCAGGCTCCGCAGGCCGAAAACTCTTCGACAAAAGCCGCGCACTGTGCGAAAATCCCGGCGTGAAGATAGAGCATGTCGCCATCGTTCTGGGGCAGTTCAGCATTGCCCTCGTCATCTACTCTGTGATTGCCGCCTGGTACGTTTGGCCGCGATTGCGGACGCTCGCCTGGCAGGACGCGCTCGTGCCGCTGTTGCTTCTGGTCTCCTTTCGCTATCTGGGCCTCATCTTTTTGCTTCCGCAAGTAATCGGCGCGGAGCTTCCGGTCATCTTTGCACTTCCCGTGGCGGTTGGCGATCTGGCTACCGGCCTCCTGGCTCTGGGCGCGGCAGTTCGCTTGCGCGGTCGCCGGTCCGGCGGGCAGGCTCTGGCCTGGCTGGCCAACGTGCTGGGGATCCTGGACTTTGCCTACGGCTACTCGGTGGGGATCGCCCTGCAGATTCCTTTGGGTTCTGCATACTATTTGCCGGCTCTGTTCAATCCGGCCATGGTCGTGGCGCACTTTCTGATCACGCGCCTGCTCGTGCAGAAAGAGGCAGCTGCCGGCCGATAGCGCCAGCGCGCCGGCTATCCACCGAGCAGGCTCAGGTAGAGAGGGATCGTCAGGATCGAAAGCAGGTTGGAGATGCCGCTCGCGCTCACGATGAAGCTGTGATCGCCGTCGTACAGGGCCGAGAGGATCACGACACCCATGCTGGCCGGCATGATCGCCTGAACGATCAGCACGCTGCGGACGAGCGAGGGCGGTAGCAAGAGCAGCGCCGCGCCCGCAAACAGGGCCGGGAAAGCGACGGCACGCATGAGTATCGAACTCGTGAGGGCGCGCAGTGCCGGCGGGCGACTCTTCATGCCGCGCAGCGCATGCATGAACGCGGCGCCAACCGTCGTGAGCGCAAGCGGGATCGTGACGACGGTGACCGAGCCGATAGCACCCAGCAATCCGGGTGGCAGGTGTTCGGCGGTTCCCAGGAAAGCCAGCGCTGTTGCCGCGAGGAGCGTGAGGAACGGCGGGTTCAGGATCTCCTGCCAGCGCGCGGCCGCGCGCCCTCGAATGAGCGAGATGCCCAGCGACCAGAAGAGCCCGTCGCAGGTGAGGGCAAAGACAAAAGAGAGCGAAAGGCCTTTGGGTCCGTACAGCGCGAGCACCAGCGGATAGACCAGGAAGCCATAGTTATGGAAGGCATTCACAAGCAAGAAGCTGCGGTACAGGCGACGGGCTCCGTCGCCTGAGTCCGCCGTACCTCCTTCAGGCGCCGCATCCGCGCGGCGCTCGGGGGTCTCGGGCGCAGGCGCAACCCATGGCCAGAGGAGCCTGCCGGTTACCGTAGAGACCCCTACCATCACCAGCGCTCCGAAGAAGCACCAGGCAACGGGCCCGCCGTCATCGGGGCGCAATTGAGAGAGCACCTTTTCGAAGATCAGCAGGGGCAACAGCGCGCGCATCACGATATTTCGCAAAACGAACTGAGAAACCGCGGGGGTGTAGAAACCGACGCGCGCGGCGAGGGCTCCTGCGCCGATGAACACAAAGACTTTGGCAAGCAGGAGTTGCGCGAGATCCAGGCTGGAAATCATCTTGGGCGCGACCTACTCGGGCGCTTCCGGAAGTTCGAGCTCGCCGGTGCGCGTGTGAATGCGCACCGCATAGAAGACGTAGGCTTCGAGCGTCTTGTACGGATAGGACGTGCGCGTCACGTAGTAGTAGCGTCCCTTCTCGACGACGAAATCACGCGGTGGCTTGGAGCACCAGTGCTTGTTGCCGCGGTGCACGTACCGGCAACGGAGTTCCCAGCAGAAAGGGAGATGCGGGCGAGCCATTTCGAGGGCCTGCTGCGGACTGATTCGGTTCTGGGGCCGCTCCGCCCAACCGCCCGCCGTGCTGCCCACGAGGACTGCCTGGGCGCAATGGTTGGAAGCAATGCAGAAGAAGACGGCCAGCCAGACTCGCGGCATGCTGCCAGCGCCTTTGTTCCTGGCGGGCGGTCAATCGATTCTCACTTGACACTCCGGCAGTTCCGCTTATGTCTCACGCCGTGCCGCCGCAGCCGGAGTACACCGTGGCCGATCTCTTTGCCGGAGCAGGAGGAATGACCCTCGGCTTCGTGCGCAACCCGGCGGCGCCCTTTCGGCCGGTCTTTGCCATCGACAACAACGCTCCCGCCATCGAGACCTACAACCGCAACTTCGGCCCGCACGGCGTGGTCGGGGACCTCGTCGCCCACTTGAAAAGGCACCGCGGCGACCTGCCCTCTGTCGACGTGGTTGTCGGCGGCCCGCCCTGTCAGGGTTTCAGTCTGCTGAACAAGAACCGGACCCTGGACGCGCGCAAGCAAATGTGGCGTCCGTTCCTGGAATTCGTGAACCGGAGTCGTGCGCGGGCTTTTGTGATAGAAAATGTGCCTCAACTATTGAAATCAGTAGAGTATGCGCAGATTGTCCGGGCTGCCCGTCGCCTGGGTTTCTCTGTGCGGTCGTCGGTTCTCTGCGCAGCTGACTACGGCGTGGCGCAGACGCGGACGCGCGCCTTCCTGGTGGGGATTCGCGGTGACGGCCCGGACCTGGCCTTTCCTCCGCCGCCGACGCACGCCGATCCTCGCCGGAAGGAAAGTCGGACCCGAATCGCCACCTCTCGCGCCCTGGCTCCCTGGGTCACGGTGCGAGACGCCATCGGCGATTTGCGCAGGCCGCGTGGGACCCAATCGGGTCGCTCGCCCTCTCCCTACGACCTTCATTTCGGACGCAATCCTACGCCGAAGAGTCTGCAGCGCTATCAGGCCATACCTGGCGAGGGGATGAATCGCGTCGATTTGCTCCAGCGAGCGCCGCATCTCACGCCACAGTGTTGGATCCACAAGAAGGGCGGCACGGATCTGTTCGGTCGCCTCTGGTGGGACCGGCCGGCGTTCACGATTCGAACGGAGTTCTACAAGCCCGAGAAGGGTCGCTACCTGCACCCGAGCCAGCACCGACCGATCACGCACCGCGAGGCCGCCCGATTCCAGAGCTTTCCGGACGACTTCGTGTTTTGTGGGAGCAAGACGGAAATCGCCAAACAGATTGGCAATGCCGTGCCGCCTCTGTTGGCCGCCGCTGTGGCGGGTGTCGTCTACGAAGCGTTGCGAAGCTCCGGGAGACTGAGTAGCCGTTCGCGCTGAGATCTGCCGGGCGTGATCAGGCGCTCGGGAATTCGCTAGGTCTCCGTAAACTGATTGCCATTATATGGGCATAGTAGTATGGGTCACCCATGAAGACGACAGTGGACGTTTCCGACAGCCTTATGAAAGAGGCCCGGGCCCGTGCGCGTCGCGATCAGGTGACCCTCCGCGAGGTATTGGAGGCAGCTCTGCGCGCATATCTGAAGAGGGAGAAGAAGTCCCCCTTTCGTCTGGCGGATCGCAGCGTCAACGGCCGGGGCAGCGACGTCGAGGGGGACTGGGAAGCCGTTCGCGCTGAGATCTACCGGGGGCGTGGCTCGTGATAGCCGTGGACACGAACATCCTGGTCTATGCGCACAGACGCGATAGCGCGTTTCACGAATCGGCTGCACAGGTCGTGAAGTCGTTGGCCGAGGGATCAGAACCTTAGCTCCTTCACCCTCATGAACCGCGCGCTGCTTGGTCTGGTGCTGCTCTGCTGCGCCGTCGGGTGTTCTTCATTCGGTGCCGGCACCAAGAGCACCATCCCCTATCGCAACCACCAACCGGGTCAGCAGGCCGGCGGGCTGTATCTGTATCGGCCGCCGGATTCGGCCACCTACTGGACTCGCTTCGTCGTCCTCTGGGACGGCAGGCAGGTCGGTGAACTGCGCGTTGGCGGCTACCTGTACTTTCAAGATCGGCCCGGTCGCCACACGATCGAAGTGAAGGAGGACGCGCCGAATCGGTACGTGAAGAAGAAGACCGTCGAAAGCCGTCACGAAGTGGAACTGAAGGCGGGCCGCAATCACATCGTTCGTTTCCCGGTACCCGAGGGTATCCTGTTGCGCTTTGCGCCGGGTCATCCGGAGGAACTCGCGCGGATGCGTGAAGAGACGGTGCTGTTCCAGAGGGCGCGACTCGAAGAGTGATGCTGCGACCTACCTGAGGCAGGTGCGCACGGCAGGGCGGGCCAAGTTTAGGCAGGGCGCTGGCATGAAGGGTGCGGTTTTCGAGTGCGTGGCCGCCCAGAAGGAATTCGCAAGGGAAGCGGAGAACGCCGGGGCTGCGAGGACGCCGAAGATCAGTTTTCGGCTCGCGGGTAGGTCTCGGAGAAACTCAACAACTGCAAACAATCCAGGCAGGGAGGCAAACGAGAATGGCACCATCAGCCTGATCCCGTAGGCCGGGCGCCCCGACCAGAAGAAAGAAGAGGATAAAAGCAGATATTGAAATAGAAATAGACCAATCGTCAACAGGGCGTAGGTCCTTACTTCCCGCTTCTGGTCATCCGCGTCCCGATTCTTGGGGGCGATCCAGCCCCGACCTGTGGCCAAGGCCAGCATCAATCCAATCAGAAGGACAATCACGACGGGCTCCCAGCCGAGGATCTCGGCGTCGGTGCCGTACCAGATTCCCTTCAATCGGAACAGGACATCGGGTGCCGGTTCAAACGGGATGTATGTACGAATCGGGCGGTCATAGAGCCAAAGGGAGCGCAGGACGAACGATCCAAAAGCGACCAGGGGCAGTGCGGCGAGGCGCCAGCCGATGGAAAACGCTTCTCGAAAACTGAATGGACCGTTCGCGCGCAGTAACCACATGGTCCAGAAGAGCACCGGAAGGGGCGCGTAACTCTCTTTGATGAAGAAGAGAAGCCCCGTCCATGCAGAGACGGCCCATGGGCGCCGTTCCCACCAGGCGATCAGGGCGAGCAGCAGAATTGAGGGCGTGATGGCCTCGTGATAGATGGTGGATGCAAAATACCAGGCAGATAGGGTCATGGCTCCGAGCAGCGGAAGCACTGGGGAAACAGCGAAGGAGAGGCCGACGCGAGCCAAAGCGTACGAAAGCAGAAGCAGTTGGAGCAAAACTACATATGTTTCGTACCAAACGACCTCCAGGCGAATCAGAGGGAAAGCAGCAAGAGCTATGAGCGCCGGATATCCCGGCGGTCGAAAGGCAACCTCTCTGTAGTCGCTACGGTCGAGGTCCCGGAACTCCGGCCGCAAGTCGACGCGGACATGGCCCGGACGGCCAGGATCCAGAGACATTCTGTAAACGTGGTCCCATTGGATGGCGTGGCCAGTCTCGCGGTGGACCAGATTCGAGTGGTGGTCCAGGGTGTAGTTGGTAAGATACCTGCCCTGCGCGATCCCACCGTAGTTGTTGGAAACCTCGAGGTCGAAATCCTTTGCCAAGCTGAAAGCCTGCACAAGATAGTGAGGTTCGTCCCCCGTGCGTGCGCCCGACCACTGAACAGAAAGTTTCCAACCTTGGAAGAAAAAGACTGGGATGGCAAGGACCAGGAAGCTCATGGCCCAACGTTGCGCGAGCGACTTAGGCATTGCGCCTCATCGGCGGGGCCGCGTGTCGTCGAAGTCAATCGAAAAGGAACCGTAAGGGAAGAGATCTTCTGGCCTTGAGTGGCCTTCGTCTAACGCTTCCGCAATCGGCCGCTTTTGCACAAGATGAGGAAGGGACCCGTTTCTGGCAGTTTCTGGAATTGGCCAGGTGGAAGATCCGGAAGCCCTGGCCCCAACGTCGGGGATCCAAAAACGATGAGATCTGCCTCACGCGCACGGGGCAGCAGGAGCTTCACGTATCGATTCGGCAGGAGCGTGACCGTATTGTCATCCGAGGCAACAGTGCGCGGGCTCGGACATTCGTCCTCGGCCCTTGCCAGAAGCGGCTCCAACTGAGCCAGAGTGTTTTGCTCTAATACTCGAAAGGCTGTGTCGTCGTTGCGGGGGTTCACGCCATAGATCTTGCGCCGGTCGCGCAGGAGCCCCTGGCTCAGACCAAGAGCATACAGGAGTAGGAGCGCAAGCACGGCGTGCCGCAGCCAGGGCCGCGCCCTGCGAACGAAATACGGCGCCGCGTGCATGCCGAAAGCCGTGGCGAAGAAAAAGCCGGGCAGCGCGAAAGAGGCATTGTACAAGCCGAGGTTTCTGTGCCCGATGTCGGAAACGTGGGTTAGATAGAGCGGCAGGACAGGTGCGTTTGCAAAGAAAGTGTACGGAGAAAGCAGGTGCAGCAGTCCGAAGGAGCCGTTCAGGATCCGAAATCCGCTGAACATGAGCGCATCCCGCAGAATGGTTGGCTCAAGGAGGAGGCGTACGGCGATTTCGTACGGATTGCTACCGAGGTGGCTCCAGAGACGCAGTCCGGCCCTGTCTCCGAGGGCAGGCATGAAGACGGCAACTGAGAGAACCGCGCTCAGAACACCCAGCACCGCCAGAGCCAGACAGAGGACCAATCTCGATCGGTTGAGGCGCATACCGGGGACGAAGAGGAGCCCGAGGGAATGCATGGACAGGTACAGGCCGGCATCCTGTCGCACGCCACAGGCGATGAGGCCGCACAGGAGGAGGGCCAGCGTCGTCCGAGGCGCAAAGGCTTCCTGCCGAATCAGGAGAAACACCACGACGGACATCGGAATCGCATAGTAGATCTCGAAGTGGCCGGAAAGGAGCACGGTCTTCGTGAATCTGTTTTCGAAAGCAATGACGACCAGCAGGGCGCCCAGTGTGCCCGACGCCCAGGAAGGGACAGTCGCCTCCGCAAGCCGCCTCCAGCATGATAGGACCAGCCAAACGGAAAACGAAAGGGAAACCACATTCAGGAGCAGCACGAGGTACTGAGACTGAAAGATTCGAAAGAGGGGAGCAAGGAGCAGCAGGGAAGGCGTGAAGTTGTAGGCGAGGTGGTAGGCCTCCCTGTCGCTCATGTAGAAGGGCCGCCCGCGATACATGGCATTGCTCAACCAGTCCGAGATCATCGTTAGGTCGTACCAGGCAAATCCGGCCGCCCGAAAGTGACTCCAGAGAACGAGGTGGAAGTAGAGGGCGAAGCCCACGAGGACGACTTCGGGCAGGTAGCGCCAGAATGCCCCGAGCCCTCGGGCAGCAGTCCCTGGGCTCGAGGTGGGGCTGCCTGAACTCGCGGATCCGGGGTCGTGGTGGCTCATCCTGTGTTTTTTGGATCCCTCGCCGGTCGCCAGCCCAACCAGTCGGGCCGGTGCGGGCGGCCAGCAGTCAAGTGTTTGTCGCAGAAGTGCACTCTACGAGAGCCACCGGAGGGAAAGGGCAGTGTGCAAGGTTTTTTTGCCACGGGCGCGGTGTGATGCTCGACGATCACGGCACGCGGATGGAGGCAGGCTATTGGGAGAAGGACCGGTTGGTGCGGCGGG
>CAZPFB010000180.1:0-7501 GCA_964585735.1 uncultured Leptospiraceae bacterium
CCGACTATCGCAAATGATTTGTAATTATTGATGATTTTCATGGTGAACCCTGTGCCCCTCGCCCTACTGACGCAGCCCCGGCGGGATGCAGATGACCAACCCGGACTGATTCTGGCAGCCGGAACTACCACCCAAGAGCGCGGCCGCGGCCAGAAGCCACAGCGCGGTGTTGTCGTCTTTGTCGTCTTTGCCCAAGAGCTGGTTGACCATGTTGCAACCCGAGAAGGCCATCGCGGCCGAAAGGAGGAGGATGGCGAAGCTTCGAATGATGCGCATACCGTTCATATATTCAAAATGAGCCGGGCCAGGGCCAACGAATCAACCGAAAAATGCTGCGGCCAGAGGCGGGGCCCCGTGCCGCTACGAGGCCCGGGTGGCACGGGATCACGGGCATAGCTGCCGCTCAACTTCTGTGATCACATACTGTGGCGCGCGCGCCGAACCGAAATTCACTCCACCGGCGGTTCCACCGTCGCCCGGATCGGCGGGCGTACGAAGCGCGCCCACATCTCGTTGTAGGCGTGCACGACGTCGGTCGACTCCCCGGCCGGTGTCACCAACGGTCCGCCCTCGTTGGCGTAGGCGACGATGCCACCGTGCAGGTTGCGGGCCGGTACGCTGGGCCTGTTCAGCGCCTTCGCGGCGCGCGCCAAAGAGCGCGCGGATCGGTAGCCGCCCGCACAGTACGCGACGATGAGCGCGTCGGGATTGGCCGCGTGCGCCTCAGCAAAGCGACGGACTTCCTCGTCTGCTTCGAGCAGGGCGCGAGGGTTCAAGAGCCTGCTGCCCGGAATCCGGGAAACCGATTGCTCGGCTTCCTCTCGGACATCGAGCAGAAGGGTCGGCCGGCCGGCCGCAAGCCTCGCGGCCAGTTCGGCGCTCGAAATTTCCTGAACCGCAAACCGCACAGCAAAAGCAGTGGCCGTGGCCTCGAAAAGAGACGAGTCGTCCTGCGTCATGAGAAGCACGCCGCCAATGAACAGCACGAAGCAAACCGCCACGAGGGCGCGACGGCCCGACACTCGTACGCGCGCCATGAAAGTTCTTGCCTCGCGTCCAGGTCCTCCTATGCTCGACTCATGCGCAAGACCTTCCTGCTTTCCGCCGTTCTTCTTTTTCCGGGCCTGATCGCGGCGGCCCCTCAGGCTGACGCCAAAGGCTACTACTACACCGGCTCCGCAGTGCGCGTCCGCAAGCTCGGGCCTTTCGCCGTCAAAGTCTACTGGATCGGGCACAAGATGAAGGCGCTCCCCGCCAGGTCAGCCCGCGCGGTCATCGACGCGGACGTGGACAAGATGATCACCATGAAGATGCTGCGCACCGTGGATGGCGCAAAGCTCAAGTCGGCAGTCGTGGATGCCTTCCGCCTGAACGGCTATTCCAACATGGGCAACATCAATACTCTGCTTTCGGTTGTTTCGGGTGAAGCAAAAGAAGGCAGCTACATCTACATTTGGTACACGGCCAGCAGCAAGACTACCGCGCTGAACTACGGCGGTCGGGTGGCGCGGGTGGCCGGTGTGGACTTCATGAAGGCGCTCTGGTCCTGCTGGTTTGGGAAGATCGATCAGGCGTCTGTTCCTGGCGGACTCATCAGCCAGATTCCCTGATCGGGGCGGGAGATGGTGCCAACGGAGGGCGCTGACATTGTCGGCCCTTGAACTCCGTCTTGCTGATTCGGGGCCGACCGGGCACGAATCAGTCGATACCCGTATCCCATGGAGGCGCGACCACAATCACCGCCTGACCTGACCCGCTGCAGTCTTCCCCAACACCCACGAATTTCGACTGCGCAAAAATCAGATCATTGATGCAACTACGCGGATAGGGGCGTGGCGCGTTGGTCCAAAGCCACTGACGTCCATCAAGAGAGGCAAGCGCGTACTCCCCCGCACCGAGAACGACATAGTATCCCCCACCGTACGCAACCGTCCGCAAAACAAGGCTTGTCTGTGGGCTCCGATCCTCCCACACGGTTCCGTTTGCAGAAGCGACGATGGCGCCACTGAAGCCGACGGCAACGAATTCACCTGCTCCAAAAATGATATCCTCATAGATGACCGCGCGCGGCAGGCTGACAGTGCTCCACGACAGGCCATCCACAGAACGGAGCGCCACGCCGCAACCTCCGATGCCGGAAACGGCCACGAATTCAGTCCCACTCCAAGCAATGGCGGAAAGGTGACAGGCCGTCCCGCTGGTGGACGGGCTCCAATTCACTCCGTCTGGAGAAGACCAGATGGCACCGCCAAACCCAACTGCAACGTAGCGACCGGCTCCGTGCCCGGCAGCCACCAGGGCCGCCGGCACAGTGACAGGCGCTGTCCACGTTGCGCCGTCAGAGGAGATGCTGATCCCTGTGGTGGTCGGACTCTGCGTCAGCCCCACGAAGTTTCCTGCCGCAAATGTCACCCCGCGCGTCGGTACAAGCCCCGATCCCGCCAACCAAGTCGACGCGTCATCAGAGTAGTACCCATCGCCCGACCCGAACGGGTTGTTACCCGCCGCTACGAATCGTCCGTTTCCATATGCAACCGAGTGAAAGATGCGCGGGATGCCGGAGGCCATCTGAGTCCAACCGACCGCCGACATCGCCCCGATCACGGGTGTCGCTTCCGTTTCAATCTCCCCCGGCAGGATGGCCCGGACGACAAAATAGCGCGGTTGGCCCACTCCGCCTGTGGCAAGGTACAGCTCGGAAATGGCTGATAAGTATGAACGGGCGGTGTTAATAGGGAAATCCGGTCCGTCATCGGAGCGGTAGACCCTGTATCCGATGGCGCCTGGAACGTCGTTCCAATCGAGAAACACAGCCCCGTCGGCGGGACGCACTGTCAGGTTCGTCGGCGCGGGCGCGGGGGGATAGGCGGATATGTCCACCACCTGAACTCCCGATTCGGCCGCCACGTAGGCGTAGTTCGCCTTGATGTCCAGCCAGAATGCCGATGCTTCGCGAGGCCCTCCGGTCGGAAAATCATCATCCCTCACGATGACCGGTGCTGCGGGATTCGAGACGTCGACCACGAGCATGCCGCCCTTGTCGGTGACGGTGTTCGTGGTAGCGTCAACGCCCGCGTAGCTCAAGAAGGCAAAGGGACCGCGTACCCGCACGGCACTGAAGTAGGTGCCGGGCTGGGGAGGGGCCATTGTCGTCACGACACGGGGGGCCTGTGGGGAGTCCGGACCGCTGATGCTGATGACACTCAGGGCGGACCAGACCTGACCGGCCCCGACAATGTGGCTGGTGACAAAGATGTGTCCGTTGGCCACGTCCAGATCCGTACAGAGATACCCATTCGTACCAATGGTGTTGATGACGGCGTTGGCCGAGCCTGACAGCACTTTCAGATTGGCCAGACCACACGAGTAGGCATTGTTGCCTGCGAACACGGCGGCTGTCTGCTGTCCCGTCATCGGGATCTTGTGGGAGAGTGTTGGCGCACCCGCACCGAGTCTCAGAGCCTGCACCGAATCTGATAGAACGGGCAGGAGTAGGAGGTCTCCGCGAACGGACATCTGACTCGCCACAAGCGGCTGGGCTCCCGGGTTGTAGGAGCCGAGGAGGATCGGTGCACTCGGGTCTGATATGTCATACGTGTCGAGATTGCCGGCCAGGTTCGCGATGTGCGCCTGATTCCCGGAAAGGGCGATTGCCCCCGGCATAGCGCCCGTGCCTGCGGCCCGACCCGCTTCCACGGGATTGGCCGGGTTCGATATGTCGAGTACCAGAAGGCCTCCGGCGGATGCCGAAGCCACGTAGGCGTAATTACCGCGAACAATAAGCGATGTGGCCGATTCCGCTCCGAACGACGCGACGAGAAACAAACTGAAATGAGACACGTCAGCCTGCGCATACGCGTTGCCCGGCGTTCCGGGGAGGACCTCGTATGCGCTTCCATCCCTTGACGTCAGAATGCGGACGTTGGCGGCCGCAAGGCCCGCATCATTCAGGACGGCGGGGTCGTACTGGATTTGCATCGACGTGGGACAGGAAAACTCCAGTCCACTGGGTTCGAGCTCGTACGCCTGTCCAAAGGCGCGGTAGGATGGTGCGCCAAGCGGCGGCCCCGATACGGGTCCGACGGACGCTATGGTAATGACGACGTCTTCCGACAGCGCACAGGCGGGTACATCCAGCCGCACTTCTCCTGGAAGCTCAACAGAGCCCGCAACGCCCGCCCGCAGCAGCGCGGCGGCGCGCGCACGTATCGCACCTCCGGAAACAACGTGGGCGCCGGTTTTGAGTTCGACGTGGTCGGCGATGAGATTGCCGGAGAGCCGCGCTCCGGATTCCACGACTCCGCGGCCCCTGGTGTAGATATCAGCAAGGGTCCGGGAGCGTTGTCCAAGGAGGACACTGGCATTTTCAGAACGGATTCCGCGGCCTTCTACGTAGACGATCAGATCGTTGCTTTTGCCGGAAGCCGCGGCAAGGTTGCCGCGATTCCCCACCGTCAAACGCTCCCGGATCAGAAGAATGCACGAACTCAGGCAAACGACCTGGCCCCCTCCCTCAATGCGGACTGCGCGCAGATGGTAGACTCCCCCGGAAAGGACAAGCGACGTTCGGCCGGAAGACCTGATTTCGCCGTACTTCCCAGGAGGCAGCGGTGATCGACGTCGTGTGACGTGTCCCCTTCCAGGACTCCCTTCCAGGAAAGGCGGCAATAGGGGAACCGCCTCGAGCGGCCTGCGCGATTCGTTGATCCGGGCCCCACGGTCCAGACGGACCGTGTTGTATTCGGCCACGCCGAGAATCGCTGCGCCACGATGCAGCCGGATTCCAGTTGCCCGCGCGGTCCTTTCCGCAGCAATGCGTGCGTCATTTTCGAGTACAAGGGGATGAGAGCCTCCTGATCTATGTGAGCGGACGTGGCCTTCCGTGCCGATCACGGAAACATCTGCGTCAGCGACCGCGGTGCGGCCTATGATCACCTGCCTGGTGGCGATAATGCCGCGGACCGGAATGGAGGGATCTCCGGGTGGGCTGACGGGATGGTGATGGCGAACGAGAACGTCGGCAGGGAGCGCCCCGGGGGCATTCAGGGCATTCGTGAAGGCCCGATCCGCCTGCCCGCCCGAGATCCATGCGCTAAAGAAGGGGATACCCGCAAGGCCATCCTTTCCGCCACAGGCACCCAGCAGGCTGCCGGACATGAGAAGGCCAAGAATGAACACTCGAGATTGATGATGCCCCACTCTCGCCTGATCTGAATCTTTCACGTGAACTCCCCTTGGACTGATGGCAATCCCTGAGGATGACCACACCCCGGATGATTGCCGTTTGCCTATTCATGGACTCAACCCATCGAGAGTCTGTTCACATTTTTCTAACATTTTTTTCATCCCATTCTCATGTCCTGACGCCCATTTCGGGCTCTGTCTACGGGGCAGGGATTCTGCGCCGGAAGGCTGTCAGGGATCGAATTGCAGAAAACCTTGTAGGGGCCGGACAGCCGAGCAACAAGACCAAGAACCTTGGGGGCAGTCGAGGGTTTCCTGCCCCCTCGGCGAGCGCGGTCGAGCGGGCGCCGCGTGCGCGCTTGGCAGAGGGTTGCCTTTTTTTTCAGGCAGGGGCCCGCGCGCCCACCGCCGCAGCATCAGATGCATAGGTCCGGTTCTGACCGTGAGCCGCCCGTCCCCGACAATCCTACTCGGTCGGGCATTGACCCGCCACGCTGACGGTGACAACCATCTCGCGGCGGTCCGCACCGAGGATGATGGCCGGGCCCTTCTGCCCCGGCTTGCAGCCCAGCGACTTGAAGTGCACGGTGGCGTGGCCTTCCATCTCGTGCTTCTTGAACGGCGCCACCACCCGACCGAAGAGGCGGCCGCGGTAGAGACGCTGCAGGGCCACCGCGATCCGAAAGAGATCCTTCTCGTTTTTTGCAGCCACGTCGTAGGTGATCTCCGGCGCCGTCTCGTTGCTGACGTTGACCTCTTTGACTCCAGCATAGACGGGGATGCTCTGCCCGGCCACGCGCACGGCGCCGCGCGTCACCGGGAGCGACTTGGCGGCCTCCTGAGCAATCAGCGCTGCGGACGCTGATAGCAACACGAACGAACAGACATGGCGAAGACTCATAGGGACTCCTTGGGATCGATACGTCGATCTTGCTTTAGACGACCGGCGCGGCCTGGAAATCGAATGTTTTTCCGAGCGCCCGGCGCAAATGCCTCCCCCGCGCGTCCTTTTCCCGGTACTCCTACGCACGACCTGCCGCGCGAAGCTGCGCGAGAAGCAGGCCCGGTTCAGGAACCGCCCGCAAGCGCGCGACGAATGGCTTTCTTGAGCATCAGGTTACCCGCGGTCTGCGCATCCGTCAGATCCGGTTGCGCAGCGCTCACCGAAATCAACTGCCCGCCCATTCGCGCATGACCGTTCGACTCGACCAGATGCACTTTCTGAAGGCTTATCTTCAACCGCTCTTCAGGAGAGTCCGTCTCCAGTTCGAATCGAAAGGAGCGAGAGTCGCGCCACGCGGCGATGAGCGCCGGGCTTTCGGTCTCGAGCGCCATGCCGGCCGTGGAAACGTCCGTTACTGCTGCCGACTCGCGCAGGGTGACAAAGTTGCTCTGTAAGAGGCTGCGCGGAATGCTTTCAGCCACTTCCAGCACGGAGCGGATGAAGTCAGGTGTGAAGGCGCCCTCGTCACGGCCGGTCCGCGCCCGGATGAAGCCCAATTCCAGGGTTCGCCCGCCCGCCTGGCCCAAAACGACAGGCACGATCAGCTCAGAGGCCACCGAATTCTTTTCGCAGGTGCGCATGTATTCAGGAACGTTCAGATCCGCGCACAACTCGGTGAAGGAAGCGAAGCGAACCGTGCCATCCCCCGCCGCGATGCTCGTCGGCTCCGCGTACGCGGACGTCCGCGTCCCTTCCGCAAGAAGCGCGGGCGTCTTCGCGCTGAGGACCGCGCGCACGATGGGATCGTCGTCCGCGCTGTACGTGGACACGGTCGTCTGCCGACACTGCTTTCGCAGCAGCATGGTGTAGCTATGGAAAACGGTTTCGATCAGCGGCCGCTTCTGAGCCGGATCGAAGTCGTCCGAAGGCAGCGCAAAATCGGAAGCCAGCCAGCCCCGCGAAGACACCGAAGCGCGAACGGAAGCACGAACGTATCGGCTTTGATACCCCTTGCGCACGGCCAGTTCCCAAGAAGCCCCGATCTTTTTGGGAGAATCTGTGAGAAACACGAATTGCCGGCCATCCTGGTCGGAGAACATGAGCATGTGGCCCTGTTCGGGCAGCGAGCCGGAACCCATCGTGATCACCCACCCGGCATCGGAGCGCGTGGCTTTGTAGAAGACCGCGGTGCTCTCAGGCGCGGTCAGAAGCCGCGGTTTTTCGAACTTGCGGAACAGGTTCGGCTCGAGTTTGGTGAGAACCAACTCCTCCCAGAGATTTGCATCGTTGAGGGGCAGCGCCATCATTCGACCGACGGCCACAGAGGACCTGGTCGCAGCAAACCAGCGTCGGCCGGATGGCTCAAGAAGAAAA
>CAZPFB010000181.1:0-7465 GCA_964585735.1 uncultured Leptospiraceae bacterium
ACTCGCTTTCGATCAGTTCTCCGGGGATGGCCGCACAGTTGACTTCGACGAACGGCCGGTCGGCGCGCCGCGAGTTTCGGTAGATAGCCCGCGCAATCAGCTCTTTTCCCGAGCCGTTCTCACCGTAGATGAAGACTCGCGCGTTGGTTCCCGCAGCGAGCGCAATCGATCGCTTGACCTGCTGAATCTGATCCGAAACGCCGATGATCTCGTCGAATTCGAGCTGAACGAGGCGAGCCCGTGTCCCGGCGCGCGCTTCGCGTACGCCGAGGATTCCCGAGATTCGGTCGAGCACGTGTTCGAGAGAGAGGGGTTTCTCCAAAAAGTCGACCGCGCCCTTCTTGGTGGCCTGCACGGCCTGTTCGATGGTTCCATGCCCCGAAATCATGAGCACAGGCAGAGCCGGATACTCGACCCGGATCTTGTCCAGGATGTCCAGACCGTCCTCATTCCCCAGCCAGACATCGAGCAATACCAGGTCAGGCCGCTCCCTGGCCAGGGCCTTCAGCATCGTTTTGCCAGTCGCGAACGCTTCGACGGAGTAGTCCTCGTCCTCCAGTACATCCTGGAGCGACGAACGTATGCTCTTGTCGTCATCGACGACGTAGATCTTCATCAGGCCATGTACCCTGTCGGATATATTGGGAAGAGAATCGTGAACTCGGCCCCGCCCAGTTCCGCCGATCTCGTGACGGCGATCCGAGCGTCGTGCTCGAGTACGGCTCGTTCCACGAGAGAGAGGCCGAGCCCGCTGCCCTGCCTCCCCTTTGTGCTGAAGTAGGGTTCGAAGATTCGGTCGCGCAGGTGTTCGGGGACACCGGGCCCGTTGTCTTCTACGCGCAGCGCCGCGAAGCGGCGGACGCCCCGAAAGACGAGCGCTGTGCTCACGCGGACCCGGGCAGCCCCCGAGCGCTCTTCGGGTGGCGCGGACTCCGCAGCCTCCAGGGCGTTCTTGATGAGATTGTTGAGCATACCAATGAAGAGGTTCTTGTCGATCGGAATCAGAGGCAGGTTACCCCCCCCGCGAAAGCGGATGTCCTGCGCGGAGCCGCTCCGAAAAAGGGTGACGGCCTCTTCGGTAATGCTGTCAAGATCTTGCGGGGTCGGCCGGGCCTCGGGCATCCGGGCAAACTCGGCGAACTCCTTGACCAGAATCTTGAGCACGTTGACCTGCTGAACGATGCCGGAGGCCCCCTGCTCCACGATTCGGGACAGGTCGCCTCGTTCCGGTCGCTTCAGCCGGCGCAGCATACGTTCTGCAAACAGTTGGATCGGCGTAAGCGGGTTCTTGATTTCGTGCGCCAGCCTTCTTGCCACTTCCTGCCAGGCCGCCATGCGCTGGCTGTGTAGCAGCCTCGCCCGGAGGCTTCGCAGCTCTGCCGTCATCTGGTTGAAGCTGTCAATCAGGATGCCAAGTTCACCGGGTGCGCTCAGGTCGATCCGCGTGTCCAGCTTCCCGTCCGTCACGTCGCGCGTGGCCTGGGCCAGCGAAACGATCGGCGTACTGATTCTCCGGGCGATGACCCAGGCCATCACCAGGCAGAAGCAGATCATGAAGACGTACAGCAGACCCAGACTCAGGCGGAGCGCGTACGGGATCCTCTCGCGCCGGGAAGACTCGCGGTGGAAAGCGGTCTGAACCGCCTGGAAGCGTCTCAGGTCCTCCTCCATCCCGGGATGCATGCGGCGCCCGATGAGCAGGACGTCTCCGCGGGAGGCGAGTGGAAATCCGAAGAACACGTAGTCCCTCCGGCCGATCGGAAGGACAACACCGGATTCGGCAGTTGTCAGGCCAGGGCTCTTTGGCAGCAGCAGGGACTCGGGGAGAGTCTTTTCTTTGAGCGCGGGGCTGCTTGCGTGCAGCACCTTCCCGGAGCGCACCAGCGCCGCGTAGTCGCGCTCCCTGTCCAGCGGACCCTCCGTGAACAACGAGGTGACGAGGCGGGGCGTGCCGTAGCTTCCGGCAAACAACCGAGGGTGACGCGATCGAATCTCGCCGAACAGCAGAGCAATTTCACGCCTGCGGTAGTGCTGCAGAGTCTTCTCTGCGGATTGAAACGCGCGCGCGACGTCCACTCGGAAGATGACCTTCACCAATTCCTCGACCATGTTGGAAGAAACGAGGAAGATGGGAATAGACGGAATCACGGCAGTCAACATGAAGGCCAAGCTCAGGCGATACCGCAGGCTGGAGCGGAGGTTGCCGGTCGCGCGAATGCGGCGGTTCCTATAGTAGTAGTGCGCAATGAGGTTGAGGGTGCCGACCGGAATAAAGAGAATCAGGTAGGTGAAGATTCGATCGACGGCCGTGGCGTTTTCGTTGAGGAGAAGGAACTCGGCCAGGACCACGCTGACGAAGAGCGAAAGGAGCAGAAAGAAGAGATCGCGCAGAAAAATCCGTGACTCTTCCTTCTGCCAGTCGGGCGCATTCATTCGAGGTTTCCGCTCAGAATTGCGGAGAGCCGATCCACCGCCACCTGAGCATCGGGCCCCGACGCGCCAACGGTGACTTCGACTCCCTGGCCCAGGGCGAGCATCAACAGACCCATGATGCTCTTTCCGTTGACCGTTGTGCCATTGCTCGTGACGGAGATCTCCGACTGGAACTTGGCCGCTTCTCGCACGAAGATGGAGGCCGGTCGCGCGTGGACGCCCTGTGCGTGCTCAATGACTAGGGTCTTCGTGATCATGAGGGAGGCTGTGGCGGGCCTTCCAGCTGTTGCTGCTGCATGCGCTGGCTGATCTTTTTGCTGAGCTCACGGGCTGCGTGATACCCCATCTGCCGCGATCGGTAGTTCATGGCCGCCGTTTCGATCAGGATGGGAATGTTGCGGCCCGGACGTACAGGAAGGAGAATCCGCGGAATCTTGACGCCGAGTATCTCCACCAGTTCCTCATCCAATCCCAAGCGTTCGTACTCCTTGTTCTCGTCCCAGTCTTCCAGCCCGATCACGAGGTCTATGCTGGCGCTCCCGCGTATGGCGCCGACGCCAAAGAGATCCTTCACGTTGATGATGCCTAGTCCCCGCAATTCCATGTGGTGGCTGATGATCTCGGAAGCGGAGCCGAAGAGAGCCGTGTTGCCGATGCACTTGATGATGACGATATCGTCGGCCACCAGACGATGACCGCGCTCGACCAACTCCAGAGCGGTTTCCGACTTGCCGATCCCGCTCGCGCCCATGAGGAGGATGCCCACGCCGAGCACTTCGATGAGGACGCCGTGGATGGACGTCGTCGGCGCAAGCTGTTGTGTCATGATCGCGCTGTACAGGACGATGAAGTTGTGCGTGGACAGAGCCGTCGACAGGATCGGGGTGCCCGTCCTGTCGGCGATCTCCAGGAAGTCCGGTGGTGGTTGGCTCCCGTGCGTAAACACCAGCCCGGGGAACTTGTACCGAAAGAAGTCACGCCGGATCTCCTCGGCACGCACAGTCGAGTCCGCAAGGTACGCGCATTCTCCGCGGCCGAACACCTGGATGCGGTCGCTCGCGAAGTTCTCGTAGTAGCCCGCGAGGGCCAACCCCGGTCGGTTGACGTCGATGGTGACGAGATGGCGATCCAAACCGGAGGTTCCTGCGTGGACGCGCAGCTTCAGTTCCGGTTCGCGTTCGATGAGGTCTCCGACCCGGACGTAGCTCATTCCCTTGCGCTCATTCGGACTGATTCAGCTTCTTGAGTTTCTTGCGCCGATCCGCGGGAAGGATGTTCAGTATCTGTCGGTACTTGGCGACCGTCCGCCGCGCGATCTGGACGCCCTCTCCCTCCAGGGTCTGGACGATTTCTTGGTCCGAGAGTGGCTGGTTCGGAGCCTCCCC
Organism: uncultured Leptospiraceae bacterium; assembly: GCA_964585735.1. GTDB lineage: Bacteria > Spirochaetota > Leptospiria > Leptospirales > Leptonemataceae > CAZPFB01. The sequence goes on from CAZPFB010000181.1 coordinate 3,819, forward strand.
GCCTACGAGATTCCGGATTCGCTCCTGAATGGTGCGCGCGGAATGCTTCTCTTCCCCGCCGCTGGAACTCTTGAGTGAGCTCGAGAAGAAGTACTTCAGCTCGAAGACGCCCCAACGTGTCTGCACATACTTATTCGTGGTAATGCGAGAGACCGTAGATTCGTGAAGTTCCACTTTCTCGGCAACCTCCCGCAGGGTCAGCGGGATCAGATTGCCAGGACCGCGGCGGAAGAACTCCGCCTGCAGATCTGCTATGCATCGAGTCACGCGGTACAAAGTCTGACGACGCTGACGAATGCTCTTGAGCAGCCACACGGCAGAGTTCAAGCGCTGCTGAAGGAAGTCACGGTCCGGCTGCGGGACTGCGGAATCGCCGGTGAGGAGGTTGGAGTAATCCTGGTTGATGGTGAGACGCGGCATCCACTCATCGTTGATGATGACTTCGACCTTGTCTCCCACTTCGACGACGAGAATGTCCGGAATCACGTAGTCCGGCCGGCGTGCCGAATAGAGTGTGCCGGGGTACGGTTCGAGCGTCTTGATGAACTTCAAGGATTCCTCGACCTCGTCGGTGGTGAGGCCCAGCTCTTTTTCGATGCGCCGGTAGTTGAGCTTCTCGAGATCCCCGAAGTAGTCACGGAGGATGCGCTGTGTCCGCTCGTCCTCCGGCCGCAGCGCTCTTGCCTGGATCAGGAGTGACTCGGGGATGTTGCGCGCACCACACCCTACCGGGTCCAGAGTCTGTATCAGTTCGAGCACGCGGCGGCCGCGGTCGAGCCCTTCCCCTGGCTCAAAGAGGTCCGTGAGCTCTTCGGTCAGGAAACCATGGTTGTCGATGGCGCTGATGATGACCTCGCCCGCCGCCATGTCGGCCTCCTCGGCGTCGGTCCAACGAAGCTGTTCGAGAAGGTGATCCCCCAGAGACTCGGACGCAGTGACCGTGTTCTCAATGAACTGCTGGCGGCGGTCGCTGCGCTCGGCTCCGTCAGCGGAGCCGGAAGACTCGCGCCACCATTCCAGGTCGGCCTCGGTTTCACCGCGCCTTAATTCGGCTTCGGTTTCCGGCTTGGCGACGGTCGTTCCCTCTTCTTCGCCGGCGGCCGTCGTGGTGGGTTCTGCGGCTTCGGCCGCGGCTTCCAGCAACGGATTCTCCATCAATTCCTGTTCGATCTTCTCGGACAATTCCAGGTTGGAAAGCGGGAGAAGTTCGATGGACTGACGGAGATCTTGCGTTATGATCAGGCGCTGGGTCTGCTTCTGGACGAGGTTCTGACTGAGCGCCATGGTCTTGCTAGAGGGTGAAATCCTCTCCCAGGTAGATCTGCTTGATCTTGCGATCGTTCACGAGATCCTGCGCCGTGCCCGCGCGCAGGATCTGACCGGAGTACATGATGTAGGCCCTGTCCGTGATCTTGAGCGTTTCGCGCACGTTGTGGTCCGTGATGAGTATACCCAACCCACGCTGCTTCAGATGGTCAATCAATTCCTGGATGTCCCGGACCGCGATCGGATCGACGCCTGCAAAAGGTTCGTCGAGAAGAATGAAGTCCGGTTCTGTGGCCAGCGCGCGCGCAATCTCACAGCGGCGACGTTCTCCACCGGAAAGCGTGTAACCGGTCTGATTCGCCACGCGACCCAGGGAGAGCTCCTCGATGAGGTCGTCGCGCCGACGTCGAATCTCGGCGCGGTCCGCGTGATGCATCTCGAGAACGGCTTCCAGGTTTTCGGCAACGGTCAGCTTGCGAAAGACGCTCGCCTCCTGTGCGAGGTATCCCACGCCCAGGCGCGCCCGCTTGTACATGGGGAGGCCGGTGACGTCCTCGTCGTTGATGAAGGCGCGTCCCGAATCCGGCTGTATGAGGCCCACCGCCATGTAGAAGCTTGTGGTCTTGCCGGCTCCGTTCGGCCCGAGCAAACCAACAATCTCCCGGTCGAAGATTTCGAAACTCACGCCATCGACAACTGCCCGGCGGTTGTACACCTTGACGAGATTCTCCATGCGGAGGGATTTTCGCGGCCCGGCCGGCTCATGCCGTTCCGCTTTCGGGCGAGTGGAGGCTTTGGTTTTGGGACGAGCCATGGTTCAGTCCAAGAGGCTTCCCGAAATACGGTTGCGCAGCAACACGCGATTGCGGGAGGGGAAGATCAAGATCCGCTCACAGGCAATGCGGCTGCGGCCTCGGATGAGCGCAGGCGCCCCGTCGAGAACGATGAGGTCCGCGCGTCGGTCGTAGTCGGCGTGGGCGCCCACGGCCTCGGTAGTTCCGCGAACGATCCGAACATCCCCGCGCGCCACAGTACGGTCGGTTTTGACGTCCCGTTCGATCACCTGGGCTGTCAGCTCCGCTGTGGTTTCCGTGGTTCCCTTTTTGAGGAATTCCATGCGCGGTTCGGTGTCCAAGCGCAACAGGCCCAACTCGCGCTGGTAGACCATGCGGCCTGCCTGGACGCGGACATTGTTCTTCTGTTCGAGCATCCGGACACCCCGGTCGGCGATGATGGTCTCGAGGTCCTTGCCCAGAGCCCGCATGTGCTCTGTCTCCAGTTCGGTGCCGGACTGCTTCATGCGGACGTTGCCATTGACTTCGATTGTTGGTGGCGCTTCTTTGGGAAAGCGGTATTCGAGCCGATCCCCGGAAAGGACGAGGGACTCCGCAATCGGATCGGCCTGCTCCTTTCTTTCGACACCCTTTTCCCCGCTGGTTGCGGGCGCCATCCCGCCTGCCTTCGAGAATGTCTCCAGTGACGGCAGATCCGACCGCGCTGTCCCGATCGGCAGGGTCTCCTTGGAGCGCGCGAGAAGCACCACCTGAGATTCCATGCGGACAAGGCGTTCCTTCGTGAAGTAGTGCAGGGTCTGCCCGGTCATGATTCCATCCGGGCCCAAAAGCACCGGCGCGTCCGGCAACTCCAGTCGGTCGAACTCGTCCGCGTACGTTCCATGATCCGCAAGCAGCGTCCACGGTTGTTGCAGGATGCGGACATCTCCCTCCAGGCGCGACTTACGTTCACCCATCTGTCTGACCATGCGTTCGGCTGTTATGATCGTTGGTGCCGCTTCGGCTGTGCGACGGATGGTCATGTAGGGCCGACCGGAAAGCACAAGGGTTTGCTGGTCCCGATCGTAGTCGGCGCGCGAGGAGATCAGGGTGAGTCCATTCTTGGCATCCGTGATCCGCACGCCTCCGAGACAGCGGCCTCTCGTACCTCCGTCGAGCTCGATTCGCGGGGCGGAAATCACCACATCGTTGTGCTTGAGAACCGCGCCACCGCGGATGCTGATGCGCGTGATCGGGAAGCCATCGACGATCACCTTCTCACGAACCAACTCTGCCCCGAAAAAAGAGGTGCGCACAGGTCGGCCGCGCGCGTCCGGGCGCGTGTCCTCGACTGCACCCTTCTCGGACGCTTCCTTCTTCTGCTCGCTTTCCTCTTTCACCTCCTTTCCTGTGGTCTCCGACTTATCCGCGGTGGAGCCCGACTGGCCGTCCCCACGGTCCCGACCCGTCTTGGCCGGAGGCGAAGCGCACGCACCAACCAACGAGAGGGCGAACGCGGCACCGAGTACGAAAAGCAGGAGAGAGAGGCCGGCCGGTTCTGTCAGAGGCGGCAGCGCCTGCCTTCGTCTACTGGAAAATATCATCGAC
>CAZPFB010000182.1:0-7412 GCA_964585735.1 uncultured Leptospiraceae bacterium
GAACATGGGCCGTCGAGAGCGATGGACTGTTTCTGCTTCCGCCGCTCGAAATCCAAATGTCGCCGGAGTTCAGGCCCACGATGGTGGTATCAGTATCCGCCTCGGCATTCGCCCAGTGGTGCTTGGCTTCAGGCCAAGATCCTCCGGCTCCACGGCGCAGGGCCAGCTCGAGCTCGGCGCGCGTTGGCAGGCGGGCACGCCTGATGCCGCAGCGCCGAGCGGCTTCGGGCCATGGCATACGCCCTTCATGCGGTCCCCAGCACAGTCCGCCCGCAATTGAGTCGCATGCGCTGCGGCGCGCATTTCTGCCGAACCGACAGTCCGGCCATGGGTTTGTGTGCTCTCCTGAGCTATCGGCTCTCGGGTCCGCTACGCAGCGAACATGGATTTCGCTCGTCTTTGGGAATCGGTTCGCTCTGCCATCGCCGCCCATGGGCACGTAGAGGGCTTCGGTGGGGCCCGCCTCCGTACCGGTCCAGAACGAACAGCACGGCCAATGCCTGTTGGCCCCGCCGGCGTTTGCCCGCGCCAGTTCATCCGGAGTCGGCAACCGCATGCCGCGTGACCGACAGCACGCCACCGCAGAGTCCCAATCGATGGCCCACTCCGTCCTCTGCCAGCAGATCCCCCCCAAGCGCGAATCACAGTGCCGTGTCGACCAGCCCGGTCCCAGCGGCCAACAATGGCCGAAAACAACCAACAACCCGACGCTGAAGATCGCCGCGGTCGTCTTCCTCCCGACCTGCCGCTCCACCGCGCGCCTTTCGTAGCGACTCCTCATTGCGCTCCGCTTCGGGCCCCCGCGTGAATCAAGAACGCGCGCTGGTCATCGCCCTTGACGAGGTCGAGCACGCTCTGTCTCTTCTTGTTCTTGCTGTTTACGTCCGCACCGGCTGTCACGAGCCTGCGCATGATTGCGAGGTGACCCTGCTCGGCCGCCACCATGAGTGCATTGTGGCCTGCCCCATCGGCGGCATGCACATCGGCGCGCGCACCGAGCAGGATTTCGACCACCGCGGCATTCCCGTGAAACGCGGCATGGATCAGCGGCGTCTTCCGGTCCTTCGTGCGCCAGTTGACATCGGCGCCGGCCTCGATGAGCAGGCGCGTAATGTCCTCGTGGGAGACCGCATGAATCAGAGCTGTTCCGCCGATGGCCTTGTCCGCAGCGTTGACTTTGGCTCCGGCGGCCAGCAACGGTCGCGCCATGTAGATGTTCCCGCGCCACGCGGCGTACATCAGTGGCGTCTTGCCCTTGTGATCGGGGATGTTGGGATCCGCTCGCGCGGCGAGCAGCACCTCGACCGCCTCGGATGTCTGCCTGGAGGCTGCCAGCAACAGCGGCGTTGCCCCGCTTTTGTCTCTGACATTGACCGTCGCCCCGGCCGTTAGGAGAGCCCGCATCGCGTCCGTTCGGCCGCCTATCGCGGCAAACATGAGGGCGGTCGCGCCGAAATTGTCGCGGGCATGGATGCCGGCCCCGCCCTGGATCAGCGCCGTCACAATCGGGGCGTGCCCGTTCTCGGAGGCCCTCATGAGGGCTGTGACTCCCTTGTGGTCTGCGCGGCGAGGGTCTGCTCCGCCGGTCAAGAGCGCCTTGATGCACGCGAGATAACCGTCCGAAGCGGAGGCAACCTCCGCGACCGCGATCAGCGCCGTGCGTCCATACTTGTCAGTGGCATCGACGCGCGCTCCCGCCGCGAGCAGTTGGGCGATCACCTTGGGGGCTGGGCGGCGTGCCGCGGCGAAGAGGGGCGTTTGCCCATACGCATCGGCCGAGTTCGGATCGGCCCGCGATTTGAGCAGCAACGCCACCGTTTCCGTGTGATTGCCGGAGGCCGCATAGGCCAGTGCCGTCGCGCCCGAAGTGTCACCGTCCTCCAGTTTCAAGTCCGGTCTTGCGCCACGCTTCAGGAGCAGGGCGGTGATCTGCGCGTTGCCCGCCCGTGCGGCTTCCATGAGCGGCGTGAGGCCTGGTGGCTCCGGCGCGTCAATTTTTTGCGGCGAGTCTGCCAGGCGCTCCACAGACCTGAGGTCACCGAGCCGAACTGCTTGGACGAGAGTGGGCTCGTAGGGAGCACCTGCCGCAACCAGCGCGTCAATCGCTCCCCGTTGCCCTTGCTCGATCGCGTGGACGATGGCCGTCCTCCCGCGCCGATCGCGGGCGTGGAGTTCAGCTCCGGCCGCGATCAGGAGCCTTACGGTGTCGGCGCAGGCCGGTTTGACGCTCTGGTTGCCGGCGGCCGCGATGAGTGGTGTCCGTTTGTCTGCGTCAGTGGCATCCGTCCTGGCACCTGCCTCGAGCAGGACGCGCGCAGCACGGGGGCTGCACCAGGATGCGGCCGCATGAAGTGGAGTCACGCCGTACCGGTCGGGAAGGTTGGCGCTAGCGCCGGAGCGCAGATGCCTCGCGACCCCTTCGGCATCATCCTGGCCGATGGCCCTGTGGAGGGCTTCTATGGTAGAGGCATCGTTCTGCTGCGCCGCAACCGTGCATCCGACCATGAGCAGCATCGATGCCGCATACCCGGCGTGCCTCATGCGCGGAGCTTGGGCCGCGTCTTGAGCGGGTCAAGCTCTTCGTCTCTGCTTGCGCGCAGGCTAAGGCCGCGCCGTGTCAGGCCGATGAGCGCGGCCCGCCGGTCGGAAGGGGCAACCGTCCTCGTGACCAAACGGTCGCGCTCCATCCGCGCCACAGTTCGCGAAGCGGAAGGGGCGTCCTGGCCGGGGTCTTCATTTCCTATGGGGCCAGCAAGTTTTACGCTTTCATGCCGATGCCGCCCATGACAGCCAAAGCCGCCATGTTCATTGGCTCGCTTCTGGCCACGGGATATCTGTGGCAGCTCGTGGGTGTGCTCGAAGTCCTCGGTGGCCTCGCCCTGACTGCGACGGTCCACTTTCCTGCTCCCTCTCGTCCGGGATTGGGGATACATTGCTGCAAATTCGGAGCCTCCATCCGGTTATCCAGACATGTCCATCGCGAAGGCGCACAGGCGCCGCCCCATTCTGGCCGGGCTGGCCCTGTGCTCGGCCCTCCTACTTTCGGCCTCCTGCCTGGAACTCGTTCCGAGTCCATATCAGGACATCGGACCGCTGCTTGCGGCGCTTACCGGCACTCCCGCCGCCAACAACAAGTTCCTTGCTTTCACGAGCACTGCGGATGGCCTCGAATCAACCGGGAACGGAACATGGACAACCTTCACGGTGAGCGGGCCTTCCAACCTGGCCGCGGTGGCGGTTGTCGGTTCCGGTTCGTCGGCCACGCTGTTTGGCGTGGACGGAACCACGAATGACACCGTTTGGAAGTCCACGGACCTGGGCCGCACCTGGACGGCGGTAGTGCTCGGCCGCGTGCCCACCGAACCATACGATGACATCGCCGCCTGCGGCACGAACATCATGGTCGTGGCGGGGGGTGCCGGAGCCATGGAGACGGTCGCTTCTGCGGATGGTGGGACCACATGGGGGTCGGTTCTTTCGATCGCCGGCACTGCGGGCGAGCAGGTTGTCGATGTGGCCTGCAACAGCGCGCGCTTTCTCGTTGGTGTGGGCGCCGGAACGAGTCAGGGGCTCTTCCGTACGGATAACCTCGGGGCCAGCTTCGTCAATACGGCGCTCGGAAACGTACCGCAGCGGTCCATCGCCACGAGTTCAGCCAATGCTGTCGCTTTGATCGCGCCGCAGTACACGTTGAAGCATTCGGTGGACGCGGGCCAATCCTGGTGCCCCGCGTGTACGACTACCTTCACGGGTGACACGGGCGCGTTCGCTGCTTTCGGAAACAACACCTTCCTCGTGGCGCAGCATGACGGTCCCGGCAACACGACCTGTAGATTTCGTACTTCAGCGACGGGGGCGGATAGCACTTGGTCCACGGCCTCACTTGCGGGCACGGGGTGTAACGTGGGCGCCAACGACAACATCTCGTTCAATACCGGCGCCGGCGGCAACGGACGGTTTGTCACGGGCGGGACACGTATCAACTTCACGCCGCCGGATGTCATCGAAGTCTATCATTCGGAGGACAACGGAAGCACATGGGTGCGCGATACCCCGGCCACAACGGCCACCGTTCTGCGGGCGGTGGTGTTCGTTCCGTAGTGCGCGTCCGAAGCGGGCGCTACGAGCGTGCGCATGATGGCGAGGCCGGGTTGGTGGTCGCGGATGGGGATGTTAACTCCCCGGGAGGGTAAGAACGGCGTTCAGGCCTTCTTCTTGGCCTTCAATTCCTTGAGGAGTTCCTGACGTTTGAGGAACCGCTCCTTCGCCGAGAGGTTGTACCAGATTCGCTTGAGGTCCTTGACATTGGACCCTTTGGATTGGGCATAGCGATTCAGGAGCTTGGCGGTCTTGCCGTTCATTTGGGGGACAACTTCCGGGGTGGGGGGCTCTGGGTCAACTGTTCCGCGGAGCCTTCGCTTGGGCCCGGGACTTGGACTTTGCGGCCGCTCCTTGGGGGCAATTGCTCTGGTGGCGGGGATGATTTGCTTCTCGTTCCCTGCCTGCCCCGGGAGAACCGACTGCGGACCGCTTTGCGAAAGCCAGTACCGCGAGTGCATGCAGAGGACCAACGATGCGGAGCGCTGCGGCTTCTCCAAACTGGACTGCCAGCGCGTCTGCCGGTAGAAATGCGGACCAAGGGGGGCGCCCCTGCGATGGCCCGATGCTCCGCAGAGGGCTACTCCAGGGTCAGCGCCTGCTCCAAGGTCTCCACCGACTGAAATACGTTCTCCATGTGGGCCAAGCGCAAAATGCTCACGATCGGTTTGCCGACGTTGCACAGGATCAGACGACCGCCGTAGCTCTGCACTTCATCCAGCGACTTCTTGAGCACGCCCACAGCAGAGCTGTCCAGGCTGTTGGTCAACTCGAGGTCCACCACCACGCGGGTAGGCTTGCGCTCCAGGATTTCCTTCATCTCGTCGCGAAATCGGCGATACATCATCATGTCCAAGCGCGGCACTTGTATCTGAACCACGAGCGCCCCCGACCGTTCCTGTAGCGCCAACAGGGCCATTGGGTTCCTTGGTGACCGCCCGCGCCGGTAGAGCAAGACAAATTGTAGTCCGATCAGGGCAGACGGGACCGGGGCAGCCAAACCGGTTCGCGGAGGTCGCGGCGCTTTTGCTTGCCGTCGGGAGGCCTCTCCAGCGTGCGTTCGTCAATGGATCGAACGCTCATCTTGGAGCTTGCGGACCTGAAAGCGGACGGCCGCGAGGTTGTTGTGGCCGGGTGGGTGCGCAGCCGCCGGGACTCGAAAGCGGGCCTTTCGTTCGTCGAAATGAGCGACGGTTCCACGCAACGAACACTGCAAATCGTCGCCGAGTCCACGCTGCCCAACTACGAAAGCGAAGTGCGGCAATCCACCACCGGGGCCTGCATTCGCGTGTGCGGGCGCCTCGTCGCCTCCCAGGGAAAGGGGCAGGCCGTAGAAGTCCAGGCAACGACGTTCGAGCTGCTCGGTCGCGTCGATGAAGACTATCCGCTCCAAAAAAAGCGCCACAGCTTCGAGTTCCTGCGCGAAATCGCGCACCTGCGGCCGCGCACGAACACCATCGGGGCCGTACTGCGACTGCGGAACGCCCTTTCGTATGCCATACATACCTTCTTCCAAGAACGTCATTTCGTCCAGGTGCACACGCCCGTCATCTCGGGCCTGGACGCCGAAGGGGCCGGACAGCTCTTCTCGGTTTCGGCGCCGGGAAGCGGCGGGTCGGGAACGGGACCGGCACCGGCAATGACAACGGGACCGGCAAGGGCGGACACGCAGGGGTTCTTCGGTCGCCCCACCTTCCTGACCGTCAGCGGTCAGCTGCAGGCCGAAGCCTGCGCCCTTGCACTATCGAACGTCTATGTTTTCGGTCCAACCTTTCGCGCCGAGAACTCGAACACCTCCCGGCACCTGGCCGAATTCTGGATGGTGGAACCGGAGATGGCCTTCTGTGACCTGGGTGGAGACGCCGCTCTCGCGGTCGACTTCCTCAAAGCCATCCTGCGCAGCGCGCTCGAACGTTGCCCCGAAGAGATGGCCTTCTTTGCCGAGCACATCGATCCGCAGGCGATCACGCGCATCGAGCAGATCCTGGCCGCGGATTTCGAGCGCATGACCTACACCGAGGCGGTGGAGTTGCTGCGAAAGTCGGGTCGGTCCTTCGAGTTCCCGGTGGAGTGGGGTCGCGACCTCCAGAGCGAGCATGAGCGCTACCTGGCCGAGGACTACGTGGGTCGCCCGGTGATCGTCACCGACTATCCCGCGGACCTCAAGGCCTTCTACATGAAGCTCAACGATGACGGTCGAACGGTCCGTGCCATGGATCTGCTGGTTCCCCGGATCGGCGAAATCATTGGCGGCAGCGAGCGGGAGGATCGCCTGGATGTGCTGACCGATCGCATGCAGAATCGCGGCATGGACACACAGGCGCTCCAGTGGTACCTCGACCTGAGGCGGTTCGGCGGCGCGCCACATAGCGGATTCGGCCTGGGCTTCGAACGACTCATACAATACGTCTCCGGCGTGGAGAACATCCGGGAGGCCATCCCCTTTCCCAGAACGCCCAACCACGCCTCCTTCTGAGGCCCAACGCTCCTGGCCGACGAAGGCGGTCGCCCGCCCGTCGCCCCTCGGATTCAGCCCCGGAGGCCCGAGGAATTGTTGCAACCCCGGTCGCCCCCCCGGCATCGTATGTTTGTGCGCGAAGAAACGGCCCAACAGCTGCTAACGGCCATCCGCGACCTGGCCCTCGCTCTGAAGCAGGCTCGGCCTGCGGAGGCGACGGCCGTGGACATAATGCTGTCCATTGTGCCGCTGGCGGGCATCGTTTTCGGCTGCGTGATTGTTTTCTTCTTTTTGCTGTGGCGGTATCGGATCACGCAGGAGTTGATCCGAACCAACCAGTACGTGGCTGGTAGTCGCAAGGATCTGCGGGCTTTCGTGCTCCTGATCGGCTGCCTGAGCGCGGCAGTGGGGTTGCCGCTCACGGTTTTGATGTATGCGGTGGAGAAGCAACTCACGTATTCGCTCTTGGGAGGGTTGATACCGCTTTCGGCGGGGATTGGCCTTCTGGTGTTTTTTGCCCTGACGCGCAACCAGGAGTGAATGCGGAGGTGGAGTGACAGATCCGGACGAGTTCGGTGCGCTCTTTGAGGACACCGCTCCGATGGTCTACAACCTCGGGCTGCGGCTCTTTCGCAACGAGGAGGACGCGCTGGATTTTTCGCAGGACGTTTACCTGCAGGCGTACCGAAAACTGGACACGTTCGAAGGACGCGCTCGGTTCTCGACCTGGTTGTACTCGTTGGCATTGAACTTGGGACTGAAGAGGATACGCAAGGAGAAGCGACTCAGAGTATTCACACAGGAAGAACAGGAACTGGAGCGGCTCGCCGAGCAAGAGCCGGGGGCCCTGAACGAG
>CAZPFB010000183.1:0-6973 GCA_964585735.1 uncultured Leptospiraceae bacterium
AAAAACGGTACGTCGCCTGAAAAATCATTGTCTCAAAAACCGGGGACAGGCCATCTTTGCGCCTCTCCATTCTCTGACCCTCGCGAGCAGGATCTCAACGTCGCCGCGCGCCACACTTTCGTTGCTGGCGAGGATTCGAACTCCGAACGCCCACCCAACCTGGCGTGCGCCTCATGGCCGCCTCGGGACCAAGAATGGCATTTTCAGATCCTGTGATGAACGAGCTTGGTCGCGAACTGGATTTGCTGTTTCCGGACATTCGCCGGGGGTCCGGATCAGGTTGAGGCGATTGCCGAAAACGTCGCAGCTTCCATTGCGGATCCCGCTGCCGTGATCCCGGAGTTACTTTGCGCGAACAAACGCTGGACATTTTGGTGTGACTGACGTCTGGCCTCGCGCTTTTGGCCGCACCCGCAACGACCATCAACGGCAGCAGGTGCTCTTTGGCGTGCATGTGCCGGGGCCAAGCGTAACTCAGTGTGCGGCGACACTCGCACGGCCTCACCAGCTCGAAGTCACCGACCGTTGCGTCGGTCGCGCCACCAAGCAACTGCGGCGGCAGTGCAGCCGAAGACGAGCCCCGCTGCCGTGACGAGATCCACCAGGAGGGGCGCCACATTCCAACCGGCTCTCTGCGCCAGGAGCGCCGTGTACGAGTGAGGCAGGCCCTCTGAACCCAGTCGTGACAGAACCTGCCAGTGCCAATTGGTGAGGAAGCAGTAGCCGAGACCATAGAAGGCGCCGAGGCCGAGCCACGAAACGGCGATAACGGCGAGAGCCGCTCGGTGCGCGCGTCTGGTCGCACGGGGCCACCAGCCCAAGAGCACGAACAGGATCAGCCCCGAGTGCAAGGCGTGCAACGCAAGGTTGGCAATCTCCAACACGAAGCGGCTCATTTCGCTCCGACTTCCTGTCGTGGCCGCGGATCAACGCGAGCGTCTGGACGAGCGCGCAGTCGGTGAACGACCCGACGCGGGGCGGTTGTCAGCCAATCCCTGCACGGCCCGCAGCAGCGCCGCCTTGAACTTTCCTTCCGTGAAGCGGTCCACGCTCTTCTGGAAGTCCTCACGGCGATAACGGAGCTTCTCGTTCTTGAGCACCGCCTCGCGCAGGGAATCCACGGTCTGCTCGGCAAAGAGAACGCCCGTCCGATCCGGCAGCACGGTTTCGAGCGCGCCGCCCTGCCCAAAGGCGATCACCGGGCACCCGTACGCCTGCGCTTCTACGGGCACGATCCCGAAATCCTCGCGACCGGGGAACACCAAGCCGCGCGCTGTCCGATACAGGGTGATGATGCCCTCGCGCGAAAGGTTCCCCAAGAAACGCACGTTGTCCATCTCGTAACGCCTGAGTCGCTTTTCATCCTGGCCGCTGCCCACCACGAGCAACCGCCGCCCCCAGTTCTGGAAGGCCTCGAGGGCCAACTCGATCCGCTTGTAGGGCGCAAACGCGCTCACGATCAGGTAGAACTCCTCCCGGGCATCGTCGGCGGGAACCTGGTGGCCGTCGGCAATGCAGGGCGGGTGGATCACCACGCTTTCCTTTCCGTAGTAGCGCTTGATGCGACTGGCCACAAAAGCGCTGTTGCAGACGTGCGCGTCCACGCGCGGGGCAGCCGACGCATCCCACATGCGCAGGTAGTTGGCAAAGAACGGAATGACCGCGCGATTCAAGAATCGATCCGGCGGAAAGTATTCGTGGTACATGTCCCAGACGTAGCGCATCGGGCTGTGGAAATAGCACAGGTGGGGCACACCCGGCGGTGTCACCACGCCGCGGGCCACGCAATGCGAACTCGAAATCACGAGGTCGTAGCCGGTCAGGTCAAACGATTCGATGGCCGTCGGAAAGAGGGGCAGGTAGTGGCGGTAGAACCGAGACTTGAGGGGCAAGCGATCCACGAAGCTCGTCACGACCCGTCTTTCGGCAATCCTTGCGCTGACGGAGCCAACGTTGTGCAGGAGCGTAAACAAGTCGGCGTCGGGAAAGAGCTCCAGGATTGCCTCGAGCACGCGTTCTCCGCCGCGCATGCCGGTGAGCCAATCGTGTACCACCGCCACTCTTTCGACCGTCTTCATCCAACCGAGTGCACTCTCGGCCGCCCGTTGGAGTCAACCCTATTCCCTTCCAAAAAGCCTTGCCCCCCGCGGGGCCCACCGCAGCCTGCGGCGCATGACGGAGCAAACCTTCACACTCACCGCCTCGGACGGAGTGGGCCTCGTCGGGAGCGTCTGGAAGGCCAAGCGGCCAAAGGCACTTCTGTTGTGGATTCACGGCTTTGCGGAGCATCGCCGCCGGTACGATCATTTCGGGCGCTGGATGTCCGATCAAGGGGTGACCGTCGCCGCCATAGATCAGCGCGGTCATGGAGAATCACAGGGCAAACGCGGACATGTGAACCGCTTCGAGGATTACTTTCGGGACCTCTCGGCGTTGCAGCACTGGGCCAACGAGAACCATCCCAAACTCAAGACCGTAATGGGCTCGCACTCACACGGCGCACTGGTGAGCGCGCGTTTCTTGGAAGAAGGCGCCCTGCCCCGCCGGCCGGTAGCCGTGGTCATGACCGGACCGTTCATGCACGTGGGCACGCCGGTTCCCGCGTGGAAGGACAGCATGGGCGCGCTGGCAGCCAAGGTGCTTCCGTCGCTCTCAGTGCCGACGGGAATTCCACCGTCCCGGCTCAATCACGACGCTCGCAACTGCGCCGCCTACGCGAGCGACCGGCTCGTCTTCAAAAGCGCGACGGCACGCTGGTATGTGGAGATGCTCAAGCACCAGGCGCTGGCAATCTCGCAGGCCGGCAAGATCACTCTGCCGATCCTCGTGATGCAGGGCATGGAGGATATCATCGTTTCGCCGCAGGCGTCGCGCCGGTTCTTCGACGCTCTGGGTACTCCCGCCAAGCACCGCAAATGGATCGGCTACGAGGGACTCTACCACGAGATTCTAAACGAGCCGGTGAAAGAGGATCTGTACAAAGAGATCCTGAAATGGATCAAGAAGTACACCTGATGCGCTTCCTTAATCCGGGAGGCCGTCACTTGCTTTTGATTGCACTTACAGCGTCCCAGTCGGGCGGGGCGCCGTGTTGAAGGAAGTGGCGGGCGCGCCTCTGGTAGATCCGCGCCGCCCCATCATCAGGGTTCTGCCCGCAGACTTCTTTGACCAGCCGGAGAGCAATAGCAAAGTCCGCGATCAGGCATGCCTGCAAAGCGCGCTCGAACGTCGGCTGTGCCTCCACTCCGGGCAATCCAAGCCTCGAAAACCTCGATACCGATTCCTATCCGAATCGGCACCGGGCCATCCTCGGCTCCGGAATCATTGGAAGAAACCCAAGAGTCGCTTCATTTCGATGGCGGCCCGAACCGCCGCCTCGGCCTCGTCCGGAAAAAGGGCCATGATGTTTTCATCTGGGGTCATGCGTTCCGAGAGGCTCGTAGATGAGCGGACGCCTGAGTCAATAGTCTCATAGTGGCTTGCTCCTTGGCGGAAAGTACCATAGGCTTGGGGGCACTGACCGCCCCGCCCCCCTACTTCTTCGCATCCCGCTGCGACTGGCGGTACCAGTTCAGCCAGGCATTGCGATTTCCGAATCGCTGTCCGGTGGATTGCGAAAGCGACAGAAAGAGGCTGCGGTGCTGCTCGGCGCGCGCGCTTTCGAGCAGGGCAATGAGCGCCGGAACGCTGCGCGGATCCCTCCTTCGCCCGAGGGCCACAATGGCCTGACGCTGGAGGGTACCTTCGCCGGTGCGGGCCAGATCCTCGAGGATCAGTCGTGCTTCGTCGAGCTTAGACAGGGCGATGGACTCGATGGCAAACGGCGCCAGGCTTTCGTCTTTCTTGGCGGTCTCGTGCAACTGTCGCAGCGTGTCCGCCGTACCCATGCCGCCGAGCGCCTCGATCGCCAGACCCGCCAGTCGCCGGTCACTCGATCGGGCGGCTTCCTGGAGTGCGGGAATCGCTTCGACGGCTTCCATCACGCCGAGCGCGGCGGCCGCGCCGTAACGACCGCTGCCGCTCGATTCTTGTAGAACACGTATCAACAGCGCGACGCTGCCTTTGTCTCCGATCCCGCCGAGCGCGCGCGCCAGGCGGTCCCGATCCGGCAAAGACCGATCCGCAAGCAGCCGCTCCAGGTCGGGACGCGCCGAAGCAACCTTCCTGCGACCCAAGATGAGGGCCGCGGGGCCCAACGCCGGCCGATCGTTTCCACCGGCGCCGGCGCGCCTCAGGAGTTCCGTGGCCCGCGCGTCAGTGGCCGGATGGGGCACTTCGCAAATCACCTCGGCCGCGGCGTAGCGGATCTCTTCTTCGGAATGCGAAAGCAGTGGAAAGGCGCCTTCGACGGCGCGCGGATCCCGGATCGCGATCAAAGCCTCGGTGGCATTTTCACGACCCTTCGGGAAGTTGGCCGCCAGCGCGCGCACCAGGACAGGAACGCCGCGACGCGAACCAATTCGACCCAGCGCCAGGTACGCAGCCGCGAGCGTCGGGCCCGGCTGTGAAGTCTCGGCCAGCCTCACGAGGTATGCTTCTGCCTCGCGCGCCTTCAACTGCCCGAGCACCATGGCGTACGTTTTGGCCCGCTCGGGGTCTTTGTTGGCCTGAGCCATGCCCAAAATCCGCGCGATCTGTCCACGGGCCTGCATCCCTCCGATGGCTTCGACGACCTTGAGGCGCAGGACGTGCTGGTCCGACTCGAGGAGCGGAACCAAAGAAGGAGCCCCGCGTGGATCCTTGAGACGACGGAAGACTTCGACGACGACCTCGGCACTCACACCCCGACGGGCCACGAGCATCGCCGCCAGCTCCGGCACGATTTCGCGTTGGCCAAAGTCCGCGAGTGCAAGGGCGGAAGTGTCCCGTACGGCCTGATGCGGATCGGCCGACATGAGCCGGCGCAGGGTCGGAATGGCCTGGCGATAGTTCCCGCGCAGAGCGTCGAGCACCGCGTTCGATCGTTCCGACCACACAGCTGAACTGAGCTTTCGCTCTACGTCCGCATAAGGCGGCACCGGCGTCTCCGGCGCGTCCGATTCCGGAAGCTGATCCGGGCGTGGACCCGCCCCCTCACAGAACCAGCCGAAGAGACTCAAGACCAGAACTACCGCGGCCCCGGAGACCCGCAGAAAGCGCGTCGGCCTACCGGGCATCTTCCGTCTTGATCTCGGAGACCTTCTTTTTGAGGTCTTCGAGTTCCTTCACCCATTCGGCGCGCTCCACCTTCGAGCGTGTCACCTGGTCGGCGTCCAGCCCGCTCTTCTCCAACGCAAAGTCCAAGAGCTGAATGCGCGATTCGAGCTCTTCGATTCGGTAGTTGAAGTAAGTCTGCTGCTCTTCGAAGGTGAAGGCCACATCTTCGGTCGGCGTTGGCTTGCCGGGTTCAGCAAAACGAGCCTTGCGGCCGATGCGCGCAAAGCGAATGGAAACGTCAGTGTACGTGTCCAATCGCTTACGATGTTCTTTCTTCTGTTCGGCGGTCATCGGTTTTCGAAAGGCCGGCGGAAGATAGAAGTTGTTTGGATGACGCTCCGCGAGTTCTTTCCACTCGGCTTTCACCTTCTCGGGCTCCCGGGGATCCTTCTGGAAGACTTCCGGCCACAGACGCTGCACCTGTTCGAGCTCCTCTCGATCCTTGATGGTGCTGGGGTCCACCCACTGGTCCACGGTACTGACGATGTCGGAGTGTTCGGGCTCCTTTTCCCCGCGCATAAAAAAGAAGATCGCGACGACCAGGCCTATGGCGACCACCGCGCCCACGGCTATCAGCAGCTTCTTGTTCACATTCTCCTCCTGTAGGGCAGCACGGTGACATGAAACGCGTGCCCGCCCACCCACACAATGATGTTTGCGCGCCCCGCAGAAAACAAGAAGGAGGAGCCTTGGCTCCCCCTTCCCTGCCGCACGGCACCCCTGCCGTCAGCCGAAACCTCGGTGAACCCTCAGGCGAAGATGTTCACCAGCCAGCCGATCATCTGTCCGATGATGTTGTGATTGAGGAATCCCAACAGGTCAACCGGATTCTGGTTCAGCGAATCATACTTGTAGGCGTAAGCTTCGCTGGCCTGAGGAATGCTGACTCCATACTTGGCGTTGATCACTTTGATCAACTCGTTGGCCATCACGGTGTGACCGTACATGTTCGGATGGACACCGTCCAACCCGAAAACACCCGGCTTGCCCGGCAACGGCCAATCCGCGCCAGCAGACTTGCCCGTACCGGGAACCGGACGGCCGTTCTGCTTGATATCGTCGAAAATAGCACGGGCGTCAGCCACCGCGTAGTTGTTGGCGCGGGCCTGATTGGTCAGCTCGTTGTTGAGCATGTTCAGGAACTGCTCGATGCGCGCCACTTCGCCGTCATCCAGCACCTGGTCGGGGCTCTTGACTTCCGTGCGATAGAAAGCTTTCAGACCGCGGTAGCTGGCGCCTTTGCTGCTCGAGTTGTCCCGGCGCAGATAGGCGATGGCCGTCACATTCGGGACGGTGAAGAGCACACCACCACGAATGGTGGCGATGGAACGCAGGCGGCGCATGACTTCCGTGAAGTCACGGCGGAACCGCGGCTCATCCAGGCAATCCAGGCTGGTTCCCAGAGCGGTACAGAGCACGTGGTTGGCGCCGACGGCGAACGTGTAGGCGCCGCCGGCACCGAAGGTGATGAAGGGTGTGCCGTCTAAGAAAACTCAAACATACGACGGCCCCAAGTCGAGCATTGCGTGCCCCGAGTGCGGAACAAATGTCGAACACGTCGGAGGATGCGTATTGTGCCAAAACTGCGGCTGGAGTAAGTGCTGAGGTAAGCTGACGAAGGACTGAGGACGAGGAAGATAAAAACAACAGAACAGGAAAAATACCCGCTCTACCAAGACTGATTGGGGGGCGAAGAACAGCGGGTGTAGTGCTGGAGCGTCATCAAAAACAACTTAGATTCTTTCGAGAAATTAGCGGTTCGAAATAAGTAGTTACA
>CAZPFB010000184.1:0-6967 GCA_964585735.1 uncultured Leptospiraceae bacterium
CCGGCGCCCGCAACTGCTTTTGCGCATCTGGACGCCACGACCGTGCTTTCGCGGGCCATCTCGGAAAAGGGGATCTACCCCGCAGTCGACCCGCTGGATTCTTCCTCGCGCGCGCTGCAACCGGGTATCGTCTCGGAGTCTCACTACAAGACGGCCCGTGAGATCCAGCGGATTCTCCAGCGCTACAAAGACCTTCAGGACATCATCGCCATCCTGGGGATGGACGAGCTGTCGGAGGACGACAAGATTCTGGTCGGGCGCGCGCGCAAGATCGAGAAGTTCCTCTCGCAGCCGTTTCATGTGGCGGAGGCCTTCACCGGTCGTCCCGGTATCTACGTGAAGCTCGAGGACACCATCCGCTCCTTCCAGGCGGTGCTCTCCGGCGAGCACGACGACCTGCCTGAAGGCGCCTTCTACATGACCGGCACGATCGACAACGTTCTCGAGAATGCGCGGAAGATGGAGGCCTGATCTTGGAAGCGACCGGCCGCAACATGCACCTGACGGTCGTCTCACCTTCGAGCACCCTGTTCGACGGCCCGGCCGAGTACGTCCAGTTGCCCGTCCACGATGGGATGATCGGCATCCTGCCCCATCATGCACCGCTCGTCTCGGTCTTGGGGTACGGCCTGCTCACGTTGCGTGCCGGAGGCCGAGAGCAGCGCTACCAGGTGGACGGCGGCTTTCTGGAAATTCGAGACAACCGGGTCTCCGTTTTGGCGGATGCGGCGTTGGCGCCACAGGACATAGACTTCGCCAGGGCTGACCAGGACCTCCAGGAGGCGCTCGCCCTTCCTGCGGTCGGGGACGAAGCCATCGAAGCCCGCTGGAACCGGGTGGCGGCAGCCCGCAGTCGGGTGCGTCTGAAGCCACGCTGAAAGAAGGACCCTCGGGATTCCATCTCCGGGCCGGCCCGTGTCCTTTCCGCCGATGCCCGCTCAATCGGGCCCAGACCCGGTCCGAAAATCACTAAGACAAATAAGTCAAAACGCCCGGAAAAGGCTTGAGACGCAACGGTCCTCTGGTTAGGGTAAAATCCCGACCATTGTGCAAGCAGGCCGGCGCCTCGGCAAACGGTCACGACAGCATGGACGAAACCAAGAAGCAGCCAACGGAACTGCCTGAACTCCCGGAGGGGGACCTGGACCTCGACCTGGCTGACCTGGATTTGGATGTTCCCGACCTGGCCGAGCTCGACCCCAAGCTTCCGGTCGTGGATGATACGGGTGTTTCGGGATCCCCTGATGACTTGGGGGACATGGGCGACATGTCTGACCTGGTCACGGACGAACTGGCCCCGCCGGCCATGTCCGGATCGGACTCAGGAAGTCTTTCCATGGATTGGGAACTGCCTCCGGATGAGTCCGAAGGCCTGGCGGCTTCAACAGAACCGGGCGGTCCGTCCGGTGCGCTCGACCCGTTGGCTCCGCCCGAAGACGAAGATGATCTCCAGCCCGTTGCGCTGAGCGAGTCCGAGCTCGAGAACATCCTGGGTTCCGCGGACGATCCGCTGCAGAGTCAGGTCGATGACTTCGACAGCTCGCTCGAAGCTCCCCCCATGGCCGGCGATTTTCAGGAACTCGGCTCTGACGAAGGCGATCTCGAACTCTCCGACGCGGATCTGACCGTGGATGCGGACACGGGACCCGCTCAGGCCGCCGAAGCCGACGTGGAGTATGAAGAACTGACTCCGCTCGCGGAGGGTCCCGACACCGACTTCGACGTACCCGCAGAAGCCGTGGTGGCCGGTTTCCCGGAGGAAGAGGATGACGAACCCGTCACTCTTTCCGAAGACGAACTGGGCAGCATCCTCGACGACGTGGACACCGAAGCCGTCTTCGCGGGCGGCATAGAGCCCGATTCTGATACCGCCCTTTCGCCGGGCCTGGAGGAGGACATCACTCTTTCCGATGAGGAGCTCAATCAGGTCCTCCTGGAAGGAGATGTTCCTTTGGCAGCCGCGGGAGTTGCTTTGGGCGCAGGTGCTCCCAGTCTTCTCGACGAAGAAGACGACGAACCGATCACGCTGACGGCCGAGGAACTCGGCAACATCGTTGCTGATGTCGAGGAGGAAGAAGCCGGCATTGGCCCGCCGCTTACCAGCTCCATCCTTGACAGCGAGGACGACGAGGGCCCGGTCGCCCTGTCTGAGAACGAGCTCGAAGCCATCCTCGAGGACGTGGACGAAGGAGCCTCTGTTGCCGGCACGCCGATGGATCTGGGCGCGGAGGGCTTTGAGGAAGGCCCGGGCGCCACTGCCGAGGAACACGTCATCGTATTGGATGAGTACGAGGACGAAGGATTGGAGTCGCCCGCGGCCATGGCCGGCGCAGCCGCGGTGGCCGCGGCCGGCGCGACGGCGCTGCGCCCGAGCCGGGAAGAGTCGGCGGTCGTGGATCGTGCGGCCGATCGTTCGGGCCTGGATCGCGGCGAACTCAAGAAGATGATCTCGTACCTCGATGGGCTCTTTGATCAGCTGCCTGACTCCACCGTCGAAGAGTTCAGCCGGTCCGAATACTACGACCTCTACAAGAAGATCATGTCCGAGCTGGGCATCGGGTGATCGACCCGGATTGCCCGGGGTCCCTGAACGGGCGTCTGCCGATACTGTAACAGACCACCATGGGGCTTCTCGACAAAGCCGAGCGCCTGCGCTTGCAACCGCAACACAGCCCGTCGCCTGGAGGGGCGGCCGTAGCGCCACCCCGCGGCCTGAGGGCCCGAGCGGAGTCCTTTCGCGCCGGGACGGCTGCAAGGGTGGCTGCGGGAGGGGCTGCGCTGGGCCGACAGGTGCAGCGCCTGGGTCGCGGCCTGCTCGCGCGCGCAGAATCCTTCCGATCCGGTCCTGCCGAGGGGCGCGCCACACCCGCTCCGCTGGAGGTTTCTGAGCGAGAATCGCTGGGGGCCGCCGTCGGTGGTGGGCTTCTGGCCCGGGCCGAAAAGGCCCGCAGTGAGGGCACCGCCGTCGCTCCGTCCGAGCCGGATCGGGGACCTGCCGGTGTTCCCGACTTGATGGACCTTCCAGATTCATGGGAACCGCCCGCGTCGAGCGCAGAAGACATCGTGCTCGCGGGCCCCGAGACGCCCGCAGGCGAAACCGGACCCATCACGGAGGAGGGCCTGTCCGCAGAGGGCGTGACCCCGGGAGGTCCCGCGAAGGCTGTCGGCGGGCCGCCGACCGAGGAATGGCCGGAGCTTCCCACGTTGGAGGACCTCGAACTGGAACGTGAGGAGACGCGCGCCCCGGCTGCCGAGGAAGTTGTACTTACAGATGAAAGCGGAGCGGATCCGTTTGCGGCGTGGCAGGAAGAAGCGCAGCGGGCTGCTGCTGCCGCAGCATCGAAGCTCGCGGCCGAGAAACCGTCAGCGCCCGAGACCACCAAACCCGATCGCTATCTCTTTGCCGACGACGAGTTCTCGACGCGTCCGGTCGAAACCCACATTGCCGGTCAGCGCAAGATTGACAACTACCTCGCGCTGTTCGACATCACCAAGGAACTTGCGGCCACCGACAGCGTGGCCGCACTCTGGGAGACGATCCTTTACGGTGTGATGGGGCAGGTGGGCGCCGAAACCATCTGCATCTTTTCCACCATGAAAGAACGCAACGGCCGCAGACTTTATCCGGTTGCACACTCCGGCTTCGAAATGCGGGAGAGTTGGTCGCTCGGACCGGGGGATGTCATCTACGACGGCTGTCGGAGCGGAGATGGCGTTCGCTACGCCGAAGAGTTTGCCCAGGGGGACGCCTCCCGCCTCTCGGAGGTCGAGCAGTCCATTCTGAACGATACTTCAGCGCGCCTGGTAGTGCCCCTCAAGAACCACGGCCACATGTACGGTGTGATCTTCTTGGGCTCTCAACTTTCCGGAGACGACTACTCTGTCGACGACATGGAGTTCCTGACTCTGCTCGGCGAAACTGCCGCTGTGGGTGTGGACCGCGCCCTGGCCAGACGCGAGTTCGAGCAGAACACGGAGCAATTGCGCAAGCGCAGCGAAAGGCAGGGCCGCATCTTCGATGTGGCGCGTGAGGCGGCCAGTGTCAAGAACCTCGACGAACTCTACGACCTCACGGCACAGCACCTGCGAGACGACTTCGGCATCAAATCCTTCTCGGTGGTCCTGCTGAGTCCGCGCGCTCAGGAGTACCGGCTTTTCGGGGGTAACGAGATCAGTCCGGCATCCATCGCCAAGTTTCGGCTGCCTGTCAACTCCGAGCTGATCGGTCTGATTTCGAACCTCATTCGTGTCTACGAACTGCCTGATTTTCGCGAGAACAAAGAGTTGGCCTCCTGCTACACGAACGACGACCTCGCGCTGATGGAATCCTATTGGGTGATCCCTCTCATCAGCCTGAACTGGCTGGTCGGATTCATCACGGTCCACGGTACCTCGGCTGCGTGGACCGAGTTCGATCGCGAGCTGGCTGTCGCTGCCGCGGAAATGCTGGGCCCTGTTTTCGCCAACGCGGTGATCTTGGGCGAGCGTGAGACGCTCTTTCGGGACCCATTCAGCCCCCTGGAGGGTCGACTCAAACTCGAGGTGAAGAAGGCCCGGGAGTTCCAGACCAACGTCTCACTCGTCGAGGTGCGCGTGAAGAACATCAAGCGGTTGATGGCCTCGAACACGGCCGAGGGGGTTGCGGATTTCCTCTCGGAGCTCGGGCGGGCGACCTCCGGCTTTCTGTTCGAGTCGGACTTCCTGGCGCGGGTGGGGCAGGGAAGGTTCGCCCTGGTGCTTCCGGGACGAAGCGGGCCGGAAGCGGATATCTTCGTCAGGAAGCTCAAGAGCGAGTTCAAGCGCAGGCGATTCCTCGCCGGTTCGCCTGTAGATATTCAGTACGCTTCGAGCATCATCACATTCCCCAACGACGCCGAAGACGCCGGGAAAATGCTTGCGATGCTGGACTGATGCGGGCGACCTGAACCGACTCATGTCTGCCAGGGTTTCACCCGCGTGGGAGGTCTACATCATCCGGGCCGTTGGTGGGCTCCTGTACACGGGCGTGACCACAGACCCGTTGCGGCGCATCGACGAGCACCGGTCGCGGCGGGCGGGCGCTTCCTTCTTTCGGTTTGCCCCGCCCGAAACCATTGTGTATCGTGAGGTATGCCGAGACCGTTCCCAGGCCCTTCGGCGTGAGGCCGAGATCAAGCGCATGCCACGCAGGCGCAAACTGGAGTTGATCGCATCGCTATGAAAGCGCTCCGCCATTCCCTGACGTTTCGCGCGGCCGCCGGACCCGTGGCGGCCCTGGCGTTTCCCTTTTGCCTGGCCTTTTGCACTTCGGGACCCGGGCCCGGAAAAGAGCCGGGTCGCGAGCCCGGCAAGGAGCCCACGGGCAAAGAGGAACCGGGTCGCAAGGAAATCGGGCGGAAAGAGGAGCCGAAGGGGGCCGAGACACCAGACGTGTTTCAGGAGAATCAGCCCGAGTTCCCGGAACCAACCGACGACCCGTACTTCCTGACACCCGCGCAGAATGGGGTCGTCTTTCGTGTGCTGATCACGGAGGGAAACTACCAGGTGCGCCAGCTCGGCGAAAAGGAATCGATTCGGCGCAAGAAGGATGCCGTGGGAGATCGGGATCAGGTGCGCGTATTTCGTAGGTTCAGCGACCGGTACAACTTCGACAATACGGACTTCACCGGCATCCTGTCGATTCGCCTGAACCCTCACAGTGGCGAGATCGAAATGGCCAAGTTCCTCCCGGGCCACACGCCACCCGCATGGCAGGCGACCATGTTCCTGAAAGACGACGTCTCCCGAATGGCGTTTTCCTTTCCGAGAGAGAGAGTGGCCGTCCGCGAGTTCAAGGTTCAGTACCTGTGGCGGATTCGCCGGCCTGCGGGTCTCTCGGATGAGGACGCCCGTAGACGTTTGATCGAATTTCTCAAGCAGGAAAGCGAGAAACGCTGAGGTCGTGTTGGCGCCGCTGCTCATCATCCCCGGCGCGCTCCAGCTTTTCTTTGCCATTCTCGGCGTCATCGCCCTGCTCCTACTGGTCTTTCTTGTGCACCGCCTCATCCTGCGGCCCGCGCTATCGGCCCATGCCAACAGCGATTCCCCGCCTCCGTCGGAGGGATTCGATTTCGAGATCGTCTTGGATCAGGAGCGCACGCGGAGCGTGAGCGTGGGTCAGTTGGATTCAGACATCAAGACACGCATGCAGGGCATCAAAGAGGATCATCTGGTGTTGCATTTCGAAAAGGAACGCGGTCTGGAAGACTACCGCATCACCATTGTGCCCGGCGGGGCCGTTTTCTGGCGGCCGCCTCACTCGAAGAAAACCGAGGTACTGAAGGCATCGGAAACCATTGACAGTCGGGAGCTCATCGGGCATCCGATCGCGTTGCGCGTGGCCGCGGCCGTCCGGGACAATCGCGCGATTCAGTACCTGGAGTTTTCGCTTTCCACGGCGTACTTCTTCAATCAGTTCGGAGAAGAGAAGATGCGTTTCAACCTGACCCTGAGCCGGGTCAATCCTAAACCCGAAATAAACAGCCGATCGAAGAAGGGCATCTACATGTTCGGGCGGGCGCAGTTGGATCAGGAACGCGAAACGGAAGAGGAAGGCGAGCATGCCCAATAACAACTTCTCGGCGAGCCTGGAGTGCATCGAATGCGGGGCTGGGTATCCGTTGTTCAGCGTGCGCTACGTTTGTGACACGTGTGGCGGACTGCTTTCCGTTGCCCACGACCTGTCCGCGCTCCGGTCCAAGTCCGGGGAGCAGTGGCGGCAGCTCTTCGAATCGCGCTCCGGCACGGCCGCTCATCCGTTCGCCTCGGGTGTTTGGGCTCGGAAGGAATGGGTACACCCGGAGTTGCCCGAAGAAGCGGTGGTGTCCTTGGGGGAAGGCGCCTCTCCGCTTCTGCCCCTGCCGCGCCTGGCCCGCGAGTTGGGCCTGAGCAGCCTCCACCTCAAGCAGTGCGGCGTCTCCCACACCGGCTCCTTCAAGGACCTCGGAAT
>CAZPFB010000185.1:0-6912 GCA_964585735.1 uncultured Leptospiraceae bacterium
CAGCACGCGGAAGCGGTCGAGCAGCCTCGAGAATTCCGAATCGCGCTCCCGCAATTGTCCCGCCAAGCGCAACCACAGGTCGGGACCGAATTCGTTGAGCCCCGGGATTTCAGCGACCTCCGGCACGAACAACCCGCGGCCCATATAGGTTTCGCGAAAGCGGCGCGCCGTTTCTTTCTGCCGGGTCAGGCTTCCGGAGGCGCTGTAGTGCACCTGCACGCCAGCGGAAGCGTAGTACTGCGCAAGCAGCGTGGCCTGCTCGTACCCTCGACCGGTCAGGCGATCGTACGTGGCGCCCGTGCTGTCAGCCTGACCGTGGCGGATGAGGTGCAGGAAGGCCATGCTTTGCTCGCCTACTCCGCCCCCGCCCCGAAGCGCGGATTGCTCACGCGCAGTTTCTCGCGCAGCCCTTCTTTGACCGCATTCCAAACCTCCGCGCGATCCCGACTGTACCCTTCCGCGCGGATCTGCCCGGCGAGTTGCTGATTCAAGTCTTCCAACTGCGCGAGCAACTCCGGATAGTTGGGTGCGGGTGTTTCCTCTCGGCCCAACAACTTGGCCAGGCGCCCGTACTCAGCGCGCGCGGAAGACTCGCCTTCGCGGAACTCGCGCGACACCACGCCGAGCATGTTCCAGCTCACCAGAGTCTTGTAGGCGAGAGCTTCTTCATCCTTGACGAAAGGCATGATCTCTTTCATGAGAAAATCGCCGATGGCTTCGAGCAGTTCGGGCGCGCGTGGGTTATCCTGCATTTTCGATCAACCTCATGAGCTCCCATTCCATCTCGCAGGCCCTGCGGCCGATGGAAGCGTATTCAATGCCCCGGTCCTGGCCGCTCAGGTGGCGACGGGCCTGCTGCGCGGCGCCGAGCCCCCAGGCGGCATTGCCGAAGATCTCCCAGTAGTGCACGCGCGTTGCATCCACCGCGCGACCGGACGCTTCGGCGTAGGCCCGGTAGAAGGGCTCGCGGTCGGCAAACCCGCCCACGGGCTTGTTGTTTTTCCCGAATCGCCAGTCCCGCAGACAGAGCCAACTGATGTCTTCGTGCGGGTCGCCCCAGTGTGCAAATTCCCAGTCGACGATACCCTGAAGCCCCTCCGGCGACACCATGAAGTTCCCGGTACGGAAGTCACCATGCACGAGTACAGGTTCGGGAGTGGCGTTGGCGTTTTGCGTGAGCCAGTTCAGACCCAGTTCGAGGGCGGGATGAGCTTCGCCGAGCTCGTCCAGGCCGCGTCGGATGTGGCCGACCGCGCGGAGCGCAGCCTCCGGCGAGTTCGGTTTCGGTGGCGGGCCGAGCACATGATCGAGTTCAGCGTTCTGCCCCGGGCGCACCGAGTGGATGGCGGCCAGGTTGCGGGCAATGTCCGCGGGCATTTGCTTGCGGTAGTCGCCCAACTCGCGGTCCTTCACGACATAGCGACCCTGAGCACGCCCGCTAATTCTCTGCATGAAGTAGAAAGGATTTCCAACGACAGTGGCGTCTTCCTCCAGCCACCGGGGTTCGGGAGTCTTCACGCCGGCAGCATGGGCCGCCGCAGCCACGACGAACTCCTGCGATCGCGTGAGGCTGTTGAGAAGCGCGCCACCCTTGTCCGTACGCAGGACGAGCGCGTGCTCTCCAGCCTGCGTGCCCCCGTCGACGCGCAGGTCCACGAGGTAGTTGTCCTGGCAGGCGCCGCCCGAGAGAGACTTCATTTCTTGGATGTGCGACGGCGCGCCCAACCTCTTCGAGAGGTAGGCCTCCAGCTTGCGGGCGAGCACCTGCGTTTCCGAGGTCATGTGACTTCAGAACTCCTCGCGGCCGCTGGTCAGGCCGCGCCCGATCACCATCCGGTGAACTTCGGAGGGACCGTCCGCCAGTCGTGCGGCGCGCGCATCCCGGTAGAACAACTCGAGCGGCAGGTCTCGGCTGTAACCACGCGCCCCACAAATCTGAATGGCGGTGTCCAGCACACGGCAGAGGGTCTCGCTCACGTGCAGCTTGGCCATGGAAAGCAGGTGGCGGGCGTCTTCCCCGCGCCGCAAGAGATCGGCGGCCTTCAGCGTAAGCAGCATTCCACTTTCGATGGCCACGGCGCAATCAGCAAACTGCCATTGGATGCCTTCATGGTCCGCCAGGCGGGCGCCGAACAACTGTCGGTCTTTTGCATACTCGCGCGCAATGTCCATGCTGCGACGGGCCATGCCGATCCAGCGCATGCAGTGCGTCAGGCGCGCCGGCCCGAGGCGCACCTGGCTCAGGCGAAATCCTTCCCCCACTCGACCGAGTACGTGCTCGCCGGGCACCTTCACGTTTTCGAAGAGCAGTTCACAGTGCCCGCCCGGTCCGTGAGAACCCATGACGCCGACTTCGCGGACCATGCGATAGCCGGGTGAGTCCGTGGGGACGAGGAACATGGTCGACTTGCGGAAGCTTCCGCCGACGCGCGCCATCACGATCAGAAAACCCGCGCCGTTTGCTCCCGTGCAGAACCACTTGTGTCCGCTGAGGATGAAGTCGTCGCCGTCTTTTTCGGCGTTTGTCGTGAGCGCCTGTGGGTCCGAGCCCGCACCCGGTGCCGGTTCGGTCATGGCGAAGCCACTGCGGATTTCTCCCGCGCACAACGGACGCAAAAAGCGTTCCTTCTGGGCGGGCGTGGCCGCCTCGTGAAGCAGGTGCATGTTCCCTTCGTCCGGCGCGTCGCAGTTGAACAAGAATGGCGCCATGGGCGATCGGCCGAGTTCCATGAACACCAGGCATTGACCGAATGGATCCAGTCCGAGGCCGCCGAGTTCCTTGGGAAGGTGCGGTGTCCACAACCCGGCCGCTTTCACCTGTGCACGCAGCCGGTTGGTTACCGACTCGGGCATCCGACCGTCGGCGTAGTCGTACTCCTGCTCCGCCGGGATCACGTGGTCGCTCACGAAGGCGCGAATGCGGGCGCAGAGCTCCGTCAGTTTCGGGTCGATGCTGAAATCCATAGCTCCACCTGCGTCCCAACCAAAGCGTTCCATCGGGCGGCTGCGTTGCCCTGATTGAGCGCGACTTCGAGATATCCGGTCGAGCCCCAGTAGAACACGGGCCGTCCGGGCGGTTGATCGGAAAACGTACGTTCCAATCGCCCAGTCATCCACACATCGCCCACACGCAGACGCAAGTCAAGTTGCATCGCACCGCGCGCCTCTGCCGAGAGGTCACTTGCGCGCAGGTTCAGGAAGAGGTTCCCGAATCGGTCGACGTACAGGACCTCCGTGTTCCAACCCTCCGGGCCGAGAACCTCCTTTCGTGGCGGAGGCAGGAGCACGCAATCCGCGAGCTCTGCTCCGGCCGCGCCCGGTTCAGCGCCCGCAGCCAGCACCCCTGCCGCAGGCGCGAAAATGTCACGGCCGTGAAACGTCGGCGAAACCGTACGCGAGCGCCAGTCCGGATTGGAGAGTTCGAACAACTCCACCGGTCGCGACGACGCGCGCGCCGCTTCCAGAACCCGCGTCAGGATTCCGTTGTCGGGCGCCACGAAGATGTGACGTCCGTCGGTGGCGCACAGCGCGCGTCGCGCGGAGCCGACTCCTGGATCCACCACGCATACAAACACCGAACCAGCCGGGAAGTTGTCTTGCGCGGCCCAGAGCACGAAGGCCGCTTCCGGAACCCGAAAGGGTTCTACCGTGTGCGTGATGTCCACGAGCGAAGCGCCGGGACAGCGCTCCAGCACGGATGCTTTGACGGCAGCCACGTACCACTCCCGCTCACCAAAGTCGGTTAGCAGCGCGACGATTGACGGCTCAGGTCGCCTCAGCGCTTCACTACTCCCACGGTCGGAACTTCGTACGGCCCGGACCAACGCATTCCGGAAAGTCGCTGACCCTGTCCTGCTTGAAAGACGCGACCGCCGCTCTGGAGGCGCAGTTGATACGAACGACCCGGCCGCAGATTCGGAAAGGCGATGACGCGGCGGCCATTCCAGGTCACGTTCAGGCCCTTCGTTTCGAACAACCCGAATACGCCCATGGGCAGGCCGAATACTTCGGGCACGACGCTCAACTCGGGCTGGCTTTCGCCCAGGCTGGCATTCGAAGCGCGCGCGTCGGAGCGCAGCTCCAAGAGGAAAGTCGTCTCGCGCCTTGGGACGCGCACGACATAGCGCGACGGACGGCGTCGTACCACATACGGAGATTTTCCTACCGGCCAGAACGTGAGGCGATCGACGGCGTATAGTCGTTCGGTCGGGCGCGTGGGACCGAAGGCGACTTCGTCGAAAGCGAAATCGCCAAAGGAGATGATATTGGGCGGGCGATACCGGCTGCGCAGCACGACGAGCCCCTGACGGCGGCCGCGGTTCCAGAGGGTCGTTTCGAGGAGCAGCATCTGTTCGAGGTTCATGGGCGCGGACTTCTCGCAGCGTGCATCCAGACACTCCTCCACCTCGACCAAGATGTCTTTTTCCAGCGCGGGACCGCCAGCCTGCGTTCGTACTTCCGCTCCACCCAGAGCAAGGGCGACCAAAAGAGCAGAAAGAAGCTTGGATGTGGTTTTCGGACTCATCAACGGCCTGCGGCTCACGCGGGAGCCGACTCAGAATCGCGCGGGTGAGCCAGAGGATGTCAAATCTTTTCGAAAACCCCGTGGTTGTACGGTTCCGGCTTCCACCGAAGCGCCGCCGGAGCCCTCCGAGTTTCGAAATCGTACAGCTTTTTTCACATATTGGTGAGACAGGCGACCAGGTGATGTGGTTTACTTAAAGAGCGGTCGCGGTGAAGCTCGGCGCGAGAGCATTGCCGATCCGGCCAGGGAGAGTATGGAAATCTGGGGAATTTCTTTGTGGGGCCTTTCGCTCGGCCAGCTTTTGGAGCGCGGGGGAATCCTCCTGGGTTTCCTCACCGCGCGCTATCTCATCTTCGCCGGAATTGCGTTTCTCCTCGTGTGGGTCGTCTTCGCCCGTCGCACGGCGCGTCTGCGGATCCAGGCCAAACCTCCTTCGCGGAAGCGGATGTGGGCTGAGTTCGGATGGTCCATGTCCACCATGGTCATCTTTGCGCTCATCGGGGTGGGCGTGTTCATCGCCAAGCAGAACGGCTATACTCAGGTCTATACGAAAGTGGCCGACCGGGGTTGGCTGTACTTCTTCGCGAGCATCGTGGGTCTCATACTCTGGCACGACTTCTACTTCTACGTGACGCATCGTTTGATGCACCATCGCCTCATCTTCAAGCACGTGCACCACGTTCATCACCGCAGCACGAATCCTTCCCCGTGGGCCTCGTTCGCCTTCCATCCGTATGAAGCCGTGATCGAAGCAGGAGTCGTGCCGATTGCAGTCTTCCTGGTGCCTCTTCATCCCCTCGCGGTGCTGGTATTCCTGTTGTACATGACCGCCATGAACGTGCTCGGACATTTGGGATTCGAGCTGTTCCCCCGCGGTTTTGCTTCGAACCCCAAAACCCGCTGGCACAACACGACCGTGCACCACAACCTGCATCATGAGAAGGTGCACTGCAACTACAGTCTGTACTTCAACTGGTGGGATCGGATCTTTGGCACCATGTACAAAGACTATGAGAAGGTCTATGACGCAGTGAAAGAAGGGCGTCGCTCCGCACCGACCGGCGCTGCGGCCTTCAGTCATTCACGAGACATTGCTCTATCTGAAAGCGCAGGAAGATTCCATAGTACAGGACCTGTCGCACGTCCTTCTTGAGGGTGTGCATCTCGTT
Source organism: uncultured Leptospiraceae bacterium (assembly GCA_964585735.1). Classification (GTDB taxonomy): domain Bacteria; phylum Spirochaetota; class Leptospiria; order Leptospirales; family Leptonemataceae; genus CAZPFB01. Next base: position 5,695 of record CAZPFB010000185.1, read on the forward strand.
CACGTCCAAGACGCCATCCTCCAGCGCTGCGCCGTAGTTCTTCAGCAGCTCGATGATCTGCGGCGCGAGCTTGTTGTTGTAGATCGTGCGGAAGTTCTTCACCGGACGAACCATGAAGACGTTGAGCTTCCCCTGCGCCTCCCAGATGTAATTGCGTTCCTTGATAGTCATGGTGAAGCCGGAGTGCTTGTTTTCGATCAGCACGACGTTCTCCTTCCGGCGCTCCTCGTCGAGAATGCGCATCATGAGCAGGAGAATGTCCAAGAAGAGGTCGACTTCTTCGAGGATGTCTGAGCGCTCCTTGCCCACGATGCGGCCGTCGTTGGCCAGGGCTTTGCGGTACTCCCGGTCGATGTTCTGGTAGCTGCCGACCGCTTTGCTGATGCAGTTGGCGAGCGTGACCTGTCCGAGTGCCTGCGCGGCCGAGCTCAGGGTGCCTTTGCCGACGACGTTGAGTTCCGCGTCGAGCTGGAAGGAAGTCTTGGACATGAGGCGATCGGGCCGTACGGATGAGTTCGGCTCAATCCTTTTTCACGAGGGTCGTGAGCCCTTCAGCGGCTGAGAATCTTGAGGGCAGCTTCTCGCAGCAGCGGATTCACCGGAACGACCACCATGCCCTCACGATCCGGCGTGGATTCCGAGGGCGCGGGCGTGGACGGAAAGAGCAATTTGGCCGACGATTCTTTGAGCTTGTCCGCCCCGATCCAGGTTCCGAGGGCCCCCACCATGCGCCTGTGCAGGTCCTCTACCTTTTCGCGGGCTCCGGCCCGCTTGTAGTAGCCGTACGCAAGAAGCGGTAGCCGGCGCTCGTACATGTAGTAGTCGCCGATGCGGATGAGTCCGGCTGCGTACGCAGCTTTCGTGAAGAAATCCCGAGCGGAGGCGTAGTTGCCTTCGTTGAAGGCGGCGTTTCCCTGGCGGATCCATTCGGCGCGTTGGCTGGAATCCATACTACTGCGATCATCGTCCGGATGGGCGGGGTCGCCCACAAGAAAAGGGAAAGGAAGGGCGGACGGCAAGGGCCTAACGGCGCTCGCAGAACGCGAACAAACCGCTTAGTTCCAGATCGCAATGCGCTCCAGCAAGACCGGCTTTGGCAAACGAGGAGTTGCTCCCCTCCCAGGCGTAATTTGCTGGACAGTATCGAAAAAAAACCGGACTAGACTAGACCCAAATCCAGCGCTCGGCTGGTTGAGGGAATTGGCCCTCATCCAAGGT
>CAZPFB010000186.1:0-6904 GCA_964585735.1 uncultured Leptospiraceae bacterium
TTGAAGATCCGGATACTCTTCGGCTTCTTTGGCCCGGTCAATCAGGCGGGGCTGTGCCGCCAGAGCCGTGGCAAAGCAGAAGAGCGCAAAAGCTATTACTAAGTTCACTCGTGTCATGATCGTGCCGTCCTTGTGCCCGTTTATGTCCCCAGGCTTTCCGTTCGGGCGGCCTGGATCTCCCTGATCATTATTGGCCCGCCTCGGGTCGATTTCTGAGTCGCGTTCGACAAAAAAAACGCGACTGCGGACGAAAATTGTCCAGCCCTTTTTGGAAGGGGCCGAGGATCAGGCGCGGAGCCTTCAGTTCTTGGCGGGCGCCGGCGCGGCGCCTTTGGCCGGGGCAGGCGCTCCTTTTGCGCCCGCCGCGCCGCTTCCCTCTTTTGCTCCGGGCTGCGTTTGGGAAGCCGTCCCCGCAGTTTTCCCTGCCGGGTCGGATCCGGGGATCGTTCCCGATGACTCTGCTTTCTTGGGTTCCAGGGGTACCTTGGGTCCACTATCAGCAAAGGCCCAAGCGGCAAGAAGCGCGAGCGTGAAGAAGCCGGCCGCTCCGTACCAGGTGGCCTTTGTGACCACGTCGACCGTCGAAGAGCCAAACGGCGTGGACGAGCCCGCGCCACCGAGGATTCCCAGACTTCCTCCCTTGCCGGACTGGATCAGGATCAGGAAGACCAGAATGCCGCAGCACAGGAAGAACAGAATGACGAGCGCGATTTGTAGAAACTGCATGAGGGAATCCTTGGAAGGGCCACGTTTGGGCGACCGCGGCGTGGCGGGAATCCCTTTTCTGTTTCCGACTACCTGGCGGACAGCGCCTTGATGGCTCCGACCTCGCGTCCGGCCAAGAGTTCCAGCACGAGTCGGGAACTCTGGCACAGATGCCCGAAGCGATCCGCGTAACCGTTCGAATGCAGGAAGCCCACGAGGGAATCACCGGCCGCCACGCTGAGCCCGCCGGCCTTCGAAACAGCTTTGGCGACGGCCAGCGTCCCTTTCGCGCAGCGCTCCAGTTCGATGGCGCCCAGAGGTCCGTGCCAGAATACCGCGCCCACCTTCTTGAGCCCCTTTTCGATGGCGCTGACCGTCTTCGGACCCACGTCCAACGCCATCCACGACTCGGGGATGTCCATGCGACCCACGGTCTTGGTCTTTGCGTCCTTGGCGAAGCGCTCCGCGATGATGTGATCTTGAGGAAGGTGCAACTGCACTTCCGAGAGTTCCGAGCGCTCGATGATCTGGAACGCCTCCACCTGGAGCGCCGAGTCGCAGAGCGAGCGGCCGATCGGCACGAGCCGCGAACGGAGGAACGTGTACGCAATTCCGCCGCCGATGAAGATTTGTTTGAGATTGTGACCGGACATGAGCCGCCGTGCCAGCGCCACCGAGCCCGCCAGGTCTGTCCCGCCGAGTATGGTCACGAGTGGGTTGTGCTTGCGCGTGGCCAGTTCCGACACGACTTCCAGCTCGCGATGCAGGGTGAGCCCCGCAAACGAAGGGCGCTTTTTGGGCAGCCCCTCCAGGGAGGCGCCGCCGGTCACACTGGCGCGGGGCGCCTCGTTCACGTAAAGTTCCCCCTGGTCCGCCAACCGGGTGACGAAAGCGGTCTCCCCGGAAGACTCACCCCGAAAACGGGAAAGGTTCTCGAGCACGGTCACCTGGCCGGGTCGGAGCTCGACTCGACCGGAGGAGGCCAGAGGTAGCAGTTCCACCGGCGTTCCCAGGAGTTCCCCCAGGCGACCGGCCGCGCCCTGCAGGGTGGGCGCTTTGACCCCGGGCGTCCCGGGGGTGGCCCCCAAAACCAGCACGGCCGCACCCCTTTGTTGCAACATTTGGAGCGTTGCCAGACTCGCATGGGCTATGGGAGTGGAGAGGACGTTTCCGGCCGAATCGATGGTGTCCCCGATGTCGGTCCGGACGATCACGCGCCGACCGACGACGTCAGCCTGGTCGACCCTGTGGGGTAACGCGAAAGACACACGGCCAAAGACGGAAGGCGCAACCCTCCCGCTACCGCTTTTTTTTCGCCCGATACTGTGAGGAGAGGCTGAACCGATGAAACGTGGGCTGCCGGCATACGAGGGCAAGGATCGACCGGGTCGCGCTCTGATTGTGGAGGGCGGCGGGATGCGCGGCGCGTTTGTCGGCGGCGCGCTTTCCATGATGGCCAAGATGCACCCGGCCTCCGAGTTCGATTTGGTGGTCGGCGTTTCAGCGGGCTCGTGCAGCGCCGCGTACTACGTGGCCGACAAGGAAGCAAACGCGGCCACCATCACCCAAACGCTGAACATCTGGAGACACGAACTCACGGGGCGTCGCCTCATGTCCTTCTGGAACTTCGTTCGCGGTCGGCGCTTCCTGGACCACGATTTTCTGATCGACCTTTTCCGCCTGAAGTATCCGATGCGCACGGAAACCTTCGACGAGAAGGGCCGCACGCCCCTTTACGTGGCCGTGACGAACCTGGACCGCGGGCACGCGGAGTTCGTGCGGGCGGATTCGCAGAACGTGTACTCGCTGCTCCGCGCCGCCACAGCCCTTCCGATTGCCACGCGGGGAACGGTGCGCTTCGGTGGCGCGCTCTGTTCGGACGGCGGAGTGCTCGAACCGCTGCCGGTGCAGGCCGTGATCGATGCGGGCTACCGGGATCTCACCGTCATCCTGACCAACCCGCGGAAGTTTCGCAGCGAGCCGGTCGGTCGTTGGGTCAGTCGCCTGGCCTTCCGCAAGCACCCGCTGACCGCCCGCCAATTGGCCGGCTTCCATCACGTGCAGTACAATCGATCCTATGAGTTGGTCAACAATCCCCCGCCGGGGGTTCGCGTGCGGATCATCGACCCGCCGCGCCTCCTTCCGGCCGGAATGATCGATACGGCGGTCGAACTCGTGAATCGTGCGGTGGACATGGGCCAGGAGGCGGCGCGGGCGCACTATGCCGCGTTCCAGCGGGATCATCTGCCTTGGCCCAGTCGTCTGAAGCGCCTGCTACAACGGTGGCGCGCGCGCATCGCCCTGGCGTAACGGCCGGCGTCCCTTCACGGCAGTCAATGGTTCCTCGGTTCGTTCGGGACCAGTATTCCTTCCGGTCGTGGCGGTTGGCCCGACAGGTGCGATAGTCGGGAAAATGTACTTGGTCAAAGGCCGCTGCCAGGACAGAATACGGTCTCGATGGCAGGTCAGATTCAGGCGGAAGGGCCCAGCGGGGTACTCAAAGTGTGCTTTTCGCGCGCATTTAGTGGAGGTGGCCTCATCCTGTTGGCCCTTACCTTCGTGTGCACCCAGCCGCTCGCCGCTCAGGCCATAGGTCTTCCAGAAAGTACGGGTCTCGTGCGACTCGGCCCGAGAGTCGAGATTCTGGAGGACCCGAAGGGGGACATGACCCTCGAACAGGTCCGTGCGGCCGCAGTTCGAAAGGACGCGCAACCCGGTTCGTTTTCGCCTTCTGCGGATGAGGTGCCGAACTTCGGCTTTACCTCCTCCGTATACTGGGTCCGCTTCCAGCTGATCAATCAGTCACAATGGCCGCAGTGGCTCTTGCACGTGGGTTTCCCCCTGATCGACCGCGTCGACCTGTTCGAAGAAGGCGGCCAAGCTCCACGGACGCAGGGCATGCTCCTTCCCTTTGCCAAGCGCGAAGTGCAGAACCGAAACCTGGTTTTTCGACTGAACGTGTCTTCGGGGAAAAGCACCACCTACTATCTACGTTTTCAAAACGAAGACAGCATGCAGATGCCCCTCACCGTGTACTCACCCGAGAAGTTTCAGGAGCGCGATCATCACGAGCAATTTGGCCTCGGCGTGTACTACGGAATCCTGGTGGTGATGTGCCTCTATAACTTCTTCCTGTTCGTGATGCTTCGCGAACGCGGGTATTTGTACTACGTAGTGTACATCACCTTCTTTGGTCTGTTCCTGTTTTCGCAGTACGGACTGGCCTACGAGTACCTCTGGCCCATGTTCAACTGGGGGGCGCGTCGGATGAACCCGACCCTGGCAGGGCTGCTCGAATTCAGCGCTTTGTTGTTTGCCCGTCAATTTCTGGACACGCGCCAAAACACGCCCCGCCTACATCGGTGGACGACGGTGGGCCTCGTGCTTACACCGGCGGCCTCCCTCGGTGCCCTCTTTCTGCCGCTGCGCATCAGCGCCACGACGGTCGTCTTTCTCGGTCTCGGTGTTTCGGTCACGGTCATTCTGGCAGGCGGCCTGTCGTTGCGCGCCGGCTTTCGGCCGGCAAGGTACTTCATGCTTGCTTTTGCCATGCTAATTTTGGGCGCCATCCTGTACGCCCTCAAGACGTACGGCGCGCTTCCGGCCACCTTCGTCACTTCTTACGGAATGCAGATCGGGTCAGGCATCGAGGTGACCCTGCTCGCGCTCGGGTTGGCGGACAAGATCAGCATCCTGTCGCGCGAGAAGTCCGAGGCGGAGCGTCAACGCGTCGAAGACCAACTGGCCGCTCTGCAACGCCAAAAGCAGGTCGATGACTCCTATGCGCGGATGATTCCGCGCGAATTTCTTTCCCTCTTGGGGAAGACGGACATCACCAGCGTCCGCGTGGGGGATCAGGTGCAGACCGAGATGTCCATCCTCTTTTCCGACATCCGTTCCTTCACGGAACTTTCGGAGACGATGACGCCCAAAGAGAACTTTGATTTTCTGAATTCGTACCTGCGGCGCATGAACCCGCACATCATTGGTCGTGGCGGCTACGTGGACAAGTACATTGGCGACGGAATCATGGCGCTGTTTCCCGGAGGTGCAGACGCGGCCGTCCTCGCGGCCGTGGACATGCGGTTAGAATTGCGCGCTTTCAACCATGATCGCCGAACCCACGGCTACCGGCCCGTCGAGATGGGCGTGGGCATTCACACGGGCCGACTCATGCTTGGCACCATCGGAACCGCCGAACGGATGGAGGTTTCCGTGATCTCGGACGCGGTGAATCTGGCGAGTCGCATCGAGGGACTGACCAAGGTCTACGGGACACCCATACTCCTCAGCCAGGTCACCTGGCAGAGTATGACGTCACCTGACCGCTTTCTCACGCGGGTCATCGCCAACGTGCGCGTGAAGGGCAAGAAGGAGACGGTTGTGGTGCTCGAAGTGCTCAATGCGTACGAAGAGCAGTCGCTGGAGTTGCTGCTGCGCGCCCGCCGAGCCTTCGAGCAGGGGGTGACAGCCTACTTTGCCGGAGAGATGGCCGAATCCGGTGCTCGTTTCCAAGAGGCTCTGATCATCGCGCCAGCGGATCCGGCAGCACGCCTGTACCTGGACCGTTGTGCGCTCACCTCGGGTGGGGATGGGGCGGCTCGGTCCGAACCCTGAATCGATATCCGGGCGAGCGAGCTGGGCCGGTCCTCCGGAAAGGAGGAGCGCCCGTGGCGATTTGGAGCTGTTGGGTCGCGCCGAAACACCAGCCGCCGAAGGGCTGGCAACCAATGCGGATGCGTACGGCCGGAGTCTCAATCTTGGTCGCGCGCTCTCCAGGTCCCGAGCGAGGCTTCGTTCTTGGTCCATGAATCCGCGGCCGCTGAAAGCGCACGTGCCGCCTGCGCTCGTTCGCTCGGGCGCATTCGCCATCATCTCCAAAGGGAAGGCCGTTCCGGCACCGCGCGCATTCCTATTGCCGATCGCCTGCGAGAGAAGAGGCTCTGGAAAAGGGGCGAGCGCGGGTGTGGCGATTCAAGCTGGCGGGCCGCGCCGAAACGCCGGAGAGGTTTCGTGATCTTGACGCGCGCTTGCCGCGTACCATGGGCGCGCTGATCCGAAGCAACGGAGCTCCGCAGCAAGGCCGCGCTCGACTTGTCTCCAACGGCAAAGCCCCTCCGGAGGTGATGCCCATCGATCTGACAGCGCGGGACGGAGCGCCGTCAGTCCGTCGGAATGCCCAGGATGTAGGTGCGCATCTGTCCGTCGCGGCGAACCTTGCGGTAGAACGGAAGGCGAAGCACGGAAAACTTACGGTATCCGGTTTCATTTTCGCGCTGGTACTGCCATAGGAAGCCCCACAGGCTGCCGTAGGCTTGGTAGCCGCGCTCGGCCCGCGATTGCTCTTCGTACACTGCGCCCAGGAGAATGCGCCGATTGTCTTCGAGTGAGTAGGCGTCGTAGTTGCGATACCAGATGGCGCCGAGTCCGGCCAATTGGAAGACACCGCCCCGATCACGCGATGCGTACGCCAGAAGGGGCGGGACCACGAGCACCGAACTGTCCGCGTTCGATGTGTAGTACCACAAGGGCAGGAAGATCGAATAGAACTGCGGCCCGTCCTGGTACTGCACGTACCACAGGACGTTGAAGTCGTAGTCCTGCGCGTCGCGGTAGTCCATACCACCCAGGGCGCGGTATAGCAGCGCGAATTTGCGACGGTCGTTGGTGCGCTCGTACGAGAACGAGTGAAACAAGAGTCCCCAAAACTCTTCGCCACGGTTCTTGTAGCGATAGTGATCGAACAGAAAGTAGAAGTTCTGCCGCGAATAGTCCGTGTCGGAGCGGAAATAGATCCCGCCGAGCAGGAACCACGCGTCACCCCGATCCGGCCGCGTGTCCACGCGAATGTAGGTGAGCGGCAGCAGCCACAAGGTCCATTCGGTGCCCGCGCCTGAGATCACCTTATCCCCGCGCGTGTAGGCCGCATGCTTGCGCGACTCGAAGTACCAGAAGGGGAGGAAGCTCGACTCGAAACGGGTCGGGCGCTTCTCGTTTTGCATCCACAGGAAGTTCCAATCGTAGCGGTCCGTGCCCTCGGCGTCGAGGCCGAACAGGAGGCCGTAGCCCACATCCAATTCGAAACGTTCGCGCGAGCCGCCGCGGATCCGGAAGAAGTCGAACAGCATGCCGAACTCGTACTCGTCGCGCTTCCTATCATACCGACGATCGACGAGGTACAGGAAGTTCTGCCGGGACG
>CAZPFB010000187.1:0-6893 GCA_964585735.1 uncultured Leptospiraceae bacterium
CAGCTTCTGTTCTGGATGGTTTCCTCCTTTGTCCTGGTGGTCGCTTTGCGTCGTCAGGTGCGGCGCATGTTCCCGGCGTTGGAAGCATACCAACCGCCGGACGAAGTCGGCGAGATGGTGGGCCGCGTCGTCGAGGTGATCTCCGAGGTAACATCGGAAGACGCGAACGGTCGCGTTCGTTACCAGGGCTCGTCGTGGCAGGCCCGATCGCGTGGAAGGCGGATCCCGGCCGGCGCGCAGGCAAAAATCTCTGGACGCGATGACCTTGTCGTGTACGTTGAGCCCCTCGATTCTTGAATACCCAGCCTGAAACTACATTGCTTTGGGCTCGAAAGCACGCCGGCTGTGTCCGGTATGGGAGGCGACCGTGGGAGCCATTTTGTTTTGGAGCGCCATCTTTGTTTCGATCCTCATTCTCATTATTCTCAAGACTTTTCAGGTCGTGCCGCACCAGCATGCCTTCATCAAAGAGCGGTTCGGGAAGTTTGCGGGGATCTTGGGTCCGGGCTTTCACTTTCTCGTCCCTTTCATCGATCGAATCGCCTATCGCCACACGCTCAAGGAAGAGGTGATTGACGTGCCCCCTCAGGTCTGCATCACGCGTGACAACGTGCAGGTCGAAGTGGACGGCATCCTCTACATTCGTGTTCTGAATGCCGACAAGGCCAGCTACCAGATCAACAACTACCGTTTTGCTGCCACGCAGTTGGCGCAGACCAGCATGCGCTCCGAAGTCGGCAAACTCGATCTGGATCAGACCTTCGTAGAACGCGAAAAGATCAACGATGCGGTGATCCTTTCCGTGGACAAGGCCAGCGACCCTTGGGGCGTGAAGGTCATCCGCTACGAGATTAAGAACATCTTCCCGACCAAGACCGTGCTTCAGTCCATGGAGCAGCAGATGAAGGCCGAACGCGAGAAACGCGCCGAAATCTTTCACTCCGAAGGCGAGCGGGCCTCGATGATCAATCGGTCCGAGGGATCCAAGCAGGAGAACATCAATCGCTCCGAAGGGGAAAAGATGCGCCGGATCAACGAGGCGGAAGGACGCGCGCGCCAGATTGAACTCGTGGCCGAGGCTACGGCCGAAGCGCTTCGCCAGGTGGCCGATGCCATCAATCAACCCGGCGGCCGGGATGCGGTTCAACTGCGAATTGCACAGGAGTTCATTCGTCAGTTCGGGGACGTGGTGGACAAGTCGCGGACGTCGGTCGTGCCGATGGGCCTTGCTGCCATCCAGGGCGCCTTCGAGGGTTTCTCGAAGGTCATGGAAGGCATGAAGCCGCGGGGTCAGACGGCCGCACCCGCGCCGAAGAAGGAAGCCGGCTGAGGCACGGACGGGACGGAGGAAATACTCATGGAAGTCATAGGATACGGTTTCTACATCTTGCTCTTTTTCTTCGTGGCCTACAAGATGGTCCGGGCCATTCGGATCGTACCGGCCCAGCAGGTCTACATCGTGGAGCGCCTGGGTCGGTACCACAGGACGTTGGGCGCGGGTTTTCACGCGCTGATGCCCTTCATCGACAACGTGGCCTACGTCCTTTCGCTCAAGGAGGAGGCGATCGACGTACCCTCCCAGATCTGTGTGACCAAGGACAACGTTCAGGTTCAGGTAGACGGAATCATCTACCTCAAAGTTCTCGAACCGGAGAAGGCGGCCTATAACATTACCGATTATCGCTACGCGGCCATCCAGCTTTCGCAAACGACCATGCGCTCCGTTTTCGGGCACATGGAACTCGACAAGAGCTTCGAGGAGCGCGAAGCCATCAACGCCCGAATCGTATCCGTCGTGGATGAAGCTTCCGACTTCTGGGGCGTGGACGTGCTCCGTTACGAGATCCAGAACATCACTCCCTCCAAGCAGATTCTCGCAGCCATGGAGAAACAGATGACGGCAGAACGGGAGAAGAGGGCGGCCATCGCCATCTCGGAGGGGGAGATGACGTCGGTGGTGAACCGGTCGCAGGGTTCCAAGCAGGAGCTCATCAACGAATCCGAAGGCGAAAAGATGAAGTGGATCAACGAGGCCGAAGGTCAGGCCGCCGAGATCCGCTCCGTGGCCATGGCCACAGCGGCCGGGATTCGCAAGATAGCCGAGGCTCTTCAGGGCCCCGGCGGGATGGAGGCCATGCGCCTGCGCCTTTCCGAAGACTATCTGAACCGGTTGCGCGGACTGGCCAAAAAAGATACGAATCTGATCCTCCCTCTGAATCTGGCCGACCTGAGCGATGTGCTCGAAGGGCTGGACACCGCCATTGGCGGCGCAAAAAAAAACTGACCGCGACGGAGGACGTCGGGGAAGGGCGCGCCGAACGGCCGCTGGCAACCGAGATCTCCGAATTGCGCCTGGCCCTCCGCGAGCGAAGGCGCGAGCCCGCGCTTGCGCGAGCCCAGGAGCTGTTGCGCAAGCATCCCCGCCATGCGGGCCTGCTTTCCATAGCGGCCTCCGCCGCGTACTCGCTCGGACAGTACCAGGCGGCTCACGACTACCTGCTGCGCGCACTCGAAATCCAGCCTGACTCACCCGCGCTTCGTGAAAGTCTGGAGCGGGTACGCCGTCGGCTCTGAAAATTTCGGGGCGGCACGCCGCTCACCCAATTTTGCGTTGACCGCCCGCAACTGCGGACGCAAGTCTTGGGCTTGCCCATCGTCGTCGAATCAGGTTGGGAAGTCTGCCGCCAGCTCGGCGGCATCTACACGGTCCTGCGCTCCAAAGCCCCCGCCATGGTCAGTGAGTTCGGGGAAGACTACTGTCTTTTGGGGCCCTATCATGCCGAAAGCGCGCAGATAGAATTCGAAGAGAAAGGGATCGGTGGGGTGTTTCAAACGGCCGCCGATCGACTCACGGCGGCAGGCGTGCGCGCCCGCACCGGTCGTTGGTTGGTTCCCGGTCGCCCGCAGGCGGTGCTGATCGAAATCGATTCGGCCCTGGCCCGTCGCGAGGAACTGCGCTTCTTCTTGTGGCAGCATCAGGGGATCGAATCCGCGGGCGAAGATACGATGCTCGATGAAGTGTTGGCATTCGGAGACGTTTCGTGCGCCTTTTTTGAGCACCTTCGCGCGGCAGCGGGGGCCGCGCCTCTGGTGGGTCACTTTCACGAGTGGATGGGTGGTGCGGCCATACCCGACCTGCGCCGTCGCCAGGTCGCCATGGGGATCGTCTTCACGACTCATGCCACGCTCCTCGGTCGCTATCTGGCTACGGGCGGGACGGACTTCTACTCGAACCTGCCGGGCACGGACTGGGCCGGTGAGGCGGACCGGCGCGGCATCGGCGTTCGCGTGCGCGTGGAGCGCGCGCTGGCGCACGGAGCACACGTCTTCACGACGCTCGGCGAACTCACCGCGCTCGAATGCGAGCATCTGCTCGGGCGTCGGCCCGAGATGCTCGTGCCCAACGGGATTCACGCCGAGCATCTCACGGCCGCGCACGAAGTGCAGAACCTTCACCAGGAGAACAAAAAGCGAATCGAACGCTTCGTGATCGGGCATTTCTTCCCCAGCTATACATTCGACCTGGACAAAACTTTGTACTTCTTTACGTCCGGTCGCTACGAATACCAAAACAAGGGTTTCAACCTCACGCTGGATGCGCTGGCCGAGCTCAACCGCATGCTGAAACGGTCCGGTTCGGATCGGACCGTGGTGGCCTTTTTGATCACCCGTCGCCCGCATCGGAACTTTCACCCGGATGTCCTGGCCAGCATGGCCCTCATGGAGGAGTTGCGCGAGACCTGCGAATCCATCAAGGATCAGATCGGGGACCGCCTCTTCCTCCAGACCGCCATGGGCAACAAGCCCTGGCTCTTTGAGTTGGTGGACGAGTACTGGTGGATTCGCCTGCGGCGTGCCATGCACTCCTGGAAGGCCGCGCGCAGTCCGTACATCATCACGCACATACCTCGAGAAGAGAACGACGAAGTCCTCAATCATCTTCGGACGATACAGTTGCTCAACAGCCCGAGCGATCCGGTAAAGGTCATCTACCACCCGGATTTCATCACGACCACGAATCCGCTGTTCAATATGGAATACGACCAGTTCGTCCGCGGCTGTCATCTGGGTATCTTTCCGAGCTACTACGAGCCGTGGGGCTACACGCCGCTGGAGGCTCTGGCCTTGGGCACACCCGCCATCACGAGCGATCTGGCGGGATTTGGGAACTACGTCCTCGATAATGTTCCGGAGCCCGAGTCCAATGGGCTGCGGGTTCTTCCCCGGCGCTTCACATCCTATCAGGCATCAGCGGCGGAACTGGCCATGCAGCTCTTTCGTTTCACCAAGTTGGACCGTCGCAGCAGAATCGAGCTGCGAAACCGGACGGAACTCATTTCCGATCTCTTTGATTGGACACGCTTGGTGAAGAACTACCGCGCGGCGATTGAACTGGCGGCGCAAAGGGTGGCGTGAGGTTGGGGGAGCGGGCGGGAGTGTGTCCGGCCGGAGCGGGTCGCGTCTCCGTTCTTGAGCCCCGGTCACATCGGTGACGCGACTAACTGACCGGTCACAGGCGCGGGCGATGGAAATTGGATCGGTGCTGCGACAGTGAAATCCCGCTCCTGGAGGACCCAAGCCGGAAAGGGAGGAGGCCCGGCGATCTGAGGCCGGGCCTTCGAGGCCAAAGAGATCGTCCGTTTAGGAGCAGCAATTGATCGGCCGCATGGCCGAACAATCCCCGTTGTCGGGTCCCGAGGGGCCAGCCGCCGGACCCAGTGTGCCCGCGGCTGCGGACGTCCAGCCTGCGCAATCGCGGTTAACCTCTGCACCCCGGTCAAAGTGCCCAAAGGAAGAGTACCATCCATCGGGAACCGCCTCCCCCAGTTGCAGGCTGATGGCCAATTCGTGGCCCGTGCACATATGCGCCGTCGAAACCCCGCAGGCGGTTGCGCAGAGCTGCCGGGCGGCTGCATATCCGCCAATGTTGCCGGTTGTTGCGGCCGTCTGTCCACAGTAGGTCCCCAGTCGCGCCTTGATGGCGTTGAAGTTGCCGTTCATGGCGGAAGCCGTCAGCGGGTCACCGCCGTTGAAGGTCGCGATGGAAGACGAAAGGGTGGCGGCGACGAGGCCGGTAGTTACGACGCCGACCGCAAAAGCGACGCCCTTCAGGAAGCTGGTTCTTGAGTATTCGAGGATTCCTTTCACCTTCTTCCTTCTCCTTCGGCAAGCCAGGGTCTCCCGCAGGGATTTCCAAGGGGGGCGGAGGCGGACCTGTGTGCCGCGGTCGGTCCGGTCTCCTTTCCGACCGTATTCCCCACCGGTGAAATCCAGCACCGTAGTTGCAACCGGAAACGGGAAAGCGTCCGCCCGCCATTTGTTTCTGGCGGGCGGGAGCATCCAGAGCTCTGCCCCGTTCCGGTTACCAGGAAACCAGAAACTTGGAGCCGTTGCTGAGGACGACGTTCATGTTTCCGTTCTGGTCGTAGTAGAGCAGATCCGTTCCTCCAGAGAAATTGAAATTGGCAGCCAGGTAGCGGTTCACGTCTCCGGTCCCGAACTGGTCAGCCCAGGTGCTTGCCGTACCGAAACCGGCTCCGGAGCCTGTGGCCACTTCAATCTTGCCGGTGCTATCATAGTGGAGGATGTCCTGATAGCCATCGTTGTTGAAGTTGCCCGTCAGATATCGGCCCACGTCACCGCTTCCGAATGCCGAGTGCCAGGTTGTAGCCGACCCAAAGGTGGAACCGTTGCTCTTGACAACTTCGATTTTTCCGGCGCCATCATAGTGGATGATGTCGGTATCTCCGTCGTCATCCACGTCGACCGCCAGGTAGCGGCGGGCGTCGCCGCTGCCAAATCCGTTGTGCCAGGTCTGAACCGTCCCGAAACTCGTCGCCCCGTTTCCGGGGACCACTTCGAGTTTGCCGAGGCCGTTGTAGTGGAGAATATCTCGGTTTCCGTCGCCGTCGAAATCTCCGACCAGATACCTGTTGACATCTCCGCTGCCGAATGTAGCCTTCCAGGTCGTTGCGCCCGCCGTATCAAAGGCATTGGAGCCATCATTGAGCGCAACCGTCAGATTTCCTGCGCCATCGTAGTGCAGCACGTCCGCGCCGTTCGCACCGTCAAAATCCGCATACAGATATCGGTCCACATCTCCGGACCCGAATGACGAGCCATACGTAATAGGCGTTCCAAACGAACTCCCGTTCGTTAAGCCTACCACATGGTCACCTCCCTGGGTGTTATTGATAATGTCACCCTGGCTCTCCGGGCTGCTTTCGAAATCGGCCACCGCGTACCGCCGAACGTCTCCATTTCCGAATGTCTGCCAGGAAACCAGAAACTTGGAGCCGTTGCTGAGGACGACGTTCATGTTTCCGTTCTGGTCGTAGTAGAGCAGATCCGTTCCTCCAGAGAAATTGAAATTGGCAGCCAGGTAGCGGTTCACGTCTCCGGTCCCGAACTGGTCAGCCCAGGTGCTTGCCGTACCGAAACCGGCTCCGGAGCCTGTGGCCACTTCAATCTTGCCGGTGCTATCATAGTGGAGGATGTCCTGATAGCCATCATTGTTGAAGTTCCCCGTCAGATACCGGCCCACGTCGCCGCTGCCGAATCCCGTGTGCCACTCCGTGGCCGCCCCAAAGGTGGAACCGTTGCTCTTCACCACTTCGATTTTTCCGGCGCCATTGTAGTGGATGATGTCTGTATCACCGTCGTTGTCAACATCCGCTGCCAGGTAACGCCGGGTATCACCACTGCCAAATCCGTTGTGCCAGGTTTCAACCGTACCGAAACTTGACCCGTTTCCGGGCACCACTTCGAGTTTGCCGACTCCGTTGTAGTGGAGGACATCCAGGTCTCCATCGCCGTTGAAGTCCCCGACCAGGTATCGGTTACTGACTCCTGGATAATTGGGCACCGTCGTCAAAAGGGCAAGTGCGCCTGCG
>CAZPFB010000188.1:0-6833 GCA_964585735.1 uncultured Leptospiraceae bacterium
CGCAGGCGCACTTGCCCTTTTGACGACGGTGCCCAATTATCCAGGAGTCAGTAACGCAGCGTTCACGCGCTCCCGAAGCGCGCCATGGAGGGCGCGCGGTCCGCGCAGTCTAGCCACGGACGACGAACTGCGCGGACTCAGGTGCTCGTGAACGCGTCAGGGTCGGGTGGGCGCGATCGCCGGTGTGTTGCGCACGAGTATGTCGATGTCCTCGGTGCCCCGCACGTGCCCATGGAGCGCGGCGGCCTGCGCGCCCATCAGCAGATACTCGACTTCGTGCCGATTCAGAACCGAGCAGACATCCGGAATTCCGCGCACGGCTAACGCCTCCGAGCGGCGCGAGTCAGGACGAACTCGGTGTGCTCTTCCCACGTCCGAAACCGGTACACGACGCCGCGTGACTTGCTGTACGGCCGCAGCCGTTCCATCTCGGTCAAGAGATGCTTTAGGCGCGCGTAGTTTTCGGCCGGCGTGCCCGTGCGGGCGCGGCGTTTCGGGCCCAGCACGATCTTCTCACTCGGCGCCTGCATGATGCGAGTGAGTGCCGGGCTCGCGTCACCGTCAATCCGATTCGGGCGGGAAGTTGCGGTCGAACTCGGCGCCGTCGACCATCAGGAAGATCTTGTCCAGGCGCACGACTTCGAAGATGCGCAGGTGCTCCGGTCGCACCCGCGTGAGGAGAATCGTGCGACCCTGCTCGCGCATGGCGCTCATGAAGTGGATCAGAATACCCATCGCCGAGCTGTCCAGGTGCGTGACGCCCGCCAGGTCCAGGGCGATGTCGTCTGCACCGGACTCGACGAGAGGCTCCATGGCCATGCGAAAACCGGGCACGGCGTACAGGTCGAAGGTCCCGGACAACCGCAGCAGGGGCAGCCGGCCGCGTTTCTCCTGGGCGATCTCCATGTGTGCACGTATCAGCGCAAAGCGTCCGGTCAAGCCCGAATCAGACGATGCGATTGCGCGCCTTTCCTTCCCGAAACGCCCGCAGATTCTCGAGGACTTCGTGCAAAAGACGTTCCCGCGCTTCTCGGGCCGCCCAGGCGATGTGCGGTGTGATGATGCAGTTGCGAGCGTGCAGCAATGGATGGCCTGCGGGCGGCGGTTCCGCGTCCAGTGTATCGAGGCCTGCGCCCGCAATCCGCCCCGCATTCAGGGCCGCGGCCAGTCGCTCCGCGTCCACGAGCGCGCCCCGGCTCGTGTTGAGAAGGAGCGCGGTCGGCTGCATGAGTTCGAGTGCGCTCTTGCCGATCAGGTGATGCGTTTGGTCTGTGAGCGGGCAGTGCAGGGAAACAACGTCGCTTCGGCGCAGCAGCTCTTCGAGCGACACGAACCGAACTCCCGATAGGGTGCGCGGCGTGCGCGCAAAGGCGACCACGTGCATCCCAAATGCGAGCGCCATTCGGGCCACCGCCGTTCCGATGGCGCCGGGTCCCACGATTCCCATTGTCTTCTCGCGCAGCGAGACCGGGCGATGCGTGTCGTCGACGAAGCAGAAGTCCGGGCTCGACGTCCAACGCCCGCCGTGAACTGCGGTGTTGTAGTGGCCGACGTGATTGGTGAGTTCGAGGAGCAGAGCGAACGTCGCCTGCGCCACTTCTTCGGTGGCGTACGCCGGTACGTTGGTGACCGCAAGGCCGCGCTCGCGTGCAGCGTCGAGGTCGACGACGTTGGCGCCGGTGGACAGCAGGCCCACGTAGCGCAGGCGCGGCAGCGCTTCGAGCTCCGCGCGACCGAGCACGGTCTTGTTGGTGAGGACCACGTCAGCATCCCGCGCTCGTTCGACGACGAACTGTGGGTCCGTACGTTCGTAGACGCTGAGTCTGCCCAGCACGCCCAGGTCGTCCCAACGGAGATCGCCGGGGTTGGCGGTGTGTGCGTCGAGGATGACGATGTTCATGTGAGGGGGCTCGGGGCCATCCTGCCCGCACGAACCGTCCGGCCCGCAAGCATTTCGCGGGCCGGACGCAGAAGTATGGGGGCCTCAGTCCTTTGCGAGCCGCACGTGCATGCCCACGTTGGTGAGGTCGATCCGGTCCACCCGCAGTCCGGTCTGTTCCACCATGGCGCGCATCTCCTCGGCGATGTAGGCGCGCCGCAGCAGCGAGTGGCGGAAGATGAATCTCGTCAGCCACGCGTTGAAGGCCGAAAGGTTCATCGTTGCAACCTCGGCCTCGATTTCACCCAGGGTGGCGTCGCGCCGCAGGTCGCTGATCAGCACGGTCCCGCCCGGTTCGAGCACACGTTCCATCTCACGGAGCGCTTCGACCGGCTGCGAGAAGTTCTTGAACGCAGCGCGGCAGAGCACGAACCGGAACGAACCCGACTCGAACGGCATGGCCGAAGCGTTGCCGTGGCGAAAGTCGACGTTCACACCCGCCGTACGCGCGGTCTCACCGGCCATCGCCACGAACGTGCGGCTGACGTCGAGCCCCGTGACCAGAAACCCGACACGCGCCAGATCGATGGCCAATGTGCCGGGTCCCGGCGCCACTTCGAGCACACGCGCGCCCGGTGGGAGCAGGTCGCGCAGCTCGGACACCAGCGCGTGATGCTCGGCGTCGGGTTTGCGGTTTCTGGCATACCAGGTGGCGATGAAGCCCTCCATGGGCAGGCCGCGGTAGCCCTTGTTGTGCGTGCCGACTGTCGCCTCGGGTGCGCGCGCTGTCGCTGTCGACGTGACGGCACTCATCGCGTGCCCCCGGGGCGTCGTTCTGCCGGACAGGGGCAAGCGCCTGCCGCGCGGCCCTGCTCTATCTGAACACCGGCACTCCCGGCCGCGGTGAGCCGCTCCACCGCAACGGTGGCGAAAAGCCCCGCAAGCGCGAGGCACGCCACGAGAATGCCGAGCCCCACGGGCGAACCCCAACTGTACCAGCGACTGAACATCTCTGCGTACTTCATTTCCTGTTCTTCGTTCATCTTTCTGCTCCTTCATTTTCCTATGGTGTTTGGTTTTTTTCGTGATGAGATTGCCTGCGCATCTTGGCTCGTCGGTCCGTCGCCTCAGGTGAGATCGGTCGGGGCGGAACCGGAAGCGCCGCCTTCCAGCTGAATTGCGACCTGGCGCAGCCACTCTTCGTTCCAGGTGAGGCGACCGGACTGGAGATCACCGACGAGGGCGCGCACCCAATCGAGTTCGGCCTGTCTGGTTCGCAGAAGAAATTCGCTTTCGATGAGAAACAGGCGCGGAACGAAGGCGCCCGCGCTCTCGAGCTCGCGCGCGATGTCGGCAACGTCAGCTTCGAGCGCGCGCGCGCGAAGTTCGAGTTGCTTCCGCGCATCTTCCGGAGAGAGCAGCGCCAGGTGTGCGAGCGCGGCGGGGAACGCGGGGAACTCGGCGGCGGGCGTCGAGAGCATCTCGCGCATCCAGCCGAGCAGCGTCTGGCGCCCGGCGTCGGTGATCTCGTAGATCGTGCGTTCCGGTCTGTTGTGTTCCTGTTCGGACGCGCGCACCGCGATGAGCCCGAGCCGCAGCAGGCGACCGACTGTCTGGTAGAGCCCACCCCGCCGCCCCGCGTTGATGACCTGATCCTTGCCGCGCTCGCGGATGAGGCGCTGCATCCGGTAGGGGTGCATGGGCGACTCGAAGAGCAGGGCCAAGATGGCGAGCCCCAGCGGCGAGTAGCGACGAAGTGGGTCGCTTATAGTCATATTAAGACTATAGCTGATAGGACTATATGCGGGCAAGCAAAATCTGCGGGCAGGGCGCAAGATCAATGAGACATAATCCAAGTCAGGCCGGGCGATGGGGGCGCGGCTTCACATTGCGCTCGTTCGGGGTCGGATCGCGTCAGTCCTGCCGACTCAGCCTGATTCGGTCAGAAACTGCCGGATTCCCACGATGCGCGTTCCCTCATACTCACGGAGGATCAGCAGATCTTGGTCCCCGGTGACGATGGCATCCGCCGTGATGGATCTGGCTGCGTGAAGGATGTGGTTGTCTTTCGGATCCCTGCAGACATGAGGCATCTGGCCCTTCAGTTTCGCGGTCTGCAGGTTGGCTTGGAGAAAGTGCAACGCCGTGGACAGAGCCCGGGGGTGGCACGCCCATCTTCTTGCGGAGAATCCGGGCCACTTCAGCTTTGATCTGGATGCTCCAGTAGCCCTCGTGATCAGCAATGACGGCAGCGAGGGCCGCCTTGGCTATGCCTTCTGTGGCGACCGCTGAGATCAGCACATTGGAATCGAGAAGTAGCCGCATCAGAAATCGCGGAATACGTCTTCATCGGTGTAGTAACCCGCCTTTCGCGCGTACGGCACAACTTGTTCGCGAACGAGATCGAGTTCTTTTTCGATCATGTACCGCTTGAGGGCCTGGGCAACTATCTCGCTGCGCTGGGTTCCGCTCTTCTTGACAAGCCGGTCCAAACGACGCTTGAGGTCCGGTTCCATGCTCACGGATACGACAGCCCGCATGCTGTAACAATAGTTAGTACGCACGGTCCGGTCAAGTCGAATCGGCGCAGCCATTCGCTTCTGCGCCCACCTCTGCGGTCAGGCGACCGCGCCCGCTTTCTGGAGGGCGAGGGCGACCTTCTCGTGGCTGTGGTGAATGGCCAGCGTGAGCGCCGTCCAACCCTGCGCCGTGCGCAGGCGTATGTCTGCGCCGCGCTCGAGCAGAAGCTTTGTGATCTCCAGGTTCCCGTGGTAGGCGGCGAGAGCCAGCGCGCTCCAGCCGTCCTCCGGTTCGCGCACGTTCAGGTCGCAGCCCGCTTTGATGAGGAGAGTGGCGATTTCCAGATGGCCTTGGTTGATGGCATGCATGAGCGCCGACCAACCGCCCGGCGACCGCTGACCCGGGTCGACTTTGCTTTCGAGCAGCCCGCGCACGACGGCCAACTGCCCGTGGTAGGCGGCAAGTACGAGCGGCGGCCAGGTTTCGTGAATGGTCATGCGCCCTCAGGGCCCGTCCCCGGGCGCCCAAGTGTCGCGCGCCGCGACGGAAGCGTCAACAAAAACGAGGCCGCGCGTCGCCTGCCATTTTCGTGCCTTGCGATTTCAGTAGCGCCAGCCGAGAATCCCCAGTGCCACTACGTTCATGACGACCGGCACCGCGTAGATGACCGCCAGCGCGACGATTCGCGCGCGCATGGTTCCCAGGTAGAGCACGAAGATGGCCGCGCAGAAGAAGTGGAAGTAGCCGAAGAGGAAGATGAGCCATACCCCGCCGAACGAACGGTTCCAGAAGGCATACTCCCAGACGAGATGGCCGCCCATGTTCAGGAGCACTTCGATGAAGACGCAGAACGCCGAGTAGCCGATGGCAATCGCCCACTTTTCGGGAAGACCCGCGATGCGCGCGGTGCCTGAGGCGCTCAGGCTGTGGTAGTAGACGATGCCGAGCAGCAGGAACATGAACATGATCTCGATGTTCCAACCGACCATCGTGCGCAGCGCCGTTTCGCCGGGGGCGGTCCAGAGCGCGGAACGCTGCGTGAAGTGCAGAATCCACCCGTTGGCCGTTTCGTTGAAGAAGTCCACGCCGAAGACGGTCAGACCCGAGAGTACCGCGTCCCAGTTCCCGGACGCGCGCGCCGCTTTGATTTCCTTTGCGTATACGTAGAATACGAGGGCAAGCAACGGGATCACGTACCACTTCAGGGTGGACAGGTCGCGCAGATTCTGGAGGGCGCGGATGCTCGCTTCGGTCATGTCGTTGCTCCTGCTGCTCGCGTTGACAGGCGCGGCAGGTGAGGACTTCGTAGCACGATGAGGCGCGGGTCTCCATGCGAAAGGGCACGTGCGCGGGCTGAGAAGGATCAGGTCAGGCCCGGCGGCGGGAGGCGAGCGGCCAGGCTGTGGCGCGCGTGGGTGAGGATGGTCGCGTGAAGCCGCCCATCTGTGCCATTTGCGGTGAGCGCTTTGGACCGGAGGAGGGAGGTCTGGTTGCGTTTGCCATGCGGCCGTCCGACTTGGAATGGCGGGAACGCATGGAGGCGACGGGCGCCAAAGGCCACCCACCGTGGATGGTCTGGTTCTGCGGAGCTCACGTGGAGGCGGCACGTCTGCTCCGGGACCTGACGGCCGATGCGGCCTTCGCGCGCCTGCGCGGCCGGGAGCCCGGGGCTTTCTGACCGCATCCCCACGCCGGATTGAACTTGACGCACGCCCCAGCGCTGGGAGGCTTGCCATCTTGGGCCGGGTGTTCCCGCCCGGGTCCGACACTCCCCTGTAGCTCAGTCGGTAGAGCGCGTGACTGTTAATCACTAGGTCGCTGGTTCGAGCCCAGCCGGGGGAGCATGGTTGGGACAGGCTGCCCACCGGCGAGCCGGTTGCTTCCCCTCCGAATGCCTCTAATCGCTCGGCGATGTTGTGCTTCAGGAAGAGGTCGAACGGTCTCTTCCAACGAATGCGCGTGATCTTCGTGCCGGCCTGGTTCACGGTTGCGCCCTGCGAGATCCACCGCCAGATGCGCACCTTGCGGGCTTCGTCGGCCCGATGCGCATGCGGCAGTAGGCTTTGAAGACCGACGCAGGAAGGCGCCAAGCCAACTCGAGTTCGCGGAGCCTTCCCGGCCGGGTTTCGCTCGGATCCCGACCGGCAAGGATGAGTTCATCGCGGATTGAGAGCAGCCGCTTGGCGGTTCCGATCATTTCTGTCGGCAATGATGCTGCGTAGAACGGTTCCGGTTCTCCTTTGCCAACGCTGTCCAGCAACAGAGCGATCTTTGCTCGGTACCGAAGGATTCGTCCGGACGCCTCCGCAAAGCAAACTTGCCAGACCAAGTTGCGATTCCAGAAGGGAGACCAATCCGAAAGGACCGACGCAGGCTTGCCCTCTAGCCCCAAATCCAGCGCTCGATAGGTTGAGGGAGGTGGTCCTCACCCAAG
>CAZPFB010000189.1:0-6793 GCA_964585735.1 uncultured Leptospiraceae bacterium
TAGACGGCCAACATTCTCAACATCGCCCTTTTCAAGTACTTCTATTTCTTTGCGGACTTCCTGGGCGCCGTCTTTGGCGTTTCCGATTGGCGGCACCCGCAGCTTCTGTCCGCTCACCGCGCGGCCGGGCAGGAGATCTTTCTGCCGCTCGCCATCAGTTTCTACACGTTTCAGATCATGTCCTACGGGATCGACGTCTATCGCGGCACGTACACCCGCCGTCACACCTTCGGGGAACTCGTTCTCTTCAAGGCGTTCTTCCCGCAACTGATTGCCGGTCCCATCATGCGTTCGGATCAGCTCCTGCCGCAAATCGCCGACTACGGTCAAACCGGCGCCGAGAAGCCGGACGCCGGGCGGATGAAGAAGGGACTGTGGCTGGTCCTCATCGGCGTCGTGAAGAAGGTACTGGTGGCGGACAACCTCATGCGCGTGATCGCGCCCGTGTTTTCTTCGGACACCGCCACCATGCTTTCGTACGGCCCCCTGGACCTGTGGGTGTGCCTGTTCTGCGCTTTTGGCTTCCTGTACTGTGATTTCTCGGCGTACTCGGACATGGCCCGGGGCTTTGGCCTGCTTTTGGGCTTCGAGATCCCCATCAACTTCCGCGCGCCCCTTTTTGCGCATTCCGTCTCCGAATTCTGGCGGCGGTGGCACCTTACCTTCTCGCTGTGGATTCGCGACTACATCTTCTTTCCGCTCGGAGGCAGTCGCGTGGCCGAGTGGCGGGCGTACGCCAACCTGATCTTCACGTTCTTCTTGGCCGGGTTGTGGCACGGCGCTTCGTACACGTTTGTCGTCTGGGGCATCTACATGGGCGTGGCCCTGACAGTGGAGGGCTTCCTGGAGCGTCGGGGTTACACGGACTGGCCGCGTTTCCTGCCGGTGCGGATCTTGCGGGTCGCTGTGAGCTGGATCTTGATTCTCATGAGCGCGGCCCTCTTCTTTGCGCCCACCCCCGAGAAGCTCGGCCCGACAGCCACCTCCTTCGATTCGCTCCTCTGGAGCGGACGCCTGATGGCACACCTGTTCGACGTCAGCGTCTACTGGCAGGGAACGGCGGTGAAACACCTCGCCTTTCCGGAAGTGATCCTCGGTGGCGTTCTGGGGATTGTCGTGTTCAGTTGGGTGGAGCAGCGGCCCGATCACTTCCGCTGGTTGCGGCGCTACGAAAACTGGCTGCTTCCGCTTCTGGGGCTGCTCGTCGTTTTCGGTATCGTGGAATTCGCAGGAGGACAGAAGGACTTCTTCTATTTCCAGTTCTAGTCCGGATTCGTCATGGATTTCATTCGCTCTCCCTATCTCGTTTACCCGGTCACCTTCGTGGTCGGGCTCTTCCTCCTCGACAAGGTGTTCCTGCTGCCCGAGGTGCGCGAGAACTTCGTTCAACCGGGCGGCATGCTGTACTACATGCAGCGCCATCGCCAGGTGCGAAGTTTCGAGCAGGAAGCTCGCCGGACGGCTCCGAAGCAAAAGCTCGCGGTCGTTTTCGGCGACTCGCGGTCGTTTGCGCTCGGGGACCTCGTGGCCAAGTACGTGCGCGGTCCGCGCTGGGAGGTCTTCAACTTCGCAGGCCCTCAGGCGGTTCCGGCCTACCACGCCTACCTCGCCGAAAAGCTCTTCCGCGGCGTACGACGACCGGACTACCTTTTGCTGGGCATCTCACCTGATGCATTCAACCGAAACGGCGGTGTCTTTGCGGTGCCCGTTTTGGCGTACGGTGTGGACGCGGAGTGGGTGGAGCGCAATCGCACACACATCCCTGATAGGGACTACGAAAGCTACGTCTCGACCCGCCGGTTTGCCCTGCCAGGCCTTCAGTTCTCGATGAACGAGTTGCTGCGTCGCGTCCGCGGCTCGGCCGCCGGGGCGCGCGGGCTCTCACCGCAACAGCTGGACACGCTCACGAAACTCTTTTCGGGCGGTCGCGCGATGCCGGAGGCCATGGGCGTGCTGGCCACGGCGCTCGAAGGCGCCTCGGTGGCCAACCTCGCTCAATACAGCCTGGACCGGTCGCCTCAGGCGGCGCTCCTGAACATAGGGCGGGGCGCCCAGTACGCCTGGTTTGGCGCGGCCTCCGAAGAGAACCTCCGTTTGGATACCCGGCGATTGGTCGAGCTGTACCTGACGAGCTTCGCTTACTCGGGCGAACAGATGTACTTCTTTCGAAGGACTCTCGAACTCGCGCGCAGGGCTGGCGTACGGGTGCTGGTTTTTCAGCCGCGGGTCAACCCCTACCTCGTGGAGGCGTACCGCCGCGAGCCGTTGATTGGGGGGATTGCGGCCGAGATTGCCAGGGTGGCGCGCACAGCGGGGGCGGACTTCGTCGATCTCAATGCCGTCCCGGAAGCCGACTGTCGAGCTTTCTACGACGCGAGCCACATGTCCGTGGGCTGCTTCCCGCCCATCACAGCCTATCTGCTGGATCGCCTCGAACGGCGGTGACGGAGCATTTTTTCCAAAAGCTTTTCCCCGAAGGCTCCGAAACAGTGGAGTAGGCTATGAAAAGGCTGTTGTTCACGCTGGGAATCTGCTGCGCCCTGGGAAGCAGCTGGTCGGTTCCGCCGTCGGACGTGGAGGCGCGGCTCATCCACGAACGCCTCTTCAAGAAGGCCGAGCATGACATCGTCTTCGGCGATGCCGAACAGCGTCTGAACGCGGCCGTGTTTTTGGGAGCGCGCCGCAAGGAAATGCACGTGCGCCTCCTCGGACGGGAGTTGATCAAGGAACTGGACCTCAAGGATCCCTGGATCAACCTGCCGCGCAACTCACCCGCGGTGAAGGCGTACATGGCCTGGGCCCTGGGACGCATCGGCCACACGAAGGGGATCCGCTACCTGCTCGAGGCGCTCGAAACTGTCGGTCGAAACATTGCCGAAGAGAAGCGTTTGATCGAGGCCGAAAAAAAGAAGGAAGACGAGCGCTACCGCAAGGACGCCGAGGCCAAGTCCGAGCGCGGCGTCATCAACGACGACCCCATCCGACGCATCATCTTGGAGAAACGCAGGCCCGGCCCTTACCTCGGCAGCAAGAAGCACGCCTTGCCGTACAGTCCCGACGTCTACTGGAGTCTCTCCAACGAATTCCGGGAAATGATGGCTCCGAATTTGACCGATTCCACGCTCCGCGTTCGCTTCATGGGTTTCAATTGGGTCAACACGGCCTTCTATATTTTTGATGCCATCGGCGAGATCTATCAGGACACGCTCAATCGCGAAGGGATCGACCCGAAGCACGTGGATGCTGTGGCGGCCTATCTCAACCACGAGTACAACTACATTCGCGGTGCGGCCGCGATCTCGCTGGGCAAGATCGGCAACACGCGCGCTATCAAGGCCATGGAAGAGGCCTACGGCAAAGAGAAGAGCGACGAGGTCAAAGCCAAGATCGCGCACGGAATCCTGAAAAGCGACAAGACCATGTCGAAGTACTACGTCGACCTCCTGAAGTACCTCGACGACGATCGGGACAACGTTCGCTATCCGGCCGCGGTGGCCTTCCGGGACCTGAAGTTTGGAGAGGCTATCGTGGCGCTGCGAGAAGCACGCCGCGTGGAAAGCGTGCCCTCCATTCGGGACATCCTGGACGAAGCCATCGACTTCGCCCGCATCGACAGTCTGCGCCTGCCCGAGTGAGTCGACCGCCGCTCTGAGCGGCGGCCGATTCGTTTCTATCAGACCGTTACTTCTCCGATTGGAGTCCTACCTTGTTGCCCTCCGTATCCAGGAAGAGGGCGAAGTAGCCGGCCTCAGGACTGATCTGCGTCTTGGGCACCAGTATCTTCCCGCCGGCCTTCTCCACCCGGTTCAGGACGACCGAGAGGTCGCTTCCTCCGTTGAGGTAGACGAGAACGCCCGAAGCGCTCGGCTCGTAGTCCTTGCCGGAAACGATGGCGCCCGTGACGTTCTTGCGGTCGGTGGGCAGAAAGCCCATCTTCGTGCCGTGAATCTCCTCTTGCTTCAGCTCCACCTTGAGAATAGCGGAATAGAAGCGCACGGCGCGCGGAAAATCGCGGGCCGGGATTTCGAACCAGGTGATCAGATGATCCATCGTCTTGCCTCCTTGTGTGCAATTCCATGCAAGCGCCACGACCAGCGCCAAAGTGTGAATGGTGTATCTTCGCAAAGGGAACCTCCTGCTGATTGTCAGGAGAGTATGCGCACACCGGACGCGCCTGGTCTTGTAGGAATCCGACATTTGCGCAGCGGGCGCCGCGGTGGCGCCCTGAGCCGGTTCACGCGAGGCTCGGGGAGGCTGGGGAAGGGGGATGCGGTGCGCGGGGCCTACAGAAAGAGGTCGTTCATCGGATGGATTTCGCGTACGAATTGTCCCGGGGTTACGCCGACAAAGGACTTGAACTCGCGGCCCAGGTGAGCCTGATCGTAGAAGCCGCACAGATGGGCGGCCTCCGCGAAGGTGCCAGGGTTCCGGGTGAGCGCCTGAACGAAGCGACGCATTCGAACGATCCGACCCAATTCCTTCGGGGTCAGACCGATCGCCTGCTTCGTCCGCCTTTCCAACTGGCGTTCGCTGACGTGATAGCGACGCGCCAACTCCCGGACCCGGATCATGCCACCGCTCGAAATCATCTCGCGCGCACAAAGCATGGCCAGGCCGCTGTCCTTTTCCCGGAAGGCGGAATGCAGAAAGCCCTCGAGGACTCGGACGGCGGCCGGTGGGTTTGCCGCCTCCAGAAGCTGCTCCTCGAGTTCTTGCAGGCGCAAACCAAACAGGTCTCGCCCCGCGGCGAAGCGGCCGGTCAGCTCGTTCATCGGCATCGGCAGAAAATGATGCGCTCCCCAGGGGCGGAAGCGAACGGCCACGAGCCCGATTCGCCCCGTGGGCCGCAGAAGTAGCGCGCTCTGCAACTGGCCCGCAAGCAGGATCCGCGGCTGTCGGTGGACGGCACCCGAGTCCAGGCGTTCGAACTCGTCCCGGAAGTGAAACACGAGTTCCGTGCATCCGTCCGGCAGAACCCTTTCGGGCTCATGGGGGCCGAGCGCATCGCCTGACAGGGCCCAGTAGCACTTCACGTACGGGGCAAGGAAATCATCGGGCACAAACTCGCGGTAGTCCATAAGCAAGCCCCAGGCGAATCATCCCGAAGCCAGCGACGCCCGCAGGCGCCGTCACTTACCCCCCACCGGCAGCGCCATGTGACCGCCGGTTCGTCGGTTCCAAGTGCACTCCTCGCGGTTCAGTCCTGCCGCGGCTTCCAGGATTCTCCAAACACCCTTTTTTGGACTTCGGCGTTTTCATAGATCTCCCAGTCCAGCTTCCCGATGCGGCGGAAGTACATCGTCACGAAGGAAGAAGAGACCACGATGAAGAACGAATACAGAATCGGCAGCCACAACATGCCCGCCTCCAATTCCGGCGACTTGCCAAAGCTGAAAGTGACCACTCCCACCGCGAGCGGGCCGTTTTGAATCCCGGTTTCCAACGAAATGGTCCGTCGGTGTCGCTTGGCCATGCGCAGGGCCGTGGCCGTCCAGTAGCCGAAGAGCATCCCTCCCAGGCCGACGCCAATGGCCGCCGCGTAGGTCTGCCAGGTCGTCTTGGCCATGAGGCAGCGCTTGTGCTCGTCCCCGAGGAACGTGGCGATCAGAAAGAGAATCACGATGATCCCCATGAATCCGGCCGTGTCCTCTGCGGCCTTGGCCCAGTCCGGCGAGAAGCGGCGCAGGACCATTCCGAGAATGACGGGTAAGAGCACCAGGGCAAGCCCTGTCACGACCTCATTGCGGGGGATCTCGAAGCGACCCTGGCCGGGCAGGGTGATCTGTGCCGCAAACTGGGCGCCGTACTGTTCCAGCAGGAAGGGCGTCATGAAAACGGCTGCCGCGGTGGAACAGGTGGTCATCGTGATGGACAAAGCGACGTCCCCGCGTGAGAAATACGAGAACATGTTCGAAGTCGTCCCGGCGGGGAGCGACCCCACGAGAATCAGAGCGATCGCGAGCATCGGATCCAGTTTCAACGCGACAGCCAGGCCGAAGGCAACGAGGGGCATGATCCCGAACTGAGACGCAAAGCCGATCAGAACGCCCTTCGGGTCCTTGGCGAAATATTTGAAACTGTCCCAGGTGAGGCCGGACCCCATCCCAAACATGATCACGAGAATCATGATGCCCAGCATGGCCTTCTGGGTCGGGTTGATCATTTCGTATCCGGCGGGTATTCCGCATGCTTCCATCATGGCTGCGTTCTCCTTTTTCCCCCAGCCGCGCCTACTGGCGTGCGGTCTGTTTGGCCTTGGATGGTGCGCGCCCGTAGATTTCGTCAATCAGGGGCTTGTACTTCTCCGTGATCACATGACGCCGCAGAGACAGCTTTGCCGTAAGTTCATCC
The DNA here is from genome assembly GCA_964585735.1 of uncultured Leptospiraceae bacterium. Classification (GTDB taxonomy): domain Bacteria; phylum Spirochaetota; class Leptospiria; order Leptospirales; family Leptonemataceae; genus CAZPFB01. The sequence goes on from CAZPFB010000189.1 coordinate 6,352, forward strand.
CCAGCCTCGAACGGTTTGGGAAGAATCCGGAAGTCGGGCACCCGCTCGAAGCTCTTGAAGCCGTTCTCCGCCGAGATTTCAGACTTGATGGCCAGCGCGATTTTCTCGCGAGCCATGGGGTGGTCCGCAAGTTCCGCCACGCTCAGGCTTTCGAGTCCGGCCGACTTGAACCCCTCGATGGAAGGGACCACCAGCGCGGCCATGTACTTCTCGTCCTGGCCCACAATCATGACCTGGTCGACAAAAGGCGACTGGAGCAGTTGGTTTTCGATGGGAACCGGCTCCACGTTCTCCCCGCTGGCCAGGACGATGGTGTCCTTGGAACGGCCGAGGATCTTCAAGCAGTCGTTGAAGGTCATCATCCCGATGTCCCCGGTGTTCATCCAACCGTCCTTCATGGCTGAATTCGTGGCGTCCGGATTCTTGTAGTAGCCCTTCATCA
>CAZPFB010000190.1:0-6676 GCA_964585735.1 uncultured Leptospiraceae bacterium
CGCGCGGCCGAAGGCCGCGCCCCAGACTCAAGCGAAGAGCAGCGAGTCCGCGCTCGCCCTGTCCGGTTGTCTAAACAAGTTCTCACCGGGAGACGACCTACACCGGCGTCTTGAACTCGACGGCGATTGCGGTCAGGTCGTCGGCTGCGTGCATCCGGCCGCTTGCCGCCTGAAGTTCCGCGCGAATCTGTCCCGGAAGTGCGCTCAGGGCCGCGCCCGCCGTGCGTGCCATGATCTCTTTTAGACGGTTGACTCCGAAAAGCCTGTCCCGGCCGCGTCCGGTCTGTACACGTTCCTCGATGATTCCATCCGTATAAAGCAGGACTCGGTCGCCAGGGTGAACGGGGACACTCAGCGTCTCAAATGCAACGCCATGGTCGACTCCGAGTACCGAACCACGGGCCCACAGTTCGTCGCACCCTGACCGGTCGGCCCTCCACAGCAGCGGCGGAGGATGGCCTGCGCGCGCGCTGTGAAGTCGCATGGCCCGCGGTTCAAAGACGGCATAGATCGCGGTGGCAAAGTAACCTCCCATCTCTGCGCGCAGGCGCTCGTGCATCCGCCGCAGGACACCGGAGGGCGTTGCCTCCACACACGCGTCACGAAAGGCCAGCTTCAGCATGCCGTGCAGCATGGCGCTCGATACGCCGTGTCCTGCGATGTCCCCGAGAAAGATCCCCAGGCGACCATCAGACAAAGGGACGAAGTCGTAGAAATCGCCGCTGAGAGCCGAGAGCGATTCATGAAGCAGTGCGCCTTCGAGACCCGGAGTCTCCGGGATCGCCTGCGGCAGCAATTCCCCCTGAAGACTGCGCGCGCGCTCCAGCTCGCCTTGAATTGCTTCGAGCTGCTGACGTGTCGACCGGTATCCCTCGCGCCAGATCCGCCTGAACGATTCGCTGCGACGTTGCCTGCGCCTCCGGCTGCGCGCGCGCGCGAGCACCCTGCGCAGTTCCGACGGTGCGACCGGCTTGTTCAAATAGTCGAACGCCCCGTGGCGCAGCGCGCGCTTTACGATTTCGGTATCTGCCGCCGCCGTAAGCAGAACGACCGGCACACCCGGCATGCGCCGCTGCAGCTCCTCGAGGAGGGTCAGGCCGTCCAGGTCCGGCATGCGAATATCCGTGAGGACCACATCGAAACTGTCGTCCCACGCCTCGAGTGCGCGGCGCCCGTTTTCGGTGGCCACCACACTCACCCCGCTCTGGCGCTCAAGGAAGAGCTTCAGCTCCGAGCGCAACTCGGGTTCGTCTTCTGCAATCAGAACGCGCACCGCACCCTCCACGCGCTCGGGCGTCAGCCCGATTTGCGAATCTCCGTGGACAAAAGGTCAATGGCCTCGTGGAGATGGTAGACGACCTTGAAGAACTCCAGATAACCGAGCATGGCCAGATAGTTGTACATCTTCTCGGAAAGCTGCATCGACACCACCTGATGCCCGCGCGCCCCCAGAGCTCGACGCAGTTCTATCAGAAAGTTCAGTCCGATATTGTTGATGTACGTGACATTGCGAAACACAAGTATCACTCCTCTGCGCAGCACATGGTCTTCGAAGAGTTTCTCAAAAGCGCGGTTCACCCTCGCTTTCGAATGTTCGTCCAGGGGGCCCATGACGTGGATCATGCTGTGCTCGCGTTTGGCGCCTACCAGGTTGTGTGTTACGGGACCGTAGGTGCGCGCCTCGGCGGAGTTGGCCTCTTCTTCCGAAAGGGCGGTTTCCGCGCGGTCCAGAGCACCCTTTAGAGAAATCAGCAACTCTTTGGACTCCACCGGCTTCTTCAAAAAATCCGAGGCGTCGCTGTTGAGTGCGTCCACGGCCGTGCGCATGTCGGCGGCGCCACTCATGATGACCACAGGCAGGCTCGGATGAGTGCGCTTCAACTGCCTCAGCAGTTCCACGCCGTCCATCTCCGGCATGCGAAAGTCAGTCAGCACGATGTCGGGTGCTTCGGCCCGAATGGCGCGGATAGCATCCAGAGCATTGACGCACGACGTCACCCTGTATCCTTTGCGCGCGAGGTAGGTGGAGAATTCCTCGAGCACTTCTTTTTCGTCGTCAACCAGCAGCAGTTTTGGCATAGTCGTTCCTCCTGCCCGGGACATCCGGGCTGTCATCCTTCTGATCCGCAGGCAGCGCCGGGATCGTGGTTCGAAAGAGAGCACCCTTCCCGGTGTTCTCGGCTGTGATCGTTCCGCCATGAGACTGAATGATACCGAAGCTGATGCTCAGTCCAAGACCGGTTCCGCTTCCCGGCGGTTTGGTGCTGAAGAACGGTTCGAAGGCTTTCTCCAGCGCCTCCGGCGAAAGGCCCGTTCCGTTGTCCTCGAACTCCACGGCCACGAACGTTCGAGCGGACATTGCCTCGCGCTGGCGGCTTGCCCCATCCTTCGTCGGTGGTTGCTCGATGGTCCGTGCGCGGATGCGCAACTCGCGCTTGCGACCGGTGTCGGCCTGCCCCTCGCTCATCGCGTAGATGGCATTGAGGGCCAGATTCAGAAAGACCTGCCCCAGCTGGGTTGCGTCCCCCCGGACCGGCGGCAATCCCTCGGCAACATCGAGCAGCAGGGTCACGCCGTGGCTCTGGAGCCGGCCCGAGACCAGTTCCAGCATATCGCTGATTGCGTCGGCAACATCGGTGGGTCGGAAGTAGGGTTCGGCGCCCCGCGCAAACAACCGCAACTGCCGAATGATGTTCTCGGCGCGGGTGGCCATACTCCGGATCTTCTCGACACGCGTGCGCAGGAACTCCGCGGACGGATTCTGCGCGTCGAGTTCTTCGCCGATCATCTCGGCCGCCAGCCGCACGACCGCGAGAGGTTGGTTCAGTTCGTGCGCCACGCCCGTGGCCATTTCGCCGAGGGTGGCCAGCTTGCCCGCCTGTATCAACTGGCGACCGAGCGCCTTGACCTCGGTAATGTCTTCGGCCACCACGACGACGCGATCGCTTGCCGTCAGGCCCGTGTTTCCGCGCGGGCCATGCGGCATCCCCGTGCTCGCCGGAGCGCTGCCTGCTCCCTGATGTGCCGAGCCTTCGCGCAGCGGATGGAACGTTACGCGCAGGACTCGTTCGGAAGATTGATCCCAGCAAAGGCGTAGCTCCAGTTGATGTATGTGCCCACGCCGTGCGCGGAGATACGCGGCCAGGCCCTTCCGGCGATCTCCGGGAAAAAGAGCTCCCAGCAAAGTATCAGCGGACCGGCCGCCGGCACTGCCATCCGGCAACGATCGGCCGATGCTGGCATAGGCCCCATCCGGTTCGATGACGCAGGTGAGCTGATGGGTGCTCGCGGCAACTGCACGCATCAGGTGATGCTGCTGCTGCAACTCGGCGGTGGCCGAAACCCTTTCCGTGATATCTTCATAGGCGACCACCGCGAACACCTGCCCGTCCATTTGCTCGAAACGGGTAACGTTGATCCGGAACCAGCGACGCCCGCCGTTGCAGCGGTGCTCCACCTGGAAGCGCACCTCCCCGCCGAGCACAGCTTCGATTCCGGCGGCCACGATACGACCGCCACGACCGCTGGTACCCCGGCAGGCACCCAGATAGTCACCTCCGACCGGCGCCGCTTCCCCGAGAAGGCAGCAGCGTTCGTTGACCCAACGCTGGTTCACCGCCACGATTGAGCCGCGCTCATCGAGGATGGCAATGCGAGAACCCATTGCATCCAGGACGCTCCTCAGAAAACCGCGTTCGTTGTGCAGGGCGGCCTCGTTGGCTTTGAGGGCGCTGATGTCGCGCATGATCGTGGAGAGGTGAGTGATCTGACCCGCGGCGTCACGATGGGCCACGGCCGACTGAAACACCGGAACGGCCCTTCCGGCGGCGTCCAGAAGCTCGTTTTCGCCCTGCCAGAAGCCGGACCGGCGCACCTCGGGCAGCGCTTCGTGCAGCAAGCGCTCCCGCATCTGCGGCGGATGAAAGGAAGTAATCGGCCGGCCATGGAGTTCTTCGAGTGTGGCGCCGCCGATCAGCTCGCGAAAACTGCGGTTGATGTAGAGCGTCCGACCATCGGCAGTGGAGGTTCCCACGTAATCGGGTGTTGCTTCAAGAATCTCGATCAACTGCCTTCGGGAGCTTTCCATCCGCCGGAGAGATTCTGCTTCGCGTGCTTCCGCAAGGGCCCTGGACACCGCTGCGGGGAGACGAAAGAGCGCGGACTTCAGCACGAAGTCAACCGCGCCGTTCTTGAGTCCCTCGACCGCGAGATGCTCACCCATCGTCGAGCTTACGAAGATGAAAGGAATTCCGGGCGCAAGCTGCTTGGCCAACTCCAGCGCTTCCATCCCGTCGAAGCCCGGCAGGCGGAAGTCCGCGAGAATGAGTTCGAAACGTCCGGCCTTGAGCGCCGCGAGGAACTCAGGCTTTGTGCGAGCGCGAAGGACCCGGGCATCGATTTGCTGGCGGACCAGCGCCGCGGCCACCAGTTCTGCATCGTTGGGGTCGTCTTCGAGGTGGAGTATGGTCGTTCGTCGGTCTGTCATCCGAGACCTCGCAACGTGACTTCGAAACGCGCGCCGGCCCCCACCACTCCGGAGGCGCTCAGGCTGCCGCCGTGCCGCTCTACGATGCGGGCCACGTTGGCCAGCCCGAGGCCGGTGCCCTCAAACTCCTCGATGCCATGCAGTCGCTGGAAGGGTTGGAAGAGGCGCTCTGCCTGCGAAGGTTCGAATCCCACGCCGTTGTCTTCGCAGATGATGCGCAGAAAGCCGGGGGGGTGTTCGCTTCTCACAGAAATCCGTGCAACCGGTTCGTGCCGGGTGAATTTCAGTGCATTGGACAGAAGGTTATGAAACACCTGGAGCATCAGCGGCCGACTGCAATCGGCGCTTCCCAGCGGCCCGACCGTCCATTCGATGACCCGACCTTCGGCTTCAGATTCGAGACTCGCGCGGGCGTCTCGAAACAGGTCCCCGAACGGCACCTGCCTTTCAAGGAGCAGGGGAGTTCCGCTCGAACGAGCAAGCTCCAGCAGGCCCTGCAGGGTGCTGTCCAGGTGCTTGAGGCACCCGTCGATGACCTCGTGAAACCGCGCGGCCGCTTCGCTCCAGCGGCCCTCCAGCGCTTCCCAGAGAAGTCGGTGGAACTCGCGGAGCTGATTCAAAGGTCGCGTGAGTTCATGAGAGATCGCTCCGCCGAATGCTTCCAGGTCACGGCGCGCAGCCTCCAACTCCACGGCGGAGAGCGCAAGCTCGCGCCGGCTTTCATCGATGCGCTGTGCTCGCTTGCTTTGGTCGTGCAGGTTCTGCCGCGTCTCCTGGTCGGTTCCTGCCCGTGAGAGGGCCGAGTCTACCGCCCAGTTTGCTCCTGATAGAATACGCACCCGGCCGGAAGGATCGCGCCGAACGGCACCCCGAGCCGCAATCGTCCGTTCGCCTTCCGGATGCTGCACCCGAAACTCGCTGGTAAAGGAGTTCCCTTCACGCAGGCTCTCACTTACCTCAGCCAGAACCCGCTGTCGATCCAGCGGGTGAACGCAATTCTCGAAGGAAGCGTAATCGTTCTCAAACCGATCAGGCTCGACTCCGTAGAGCACAAACATGGAGTCACTCCAGTAAAGCCCATCGCTCGCTGCATCGTACTCCCAAAGGCCAACGCATCCGGCAACTGCGGCTGCCTCAAGGGCCTGTCCCGTCCAGCGCCTGCGGCGCGAAACCCCGACCCGCGATGGCCGGTCCGTCCTGGCCTTTGGCAAACGGGGGAGGTCCTTGCTCTGGGTTTCTTTCCCGCTCATGCCTCAAGAGACGCACGAATGAGCAATTTCTAATATTGGTACTTTTAGTAAATATGACCTAACAATCCGTCCTATGGGGGAATTGCGTACAGGGAGCACCCGTAGTGTCCGTAGCCGCGGTCAGGGATTCTGCGGACTTACACCGGGATGTGGCAGGACGAGCCCGCTTTGGATCCCGTACCGCATCAACTCATTGGTTGTTTGCAATCGCAGTTTCTTAAGAATTTGGCTGCGGTAGGTGCTGATGGTTTTGACGCTCAGTCCCAGGTCTGCCGCCACCTGACTGGACGTGCGGCCGGAGGAAAGCAATCGCAGGACCTCGAACTCGCGGTCCGACAGGCGCTGATGCGGGGGCCCGCTGCCGCTGATCTCGTTCGCGAGCGCCTGCGATGCGGCCACAGAGATGTAGCGTTCGCCGCGCAGCACGGTCTCCGCGGCGCGGACGATTTCCTCCAGACTCGCCCCTTTGCTGACACAGCCGCTGGCACCTGCACGAAATGCGCGCGCCGCAACGTGCTCCTCCGGGTACAGGGTGCAGGCCAGAATCGGCAGCTGAGGATAGCGTTCGCGGAAGGCTTTCAGCGGCGCGAAGGTCTCCTGTCCCGGCAGGCCGAGTCCCAGAAGCAGGAGGTCGTAGTTTCGCTCCGGCAGCCGGGTCAGAGCATCAGAGACGGAGTCGCTTTATTCCGTAACGACGCCGAGGTGATTCTTCAGGACGATCCCGAGGCCCAAGCGTAAAGCAGGCTGATCGTCCAGAATGAGGACCGACTTCCCTTCTGGACCGGAGGCGGGTGTGGAACCGAATGAGGTCACGGACTTCGCCCTGCAGACTACTTGGAAAAAGCGAGCTTGCAGTATGAGGGTCAACCGTTTTCCGGCTACACTACCGTCCGCACACCCGCCTTAATGATGAGCATAATTCGACACTATGGCCATCCAA
>CAZPFB010000191.1:0-6626 GCA_964585735.1 uncultured Leptospiraceae bacterium
CACCGGGTACAGCCGGAGCAGATCGTAGCCGATCAGGATGAAACGATCTGGGTCGGTGTCGGCCCTGTAAGCGGAATCGGAGGCCGAACGGGACGCCACGGAAGCCATGGCCAACGTGTAGAGCGCCTGGCGACCGGAATCGCTGTGCCATTCCGTGAATGCTGTCCTGCGCACCAGCGTGTTGAGCAATTTCATCCCGTAGACACCACCCGCGATCGCAAACGGGACTCCAAGCGCCGGCTCATCTCCCATGTACAGACCGGAGTAAAACGGAATGAGGCTGTAGAGCGCGGCCTTCGTGGGGTCAATCGTCGGCCTGTCCAAGCGCACGATCCGATCCCCGCCTTTGTTTTCGATCTCGAGGATGTCTTTGCGGGGAATCACGAAGTCCCCGTTTCTCGTGCGGATGACGATCGTCGACTCGGACTCTTCGATAATCCTGCCTTCGATCACCTGCCCGCCGGTCAGGCGGACCGCGTCCGCCGAGAGCGGCGCAACACACATGGCCGCGAGGATCGGGGCCAGCCAGAGCCGAAAGCCAAGTCGCACCGGCTCGGTCTGAGGCCGCAACCTCCGTTGGTCAATCGCAAATTCCGCCGGCCCGAAGATGGATCCGCTCACGACGACCCAAAAAAACAGTGGACCGATGCTGGCACCGCCGTCAGAATCCGCCCAAGCTCCGGTCGCCACATGAAGCGTTGGGTTCTCATTGCCGCACTCTGCGCAACCCTCCAGGGTTGCTCCGCATTCGTGATCCGGCACACGGATACGGCGGGGAAGACGCGGACGTACGTGACGGACACCGTCTTCGTGGGCACCGGGACACTCTTGGATTGCGTTGTTTCTCCGTTCTACTGGGCACTCGGCTTTTTCTACTTCCAGCCGTACATCCACGTCAATGGCGGGCACCTCTCGTATCCCGCCGCTTTCGGCTCCGGGTGTTTCAACCGTGGATTCAACAAGGGAATTGGAATCTGGGGCACAGCTACGCTGAACCTTCCGTACCTGCTCGGATCGGCGGCGGGCACACAGGTGAACTTCGTGGACATGAACCACAAGGAAGTGACCCTGGTGGGCGGCTCCCTCGAAGTGGTCCGCGTGACCCGCCGCGTGAACTTCGATACGAAGTGAAAGCGAAGGGGCCCAGGTGGGAAGGGGCCGGGTGGCGAGTACGGGGGTTGTCCCTGCCGTGACCCGCGCGTGTGACGTTTCGCGTTGACCATGTGGATCGTCTGTTTGGCCGAAGGCCGGGCAGACTCCTCGTATACTCGTACAGGCGGCCGCAGGCGGGGCATTGCAGGGTGCAGGCTGGCGTCCGTCGGGCCACATCAAAATCCCCACGTCTGTGCGAGCAGCACGACTCCACCCTCTCCGCGAATCTGCGCCCGCACGGTGCGTCGCTGCCAATCGTACTCCAGCAGGCCGAAGTTGAGTTTGCGAATGAGAGGCCCGCGTCGGTGGCGATTGGGTTCCGGACCACGCTGGTCGTACACGTGGGTCAGACCGCTCGATGTGAGATCGCGCAGGACCAGCGGACCGCGGCGCAACTCCGAGTACTCCGCGTGGTGTCGGTCGCCGCTGAGGAAGACAAGACCCCTGGGCCGAGTCTCTTCGACGATGCGAAACAGCCGGTCCCTGGCTCGCGGGAACCGAGCCCAGGTTTCGTAGGGATGATCCAGGGCGAGCACCTGCACGCCTGAAACGATGATGTGCGCGTCCGCATCGCTCCCGGTGAGTGTGGCGCGGAGCCACGCCTCCTGCTGCGGGCCGAGAACGTCTGCTGCGGGTCCCGGTCGCCCTCGGTGATAGCGGCCGTCCAGAAGGATTACGCGCACGCGACTTCCCGGAGGTCCGAACGCGTAGCTGCCATAAACACCCTGGCGCGTGCGTCGCGGGCTATCCTCGGGAACGTTCAGGAAGTCCAAGAGAAGTCGTGCTGTCGCGGCCTTGTGTGGGTACTCGCCGCCGCCGTTGTTCTTGCCGAAGTCGTGATCGTCGTAGCTGCCGATGACCGGCACGCTATCCAGGAGTTTTGCATAGCCGGGGTGCCGGCGCTGGGCAGAATAGGCGCGCTCCAGCGCGGAGGGGTCGTGCAACTGCGGGAGAGGAACGTACAGCTGTGCCCGACCGTACGAAACCAACTGGATGCGATCGGCATAGACGATGTCGCCCGTCCAAATGAAGAGGTCCGGCTTCGATGCGCGAATCGGCGCCCACAGGGGTTGCTCCCGGTGGATGTCGTTGCACGAACCAAAGGCGATGCGCGAAACCGAAACGGCCGACACCTCGGGCACGCTCAGGCGCGCTTCCACAGTCAGCTGAGGCTCGCGCGCCCCGCAGGAGGCCAGCAAGATGCCGAGCGCGCCTGCCACGAGCGCGCCATCAGGACGCAAGGCGCGTCACCTCCACGCTCACCTTCATGGTCTGCTTCCCGCCACCCATGCTCACTCCCTTGATCGGGGTCACGTCGCCGTAGTCTCGGCCGATTGCCACGACAATGTGCTGGTCCCGGGGCATATGGTTGTTCGTGGGATCGAAGTCCATCCACCCGAACTCGGGCACGAACACCGAAAACCAGGCGTGGGAAGCGTCGGCCCCCACCAGTGTCCCCGTGGCCGGACGCGTTTCGATGTAGCCGCTCACGTAGCGCGCGGGTAGGTTCAGCGAACGCAGCGCTCCGATGGCGATGTGCGTGAAGTCCTGACAGACACCCTTGCGCTCGCGCAGGATCTTCGCCAAAGGCGTGTGCAGCGTGGTGTGCCCTGGCGTGTACTTGAATTCCCGGTAGATCCGCGACATCAATTCCTGGAGCGCTTCGAGAATCGGACGGCCGGCCGAAAACGACGGAAGGGCGAACTCCGCGAGCTCGCGACTGCGCATCACGAAGGGAGAATCCAGAATGTAAGCGTGACGGTCCAATTCGGACGGCGTGCCCGGTTCGCCGATCATCCGCCTGGCCTCTTCCCACGGTCGCGTGCGCGCGGGATCAGGGTAGGAGCGCGACTCGACTTCGATCTCGTTGACCGCGTGGATGTCCAGCTCGCGGTGATTCTCCTGAATCGAGAAGTACGTGACACGGTTGCCGAAAATGTCCGAGCGCTCGCTCTGGAGGGCGGGCGACGGACGCACCTCGACCTGCGAGCGGACGCACTCCTGGTGAGCGAAAGCCGCCGGGCGCAGCCGGAGCTCGTTGTGACACAACGACACGTCCTCGGCAAACGAGTAGTGAGTTCGATGCGAAATCTGATAGCGGCTCAATGGAACTCCCGGGGCAACTGGCGCATGACCGCGGTCCGGAAGTAGGCCGTGGTGAGGTCGTTGGCCAAGGACTCGATGGCCTCGGACAGCGGCGGCAGGAGGGTGGAAAGCAGCGAACGCACCGCCTGACCGTCCGCAGCCAACGATTCCTGCGCGGGCAACGATTCGAGCAAGGTGCCCTCCACCTTTTGCACGATTTCCACCAGCGCCGCGCGCGCGGGGATCTGCGGCAACAGAGCCACGTGCCGCAGCATCCGCTGCACCTGGAACTGAAGCGAGCGCGGGTTTCCCTCGTCCATGAGCAGGAGGTCCACGGTTCCGTTGACTTCGTATACGGACGTATACCTTCTGCGGTAGGTCATGGAACTGTTGCAGGCGACCAGCACGTACTCCATTTGCTCGGGCCCGATCGGCGGTTCGCCTTCTCCGGGCAGCCCGCAAACTACCGCGCGCAGGAGTCGGAGTGTCTGGAGGCTGCGCTCCACGCGACGGCCCACTTCCAAAAAGCGCCAGCCGTCCGTCCTGCTCATGCTCTCGGTGGTGAGCCCCGAGAAGGCAGCCAGAAGCGAGGCCATCACGTCCACGTGCTCCAGGGCGGCGTCGCTGGGAACCTCGGTTTCGACCGATACGACGGCGCGCATGCGGTTGATGACGCGCGTCGTTTCATCCGAAAGGCGGTCCCGAACCGCATGCGCGCCCTGCAACATCTCCGTGATGGCAAAAGCGATGCTGCCGGGAAGGCGCGCGTCGTAGAGCAGACGCCGGAGCTCCTCCTGAATGCGCGGGAGCGCAAAGACCCGACCGACATCGACACCGTTGTGGTAAGCAAACCCCGGGTACAGGTAGGACTGGTGGGTCAGCGCGCGTAGCTTCTCCGTCAAAGCCTCGTCCTGGCTCAAATCGCCCGATGGATCTTCGAGCAACTCCTCGAGTACCGGACGCGCCATGCGAATGAGAAACTCGGCGCGCTCCGCGTTGCGCGCCATCCAGTACAGATTCTCCGCCACGCGACCGGGAACCTCGCCGCCCGCGCGGGAAATCGGAACCGGCGCGGGCCCCGGAGCAACGGCGTAGGCGCGCACGGGCTCGGTGGACAGCACCCACGCGTCTTTGCTGACGCCGCCCTTCTGTCCGGTCACCTCGATGCTGTGCATATCGCGCGAAACGCGTACGAGACCGCCAGGCATCACCGTGTAGCCGTCCGGTCCCGCCACGAGGAACGTGCGCAGCGTCATGTGGCGCGGCTCCAACTGCCCTTCGCTGATGCTGGGAGCCGTCGAAAGCAGCACGCGCTCCTGTCCGAAAAACAGGTGCGGATCGCGTTCTAGCCGTTCGAGCATGCGCACGCTGTGATCGAGCGGCAGCGTGACGCCTTCTTCGGAGTCGGGCGCGAGCATCCGCAACGAAATGCGGTCGAGATTGGCCAGCGTGTGCGCGCGTTCGGCGCCGGTCCCGCACCACCAGGTGGCCACGGACGGGATCAGCAGATCCGAACCCAGGAGCTGGCGACTGAGGTTGGGGAGGAACGCCATGAGCGCCGGGTTCTGAATGATGCCCGAACCGAGCGGATTGGCGATGGCCACGTTTCCCAGGCGGGCCGCCTGCATCAGCCCCGGCGTCCCCAGGAGGGAATCAGGACGAAGTTCCAGAGGATCGCAGAAGGTGTCGTCCAGGCGGCGCAGGATGACGTGCACCTGCCGGAGGGCGCCCAGAGTCCTAAAGTAAACCTTGCCATCCAGAACGGTAAGGTCCGCGCCCTGCACGAGCGGATAGCCGAGGTAGCGGGCCAGGAAGGCGTGTTCGAAGTAGGTTTCGCTTTCGGGCCCGGGAGTGAGCACCACGATGAGCGGGCTCTGCTCCGAGCGGGGCGCAAGCGCGGTCAGCGTCTGGTGCAGCGTGCGGAAGTAGAACGCGAGCCTGTGGACCTGGCTGTCCCGGTAGAGAGCAGGAAAGATCCGCGACATCACGATCCGGTTTTCGAGCGCGTAAGCAGAACCGGACGGCGCCTGGGTGCGGTCGCTGATGACCCAGAAGCGCCCATCCGGCGAGCGGGCAAGATCGGCGGAGTAGATTTGCAGTTGCCGGTGGCCGGGCGGGAACATCCCGACGCACGGCCGCAGGAAATCCCGCGTGTCGAAGACCAACTCCGGCGGCAGGAGGCCTTCGCGGATCAAACGCTGCTCGCCGTAGATGTCGGTCAGAATCAGGTTGAGGAGTTCGGCGCGCTGTTTGAGTCCGCGTTCGACCAGGCTCCACTCCTGCCCGCTGATCAGCAGCGGTATGGGATCCAGCTTCCACGGGCTCTGCGCGCCGAGCGGGTTGTCGAAGACGTGATAGGTGACCCCCATCTCGCCCATGAGGCGGTCCGCTTCTGCATGGCGACGGATCAACTCCTCGCGGCCGAGCCCTTCGAACGAATCGACCAGGAACTTCCAGTGCGCGCGCACGTCCCCGGAAGGCGTGAAGGTTTCGTCGAAGGTCTTCTCGATAGGTCGGTAGGCGCCCTGAAACAAAGCGGCCGTCTGGGTGTTCGTGCGACTCTGCATCTGCCTGACGATCTACCCGGAATGTTTCGAAACGTCCGCCTGCTGAATCCGGAGATCCAGCGTGCAGGGATACTCGAAGTTCTCGCGTCCTTCGCGCACGGCAATGCGACCGGGCGTGTGCTCGGGTCGGAACCGGGCCAAGCGTCGGGCTTCGGCTTCGTTGCCGTTGATGGGAAACGTATCGGGATTTCGACCTCCCGGGTGCTCGACATGGTAAGTGCATCCGCCAACCGCGTGACGGGTACGCGGGTCGACGATGTCCAAACGCAGGGGCGCGTGTACGGGGATGGTTGGATGCAGACCGGAGAACATCTGCCAGGCCTTGAAGCGGACGCCGGCCACGTACTCGCCCTGCCGCCCTGTAGACTGGAGCGGCAGCGCGAAACCGTTGCAGGCCACCTGAAAACGTTCCCTGTGCAAACCACTCACCCGCACCTGGATTCTTTCGAGCGCGGAGTCGACGTAGCGCGCCGTGCCGCTGCCCGTACTCTCCTCCCCGGTGACGTGCCAGGGTTCGAGCGCGTTGCGCAGCTCCATTTCCATTCCGTCCACCTGAATGCTGCCGCACAGCGGGAAGCGGAACTCGAAGAAGGGGTCGAACCACTCCATGCGGAACGGATAGCCGCGCCGATTCAAATCGTGTACGATCTCCTCCATGTCCCGCTTCACGTAGAACGGCAGCATGAACCGATCGTGCAGTTCCGTACCCCAGCGGACCAGTCGGCGGTGCAGCGGCTCCTTCCAGAACCAGGCCACCAGAGCCCGAATGAGCAGCATCTGCACGAGACTCATGCGCGCGTGCGGCGGCATCTCGAACGCGCG
>CAZPFB010000192.1:0-6209 GCA_964585735.1 uncultured Leptospiraceae bacterium
GAAGCGATCCTTCTCTTCGACGAGAGACTCGACCGCGCTCCCCACCACGGTGACCACCCGCGAAAGGATGACCGAGAGCCTTTCGTCATCTCGAAAGAGACCCTGGCGAATATTGCCGTTCTTGAAGGCCCGCGCGGCGTTCACGACGTGATCCCCCATCCTCTCGAACGAGCGCGTGAGACGAATGGCCGACATGGCGAAGATGAGCGGGTCCCGCCTGCGGTCCAACTCCCGGTCCGTCGTGCGCAGAATCTCCTCCCTCGAGGCCACGGCCTCCAGGATGGCATTCTGCGATTGGGTATCGTTCTCCTTCTCGAGCTCATCCATCAGGTCGTCCCGCTCGATGAGTTCGGCCGCCTTACGGTAGTCGTCGGTCTCCATGGCCTCCATGAGAAGGAGCACCTGCTCCAGGGCCAATTCGGCCATGAGCGTCAGGTTCTTCTTGAGGTACTCGAATTTGGAGACGGCGGTCACCATGGCTGCGCGCCCCAGGAACAATCACAGGTTTGCGAAATTGGCAAGTCGAAAACAACTGTTCCAGAAAAAGAGTCGAACTCAACCCGAGCGGGCTGCGCGACTTCGTCCTCTGCTTCCGGCAGGGTCTGTCAGCGATTGTCGGTCCGGGAGAGCGGGTTCGGGCCCCCCGGCGGGTTCAAACCTGCGGCCGCTCCGGGGGAAGCATCCGCGCCGCGTCGCCGCTGCGTGCCGACGAGAAACCGCGCACCCGAAGAAAGCCAGGCAATACGCTGTTCGGCAGTCATACGGGAGAACTCAGTATGGCCGTCAAAGTCCCGCGCGGTCAGGCGCTCGAGCCAGTCGGGGGCGAACGCATCGCTTTTCCCTTTCTGTTCAGCCACCGGTCTCCCCTATCAGTTTTCTGAGCATGGCAATGTCGGCGATGTCCTTCTCCCTCAAAGGACGGATGGATTCTTTGAGCGCCAGCAGTTTGCGGCGCGAGAGCACTCGGAGATGGCGGCCCTCGAAGGAGATCAACTCTGTGTCGGGAAGGAGACTTGCGTAGCTATGCTCCGGAGTCAAGAAGACGTCGATCTGTCGGTAGGGATGGTCGGGGTCGAGGAATGTGAAGACGAGGGCTCCCTTTTCCCGCACGATCCGCCGTACGGAATCCTCATCGGCCAGCACGTCGGCCGGCACCGGCGCGCGCGGGACCAGTCCGAGTTCCGCCATAGCGGCGATGAGTCGATGCGCATGAGCAGGAGAGAGATCCGCGGCGATGTCCAGATCGACGGTCAATCGCTCGCCTCCCTGCAGCACGACCGCCACGCCCCCACAGACGATGAATGGCACCTCGCGATCCAGGAGAACGAGGAGCATGGTGCGGAGGTGATCCGGGTCAGGGCTGCGGACCATGTGGGCCTGCCCCTGTGCGCCCGACGAGATTCGAACTCATGACCTTCGGTTCCGGAGACCGACGCTCTATCCAGCTGAGCTACGGGCGCGTGGGACAGCCAGCGGTCGCGCGCGTGGAAGTGGCGTCAATCCCTTTCAGGCGGCGTGGACCTGGTGCGAGCGGGACGCGTCCGCAGGGGCGGGAGCGGAGGCGGGGGAGTCCGCGCTTGGGCGACCACGGTCCACGCCCATGCGCTCCAGTTCCCCTCCGAGTTTCTCGATGTCGCGCTGGAGCACGTCCCGCCGGGCCAGCAACTCCCGGAGCTCTTCATCCGCAAAGCGATGGCGCGCGCAGTACAGGAGCCGACGCAATTCCTCGAGCGCCTGCACCACTGTGCCGCCGCGCAACCGCCCGCTCACCTGGAGTGCTGATGTGCGGTACGGAATCAGGCGACTGGCCTGCGTGTTTTCCAGAGGGCGAGTGTCTTCCAATGTACTTCCTTCATGCGCCAGAGCAGCCGCGTGACCGGCCAGCACCTGATCGACGGAGGCACCCACGGACTTCCAAAGCCGGTTGGATCTTTCGACCAGGTCGAGGATGTAGCGACGGACGCCTTCCTGATCGGTTTCTTCGCTTGGCGCTTCCAGAGCCGCGAAATCGAACGCCAGGTCCCGATAGGTGCGCGCGGTCCGGTCGCACGAGCCGAGCAGTCGTTCGAACTGCTCCACTTCCGCCTTGAAGACCTCTCGCGAAAAGATGCGGGCTTCCACCGTGCGGCGGTCGCCGGACAGCGGCACCGAACCGCCGAGCAGGGGCAGAAAGGTGCGCTCCAGATCCTTTAGGATGGCAAACAAAAGGAGTGGAACCGAAGTCCGCACGGACCGCGCATCCGCCAGCGCCGCCCAACCGGACGCACGGTGCGCGGCCTCCAGGCTGGGCAGGAAGGTTTCTTCGGGCAGGTTCCCATTTCCGTCCAAACGCAGGTAGCTGCGCTCGAGGACTTCGATTTCCCGCTGGCGCAGGCGACGGTCGTCGTATTGACGACGCAGTTCTCGCACGTAGTCGGAAAGCTGACCGCGAAATTCCTCGGGTGGGTCGAATCCCTTGAGTTCGGCCGTTGGATGGCCGCAGAAGGCGAGCACCTCCGTCCAGTCGCAGGGCCGGTCGCGACGCAGTCCGTGAAAGGCCAAGAAGATATTGGGCAGCGTGGGCTTCACCGCGAGCAGGTCGGCGAGATAGTTCAGAACGGGGCGATTGGCCTCGACCAGTTCGCGCCCTCCTTCGAGCCCGGCGACGTACTCCGGCAACTCCACGGCAATGGCGCGACTGGGGTCGGGCAGCCCGAGGAGTCGCACCAGCGCGGTCTGCGCCCGACGCGTATCCTCCAGCCAGCGGTTTGGCGTCTCGGCGGGACCCACGAACGGTCGGCGCGTGCCCAACTCCAGAAACAGAGCATACGCATACGATATACCATTGTATACGGATGGCTCCATCACGCGCCACCCGCCGGACAGTGCCATGCTGAAAATGCGCACGACGTCGAGAATTTGCTCGTCCGGAAGCGAGCGCACGCGACGCAGGATGTACGGCGAAGGATGCGGCCTGCGGCCCAAGAAACCCGGCGCCAAGGTCCCGGTCCGGATTCCCCAAAGGGCAAGCGGCCGGCCAAAGAGGCGCAGCAAAAACCCCCAGAACCCCGCGAGCGGGTCCTGAGCCCCTTTCCTCGCGCCTGGCCCCGTGCGCACCGATTCGGCCACACGGGCACCCAACCGCGGCCAACCGCCGGGTCAACCGGAATATTAGGAAAATGTTAGTGTCCGATCACAATTCACTCGCGAACGCCCAGACCGGTCGCATCGATCCGCGCTGCCCTGGCCGGTCAAGCCGTTGCCGACAGCCCCACCCTGTTCAGCCGCCGACGTCCAAGAGGCAGGCTTGAAGCGATTCGGCGTCCTTGGCCGAAAGAATGCAGTTGAGGTCCGCCACCCGAAAGGCCCGCTGACAACGCCTGCGAAAGGACTCTCGGGCCCCGGGCGATTGCCAGTGCTCCATCAGCCGCTTGGCGTCCGGCCGCTTCTGGAAAGACGCGGAAGTAGCGTGAACCGGGAGCATGTGCTCGTAGGCCCGGTCGCAAGTTTCCGTGTTCACCGCGCGCACCCACTGCCTTACCGTCGGTTGCGTGACGACCACCTCGGTCTTCTCGGACTTCTCGGTCTTGTCTTTGGGCCCGTCGCCGTTCTCCGGCCTCACGCTGCTGCCACAGGCCAGCAGTTCCTGAAGCGACCGCGCCGCCATCTGGCAGCGCAGATCCTCGCGGCTGAGCCGGACCAGACACTGCTCGCGTTGCGCGCGCATCGAATCGGCGCGCAGGAGGTTGTTTTTCTGGCGCAGGAGCGCCGGGGCAATGGGACTGTCCGCCTGTTGGAAGAGCGCCAACTGATGGCGGTAGAGCGCGTCGCACTCGGAGGCGCTC
The DNA here is from genome assembly GCA_964585735.1 of uncultured Leptospiraceae bacterium. Taxonomy (GTDB): domain Bacteria; phylum Spirochaetota; class Leptospiria; order Leptospirales; family Leptonemataceae; genus CAZPFB01. The sequence goes on from CAZPFB010000192.1 coordinate 3,825, forward strand.
GGGCGATCCGGCCCGGAAACAAGAGCCGCCCCCGCTGAGAGTAGCACGACCGTCGCACAAGAAGCGGCAGCCAACGCGGGCAGCGGGCGGCTGCGGAGCCTGCGCGCCGCAACGAAGTGACGAAGAAGTCTCACACCACGTAGGTGCGACGGGGCCGCTCACCCTGTCAAGCGCGCGGAAAGGCTTGACCCGGGCTGACGTGAAGCATGAAACCGCCTATGGCCAGAAGCAAGAACACATCCACCTCGGTCGGTCGCGCCAAGAGCCGGGGACGGGTGTTTCCGAAAGGATTTCTGTTCGGGACCGCCACGGCGGCCACACAAATCGACGGCGGAGACAGCGCCTCGGACTGGGCGCACTGGTGCGCGCAGGCCGGCCGCATCCAGGATGGCAGCTCGTGTGTGACTGCATGCGATCACTGGAATCGCTACGAGGCCGACTTCCGCCTCATGCAGCAACTTGGCGTAAATTCGTACCGACTCGGGGTCGACTGGTCGCGCTTCGAACCGCGCCCGGGCGAGCGCGACGCCAAGGCTGTGGCGCACTTCCGCAAGATGCTCGGCGCGCTGCGCAAAAGAAAGATCCGGCCCCTGCTCACGCTTTCCCACTTTGCCGTGCCGCAGTGGTGGCTCGACCGGGGCGGTTGGGTGAAAGCCGAGAACACCAAAGCCTTCCTCGATTTCGTGCAATGGATTGTCCCCCAGGTCGGCGATCTTGTATACGAATATATAACGTTTAACGAACCCAACGTGTACGCGCTCTTTGCGTACATGGACGGACGTTGGCCTCCGGGTCGCGGCGGATTGGGCGGCTACTTCGAGTCCCAGGCGGTGCTGCGCAATCAACTGCTCGCCCACTTCCAGATGTACGACTTCATTCGCGAAACGCACGCCCGAAAAGGCTGGACCACACCGGCCATCTCGATTGCCAAACACCTGCGCGTCTTCGATCCCATCGACCCCGAAAGCGCCCTCGACCGCGACCGCAAGACGGAGGCGGAGAAGCGTTTCAACCTGATGTTCCTCGACGGGATCCACACCGGTCGCCTGCCCCGCCCACTGGGGAAAGGGGAAAAGGTACATGACGGCAACGCCTGGGAATTCTTGGGGATCAACTACTATTCGCGCACGCTGGTGGGATTCAACCTGTTTGCGCCGCAGATGCTCTTCATCAAGACCCTCCCGAACGGCCGGCCGGATGCGCCCAAGAACGACCTCGACTGGGAGATCTATCCCGAGGGCCTGACGCGCCTTCTCAAAGACATGTACCATCGCTACCGGCTGCCCATCCGCATCACCGAAAACGGAATCGCCGCCCGCGACGATCGCCTGCGCGTCGACTTTCTCCGAAGCCACCTCGCGGCGGTGTTGGATGCCATGGAAGGCGGAGTGCCGGTGGATGCTTACTACCATTGGTCCTTCATGGACAACTTCGAGTGGGCCGAAGGATACGAACCGCGTTTCGGACTCGTGGGCGTGGACTTTGCGAATCAGAAGCGCACGATCAAGCCGTCGGGGAAGCTGTTTGCGAAGATCGCGCGGGGTGGTCGGGTGGTGTGAGGGGCGGGCGCAGTGCGTGACGGAGCGTTCGGGGACTGCCCCAGCAAAAGCACATTGACGGGCCGGTGCCGCACGCCTTCCTTGAGTCTTCATGACCGTCGTACTTACGGTTCCTGATCGGTTGCGTCAGAACCTCGGTGAGGCCACCGCGGACTTTGTTGATATTCTGTAACAGTTTGGCGAGGCCACGAAGCAGGACGCCGTTGGGGCCAGCCGGGAGAGCTACGAGAAGGCCCTGCTCCAGACCAAGACCGACCTTCAGGCCTCCGTGGCACAGCTTGAACTACCAATGGAAACGAAGCTGGGAGCCATCCGCGCCGAGATGGGTCAGCTCGAGGGCAGGCTGGAGGCCAAGATTGCCCAGTATCAGGCAACCATGGTCCGCTGGATACTCATCTTCTGGGTGGGCCAGGCAGGCCTCATGGTCGGGCTCTTCATGGCCTTCCTGGCGGCGGTAGGCCGCAACTTCACTCCCGTCGCACCAACCGGTCCTTCTCCCAGTAACCAGCCTCCATCCGCGTGCCGTGATCATCGAGCATCACACCGCGCCCGTGACGTTTGGGTGTCGACGGTTACCTCCATATCTTCTTGGCTTCTGCAAAGTCAGACTCCGTCACGGTGCTGCCACGGGTCGCTCCTTTCAGCGTCACGCGCTTCTTGGGAGAAGCAAGAGTTGCCTGGAGCCGCTCAATCAAGCGACGCCTTTCCGGTTCAGGAAGAGACCGCGCTTCCTGTTCGAGTTGTTCTGCGCTGAGTGCCATAGGAATCCTCGTCCTTTTGAAGTGGCAGGTCTTGGAACTGTCGTCTATCAAAAATCACACCCCGA
>CAZPFB010000192.1:6219-6433 GCA_964585735.1 uncultured Leptospiraceae bacterium
CTGCTCGGTAGCCCTGGCTGCGGAGAGCTTGTCTACTCCTCCCCAAAATGCCTGCGAAGTCGGTTGCGATGCACCGGCGATTCTCTCCGGAAAAGGCCGCCCTGTCAGGTATGGTGACCAGGGGCTCCAGCACGCCGTTGCGTGCGATGTCATCAGGTTCAAGCGGGCCCGCACCCTCACTCCCGCCGCACCAACCGGTCCTTCTCCCAATAGA
>CAZPFB010000193.1:0-6405 GCA_964585735.1 uncultured Leptospiraceae bacterium
CCGCACGCCGGGATCTGTGCGGGGGCGGCCCGGCAACGGGCCGTCCTACCGCGACCCGAGGGGTTGCTGCCGAAGAAAGAAGAGGATTGCTTTCGCGGAAAGCCGAAACCTATCGCCGCGCGGTCACGAGGTCCCGAGCGAGACAGCGTTGTAGGTCCTTCGGCGCTCGGCCGCTCAGAGCGCGCGTGCCGAATGCGTTCGTGAGCAGCGTCGCATTCGCCACCATCCCAAGGAAAAACCGCTCGGGAAACGACCGCGATCCCGTGCCCGATCGCCTTCGAAAGAAGGGTCTTTTGAAATGAGATGAATGCGCTCGTGGCGATTCAAGCGGTCGGGCCGCTCCGAAACGCCGGGCTGGGTCGTGGTCCCGACGCTCAGGTGCCGCATACCGTGGGCGCGGTGGACTCGTGCTGCCGAGGGGGCACGTGCCGCTCCGCCAGCTCTTTTTCGAGTGGACAGGGCCGCCCGGGGCGGGAAGGATCGTGGCAGCGGTCGATACCCGCGGAGGGCTCCTATATGAAGGTCAACATTTCGTGTCTATTTGTAGTCAGCCTGGCTCTGAGCGCCACGCTTGCCGCGTGCGGCAAGAAGCTCGATTTGGATCCGGCCTCCCGTGAGGCGGCCCTGTCTGCTGCCAACACCTGGCTGGGGCTCGTGGATGCGGGCAAGAACGACGAGAGTTATGCGGCCGCGGCTGCCTATTTCAAGGGCGCGCTCACGGCAGCCAAGTGGGCGGAAACAGCAAAGGGTGTGCGTGAACCGTTGGGCAAAGTGCTCTCCCGCAAGGTCAAGAAGACTCACGCGACAGCGTCACTCCCGGGTGCGCCGGACGGGAAGTACCTCGTGATCCTGTTTGACACCTCGTTCGAGAAGAAAGCAAACGCCGTCGAGACAGTGACGCCCATGCTGGATGCGGACGGGAAGTGGCGGGTGGCGGGTTACTACATCAAGTAAGACGATCCTGCCTGGTCACAAAAAATCGCGACCGATCCTGCGCTTCCTCCCTTGGGTTCTGCGGACAGCCCAAGTCGGGCGGCGCCGGGGTGAGAAGGCGTCGGCCCCTTGAACTGCAACGCTCTCTTGGACGTCCTCTTCTCGGGGGAGCTTCGTCTATGGAGTCGCTGCTGGCGCCGCTGAAGCCGATGCTTTTTATTTGCGCGCCACAGCGGCCGTGCGTTCTCGGACCATGACCATCCTGCCGCGTTCGGCCACCGCACTGCTCGCCTTTCTGGCCTGCGCTTCCTGCTCCGCGCGGCCCAGTGAAACGGACCTCACCGAACGGGCCCGTGAGATCACGCGCTCGCTCTCCCTCGAAGCAAAAGTCGGTCAACTCCTCCACATCGGATTTCCGGGAACGAAGCTGTCCGAGCCGGTGCGCGCGGCCATCGCGCGCGTGCGGCCGGGAGGTGTGATTCTGTTCGGTCACAACCTGACTTCAGGCGAACAGATCCGTGCGCTGAATGCGGACCTCCAGAAGGCTTCCATCGAGGCGACCGGCATTCCGCTTCTGATCAGCACGGACCAGGAGGGCGGTCGCGTCTTCCGTGTGCCGGAGGATGTGATGCCCGTTTTTCCGGGGGCCATGGGCCTGGGCCAGTCAGGCGACGAGGCACTCGCGCGGGACGTCGGTTTCTCCACAGGCTACCATCTGCGCGCTGCGGGCATCGATCTGGTTCTTGCGCCCGTGCTGGACGTGAACAACAACCCGGACAACCCCGTCATCAACACGCGCTCTTTCGGAAGCGATCCGGCCACCGTTTCGCGCATGGCCGGTGCGCTCGCGTTGGGAATTCGAGAATCCGGCGCCATCCCCGTCATCAAACACTTTCCGGGTCACGGGGACACCAACGTCGACAGTCATCTGGATCTTCCGCACATCGACCGCACGCAGGCGGAACTCGAACGTGTCGAACTGCCGCCCTTCCAGGAGGCCATTCGGTCGGGCGCCGAAGTGGTGATGACCGCGCACATCCTGTTTCCCAAGCTGGACCCCGAGCGGCCGGCTACGCTCAGCGGCCGAATTTTAGGCGACATTCTTCGCAAGAAGCTCGCGTTCCGCGGTTTGATCATGACCGACGCCATGGAGATGCACGCCGTGGCAAGGCGCTATCCGTACGAAAAATCGTCGCGCATGGCGGTGGAAGCGGGCGTAGATGTCGTGCTCCTGACGGGCCTGGGATCATATGTAGATACCATGTATCGCTCTCTCGTGGAAGCATTCCAGAAGGGGGAGCTCCCGATGGAACTGCTCGACCGGGCCGTCGAACGCCAGATACGACTGAAGCTGGAGCGCAGCCTTTTCGTAAGGCACGCCGGCTCCCGACCGGCTCCCACGGAGCGCGAACGCATGTGGGCCGCCGAGCAGGAGGTGTTGATCGAAAAGCGTCGCGCCGATCTCGAACGTAAGTACGCCGCTCTCGGCACGACGCTGCCGCAGTACGCCGCGCGCGCGAGTATCGCTTCGCTGCGGAAGGCCTTTCCCGGCGCGGTGGTGCCGGTGAAATCGGCCCGCGTTTTTGCGCTCTCTTCGCTCATCGTGGGCGAAGCGACCGGCCTGGGCGTACCGAAAGCCCGGATTTCCCTGGGTGGTTCCGGGGGAGCATTGCGCGCCATGAAACGCGCAGAGCCCGGAGCCGTGTGGGTGATCGAGGTTCGACAATCGAACCTGGCTGGTTGGAACGCTCTCGTGCGCACAGCCGACGCGCTCCCCGCGGCGCCGTTGCTCATCGCCCTTTACCCAGACAGTCCCTTCCGGGAGATACGGGTACCGAAGAAGGGCTTCGTCCTCGCGTCGTTTGCACCCACCCGTGAATCGCGCCGCGCGCTCTTGGTGCGGGCTTTGGGAGCGACGCCGATCCCGATGGCCACGGTGACGCTTCCGCCGATTGCGCAGCGGTGACGAGAGGGCGCTGACCCGGGACGTCCTCGTTTCGGAGGGAACGCCTCGAAATCGAGGCGGAAGGTTCCGTTTCCGACGACGTGCTCATCATCAGAGTGGATGAACCCGTTTTCGATGAGTCGGTCGAGACCGACAGAGTGAAAGTCGAGTACCACCAATCGCTCTCGGCCTTCGACAAGAACGGATACTGCGCGCGCCATTTCTGGTTTGGCCTTCCAGGAAAAGAGAGGTTTGTCTTTCGTGACAAACCGCACGAGCCTTCTCTCGGTACCCTCTACCGCCTGAGGCAGGGATCGATTGGTGCAGAGCGGTACGGACCGGCGGCAGGGAACTCGAAATGCGGACCCGCGCGCGCAGGCGACCGCCACCCCGCCGAAATTGCACCCGCGCCGGCGGCTCTTCACTCCTCGGCGCGAAACACGGCGAAGTGTTCTTCGAGGCGCAGCATGCGAAAGATATCCATGACCTCGGGGCTCACGCGCACAATCTTCATGCTGCCGCCACCCTTGCGCAGCCGACCGTCGAACGCGAGCAGAGTCCCGATGAAAGCGCTGTTCACGTAGCCGACGCCACCGAGGTCCACGGTCACGTTCTTGGTTGCGTAGCCTTCCGCATCGTCCAGAAGGGAGCGGAATTCCCGGCCGGCATCCAGATCGATGTGGGGGTGTGAAACCCGAATCAAAACGGAGTCTCCGTCCACCTCGACCTTGATCATGGCACCAGGAGGGCACACTCGACGCGATCGGGCAAGCGAAACACAAACTCCGGGGAGCGACATTCGTCAGAGGCTGAAGGCAGAGGTGATGACCCGGCGGAGGTCCTGCTCCAATGCGCGGGGCGAGTCGCCGCGGCGCAGGCATTCGCTGAGATGCTGCTCTACGTAGGCTTCGGCGAACTTCTTCGTGGCCTGGATGGACGCCTTCACCAGTTGCATGCTGCGTACGCAGTCCGACTGTGGTTCCGACAGCGAACGTTTCACAGCCTCCAGTTGCCCCTGAATTCGGTTCAGGCGATGGAGCAGCCGCAGGCGCCCCTCGTCCATTCCTTCCATTTCGGCAGCCCGCCGTTTCGGTTCCATCCCCATACCCCATACGGTACGGGGTTTCTGCGCTCCCGTCAAGCATTCCTCTGGGACCCCCAAAAGGCTTGACCGATCCGCTTGCCCTGTCAGTCCACCGGCATGCGTCTCCGCAGTTGCTTCGCCCTCCCCCTTCTGGTTTCCTTTGCCTGCGGGCAGCGCCCGGACGCGGAACTCGAACAACTGCGTGCCACCGTGCAACCGGTGTTTGCGCGCTTTCAGCAGAGCCTCCAGAAGAGACTGACGGAGGCGCTGGCCAAGGGCGGACCTGCTCACGCGGTCTTGGTTTGCCGGATCGCTTCGCCCGAAATCGCGGCTTCGGTTTCGAAGGACGGGCTTTGGGTCCGGCGCGTTTCGGCCAAGACCCGCAATCCGGGCAACCGGCCCGATGAATTCGAAGCGCGCATTCTCGCTCGGTGGCAGTCCGAAGTCTCTCAGGGAAAATCGCCGGTGCCCGTGGCCGAGCGGGATGGCGCCCGCCTGCGCGTCATGCAGCCCATTCTCGTGGGTTCGGCCCTCTGTCTGAACTGCCATGGCCCGGTCGAGTCGCTCGGCCCGGAATTGCGCGCGGTTCTGAAGCGGGAGTATCCGGACGACCAGGCCGTCGGCTATCGCCTCGGTGATCTGCGCGGCGCCTTTTCGGCGGTTCGAGATGCAGCGAAACGCTGATCTGCTGGGCATCTACGTCCACTTCCCGTACTGCATCCAGAAGTGTCGCTACTGCGACTTCTTCTCCGTCGGGATGGACACCCTCGCCTGGGGGAAGGAACCACGCTCCGACGAGCTGCTGCGTTTTGCTGAGGGAGTCGAGTCCGAACTGGAGAGCCGTGCGCTGCTGTTCTCGCGCTTCGCCGGCGTGAATACCGTGTACTTCGGCGGGGGCACAGCCTCGCTGCTGCCGGTCGAACTCATCGACCGACTCCTGCGCGCCTTTCAGCGACGCTATGTGTTTACTGATGATTGCGAGGTCACCCTCGAGGGGAACCCGGAGAACTTCACGCCGGACTACCTGGCGGAGCTCGCGCGGGTCGGCGTTACGCGTGTAAACGCGGGTATCCAGACGTTCGCGCCCGAACACCTGCGCCGCGTCGGGCGGTTCTACGATCCGGATCGTTACGGGTCCATCCTTCGAGACCTTGCGGAAAGCCCGCTACCGACCGTGGGTGTGGACTTGATGTACGGCTTCCCCGGCCAAACTCGAGCCGAGGTGAAGGCTGACCTCGATCGCATTCTGGAATGGCGCTTCGAACACCTCTCGCTGTACTCTCTGACTCCCGAAGCGGGTACGCCCTTTGCGGCCGACATCGCCCGCGGCGTCGAGCGGGCGCCGGATGACGGATTTCAGTCCCAGCTCTTTGGGACCCTCCCCGAACGGCTCGCCGACGCAGGCTTCGAATGCTATGAGGTTTCCAACTTTGCGCGGCCGGGCTTCGAATGTCGCCACAATCTGCGATACTGGCTGTACGAGCCGTACATGGGCCTCGGTCCCGGCGCTCACGGATTCACCGGCCGCGAACGCTACGCTAACGCGCGCCACGTGGGCAGGTGGTACGATGATCCGGCCGGCGCGGCGCTTGAAGCGCACGTACCCGAAGACGATGTGCCGTTGAACGTGCTTCGCCTGGCAAAACCATTCGCGGTGGAGCTGATTGATGAGATCATCGCTCAGGCGACCGGCCGCGCGAGCAGCGTCGGGCGCGCCTTTCTCGAAGGGTGCGCTCGTGTCGGCCAGGCCCGAATCGAGTCCGGTCTCTTCCAGTGGAAACCGGAGGGGTTGCTGCACCTGGACCGGCATGTGCTTGCTCTGTCGCAGAATTTGTCGGAGAACCTGGAGCGGGCTCTTGAGCCCCACTCGAGTGCTGTTGAATCCGCCGCTGGCTCTCCGCGTGCCTGAGGCAGCCCGAGGGCGCGGCGGACGGGAGCCCCAAGCGAACAGGGGTTTTCTTATGTCAAATGCGGGGCGTGGTCGCGCGCTATCGAGGTCGCGAGCGAGAGAGCGTTGTTGGTCCCGCCCCGCTCGGCCGCTCAGAGCGCGCGTGCCGCCAGCGTTCCGAAGCGCGCGCGCATTCGGCATCATCCTAAGGAAGAGCTGTTCGGGAAACGACCGCGATCCTGTACCCGATCGCGTTGGAGAGAAGAGTCTCTTGAAACAAGAGGAGTGCGCCAGTGGCGATGGACGCCAGCGGGCCGCGCCAAAGCGCCGGAAATGTCTCGCCCGCCGGACACGGCCCTTGCCGCGTACCATGGGCGCGGCGAGGGCTGCGGCCGCACATGCTGTGGTCCCCGGTCGCAGAAGATCCGGCGTATGAGATCCGGCGCAGCTCGTAGGAGCCGAAACCTATCGCCGCGCGGTCCCGAGGTTCCGGGCGAGACAGCGTGCTTGGTCCTGCTTCCATCGGCCGCTGAGAGCGCGCGTGCCGAAGCGTTC
>CAZPFB010000194.1:0-6399 GCA_964585735.1 uncultured Leptospiraceae bacterium
CCTCGGAAGGCTTCTTCGGTGGCTTGCGGGTTATTGTAGTAGCCCTTCATCACAATGGGGCCCTTGACATGGATTTCGCCGCGCAGCCCCCGCCCGTTGTGTTTCTTCGCGGGATTCGGGTAGAGCACGTCCCCGTGGTTCAAATCCACGATCTGCACGTCCACGCCCCGGATTACGGGCCCCACTGTGCCGATGACGAGCTGGTCAATCGTGCGCGCGGAGATGGGGCCGGCCGTTTCCGTCATTCCGTACCCCTCCAGCACGGGGATCCCGACGAAATTGAAGAACTCGTCTACGTGTGACGGGAGTGCGCCGCCGCCGGAGATGGTGGCCTTGAGACTGGCCCCGGCCGACTGACGAATCCGCTCCAAAACGGCGACGTTGAAAAAACCGTAAAGCGGGGTGACGAGGAGGAACCGGATCAAATGGAACAGCCAGCCGATGCCGAAGAGAACCGCATTGGGGTGGGTTTGGTGCAGGCGACGGTTCTTCATATAGAAGAGTGAGTTCTTGTACAGCTCCGCGAGGCCATAGCCCGTGTGGAACAGGAAGCGCCGCAGCGGGTGGGCGGACTGAACGTTGTCGAGTATCCGCAGATAGAGCACCTCCCACAAGCGCGGCGCCGAACCCATGAAGGTGGGCTGCAGGACTTTGAGATCCTCGCCGAGCATGCGGATGCTCGTGTAGTACGTGGAGCAACCGCGGCTGAAGCAGAACATCTCGAGCGCGCGCTCGAAGATGTGCCATACGGGTAGAATGCTGATCAGGCGATCGTGCGGTCCGAGGTCGACGGGGATCTGATCGATCATGTACATGATGTTGCTGTGCATCAGCATCACACCCTTGGGGGCTCCCGTTGTGCCGGAGGTGTAGATGATCGTGGACAGATCGTCAGGCCGGACTTCTTTCGTGCGCTCTTCGGCGCGACGGTCCCCTTTTTCGCGCAGGGCCCTCCCGTTGGCCAGGAGGTCGTTCAGGTGCAGAACGCCTGCCGGAGCGGTCTGCTCCGGATGCATGAGGATCCAGGTTTGCACACCGTCGATAACAGAGCGCAACGGATCGATTCGTTTCCACAGCTCCAGGTTCTCGATGAAGCAAATGCGAATGTCTGCATGGGGAAGAATGAACTGGATTTCGTGGTCCGTGATGTCAGTTCCCCGCGGAACGTCCGCGGCGCCCGCCAACTGGATCCCGCAGTTCGTGATCATCCATTCGACCCGGTTGTCAGCCAGCAGGCCGATGTGCTCCCGGGCTTTGACTCCCATGTCAATGAGTGCCGTGGCGAGGCAGGCGCCGGACTCATACACCTCAGCGAAAGTGGTGGGCTTCCAGAGCCGCGACTTCAGGCGGGTTCCAAAAGCGACGCGGTCTCCATGGAGACGCGAGGCTTCGTAGAAGAGCTCCGCTGCTGTTTTGGCGATTACCTTCGTATGCATCGGGCAACTCCTTGTGACGGCGCGGCGGAAAGCAGGGCCAACCTGGCGGGGAAGGATCCAGGCGCATCTCTCGCTGTCAAAAAGAAAGTGACCCCGTAGGTGCTACTTTTGACCCTGGCGGGGCGAGGTGTCGCCCATGCGAGTCGTACTCCAGCGCAAGAAGGGGTCGTCCAGGTCGATGGTTCTCCGGCCGTCGGCGGGGAGGGTCTGGGCGCCCGCCCCATGGAGATTGTGCTCGTCGGCCTGGGCGGGTGCAGCGGCATCGATGTCGTCAGCATCCTCAAGAAGCAACGCCAGGTGCTCCGGGACCTCACCATCACGGTTGAAGGGGACCGCGCCGAGAACGAAACGCCTGCCGTATTCCGACGCATTCGGGTTCACTTCGATGCCCATGGGGATCTCGACCCCGTTCAGGTTCGTCGCGCCGTCGAGCTCAGCATGGAGAAGTACTGCTCCGTGGCCAGGATGCTCGAGTCCACTGCCGCCATCAGCCACACATTCAGCGTGAACGGCGCGCTCCAGCAGGAAGACGCCCTTCCGGGGAGGTCGTGATGGGTGAGCATTTCGAAACGCGCGCCATTCGGGTGCAGGCCGAGCGCAACATGCGCGAGCACTCCGTGCCCGTGTACCTGACCTCCAGCTTCGTCTTCGAAGACGCCGAACAGGCGCGCGCGTTGTTTGCCGATGAGATTCCCGGAAACATCTACTCCAGGTTCTCGAACCCCAACAACGAGGAGTTCGTGGAGAAGATGTGCCTGCTCGAGGGCGCGCCGGCCGGCGTGTCTTTTGCTTCGGGTATGGCCGCCGTCTTCGCCAGCATGGCAGCCCTGCTGAAATCCGGAGACCACCTGGTTTCCTCCCGCGCTCTTTTTGGCTCTACACATCAGATTCTGACCAAGATCTTTCCGCGGTGGGACATCTCGTTCACGTACGTGGACGCGGCCGCGCCCCGGTCGGCCTGGGAGGCCGCCATTCGCCCCAACACGCGCATGATCTACGCCGAGACGCCTTCCAATCCGGGACTCGAAGTGACGGATATCCCGATGCTGGCAGATATCTGCCGCGCGCGCAATCTGATCCTCAACATCGACAACTGTTTTGCCACGCCCTATCTTCAACGACCCATGGAGATGGGAGCGGACATCGTCGTTCATTCCGCCACAAAGTACATCGACGGACAGGGACGGGCCATCGGCGGGGTTGCGGTCGGTCGTGCGGACCTCATGAAGGACATCCGCCTGTTCGCGCGCCAGACCGGTCCTTCGCTGTCTCCTTTCAACGGTTGGTTGTTCAGCAAGAGCCTGGAGACCCTGGCCGTGCGCATGGACCGGCATTGTGCCAACGCGGCCGCCCTCGCCCTGGCGCTCGTGGGTCACCCGGAATTGGAAGAGGTGCGCTATCCTTTCTTGCCTTCGCATCCGCAGCACGAGTTGGCCAGGCGCCAGATGACGGCCGGTGGCGGTATGGTGTGCTTCGTGGTCAAAGGCGGCTACGAGCGCGGGCGTCGTTTTCTGGGAGACATCCGCTTGTGTTCGCACACGGCCAACCTGGGGGACACGCGAACCATCGTGACGCACCCGGCTTCCACCACGCACGCCAAGCTCACCGAGGAAGAGCGTCTGGCTGTGGCCATCGTTCCCGGTCTCATTCGGGTGAGTGCCGGGCTCGAACACATCGACGACATCAAGGCCGACATCCTTCAGGCGCTCGACAGATCGCGCGCCTGACGTCTCTTTTTTGATTGCGGCGGCGGGGCGGCCGGTCCGAATCCCGCCTCAGAGGGCACCTCCCCTATGCTGCACGACCCGCGCCGGGGGCGCCTGCTTCTCGCGGTTGCGTTCACGATGGTCCTTGTGCCGGGCGCCCTTCCCGCCGATCGGATCCTGCTGCGCGACGGAACGCTTCTGAATGGCACTATCGAGGGGCAGAATCGGACGCACGTGCGCTTCCGGACGGGTGCCCAATTGCGGGCCATCCCCAAGGAGCAAATTCGGCGTATCCAGTACGACGAGGCAACGTCTGCTTCCGGGAAGAAGGAAGCGGGGAGCGTCGCCATGGTCCGGGCCGAGGAGGCGCGTCGCCAGGAGGAAGCGCGCAAACAGCGGGAGAGTCGCAAACTCGAAGAGGCTCGCAGGAAAGAAGAAGAACGCAAGCGCGAGGAATTGCACAGGCAAAAGGCGGCCGGGAAGAAAGAGGCCGCGCGGAGTGAGACGAAGCCCAGCACGCAGGATGAGACAGGGCGAGAGCCTGTGGGCAGAACCGGCGCTCTGTGGCGCTCGGTCGTGCTCCCGGGTTGGGGACAGTACGCCACGGGACGCACCGCGGAGGCCTTTGTGGCGGGCGGGGTGAGCCTGGCAGTGCTCGTCCGCGCGCGAGCCCTGCATGCCGCTGCGCTGGCGGCCGAGGATGAGTATCACTCCAGCGCGCTGTTGTATCTCCTGTCGCCGCGTCTGGTGCCTTCGTCCTTCTCTCCTGATTTTGCGCCCGGCGGAACGTTGAATACGTCGGCGGTGCTGCTCGTCGGACTTCTCGATCGCCTCAGTCGTCTTTCCTACCACGAGGAAGTGACTCGCTCGCGCGAAGGACTCAACGTGTTCCTGGTCGTGTATGGGTTGCAGGTCCTTCACGCGGGGCTGTTCGTCGGAGATCAGCCGAAACCGTCCGGGCCTGCGCGCCACGCGCACCTCTGGGTGCGGCCGTTCGCCGAATCATCCGCGAATGGTCGGGTCCATCGTTCGCTCCGGTTTGGCATAACGCATGTCTATTGAGAAGAAGAACATCCCGGTTCGCCGGCTCGGCGAACTCTGCCTCCTGCTGCGCGCTTTGCCTTTCGCCTTCGCGGTGGGTCTTGCGCTTCTGTTGTCGAGCGGATGTTTGAACAAGAACTGCGCTGACATCGATGTGCAATGCGGCTTCGGCGCGCTGCTACTGGGCAACCAGCGCCCGCCTTCCGGCTCGCTGGACTCGAGCTTCGGTCAATTCCAGGGCTACGCGGAGTTCAACGACATCGGGGGAGTTGCCAACGCGGGCGACATGGTGCGGGGCTTGACCCTCGACAAACAGGGCCGCACGATTGTCAGCGGGAACACGACGGTTCCGGCCGCAACCACTGCCACCTATGTCTGCAGGCTCAACGAGGACGGTTCCCTGGATACGACCTTCGCATCGTCTTCCACGAAACCAGGATGTCTCTTCTTCACGGCGGGAGGTGTGGGCGCGAGCACGGCGGGTGGACTGGCGGTCGACGCGCAGGGTCGAGCCGTTTTCGTGGGCGTCACGAACACGAACCAGATGTTCGCCGCCCGCGCCACGGCCGATGGTGCTCTGGACGCGAGCTACGGCACTGGGGCAAGCGGCTACATCACGCATGTGGTCGGTGTGGCCACCACGGGAGACGGTCAGGACCTGGTTCTCGACTCCCAAGGGCGAGCGGTTGTCGTCGGCCGGGGGGACTCCGGAGCGTACTACGACTGGGTCGTGTGGCGTCTCCTCGCGAACGGTTCGGCCGTGGATACCAGCTTCAACGGGAGCGGCTTTGTCCTCACCGACTTCACCAGCTTTTCGACTGCTTTCGGTGTGGGGGTGACCGAGTCGGGTCGGATCGTGGTCACGGGATTTGGCATCCTGACCGGGATCGAGCTGCGCGCGTATCACTCCGACGGAAGCGCCGACACGAGTCAGAACGGGACCGGCAACCTCAATAACATCCCCTCCGGGTACACCCGCGGCTACTCCGCGCGTTTGGTGCTGGACGGCTTCGGAAACATTTTCGTGGTCGGTGGCGCCGTTACCGTGCTCGATTCGACTCACGACATCGCTGTGTTCAAGTTTCTGCCGAACGGCCAGGTGGACACGAGCTTCGGGGGCGCGGGTCATGCTACGCTCGACAATCCGGCACAGACCGCTACGTTGAGTCTCGACCAGGGTACCGGCGTGGCGCTCGATGCGTTTGGTCGAGTCGTAGTGGTCGGCGCGGGTTGTAACAATTCGGGCAACACCTGTGTGGCGGGACCCTACAGCGGGTACAGCATGGTGGTGGCGCGCTTCCTGAACAATGGCGCAGCCGACACCACGTTCAACCAGGGTCAGAGCTATCGTGTACTTGCACCCAACTATCTGTACCAGAACGTTTTCGCCGGGCGGTTTCCGGTTCTCCTCGATCCGATCGGTCGGATCTTGGTGGGCGGCGGGGTCGATCCGGACGCCCTCGGTGGAGGCGATGGCGGAACGATGCGGATCTATCGCATCTGGCCGTGATGAACGAGCTTGACGATCCAGCGAAGCTCGCGTAGTTTTGTGGCGGGACTTCCTCATGCGGGGCCTGGGTGCAACATTTGCCGTCGCGTTCTTTCTGCAGAGCGCGCTTTTCTGGTTCCCATCAACGACCTTCCCTCACCACTCGGTCTCTTCGGCCCGGCTTGGATTGGGGCAGGCACTGTCCTCGACCGAGGGCGTACACCGCGAGAGTTCCGGGGCACCCGACGAATCCTTTCCGTTCGGGCATGAGAGCCCCCTCGGGGGACTCGCCCTGGCGCTCTGTGGTGTCGCATCAGGCGCCCATGTTCCGCTTCTGCGTGTCGATTCCGGTCGAGGCAATCATTCCCGCGCTCCTCCTGTAACCTGACCCGGGCTGCAGTTCGCGCCATCTTCGGCGCAAGGAGTAGTCCCTATGATCAAAGCAATGCCTACCGCCGTTCGGGCGGAATCGAAGGCCGTGATCCATCGCAAGGCGTCGGCTGCACGGGAGACCGTCGAGGTGGAGGCACCCCCGCCGGCGCAAAACCCTCGGCCCGCAGGTGGGTCGTGTTGGTTCTGGGCGCGCTTGCGCTCGGTTCTGCCCTCGCGGCCGTCGTGAGAGTCTGGTGACAGCTTCGGCTCGGGGGGCTTACACCCCCCCCCGCCCACCACCCCCGCCCGGGGGGTGGACGCCCCACCAGTGCGCCCCCAAAAACCGTGGGGCCCG
>CAZPFB010000195.1:0-6378 GCA_964585735.1 uncultured Leptospiraceae bacterium
GTCCGGCGACTGAGATCTGCGCAGGCCGGTCACCCAGGCGCGCACGCCGGACAGGGCGCGGCGCAACGGTTCGACTTTGCGAATGGCGCAGCACTCTTTGCGATTCTCCACCGATTCGTAGAAAGAATTGGGCCCTTTGCTTCTGACCAGGCGTTCCACGGCGGCCGTGTCGGGGAAATACATCTCGAACTCCATGCCGTAGCGCGCGCGGGCTTCGCCCATGACGTCATACGTTTCCTGATGCAGGCGACCGGTATCGAGTACGAAGACGCGCTGCCGGGGATTGAGCCTCACGAGAATATCCGTGACGACCATGTCTTCGATCCCCAGACTGCTGGCCTGGGTTAGATGCGCGCCGAATTCCTCGACCGCCCAGGCGAGCACGGTCTGAGCGTCCGCCGAGGCAAACCGATCCGCGCGCTCCGCGATCCATTCATCTGTAATACTTATGGTTGTGCTCATTTCTGGATTGCTCCGGCCAACCTCATGGCCTGGGCGAAAACAGGACCGTTTTGAGGATTTCGTTCTGTGTCTCCTGCTCCGAAACCCGCCAGGAGATGCCTTCCGGCGTGATCATCATGGACCTGCCCACGTACTGGGTACCGGCGAACGTGCCCGTCGCGCAGCAGACGGCGATGTGCAATCCCAGTTCGCGGGCCGTGGCCGCCACCGCATCGCTGTCCCATTTATCCTTCGGCGAGATGGCGACCGGCGCAAGTATCACGCGAATCCCAATCTGCGCAAGCTCCGCGCAGAGGTTCCGGTCCAGGACATCACCACCCAGCAGAACTCCAAAACGCTGCCCTCCGAGAATAAAGACGCCCGGGTCCTGACCGGGTGACAGGTTTTTGTCCCGCGTCGAAAGCTTCCTCTTGCGGTACCAATCGATCAGGCTTCCGCGATAGACGATCGGACAGGCCGCGCAGCTGGTCCCGTCTTCGGTGAGCGTCAGACTTCCCCCAACAATCACGCCCTGGTAGCTGTCGCTCAGGCGCAGCAGCCAGTCGAGACCTGGATGGTTCGGCCGCTCTTCGGCGTGCCCGGCGACGTGCGCCGCAGTGTGAGCCGAAAAATGCTCCGGCAACACCAAAAAGTCGGATTTCGCCGAGGACGCTTTCTTGAGTGTGGCAGGCGCAAGGCCTCCGTCGAGAGCCTTCTGAAACAGGGTGACCTTGAGCATACCCATGCCCACTCCCGCTGCCCGCCAGGAAGCACACCGTCAATTGTTTTCCGACCACCGTGACCTCTGGGGTATCCTGCTCAACCTGGGGAGCGCGATGTTCTTCTACCTGGCCACGGTTTTCGTGCATCTGGGCCTCCCCGGCGCAGGCGTGAGCCCCGAGTTTTTCGCGGCGCTTCGCTACTTGCTGGGCTTCGTACTGTTCGGGGCATTGTTCGCCGTTCGGGGCCGGTCAGGGCCCGCCGGTCCCGTGCGGTTCGTGCTGCTGCGGGCCATCTTCAACGTCGGTGCGGTCGTTTGCTTCTATCGTTCCGTCGCCCTCGGCGAAACCGGGCGGGCCAACGTGCTGAACATGACCTACCCGATGTTCGTTGCCGTGCTCGCCCCGGTTCTTCTGCGGGAGCGCGTTTCCAGGGTTACCTACGCCTTGGCCGGTCTGTGCGCGTTGGGCATCCTTTTGCACGTCGTGGAATCCCTTTCGGGCTTGGCCCCGGGTGGCGCGATGTGGTGGGGGCTTTTGTCGGGAATTCTCGCCGCCTTTGCGATTGTCGCCCTGCGTGGTGCGGCCCGAATTGCGAGCGCCGAACTCATTCTGACCTACATGTTTGGCCTGGGCTTCGTGGCGCTCGTACCCTTCACCGCCCGTGATTGGTTCGTGGCCCCGGCCGCGGTGTGGCCGGTCGCCCTGCTGTCAGCGCTTTGCGGCATCGTGGGCCAGTACCTTCTGACCGTGGCTTACGCGCGCATGGATGCGACGACCGGCAGCATTGTTTCGAGCGCCCGCATCCCCCTGGCTGTGGTTGCCGGTTTCCTTTTCCTCAGCGAACCGTTTTCGGCCCTGGGCTGGTCCGGTGCCGCGCTCATCTTCGCCTCCAATCTTTTACTTGCCTTGCGTGGCAAGCGTACGCAACCTGCCGACGGCCATAGCACGGGATCACCTTGATGGAGGCGCTCCCGCCCGGAAGTGGGCTGATTCTCACAGGGACTGAACTCAAGACCGCATGGATGGCGTTGATTTGAAGTCCGAACTCCAAGCATTGGCCCGCGCCGGCTGCCAGGGGAACGCGGCAGACTACACGGCCTGGTTGCGCTACGCAGGTCGTCTGGGAGATGCTTCCGCCGAAATGGTGGGCAAGGCCCTCCAGACTCTGGCCGCGGAAGGTCCGTTTCGCAGGCACCCCGAGTTTCAGCAGGAATTCTTGGCCGCGGAGCCCGAGAAACTCCCCGATCGGGTTTCGTACGCTGTTTCCTGCCGACTGGAAGACTCCCCCATCCAGATGGTTCGCTCCCGACTCGATTGTTTTCTGCGCCAGCACCAGGTGAGTCAGGATCACCTGATCGATCTTTCCATCGCCACCACGGAGGCCATGGAGAACGCGGTGAAGTACAGCAGCGGCGGAGAGATTCAGGTTTCCTACGGCATCGAGAACGGCGTATTCGATATCCGAGTGGTGAATCGCATCCGGGACGCGCGGCCCGAAGACGACATCGAAGCGGGCAAGTATTCGAGTTCGGTTACGCTCATGCGCGGCATGATGGTCATGGTGAAACTCTTCGACGAAATGGACATCGACATCCAGGAAGAGAAGGGCTCTGCCGTGTTCACCGGAAAAAAGAAGCTCTGATTGTGGGCCGGCGTGAGTCCGGGTCCAGGCGGGGTGCTGAACAGGTTGCGGCGATTTTGGGTTTTCGCCGGATCGGGCGAATCTAACGAACCTGGCCCCGCTGGGTTACGTGGCGGTCAGTCGAAGCCGCGCTGGGCTTTATCCTTTTGAATCATCCTGGTGAGATTGGGATGGTAGTGAAGGAGCAGATCATCGTGCTCATGCGCGCCCACGGAGCCTTGTCTCTGTCAGGGGGCCGATCGTCTTCAGCCCACCGAAGGTCTCCACGGATCAACCTGCGCAGACGCAGCTGTTCTGGCAAAGCTACCTTCCGCCGGAATACCTGCTACCGGGCACCGCTCCCAATCTCCCATTCCAGCTCGTCGAGTCCTTCTGCCCTCATGCGCACGCGATCACCGGGGCGCAGGTAGCGTGAGCCGCCGTTGATGTAGGCGCCGAGTGCGGCGCGCAATCGACCCACGCGGGACAGGACACGCGCCGCCAAAGCGCGTTTCCAGGCGGGGACGTTGGCGGCCACGCCTGCGGGCGTACCTGTGAGCAGCAGCGTTCCCGGCGGCAGCGGCCCGACCGTGGCCACCACGTGGCGCAAGAGATCACGCGGTGGCGCGTAGATGAGTTCGACGGAAGCTTGCTGCCGTTGTTCGCCGTTGACGAAGGTGGCAAGCTCGATGTGCGGCCACGCTTCCCAGTCGAACAGGCGCGGCACAACCATGTGCGCGCCGGTGGCAAGAAATCCGGGGAAGGACTTGGAAGCACCCCAGTAGTCGAGAGGTCGCGCGGCTCCTTCTCCGAGAACCTGAACGCTGCGACAGGTGAAGTCGCTTACGAGCACCAGCCCAGGAGCTTCCGATTCTTCCGGCGAAACGAAACCACGCGCAAAGTACAGGCCCAACTCCACTTCGTAGTCCAGCATGGGTGGCAGAAAACCAAACGACTCCAGATCGAAAGCGAGGTCCTGATCGAGCGTTCGCAGCGCGTGGCGCAGTTCTTTCTCCGAAGGCGTAAGGAGCACACCACCGCCGGATTGCCAGGCCGCGACGTCCTTTCGGAAGACGACCGGCTCCATGCGACTGCCGGTTTCGCGAACGTGATCACGATAGGTGAGACCGAGTGCGACGCAGTGGCGGGGTCTGGGCATGGCCCTGACACTTCCGGCAATTCGCTCGGCGTCCCGAAAACGGACGGTCTTGGACTTGCTGGCGCGCCGGACCTTTTTGCCCGGCGTCTGCCTTTGGCGCTTCGTGGAGCCCCCCCAACCCCAGGCGGCGTACTCGAAGCCGGGATGTCCCTGGCGTTGGTGAAACTCGAGGGCCGCGGCTGGCAGAACCCGCTCTTCGACGGGCCGCCAGCCGAACCCGCTGCGCTCGTAGATCTCCACCAGGCAATGTGCCACGTCGCTCTGCGCCACGTGCAACGATTCGCCGTTGGGCTGTTTGTACTGCCAGCCCACAAAGTGCTCCGGTCGATCCCACAGGCGCACGCGCAGAAGGCGTTTCCCCCGACGGGCAACATGCTCAAGGATTCCGGGACCCGGCTCGTGTACGCGAGCGCGGAGCGCGCCCAACAAATCGGTCCGCGTCCATTGCATGGGCGCGTGCCCACCAGTTCCCGAGTGAGCCTGCCGCGCGCGAATACGGCGCGGCGCATCGCCTGAGAAAATCTGAGCATCCAGTGCGCAGATCATGGGCATTCCGGGACCGGGCTTGACGGATGTGAGTTCGAGGAAGGAGCCGGCTGGATCCAGAGCGTAGGCCCAGCGCAATTTTTCGACGCGACGCGTACCCCAGATGTGCATTTGCGTCAGCCGTCCGCTGTCCAAACGGATGCGACGACCGCCGATCTTCATCCAGCCGTGCACAGGAGCCTCCGCGTGCGGATGCACAACATGCATCCCCAGGGGAGCCCAATCCGGAACGTGGGGTACCCGCCGGATCGTGCCGATGCCGGGCTCGAAGGTCAGGTCCCAAGAGATCGGACCGCATGTTCCTCTGGAGCGACCGTGCCCGAGCATGGCCCGGCGACCGAACCGCACTTCGAAGTCAGAGCCGTCCCGTGATGACGCAGCCGCGAACGCGTCGGCCGGCAGGACCTTGCGCGCCTGATTGACCCCGCCTTCGTCCCAGGCCGCTGCCCAGACGCGCGAGCTTTGTTCGCCATGGTCCGCGAAGCGGGTGAGGCGAACCCAAAGAGCCCGCTGCGGCGAGTGCGGCAGGAGCACGACAAAGAACCAGATCTCGAAACCTTCTGGGGGGAGGCGGGGAAGGTTGGCGGTGATGGTGGGATCGTTTTCGGTCATGAGGCGAAAGGGAGGCGACTCCGTTGGGCGCGCATCAGATAAGCTTCACCGCGTCCAGGCGGAAGGCCTTCCAGAAGGAGGTCGTGCGTTCCCGCATTTGCTCGAATTCTTTGGGTGTATAAACAACCAGATCCAGGCGCGGATAGAACTCGAACAGGTCGAGGTACGCGAAGGGCCGGCGCGCAAACTTTTCTGTAGTCTCGGTAACTATAAGAATATCTAAATCACTTCCGGACGTGTAGCCGCCCCGGGCCGCGCTGCCAAATAGAAAAGCAGCCTCGGCCCGGCCGTGCAGGGCGCGGCGAATCGCCTCCAGAGTGACGGGCAAGGAATCCCGGGTGAGCGGCCGCGCGACGGAAATGCGGTCAAGCGTGGCCATGCATTTCCTTTTCGATCCGGCTCAGGATACACTGGGCCAGCTCCAGCGCTTCGCCCGCCATGGCCTCGTCGAAGTGCGCGCGCGGGTCTCCACTGTCGGGCAGGGCATCGGGGTAGCGTGGCGCGATGTAGTACAGGTCCAACCTGCGTCCGGCGGCGAGAATCTCTTCGTTGATCCCAAGCTTCTCAGCCAGGGACACAATGGAATTGCCCCGCACGACCTCGTGCCCCCGGTGGGGGGCAAGTGCCTTGAGCGCCTTCTCGCCCACCTGCTGCGCGACACAACACGTCTGGGGATGGTCGCCCCGGGCGAGGCTATCGTGGCCCCAATCCAAGTCGTCCTTTGCCAGGCGGAGCCAAACCAAACCGGGTGCTTCTTCAGCCACACGCAAGCATCGGGCCTGGTGGAACGTTGTCAAGCCTTGACTGTGTGGCGACAAGCCTTGGTGGCCCCAAGGGAACCGTCGACGCCAGAGGTGCGCTGCGCGTGAGGACTCATGCCTCCTGAGTCGGAAACAGCCCGCGAATGGCCAAGTTGTCGGTGATGCGATCCACGCGCGAGCGAAGGTCTCTGTGATCCGCATGCAGCTCGCTGAATCCTTTCTCCATCCGCGCTTCCAGCCGGTCCATGCGCGCATCCAGCCGCGCGCCCAGCGATTCCATACGGCCGCCCAGCTCGGCGCCCTGTTTGTCGATGCGCGAGTCCAGCCGGGCGACCTCGACGCGCAGGTCTGAGCGAATGGCCGCCGTGGAACGTAGGATGGCCAAGAAGAGGCCGATCATTCCCAAGACGAGCGTGCCAAAACCCAAGATTGATGGGAGCAGTTCTGGGCTATTCATCCGTGGGGCTTCTGGGATCTTCATGGCCGGGCAATCACTAATCAGCTGACGGGGACGTT
>CAZPFB010000196.1:0-6127 GCA_964585735.1 uncultured Leptospiraceae bacterium
TGGTTCTCGACGAGGCGGATCGCATGCTGGACATGGGTTTTCTGCCCGACATCCGCCGCGTACTCAAACACATCCCGGCCCGCAGACAGAGTCTGCTCTTCAGCGCAACCATGCCGCCTCCGATCCTGGAACTTACCAAGCAAATACTGCGCGAACCGGTCATGATCGGCAGTGAACGGACAGCAAAGCCCGCCGTCGGAATCACGCAGGCCGTTTACCCGGTTCAACAGGAGCTGAAGTCGCACCTGTTGGCGAAACTCCTCGCCAATGGGGACATGCAGGACACTCTGGTATTCACGCGCACGAAACACCGCGCCAATCGCCTCGCAGAGTTCCTGGGAAAACAGGGTGTCTCCACCGCCCGCATACACGGAAATCGCTCTCAGGCGCAGCGAATCGAAGCCCTCGCGGGATTCAAAGCCGGACGCTACCGCGTGCTCGTGGCCACGGACATTGCGGCGCGCGGGATCGACGTGGAGGCCCTCGGTCACGTCGTCAACTTCGACGTTCCGGCGGTCCCGGAGGACTACATCCATCGCGTGGGTCGGACCGGCCGGGCCGAACTCACGGGCGAAGCGTATACCTTTGTCTCCCCGGAAGAAGAGCCCCAACTGCGCGCCATCGAAAAGGCCATCAAGCGTCCGCTCCCGCGCGTAACTCTTCCCGATTTCGACTATTCCGCGCGGCCCTCAGGCAAACTGGAAGTACCTATTCAGGAGCGTGTGGCCGCCATCCGCGCGCAACGGGCGCAGGAGCGGGCGCGCGGTGCGGCCAAAGCACAGGCACGGACTGCGTCGACCGCGCCGAAACCAGGCGGTGGTGGCGCAAGGCCCGCCGGGGCCCGGCGCAGGCGTCGTCGACCGCAGCCTTCGCGGTAATCCTTCTCCCTGCGGAAAGAGGCCTGCATCGCGCCCTCGGGCTGCGTCAGACGAGCAGAGTCGCCTCCGAGGCCGCTCCGGCGTTTTCGGCGCGGCCTACTGACGTGAATCGCCACCGGACGCACTCGCCCCTTTCAGAAGACTCTTCTGTCGCCCTCAGACATAGAGCGCGTTCGGTACCGACCTGCCCCTTCTTTGGAACGAGTGCGAAGGCCATGAGATCCGGACTGCTCTCGTCCCACGCGCTCGAGACCGCAAAGCCCACTCACGTGTGCAGTCCGCTCAGCGCGTTAGCCCAAGGAGCGCGCGCGCCTCGCCTGTCGTAGCGGGCTCGCGGCCGACGTCCCGAGCCATGCGCACCGCCTTTTCGACCAGGTCGCCATTCGATGTGGCCATCTTCCCCGGCGCAACGTAGAAGTTGTCTTCGAGGCCCACGCGGATGTTTCCGCCGAGAGAGAGCGCGGCGGCGATCATGGCCCACTGCACGTGGCTGATCCCGATCACCTCCCAATTCGAACCTTCCGGCATCTGCTCGGCCTGAGAAGCCAGATTGCGCGCTGTGGCGGGGATGCCGCCGAGGACGCCCATGATGAAGCTGAACTGAAAGGGCGGCTGAATCAGGCCCATGTCGATGAACGGACGGATGTTGAAGACATGTCCGGTATCGAAGCACTCCATCTCCGGGAGGACGTCCGCGCCACGCATGGCCTCGAGAAAAAACTGAATCGTCTCGAATGAGTTCTCAAAGACCCAGTTGAACACGAAGGACTTCTTTTCCGGGTTGTATTTGGCATAGTTCATGGAACCCATGTTCAGCGCGCCAATCTCCGGCCGCAGCTCCGTGATGTGCCGCACGCGCTCCTCCCGCGGCACGTCGATGGCTCCCGTCGAAAAGTTAATGATCACATCGCATCGTTTGCGAACCTCTTCCATGATGGCCCCGTACACTTCGACTCGGTGACTGGGGCTGCCATCGTCTTCCCGCGCGTGGATGTGCACGACCGAAGCGCCCGCCTCGTGCGCGCGGCGCGCTTCTTCTCCGATCTCGGCGGGCGTGTAGGGAATGGCCGGGCACTGTTTGCGGTTGGCGGCCACCCCGGTGAGCGCGGCCGTGACGATCACGCGTTCGGCCAGCAGGGCTGCCGGTTCGCCGGCCAGGCGCGCAGGAGTAATGCTCATGCGCTCACCGCAGACAACGCGGAGCGCCGTGTCCACTCATTCGCGTGCAACCGAAAAAAGGGATGCGCGGGCAGCCCATCCGTCGAGAGTCGGCGCTCAGGGCGATTAGCTCAGCTGGTTAGAGCGCATGCTTCACATGCATGAGGTCGCTGGTTCGATTCCAGCATCGCCCACATACCGAACCGGGGCGGCCCGAGGGAGCGGGACCTCGTCTCTCGAACCGGGCAAAGGAAACACCAACCATGAACGCCAGGCACGTCTGGATCCCCGTCTTTCTTCTGGCCTGCGCCATCGCGGGCTGCCGCAGCGAACCATGGGTTCGCCTTCGTCAGAAGGTCCGCGTCGAGATCCGTGCGGTCAGCGAAGACGCTTCGGACCAAAGCAGCCCCTTTCTCATTCGTGACACGGGCGAGCGCTTCCGACTTCTGCCGGGCATTCTCCTTTCGGCGGAAGCATTCGAAGCGGCCCTCCTCGTCACGAATCCGGCGGGTCCGGCCGAGGTGCGCCTGCGTATGAGTCCGACCGGCAGGGAGCAGGTACGGCGCATCACCGCTCAGAACATCGGCAAACGCCTCGGCTTCCTGGTGGACGGCGAACTCATCGTGGCGCCCACGGTCAGGGAGGAAGTCGGGGGAGATTCCATCGCCATCGCGTTCGCAGGAGTCCCGGAAGCAAAACGGGTGTTTGCGCTCCTGACGAACTGAGACCGATTCTCAAGCTCCTTCAAGTTCTGCTTGCGACCCGTCCGGCCGCCCGGTTTCCTTGGTTCGGGCATGCGGAGCGACCAACTAACGCTGGATGAGCTCGACTCGCTTTTGGACGACCTGGGGGACGAGCTCTTTGCCTACCTGACGGCGCTGACGCACGACCGCGACCGGTCCCAGGACATTCTCCAGAGTGTCTTCGTCAAATTCATCGAGCAGGTGGGGCGCGGTCGGATTCTCCGAGCTACTGCCAAACACTACCTCATGCGGATGTGCCGGAATGCCTTCATCGACCTGGTCCGGGCGGAAAGCCGGTCCGTTCCCCTGCCCGAGCAGGAGTTGCCGGCACCGGAGCGCCAGGAAAAAATTCGATCCATTTCCGAACAGGTCCGTATAGTCCTTACAGAGGCTCTCGCGGCGGAGGACCTGGACGAGGAGGTTGCGGAGATTCTGCGCCTGCGCCTCTTACAGGAGGCGGATGTCGGGAGCATCTGTGAACGGCTCGCCATTTCGCGTTCGAGTGCGCAGCGGTTGATGCGCAAGGGGATGGCCTACCTGGCCGGGGCATTCCGACGGGCGGGTCTGACGCTGGACGAATTGGAGTCCTAGTTACTATGGATACGAATAAGCTCGCAGATGACCTGCTCGATCGCGACCCTTCGCAGTGGCCGTCTCCGCTCGGGACGCTGCGCGAATCGCACGAACGGCT
This sequence comes from uncultured Leptospiraceae bacterium, assembly GCA_964585735.1. GTDB lineage: Bacteria > Spirochaetota > Leptospiria > Leptospirales > Leptonemataceae > CAZPFB01. Next base: position 3,471 of record CAZPFB010000196.1, read on the forward strand.
TCCGGACACAACGCGCGCCCTTCTTCGGAAGCACATCGAAGTCGCCAAAAGTGCCCGCGCGCGGCGCCTGGGGCTGCGTCGAGCCGCGGCCGTCCTTCTTGTGGTCGTCACAGCCGGCATGGCCGGGTGGTTCTGGTGGAACGCAGAATCCCCCGCCGGGATCTCAGTCGTGAGCGCAAACGGACAGGGCATCCGGGTCGGAGGGAAACCCGCCGGCAGACCGGTACGCCTGGTGGGTGCCCAGGCGATCACACTCGAGCCGGGTGACAGCCTCCTTCTGGCATTGGATGGTCTCTCCATCGAGGCCCGCGGCCCCGCCGGTTTCCGGATACTCTCCGGCAAAGGCGACGCTGTCGCCGACAGGATCTCCGTTGTCGTGACACATCCTTCTGCATTTCTGCTCCATTCTACCGCCGGGCATGCGCCATTGTCGTTTCGCATGGATAATATGCGAGTACGCATCATCGGGACGATGCTGTCCCTTTCTGTGGGGGCCGATCGGTCGCTTGCCGTTCAGGTGCTCGAGGGAAGCGCCCGCGTGGAAGGACCCGAGGGTACGAGGGACGTTCGCGCAGGGCAGGCGTATCTCAGGACCGAGCAGGGTGTATCGATGAGGAGCCTGACCCCGCCCGAGCGGGCCACTCTGGAGGCTGGCCGGGGGCGAGTGCTCCACCTGAAGTCGGGAGGGCGCGTCATCGACCGAGAGGTGCGACTGGACTCGGAGGGCCGCATTGCCGCGCACTACGGGACCTTTCACCGCGTTCTGCTACACGACGGTCGCGAGTACCGGGGATTTGCCGTGCGCCGCGGCGGCCTGGTCCTGGTGCACACAACCACAAGCATCGTAGAACTGGAAGCAGGCAGCGTGCGCTCCATCGAAGTGACCACTGCCGGGACGGCAGAAGCGGAGTGAGGGCCGCTTCTCTCGTCGTCCCGCTCCTCGTGGGCCTCTATCTGGCCGGGGTTTCCACGGCGGGCCTTCGTGCCGACACCGTTCGCCTCAAGAGCGGTCGGACGTATCAAAACGTGAAGACCGTGCCGCGCGGTCCGCACCAGTTCATCATCACGGAAAGTGGCGATGTCATCCGCGTAAACAACACAGACATCGGCAGCCTCCAGGTTCACCCCGTTCGCTGGACCCGCGGAGTACCCGCCGATCGCCTCCAGAGCCTTGTGGAAGAGAAGGTACGGGCGATGAAAGCGCAGATGGAAAAGGAACTGCGCCACGATATTCGCCGTGAGATCCGCGCGGAGCGGGAGGCGGCGCGAAAGACCGCCCTGGAACGCGAGCGTGCCCGCTTCGCGCGCACGTGGCGGAGCGCCCTGGTCCCGGGATGGGGCCAGTACCACGATGGAAGAAGCGGGACGGCCCTTCTCCAGGGTTCCCTCTATGCCTTCTTCCTGCTGAACTTCGTTCTGGCGCAGCAGAGCTACGCGGAGGCCCACCGGACGTATGCGGACCCGATCCTGCCCGCCGTGCTTGCGGCTGCGGGCGGCACAAACGGGATTCTCGCAAACCTGTTCCTACAGGAGAAGCGGTCTCGCGCGCTCAACCGAGGACGAAACAACACAATCCGCTACCTTTCCCTGACGGGTGGAGTGCTTGCATGGAGCGTACTGGATGCCTATTATGCCAAGTCCGATGCGGCTCCGGAGTTGGCGGTGAGCTTCGGCGCCCAAGGACTGGAAGCCATGTTTCAATTCAGGGTGCATTTCTGATGGTGGCACGCGCGCTCAATCGCCTGATCAATTTCAGCGCCGGGGCCCTGCTCGTTTTCGTTCTGGCGTTCGGCGGCTCCTGCCTCTTGCCCAGGGGCAGCAATCCCATCACGGAGGGGTTGCAGGGCCTGGTCGCTCAGCTGCTTCTGGCCACGTGCCGTTTTGATTTCAGCCGCTACGACGGAAGCTGCATCTTTCGCCCGTTTTGAAACCGGCGTGCGCGCCCGCGCGGCACCCGATGCGTTCGATAGTCTCCTCCGCTTTTTTCTACTTCCTGGCAACTTTTTTCCCGCTCACCTGACCGACCGCCCGGCGGGCTCCGTATGGTACTCATCCTGGGTGCGGCATTGCCGTCCCGGAAATCTTTGACCTCAGGGAAGCATATGAAAACTACTCGATCGCTATGGCACCAGGCGGTGCGGCGGTGTTCAATCTTGGCTCTTACCTTGCCCGTGTGGGTTTCGCTAGCTCAATGCGCTCGAAACGACACGGGGACCCACATCCTCGGCCTTGTGTCTACGAAGGTCTCCGTCGCGTCGTTCGCCCAAACCTTCGGAAGCGGGGACGTTCGACGCTACGCGGTGGCAGATTTCGAGAGCAGCCCGGAGAGCCAGGGCGACATCATCACGAATACCCAGGGAGGCGATCACGTGGTTGGTTTGACAAACGGGAGTTCGTTTGGAACGCCGATCACATATGGCTCGTCTTTCGGCTCCGGCGACGTAGACCGTTATCTGTACGCCGATTTTGACGGTGTGGATGGAGCGGACGTGCTGCACTACGATGGCGTCGGAAATCTGACGGTTGCTCTCAACAACGGCTCGAATGCTTTTGATACCGCAGGTGCCACAACCTGGAAGGCCACATTCGGCAGTGGGGATGCTACTGAGTACTGCATAACTGAGCACCGAAAATTGGTACCCAAGGAGCTGGGCCGT
>CAZPFB010000197.1:0-6099 GCA_964585735.1 uncultured Leptospiraceae bacterium
GACGGGGTCTGCCAGCGGGTTTTGATCCTCATCGGACTCAGTCGCTGGGCCTGAAGCTCGTCTCAATCCTCGTAGACCAACTCGACGGAGCGCTGGAGGTGGAGTCGCAAGAAGGCACCACCATCACCCTCCACTTCCGAGAGTCCAAGGACGGGACGCCATGAAAGTGACGCGCATCCTGATCGTGGAAGACGAAGCAATCACTGCGCGCGACCTCGCGGATCGACTCAGCGCGCTCGGCTACGAGGTGCCCCCTACAGCGCGAACGGCTGCTGAAGCCGTGCGGGCCACCTCTCTCCATGACCCCGACCTGGTCCTCATGGACATCAAACTGCGTGGAACCGTTGACGGAATCGAGGCGGCCGAGCAGATTCGTGGCTTCCGCGATATACCGATCGTCCTGCCCTCAGCGTACGCCGACGAGCATTCGGTCCGGCGCGCGCGCGAATTCGGCCCATTCGGCTACGTTCTTAAGCCCGTCCGCACGAGGGAGTTGCACATTACCATTGAACTTGCCCTACAGCATCATCGCGCGGAGCGGCTCCTTCGCGAGAGCAACCGCTGGTTGGCGCGGACTTTGCAGAGTATTGCAGACGCCGTTATCGCGACCGACGCAAATGGAATCGTTCGCTTCCTCAACCCTTCCGCCGAGCTGCTGACCGGCGTGGCCGAGCCCCGCGCAAAAGGTCAGCCGCTGGCTCATCTTTCCCTTTGGCAGAACGACGATGGGGCTCCGCTGGATCCTTTGTCCTTGCTGGTGGACAGGACGGGGTCACTCGCGTGCGAGGGGCGAACCACGTACAGTCACCGTCCGGTCGAGATCAGCTGTTCGCTTGTTCCCGGCAATGGGGACCCTATCGGTTTCGTCGTCGTATTTCGCGATATCAGCGAACGTCGTCGGGTCGCAGAAGAGGTGAAAAAGCGGGCGCAACGCGACGCTGTTACCGGACTTCCCAACGGCCTGGCCACCGTGCAGATGATCGACCATCTGGTGGACGGTCAGAAACTGGGGCGCCGAACATTTGCCCTGCTGCTCATCGACCTGGACGATTTCCGGGACGTGTATCGGGAACTCGGCCGTTCCCCTGCGGACCGAATACTCGCTGAGGCGGCGGCGCGGCTGAAGGCGATCGTCGAGTCTCAAGGATTCGTCGGCCGGCTTTCCGGCGATACATTTGCCATTGCGCTGCCTGAGGCAGGCCCCGGCCGCGCCCGTTCGACGGCCGAAGCCCTCATTGAGTCGTTGAGTCGACCGATTCGGCTCGAGGAGTCCGAATTTTGGCCCTCGGCCACCATCGGGATCTCCCTCTTCCCGCGCGACGCGGCCGATCGAGAGCAGTTGATGCGCTGTGCCGACAATGCCCTGCTGATGGGCAAGGCCGGGCGAAAGGGCCGCTACACCTTCTATGTTCCCGATCACTACGAGGAGGATGAAGAAACATGACAAAAGCCAAGATTCTCGTGGTCGAGGATGAAGGGATCGTAGCACGGGATATTCAGAACCGGCTCACACAACTGGGCTATGCGGTCCCCCACATCGTCGGTAGCGGTGAGGATGCTCTGCGCTGTGTCGCGGAGGACTCCCCGGAACTGATTCTGATGGATATCCGGTTGGCCGGAGGTGAATCGAATGGATTGGACGTCGGAGAGGAAATAGGGCACGCTCACGACATCCCTATCCTCTATCTGACCGCCTATGCCGACGCGGCCACTGTGGAACGTGCAAAGCGCACCAATGTGTACGGCTTCATCCTGAAGCCCTTTCAGATGCGGGAACTGCGCATCGCGATCGAGCTGGCATTGGAGCGTCACCGGATCGATCGGTTGCAGCGCCGCAATTGCGCTTGGCTTCAGGCCACTGTGAAGTCGATGTGCATGGGCGTGATTGCCGCGGATCGCAGCGCTGTCGTCCGGTTCTTGAATCCGGCTGCCGAGACGCTCACAGGGTGGACCATTGAAGACGCGTCCGGTCAACCGCTCCAAAGAGTTTTCGATATTCAGGAATCGGGGGAGGGTGATGCTGCGCCGCGCGTACCTCGCAGCAACGGGGAGGCCGCTCCCACCCTTCGGTCGACAAGACTGACACTGCGTTCCCGAGATGATAGGCAGGTCCATGTGGTCGCCTCCATGAACGCGATTCGCGGAGGGTCGGGGCAGGACCTGGGCACTGTGCTCACCTTCGAATCCGTACAGGATTGAGCGGCTTCTGGAGCCTGTGCGGTCGACGCCCCGCTTTCGCGAGGAATCCCAAGGCCGGGCGAGCAGGCCGCGCAAACGTATGGATTGGCCTCGCGCCGCGGCTCGTACCCATTGGTACTACCACCTAATAGTTGTAGGGCAGGTACTAATTTCAAGAACACCTAAAATTCGGTTTCATCTTTACGAGCCGGTGCTCCGTTCTCTTCGGGTGTCGGCCGGACTTTTGCGGTGCCAGCATGGGGAAACCGACCGGCTTCAAGGAGTACAGCCGTACGGAACCAGCCCGCGATCCTGTCGCGGCGCGGGTCAAGCGATTTCGGGAGTTCGAACACTCCTTCTCACTGGAGGAAGCGGTCACTCAGGCGGCCCGTTGCATGGACTGTGGCATCCCGTTCTGCCAGGGGGACACGGGATGTCCGGTGGAGAATCGAATACCCGAGTGGGCCGATCTTCTGTACGCAGGGAACGTCCGTCAGGCGTTGGTGAATCTACATTCCACCAACAACTTTCCCGAATGGACCGGGCGACTGTGCCCGGCACCCTGTGAAAGCGCCTGCGTGCTCGAGCTCAACTCGCGCAGCGTCTCCATCAAAGGGATCGAACGGAAGATCGTTGATATGGGCTTTGCAAGGGGCTGGGTGAAGCCGAGCCCCCCGGAACGGACGAGTGACCTTCTTGTGGCAATCGTAGGCTCCGGTCCGGCCGGACTGGCCTGCGCGCAGCAGCTGCGCCGGGCAGGTCATCGGGTTATCGTCTATGAGAAGAACCGCAAGGCCGGTGGCCTGCTCCGGTATGGCATTCCTGATTTTCGCCTCGAAAAGAGTCTCGTCGACCGGCGCATTCGGCAGATGACCCTGGAAGGGGTCGTATTCCGAACGAGTGTGGAAGTGGGTGTCGACGTTCCGGTGGAGGACCTACTGCGTTCCTGCCACGCTCTCGTACTTGCCGGCGGCTGCGACATGCCGCGCGATTTGGAAGTCCCGGGAAGGAAGCTTTCGGGTGTGCATTTTGCCCTCGAGCTGTTGACAGCCCAAAATCGCTTCATCTCCGGAGAGCAGCCCGTAAACTCGTTCGAGCTCCGTGACAGGCGCATCGTCATCGTAGGCGGAGGAGACACGGGCGCAGACTGTGTTGGCACCTGCGCGCGCCACAAAGCCGCCACCATCATTCAGATCCAAATTCATCCCGCGCCTCCACCGCGCGAGACTTCCGGGCCGTCGGGCGCGAGAGCCAGCGATTCCTGGCCTTTTGCGCCACGGTTTCTGCGGACGGATCCAAGCCACGAAGAGGGCTGTACGCGACTCTGGGGTCTGGGCACTTCGGGGATTCAGCGCGACGGGCCCGATCTGCTCGTGCGCGCCCATCGGGGCTCGCTTCGGCCGGGCCCTTCGGGAAGGCGATTCTACATAGAGACGAACGGAGAGGTTGAATTGAAGGCAGACCGGGTATTCGTGGCCTTGGGCTACAGTCGACCCTCGCCGTCTGTGATGCTGCAACGACTCATGGGCATGGGCCTCGAACTTGATGAACGGGGTTGCGTGAAAGCCAGCTTCGGCACGGCCCCTGGTTCGTTCCTGACGACCCTGCCGCGCGTCTTTGCATGCGGGGATATGCGTCGTGGTCAGTCGCTGATCGTGTGGGCCATCTCCGAAGGTCGGAAGTGTGCCGCCGAGGTGAATCGATGGTTGTCTTCCGGCGATTCCGTCCATGCGGGCACCGCCTCGGTCGTACGAATACGGAACCCGTGAGGTAACGGCACGAATAGACGGATCGCCCCGGTTGTGCGCATCCTTGGTCATCGCCACGGCGAGCCCGAGACGGTCATGACCTCACGAAACGAGCAAAGCCCGGCACCCGCTTTTGTTTTCTTGGATGCTCGCCTGGACGGCCTCCTTGAGCGGGATATGCGGCTGCGCCAGGTACGAATGGCGACTTGGGCGTCAGGTGCGCGCCAGCTTGCCGCGACTACGATCGTGCTTCTGCCCAACGGCAGCGATGTCGGCGCGCCGTGGTTGAGCGACCTCGGCCAGGCCTGCCGCTCGCAGGGACTGGAGCTTCTGGCCGTTGCTGCGGACATCGTGCGATCGAGACAGTTCGCCGCTTGGAGACAAACCGCGGCCGCGCTGCGTCCCAGGCTCGTAGACCGAAGTGGGCTCGTGCTTCACAGCGCTCGGGACCGGGGCGTCGCGGAGTGCCTCGTTGCTTCTCTCGGCTTATCCGCCCTCAATGGAGAGTCTCCCTTGGCGGCGATTGCGCGGATCTTCGGTCGCACCGAACCCATTCCTGAGGACGAGGCCCTTCATGCTTTTAAGCGCTACCTCGATCCATCGTACGTAGTCCCCGCCCTACGGACCGCGCCGCGGAACGGACACGTTGTTCGACCGCCTGTCCGCACAGCGCCCGTGCGCCTTTCAGTCTCTCCCGTTTCGACTCCGGCCACGGTACGCGAAACGGGTGCAGGAACCGGCCGGCTGGCAGCCCCCGAAGCGCGCCGATCGACAACCGGTGCGGTGAACCTTCCCTGGCTGGGAATTCGAACTCGCTTGATCTCCTTCACAAGCCTCCTCCTGGTGGCGGCTCTCTCCTCCATGATCCTGTTGGCCACGGAGTTCTTTCGCGAAGATACTCTGGCTCGCATTCAGGAGTCCAACCTCCGGACCGCGGAGTTGCTTGCCTCGCGCAGCGAACTGGAGTTAGAGACCTTCACCGCACGAGCCGAAGGTGTTTTGCGGCAGAGCTCGGGGTCTCTGCCGAAGCCCCTTCGGCTCCTTTTTGTCGGCAGGTCGCCCTCCTGGGGAGATTCCGGACCCGTGTTTGCCCGGGCCATGTTCGACGAGCGGCTGCTTGCAGAAACGGGACTGACACGCGAAGCGATCCTGACCGCGTTGAACCAACTCAGAGGCAACTTCGCCGTCTCGTTGGCGGGTGGTGTGGGGGTTGTCAACATCTCCCACCGCCTGAATGTTCCCGCAGTCGCCGTCACGTTTCCTGTCTCTCAGCCGGATGGAGTCGGATTTACCGTCGTGGAACCGCGAGGAATGCTCCATGTCTTCCGGGGATCGGGCTTCTCGACCGCGTTCCTCGTAGATGAGCAGGGATTTGTGGTCGTGCACCCCGAGGAGAGTGCCGTGTTGGCGCGCGAAGATCTGCGTTCGTTGCCCATCGTTCAGGAGTTGCTCAAAAGCAAGGTGGACAATAGACAGATGAACTTCACGCATCGCAACGTCTCCTATGTCGGATCTTTCAAAAAAATCGATCGTTTCCGCCTCGGCGTTGTGACCATGGTGGAGGAGGCACGCGCGTTCGAAGGCGTCTACCGAATCCGACAGCGAAACGTTTACATCATGCTGGTGGTTACAAACCTGGCCGTGATTGCGGTCTATTTCTTTGGCCGCCGAATCACGCGCCCCATTCTCAATTTGGCGCAGGCCGCGCGGGACGTGGAAACCGGCAACTACCAGATCCAGATCGACCCGGCGCCCAATCACGAACTGGGTGTGCTGCGCGCCGCATTCCTTTCAATGACTCACGGGCTGGCCGAGCGTGAAAAATTCAGGGAGGCGCTGGTCAAGTTCGCAAATCACGAAGTGGCCGAGCGCGCCGCGCGTGGGGAATTGCGACTGGGAGGGGAACGCAAGGTTGCCACGGTGCTTTTCGCCGACATGCGTGGGTTCACGAAACTGGCAGAGGCTCTATCACCGGAAGAAATGTTGGCGTTCCTAAACAAGTATTTCGAAGGACTGGTCACTTGGGTCTATACCTACGGTGGGAGCGTGGACAAGTTCATCGGCGACGCGATTCTCGCGCATTTCGGCATTGTGCAGGCACTAGACAATTCCGCTGAAAGCGCCGTGCGTGCCGCGCTCATGTTGCGGCGCGCACGCCTCGAGATGAACCAGC
>CAZPFB010000198.1:0-6004 GCA_964585735.1 uncultured Leptospiraceae bacterium
CGCCGAGCTTATCGGCTATCGTGCGTAGCCTATGCCGAAGGTGGGACTTGAACCCACAAGGGATTGCTCCCGGCAGATTTTGAATCTACTGTGTCTACCAATTCCACCACTTCGGCCGGTACTGCTTGACCTGCTCGGATGAGGTTGAAGGAGGGACCTGCGTGTAAAGCAAAATGTTCCTCCTGTTTCGAGATCAGATCACCGAGCGCCTGACGCTTTCACAGGATGAGGCGACGCACGCGCGGGCCCGCCGGCTGGCACCGGGTGACCCCGTTCACGTGGGCGACGGGCGCTCGGAGCGGTACGCCGGAAGGCTCGCGCCCGACGGCCGGACCGTGCTCTTGGAGGGGAGCGCGCCGGTCGAAACACGCGTCGAGCCGGCGCGAGTGCTCTGCACGGCGATTCCTTCCGGGGGGCGGTGGGATTGGCTGCTCCAGAAGGCCGTGGAGGTCGGAGTCACGCACATCCACCCCGTGATCTTCGAGCGATCCGAACGCAGGGACGCGGGTCGCCGGCCGGAGCGGATCGTTGCTTCAGCCGCCGCGCAGTCGCGTCGCTTCCTCTTGCCCACAGTCGAGGCGACCGTCCCCCTCACGGAACTTCACGCTCACCTGGGCGGGGCCGACCGCATCTACCTCCTGGCAGGCGACGCGGCCAGCCCTCTGGTCGCTTCGGATGCGCCTCCGGGCAGCACTCCGGCCTGCATCGTCGGACCGGAGGGCTGTCTGACTCCTGCCGAGCGCGCACTGGTCCTGGCCCTGGGTGCCGTGGAACGCACTCTGGGAAGCACCGTCCTGCGCGTCGAGACAGCGGCGGTGGTCGCCCTCGGTCGCCTGCTGGTGTGAAATGAACACAAACCAGGGCGTGTGCTTGACCGCACTTTGGGCGCCTTCCACTTGGACATGGTCGCATGGAGCTCTTCATCCCATTTCGAATCTTCGTCGTGGACTTCTTGGACTCCTACCGCGACGAGCACGTGCAGGAGTTGGCCTCCACCGGCTTTCAGGCCATCGGCGAAAAGCACGGACACCTCGCCGAAACATCGGCGGAAGCAGCGCGACCGGACCTGTTCGTCATTTCGCTGGAAATGCCCCGCCTCGACGGAACGTTTCTGATCCGCAAGCTGCGCAAGAACGACATCTTTCACGCCACGCCCATCGTCGCCCTGACGCAAAAAGTGGACCGTCAGCGGGTCAAGGAGTTGCAGGGGCTGGACGTCCGCGATGTGCTCCGAACGCCTCTGCCGCCCGGCCAACTCCTGAAAATCGCGGAGAAGTACTACAAGCTCAAGGTCATTGCGGAGATCACGCGAGAAGAGGGGTGACAGACCCCAATTCGATTGCGCTGCGCGGACACTACCTGCTTCGCGCGTACTTCCCTTTGCAGCCTGATGCTTAGCGTACCGATACGTACAAGAAGCAGTAGCTCCCTCGCAGCCTTTGACGTCGCTGGGATTTGACACTCCGGCAAACAAATGCTATCCCTTGATCTGGGGAGCATTCTGTCCAGCGAGGACGTGCACAGCGCGTTTGTACGATGCAGCCAAAAAGAGCGAACAGAATCCTCGCCTGCATCTGCGGCGCGCCCGTGATCCTCCTGGCATGCAATCGTCCGTACCCGGAGTGGTTTGGTCTTTCGCTCATGGACGCGGCCCACTCCTTCCTTGTTCCTGCAGGCGGGCCCACCGCCGGCGACCTTGTTCCGCCAACGGTGCTGTCCACATCGCCGGCCGATGGCGCCACGGCACCAACGAACACGGCCATGGACATCACCTTCAGCGAAGAAATGGGACCCGCAACAGTGGGGACGAACTCGACAGACACCTCTTGCTTGGGTACCATCCAGTTGTCCTCGAATTCTTTTGTGACGTGTGTGCAGATGGCGGGTCCTCCGACACCAAACGGCGACAACACTGCTTTTTCCCTTGTGCCCGCGGCGCCCCTCGCTGCTTCCACCACGTTCCAGATCCGGGTGGCGCCGCCGGCGGCGGACTCCGCCGGCAATCAACTCGCGACTACGTTCACGACTCCTCTCGGGTTCACCACGACGGCGGGGCCGGATGTGACCGCGCCAAACGTCATCGGCACGACGCCCGCCGACGGGGCGAGTGGCGTGGCCGTGACCGCGACCATCCGTGTGACCTTCGACGAGGGGATGCTGGATGCGACGATCACCACCAATACGGGGGTGGATGCGACCTGCTCGGGCAGCTTCCAGGTCTCAGCTGACAATTTTCTCACATGCGTCATCATGTCAGGCCCACCGACCTTCATCAGTGCCGGTGTTTACGAAGTGGACCCCCTCCTTCCGCTCGGCGTGCTTACAACCCACGACGTTCGCATAACGACCGGTGTTCAGGACCTTGCTGGCAACGCCCTGGCCGCAACCTACACGACGCCTACCGGCTTCACGACCGGCCTTTGAAGCCGCCCTCGACCTTCACCATTCAGAACGCAACTGTCATGCCAGCCTCCCAGAATCGATGCAGCGCAGGGTCATGCCCATGTCGAAAGAACGCTTCGAGTGCCGGCGGGTCTGCGGGTGCTCGTCCCAACAAGTAAACGTCTGCGAGGTGCAACAGGTAAACAACGGCGAATAGACCTCCGGCCACCCTTTGTTCGCGTCGATAACCGACGTACTCCGAGCGGCCCGCCAGAAAATCCCGGTAGCCGACGGCAAAGGCCACGGTGTTGAGGGAGTCCGCGAGCAGCACCTGGCGAAGGGCCAGGTACGGGAGCGGATTGTTGTAGACCGCAAACAATGGATCCGTCCGCGTTCTCTGGCGTGCGGCCTCCGCCCCCCGGTAGCCGTACGCACCGTACGCAAACGACGCAAAAAGTACTCCGGGAAACAGAGAGCCACGTATCGTGTCCCCTCGGCGCCATTGCACCATGCCCGGGACCAGGCCGGTCCAGTCGAACCCTGCCCTTTTGCGTTCCTCGCGCTGAACGGCCCTGAGTTCAGACAATGACTGAGGGTCCTCGCGTGGTTCGCGCGGCGGGGGTCGGCGCAATCGATCGGCCGCGGAGGAACCCGCCGGGGGAAGCCGGGCTTCGCGGGGGAGCGATTCGCGCGGGGGCTCCACGCGAAAGGAATGCCAGACCGCTCCTGGGACCTCTCGGCCGAACTTGTTCAGCGATGCAATCCGGACCTCGTACAGACCGGGCTCCAGACCGACGTCGAGGGACGAACCCTCCACCGTCTGACTGACTACCTGCTGTCCCCCGGGACCTCGAACCTCGACTCGGTACCGCGCCACACCATCGACGGGCAGCCAGCGCACCCGAAAGGAGAGCTTCGTTTCCCTCGTCTGACCGGACAGTGTGCACGGAGCCAGAAGGGCAGCGGCAGACACGAGGGCTGCGACGGCGTAGTATACCCATGCATACATACTCTCGCTACTCCGCAGCGGACCCTCGGGGAAGGAGCACCCTGGGATGAGACGGTTGCCTCACCAATCGGATGGAAAATGGCGCGGTCGCGGGAGGGCCAAGGCGGCCGTCCGAAGCGTGCGCCCGCACAGACCACTCATAGGAACCCTCATCCAGGTCCGTCAGATTCTCGTGCGAATACCCCGATCCACGGACGCGCAGGTTGAGAACGCGCCTACCGATTCCAGGAGGGACTCGATCCAGGGTGAGGGTGTAGGAGGCCGCGTTTCCGCGCCAATCGAAGGAAAGCTCCGTTCGTGCGCTCATGTCCACAACTGCTCCAGGACCCGGAAAACGGAGCAGTGGCGGCGCAACCGAGTCGATTATCCTGAAGCTGCGACTGTTGCTCTCGGCCACAACCCTGCTTGCCTGTAGAATCTGCACCTTCCAATGATAGCGCCCCGGGGCTGCCAACGCGCGTACGGCGCCATACCCCCGAAGCACTTCTTGAAGCACGGGTTGTTCGAAGCTACCACCTTCCCCGTCGACGAGAAGGCGAAAAGAAGCCGGGCCGCCGGATGCCGCCCAGTGGAACCGGACGTTCTGACCTTCTTCGAATTGAGCGTCCGGAGCAGGGGACTTCAGTTCGAGCTGGTCCTCTGGTTGCACTACCAGCGCAGACGTTCGCGAGGGAAATTCTTTCCCGAGGTTCAAACCGACCACACGCCAAAAGCAGGTGCCAAGCGAAGCCTTGTGACGAAAGGCGACGAAGGGTCGCGCCGTGGTTGTCGAGAAGATTGGTTTTCCGAAAGCGCGATCGGACGCCAATTCGAACCGGTACCCTGAGAAAGAGCTGCCGCCCTCCCACCGGAAGACGACACCCGGCCCCGAGAGGACGCGAAGTGAGACGACCGCGCCGGATGCCGGCCAGAGAGGCGACGGAGCACGGACCTCCTCGGGGACAATCCGAAAGAAGCCTGGTTGCGCCTGCAGATATCGGCGGCCGGGACCCTCGGCTGCGATTGTCCAGAAGTAGCTACCCTGGGGCAGTGCCAGGGCCACGCTGTGCACCTGAACCGGAACCCCATGGAGGCGGTTGCGGAGGGCCGGATCGGATGCAACAATCAGCATGTACTTATCGAGTAATTCAGAACCCAAAAAAGCGAAACTCACCAGAGCCTCGCGAGCGGAAGTCCGAAGGATACTTCGATGGGTCGGCAGCAGGAGGGCGGGAGGCCTCAACTTCACGACGCGCAGCGAGCGGATCGGTCCCGGGCGACTGCCCACACTCCCGACTCGCCAATAGTGCTGTCCCGGCCGAAATCGAATCCAGGAGGAGCCCGCCGCAGACATCGTCAGGCGACGCTGGTTGCCCATGGCGCGCGTCGAGCCCCACTCCAGGAGGACTTCTCCGCGGGACGCAGCCTGCCATGTCAGTTCCACCGCGCGGTCCTCGGTTTCCGTGGGGAGCGTTGCTCCGTCGCCGGGTCCGGTTGCATACACGGGAAGCTCCTGCTCGGTGAGACCCTGATCGCCAAGAACAGCAAGGCTGCCCGGTTTGATCTGCATCAGAGTCTTGCCCTCGCGGACCGTGGCCGCCCCGACCTCCACCATCACTATCCGGCCGGATTCGGGGTCCTCCTTCACAACCACCGTAGAGTTTTCGATTTCGACCAAACGACCTCCGATCCGAAGTATCGTACGCCGGCCCCTGGCAACGACTCTGGCCTGGCCCCGCTTCACATCGATTTCATTCACGCCGCGGCGGATGTGGAGAACGACCATGCTCAGTTCGTCGAGCTTAACTTCTGTCCCACCTGACAGTCGCAGGAGGGCTTCCGATTCCACTCCCGTGCGAATGGTGTCGCCCTGCGCGAGGGCCGCGGGACTCTGAACCGCTTCGAACATGACGCGACGCGCGGCGCGCCGTTGCGCCGTCTTGCGCACAAGCCCGACGGTCCCAATGCGAACCGAACTCGCTGCTTCCGCACCATCGCGAAAGGTTTCGAAAAAAAGCCACAGACAGATCACAATCATAACGAGGCACATGCCCGGGAGACCCAGGTTCCAGAACCTCCTTTCCTGCGGCAGCACCGCCGCGGTCTTCATAGAACGCGCCTCTGCGGGACTTCCACACCATCGATTTGGATCAACAGCGAGCGCAACTCCCCAAGTGACCGGGGGCAATGAGGGTCGGCCGACAGACCGAGGACGGCGTAGACGGATACCGGCTCGGACTTGCCTTTCAGGCGGGCCGGTGGAAGAGCCTCGACGCGGACAACATCGCCCACCTGGCGTCGGGTTTCCTCGGTGATGAGAATATCCGTCTGCACTTCCTTGGTGAGCTGTTCCAGCCTCTGCGCAACATTGACGGTATCACCTATCACGGTGAACTCCATCCGCATCATCGTGCCAATCTGGCCGGCCACCAGTGGTCCTGTGTTGACACCGCAACCGAATCCGACCGGGGTTTTCCCTTCCCTTCTATTGAGCTGGTTCATCTCGAGGCGTGCGCGCCGCAACATGAGCGCGGCACGCACGGCGCGTTCAGCGGAAATGTCTAGTGCCTGCACAAATCCCAAAAGCGCGAGAAACGCGTCGCCGATGAACATGTCCACCCACCCACCCGAGGT
>CAZPFB010000199.1:0-5951 GCA_964585735.1 uncultured Leptospiraceae bacterium
GAGCCGTGCTTCGTCGACGTGATCCGTTCCTGTAGGCCGCCCATCTCCGTGGCCAGCGTCGGCTGATAACCAACGGCAGAAGGCATCCGGCCCAGGAGAGCTGACACCTCGGACCCGGCCTGGGAAAATCGGAAGATGTTGTCGATGAAGAGCAGGCAATCGGTGCCTGCCGTGTCTCTCAGGTACTCGGCCATGGTGAGAGCGGAAAGGGCAACGCGGAGGCGCGCACCCGGAGGTTCGTTCATCTGGCCGTAGCAGAGGACGGCGCGGTTGATGACGCCCGATTCCTGCATTTCCAACCACAGGTCGTTTCCTTCCCGGGTCCGCTCGCCCACGCCGGCGAACACGGAGAAACCACCGTGCGCTTTGGCGACGTTGTTGATGAGCTCCATGATGACGACGGTCTTGCCCACACCCGCACCGCCGAACAGACCGGTCTTGCCGCCTTTCGTATAGGGTGCCAACAGGTCGATGACCTTGATCCCGGTCTCGAAGATCTCCGTCTTCGGCTCGAGGTCCTCCATGCGGGGGGCCAGAGCATGAATCGGCCGGCGTTCCTTGACCGTGAGTGCCGGCCCCTCGTCGACCGTTTCGCCGAGCACGTTGAAGATGCGACCGAGCGTCACTTCACCGACCGGAACCGAAATAGGTGCGCCGGTATCGATGACCTCGTGACCGCGCACCATCCCGTCGGTAGCCGAAAGCGCCACGGCGCGCACCTGGTCTCCGCCCAGGTGCTGCTGCACTTCGACGATTACCTTTTCGGTCTTGCCGTCCCGCTCCACGCCCACTTCGAGGGCGTTGTAGATTTCCGGGAGTCTGTCCGGAAAGGCGATGTCGAGGACCGAGCCGATGATCTGGACAATTTGACCTTTGTTGGCAGTTGCGTTCATGTAGACTTCCTGTGACCTGATTGTGCGCGATCATCCGAGCGCGTCGGCGCCCGCAACGATCTCGGATAGCTCCTGGGTGATGCCCGCCTGCCGAACCCGGTTGTACTTGCGGGTGAGCAGCTTGATCATTTCCCCGGCGTTGTCGGTGGCGTTCTTCATGGCAATGCGCCGAAAAATCTGCTCGGACGTAACCGCCTCAAGCAGGGCGCGGTAGACCACTGTCTTGACCACCAGCGGCAAAAGCCGCTTCAGTATGAGTTCCGGGCTGGGCTGATACGAAATATTGGCACGGTAACGTGAGCCGGACTCCTTTTTTGGCTGAGCAGGCGACGCGCCCCCGCCGGTTGGTGGGGGTGGGGAGCGCCCACCCGGCAACTGGGGTGTACTCCCGGGGGTCTGCTTGTAAGAACGGTGGTTGTTTGTGTAAACTTTTTCCACAGCATCGACCTGCTTCGTGGCAAACGACTCCATGAAACCCTGCGCGATTCCCTCCGCATCCGCATAGGAGAAGCGATCATCGATATTTGTGTAGGATTTCACGACGGACAGCCTGAGAAACTTGAAGTAACCGACGCCCTTCTTGCCGACGACATGCAGTTCCACGTCCCGACCCTGCCCCTTCAATTCCTGGAGCCGACGGCGCGCGAGGCGCAGCGTGTTCGAGTTGTAGCCGCCGCAGAGTCCCCGGTTGGCGGAGACAACGAGCAGCGCAACCCGCTTCGGGTTCTCCACCTGACGCAGAAACGGCGAATCCACCTGATCCTTCAGGGATTCGAGCGCGCCCATGATCTCGGAGATCTTTCGACTGTAGGGCTGGGCCGCGTGAACGCGGTCGGCCATACGCTTGGACTTGGCGGTGGCCACCATCTCCATGGTGCGCGTGATTTTGCGCGTATTGCGGACCGAGACGATCCGACCCTTGAGTTCCTTGACCCCTGCCATTCGGTGCTATTCCGCCTGTTTTTGCTTTCCCGCCCCGCGACCGTCAGACGTTGGTCCGCACATCCGCGGCACGCCCCGTCAGGAAGGCGTCGGCGAAATCTCCGATGATGCGCTCGAGCTGCTTTTCGTCCGAGACGACCTTCTTTTCGCGAATATCCTTTAGAACAGACATGTGCGCGGAACGCAGGTGTTCGATGAGGGTGCCCTCGAAACGCTTCACCCGTTCCACCGGCACCTTGTCCATCATGCCCCTCGTGACGCCGAAGATCACAGCCACCTGCTCTTCCACCGGCCACGGCTCGGATTCGCCCTGCTTGAGCACTTCGAGCACCCGGTAGCCACGGTCCAACTGGGCCTGCGTGGCCGCGTCGAGCTCCGTACCGAGTTGCGCGAACGCTTCCAACTCGCGGAACTGCGCGAGGTCCAGCTTCATGCGGCCGGCCACACTGCGGATTGCTTTGATCTGCGCGTTCCCACCCACCCGGCTCACAGATATCCCGACGTCGACGGCGGGGCGCTGCCCCGATGCGAACAGGTTGGGCTGGAGATAGATCTGTCCGTCGGTGATCGAAATGACATTGGTTGGAATGTAGGCGCTCACCTCACCTTCCTGCGTTTCGATGATGGGCAGAGCCGTGAGGCTCCCGCCACCCATCTTGTCACTGAGCTTGGCCGCGCGTTCCAAGAGCCGGCTGTGCAGGTAGAACACGTCTCCCGGATAGGCCTCTCGACCCGGCGGGCGACGCAGAAGGAGGGACATCTGGCGGTAGGCGTTGGCCTGTTTGCTCAGGTCGTCGTAGATGACGAGCGTGGCCTTGCCCTGTTCGTACATGAAGAACTCGGCCAGCGCGCAACCGGAATAGGGCGCCAGATACTGCATGGAGGCCGGGTCCGAAGCTGAGGCGGAGACAATGATCGTGTAATCCATACAACCGAGGTCCGCCAACTTCTTCTGAACGGAGGCAACCTTCGATGCTTTCTGGCCGATGGCCACGTAGACGCAGACGACGCCCGAACCCTTCTGGTTGATGATCGTATCGATGGCGATGGCGGTCTTGCCGGTACCCCGGTCCCCGATGATGAGCTCCCGCTGACCGCGACCGATCGGGATCATGGCGTCGATGGACTTGATGCCGGTCTGCAACGGCTCGGTAACGGGCTTGCGCTTGGCGATCCCCGGAGCGAGGCGCTCGATCGGGTAGGTTTTGTTGGTGTTGACGGGACCCTTGCCATCGACAGGGCGACCCATCGAATCGACGACGCGGCCGAGCATGGCTTCACCGACCGGGATCTCGAGGACCCGTCCCGTTCGGCGCACCTGATGGCCTTCGCGCAATTGCTTGTATTCTCCCAGGACGACCACGCCCACCGAGCTTTCTTCGAGGTTGAAGGCCAGCCCCAGGGTTCCCTCTTCGAACTCGACCATCTCGTTGAACATGACACGGTCCAAGCCGTAGACGCGGGCGATCCCATCCCCCACGGAGATGACTTCGCCAATCTCGGCCAGGTCCAGTTGGCTTTCGAAGCCCTGGATCTCCTTCTTGAGTACGCTGGCGATTTCGTCGGTCTTAATCTTCATAGTATTCCCCACCTATGGTTCTGCGGCGTTTCAAAGCGGCGCGAATCCGCCGCAGGCCGCTGCGCAGACTGGTATCGATCAGGATGTCGGAGGAGCGAATGACCAACCCTCCGATGAGTTCCCTGTCTTCTTTCACGCTCAGGACGATAGTGGCCTTCAGGTAGATCTGCATGGCTTCCGCAATGCGCGAACGTTCCGTTTCCGAGAGAGGAACTGCGGTCGTCAGTTCCACCCGCCGGCGGCCGAGCGCACGATCCAAGATTTGCGTGTACGCCGACGCAATGGCCGGCAGATGGTCCAAGCGTTTCCGATTGGCCAGCACCCGCAGAAAGTTGTACACGAGCTCCCCGACCCTTCCGCGGAACACCTTTTCGATTACCGCCATGCGGGCCTCGACCGCAAGCACCGGCGAACGAAAGAACTTCCACACGGCCGGGTCCGCCTGCACCGCGGCACTGACTCCCAGGAGTTCTTCTTCGACGGCTTCGCGAATGCCCGCCTCGGACGCCAGTTCCGCCAGAGCCTCGGCGTAGACAGATGCTGTGCGCGAACCGCCTTTCATGAGAGCCCCGCCGGAAGCTTCAGGAACGGCCCCCCAGTGTTCGGATCTGCGCGACCGCTTTGCCGATGAGGTCCTGATGGTCCGCGGGCTGCAACGTACGTCCCAAGATCTGCGCAGCTACGGACACCGACATTTCGGTCAAAGTCTCGTGGTACTGCTCGAGCGCTTTGTCCACGGCAAGCTGGATGTCACGAAGACCCCGGGCCCGAACGGCCTCGGCATCCTTGCGCGCCTCAGCAAGAAGCTCTTCTTTGAGGGCTTCGGCATCCTTGCGCGCTTCGGTCAGGATTTCCTGTCCTTCGGCCCGCAGACCGTTGAGCTTGCCCATGTATTCTTCGAGCCGCGCCTCCGCCTCCCGGCGAATCGCGTCGGCGCGATCCAGGTCCGCATGGATCTTCTCGGCCCGCTCGTCCAGAGCCTTGGCGATGGGCTTCCAGGCAAAGACTCGCAGGAGGAGCATGACCACCAGAAAGGTGAACGTGGTCCAGATCAACAGCCCAGGATTCACATCCAGCAGGGCGATGCTGCCCTCACCAGCCAGGTATTCGAGTATCACGTCCGATCCCTTCCTGTGCAGAGGCGTCCCAGCACTTGCTTACTTCTTGGTCTCCATTTGCGCGGGCGCACCCTTCGCATAGAGCTCCAGCATGTCTTTGGTGATCGTGCCGCCCATGAGGAAGGCGATGACCAACGCGAACAGAGCCGCGCCTTCGATCAGGGCCGCAGCGATGATCATGTTCACGAGAATCGAGCCACCGGCCTCCGGCTGACGGCTGATACCTTCGACGGCCGAACCGCCGATCCGTCCGATCCCGATGCCTGCTCCGATAATGGCCAATCCGGCGCCCAGACCCACTCCGATTGCAATCAATCCGATCATTCTGTGTGAACCTCCAGTTTCGTAGTCAAATCAGTCCCAAAAGAAAAGACCCAGACACTGCTTGGCGTCATGCTTCGCGAGGAAGCTGGGCCTTCAGTGTGCGTGCATTACACTCCCGATGAATATGGAAGTGAGCAGCGCGAATATGAACGCCTGAAGAAAGGCGACGAAGATTTCAAGCAAATAAATGGCCGAAGCCCCCAACACGGAGACAGGCGACACGGCCAGGCCGAACTGAAAGATGAAGCCGATCAGCGCGAGGATGATCACATGCCCGGCGGTCATGTTGGCCAGAAGACGAATGGTGAGCGCGAAACCCTTGGCCAACGGCCCCACCACAATCTCCAGGATGAACAGAAGCGGAAAAAGGATCGGATACAGAAAGATGGCCATGATGGTGGGAAAACCCTTCGGCATGAACGACCACAGGAAAGAGATTCCCTGGTAACGAAAGCCCGTCACCCATACCATGAGCGTGGTGAGGATGGCCAGAGACGCAGTAACGGCCACGTCACCCGTCACCGTGATTCCAGGCCACACTCCGACGAGGGGATCGACGAGAGACCCCGGGCCATGATCCGCGTGTCCTGCGCCCGACAGAGCGATGCGCGTTTCGTTGGCGATTTCACCCAGCGGCGGAAAAAGACCGAACAGGTTGTGGAACAGAATGAAGAAGAAGAGCGAAAGGATGTAGGGCTGAAAGCCGGCGCCATGGCCGTGCATGTTCTGATCCACGACATCCCGACGAATGAACTGCACGAGCACTTCCATGAGACCAGCGAGGCGGCCGCGTATGCGCAACGGATTTGCGGTGATGGCACGAGCGGCGCCAATCACGACCAAGAGAAGCACCACGGAAACCGCGAACATCATGGAAACCCGTTTGGTGATGTGCATGGGAATTCCACCCTGCCACTTGTACAGACCCTGCTCGTCTTTGAATGCGTAGCGACGAATATTCAGGACTCCACCGACCTTTGGATCCTCGGCGTAGCGCGGATCCCCCGGGCGGACCTTGATCCCGCCGATGTTCCACTCGATCACCGGCGCATCCATCAGGTGGTGCACAAGGATCGAATTGAAGTCGAACTTGCC
>CAZPFB010000200.1:0-5897 GCA_964585735.1 uncultured Leptospiraceae bacterium
CGTCAGCCATTGTCGCTCCGCCGGCCCCGGCCCCCGGATAGGAGTTTCTTGGTAGACTCTTCTCTCCGATGAGTGCATCGCCGCGACCTCCTCCGGCATCAGGCGCGGCCGAGCTGCGTGACTCGCCGGGCGGTTCACAGCTCTTCCGCAAGCAGGGGGCCTCAGCGCACGCCGTGCCGGCGAAGCACTTCTACCGTCTTCGTATGGCCGAGCTCCGTGGCTGCCGTAAGCAGGGACCGCGGTCGGTCGCCTGAGGAGAACCGGGCTGTACGGAGGGCAGCGTCGGCGCGCGCCCGCAGCAACATGTCGGCGATTTCGGCGTGGCCGCCGGTCACAGCGTACGAAAGCGCGCTTTCCCCGAACGCGTCGACGGGGTTCAGAGGCGCGCGCGCCGTGAGCAGCAGTTCGGTCAGGCGGACGTGTCCGTCCCGCGCTGACAGCATGAGCGGAGTCTGACCGCGAAAACCGGCCCGACCGGGATCTGTGCCCGCCTTCAGAAGTATCCCGGCAATCTCGCGCCGGTCGAGGAGTACGGCGAGCATGAGCGGGGTCTGGTCGAAGTTGTTCAGCGCTTCGCGATCGGCGCCTGCCCCGAGGGCATACTCCACAAACGCGCGGCTGTCATCCTGAACCGCGTAGTGAAGTGGCGTGTAGCCGTACGAGTCGCGTTTGCTCTGGTCCACGCCGAAGGGGCGCAGCAGGCGAAACAGGACCGTGGAATCCGTGCGCACCGCAAATACCCACAGACCGGTCAGGGAACGGCCGTAGTCGATTCCGACGAGGACGCACAGCCCCATGACCAGCACCGTGGCCTGCACGAGGCGCACCATCGGCCGCTGGCGCTCGGGGCCGAGGAGCAGATCCGAGTCGGCGCCTGCGAGTTCGCGCACCCGGCGAAGGAAGCGCAGCACCAAAAACGCAAGAACGAAGTTCGTGGGCAGGGAGAAGTAGATGAGCCAGGGCAACGTGATCTGTTTGCTCTGACCCGCGTACAGGAAGAAATAGATGGGGAAGCAGAGCGCGGCGCTGCCGTAGAGGAGGAAGCCCCGCAGCGCGTAGGTCCCGGACGAGCGGACTTCGGCGTACTGCAACCTCCGGTAGAGCGCGAAGAGTTGAAGCAGCGTGGCCGACAGGATCGACCAGAGGATGCCGCTGGCGATCTGAAGGTACGGCGCGGGGACCGGCATGTCCCAACGGTCTTTCATCATGGCCGTGAAGAAGGCCGCCACGAGCGCCACCGCGCCGGTGACCCAGGCGGACAGATGAAACTGAAAGGCGCGTGCCGCTCGGGAGGCCTTTTCCTCCGGAGACACGTTACCTTCGAAAAGTTCGTCGGCCGTCAGGTTGGCGCGATGAATACCGTAGACCACGACGATGGCGTAGTACAACAAGAACGCCGCCGCCAGCACGTTGCGCTTCCAGGCAAGCTGGCTGCTGGCCAGCCCTATCACGAGCAGCAGCGCGGCGCCCAGGGCCGGCATGAACAGGGCCCGCAGGGATGTGCTCATTCCTTCGGGGAGCGGGGTCGTTCTGGACTGCATTACTGTTTCCCCCTGCGGTTGGTTGGGTCGAGTTCAGCGGATAGTAGGTAGCGCGCCACGGCGTTGAGTTTCTCCAGGCCGAGGTACCTCTGGGAAGGCATGGCCGCGAAACCTTTGCGCACGCGATGCGGCAGCGACGCGAACCGCACGATCCCGTATGGGTTTCCGTAGTACTTCTCCCGGATCTCGGCGACGGGTGGACCGATGGTCTTCATGTTCAGCGAGTGACAGCTTGCGCACACGGTGGCGTACACCTGCCTTCCTATCTCGGCTTCGCTGCGGGCCGAAAGGGTGCGCTCTGCGGCGCCCACCATGGTCGTTATCTTCGCGGTGGTCTCCGTGGAGGCGCACACGCCAAAGGAGCGGGTGCCGACCCGCGTGATGGCGTCGCCTTCCTGCAGGCAGTTGTCTTTTCCTCTGCCGCTGGCCACGACATCGAAGCCCTTGGGAAACAAACCGATGGTCTCCCCTTCCGGCCCTTTGGCGCGCTCGCCCGAGCCGTAGAAGAGAGTCCGGACGACGTAGAGCAACCACGAGACCGTATCCCCCCACGTCCTCGTACCATTGTCCAGAAAGACGTTGCGGAGCACGCGGTTGCCGTCCGGGTTCGGTTCCACCTCGGCGTCCCGCTGCTGCGTTACCGGCAGGAGGCTGTGGTCTCCAAGGGCGATGCCCGCAAAGCTGTTGCGCCGGATGATGTTGTCTTCCAGAACCACGCGGTCTCCGGCCAGGATGCCGATGCCGATGCCCGGTGGGACGCCCGCGGCCAGCGCCCCCGGTTCGGCGAAGTTGCGGTGATTGTTGTCATAAACGAAGTTTTTGCGGACGATGACGTCCTCGGCACGCTTGCGCGGCAGCCCCGGTATGGCGAAGATCACGATCCCGGCGGAGTTGTCATAGACGAGGTTCTGTTCGACCAGTACGTGCTCGGAGTTCTCGACCTCGATACCGATGACGCTCCCGTAGGTTTCGTTGCGGCGTACGTCTACGTGCGTGCACATCCCTATGTAGATGGCTGCGTCCGCGATCCCGACGCTCACGGTATCTTCAATAGTAATGTTCGTTCCCATCGTGGGGTAGATGCCGTAGATGCCGGTGTTCTCCACGAGCAGGTGGCGCATGACAACGTTGTTGGCGCCCTGGCTCATCACGCCGTTCGCGCGATAGTTACGGATGTGAAAGTTCTCCACCCGAAAGCCGCTGCCCGAAGAAATGATGCCGTCGTTGAGTTTTCCCTGGCCGTCCAGAAGAGGCCAGCGGCCGTCTTTTTTGATTCCGCGCAGGGTGATGTTGGGCTGGTCGACGTAAACGAACTCGTGGTAGGTTCCCGGGTGGACGAGGATCGTGTCACCGGCCTTGGCGCGGTTGACCACTTTCTGAATGCTCTGTCCCGTCTTGACCTCGAGGACTTCCGCCTGGGCCGCCCGGGAGCATACGAGAGCCAGGCCGATCAGGAACGCGGCCGCCGTTCGCAGGTGCTGGTCTTTCAACGAGTTCCTCCATCCAGAACCGGGAGTCCCGAGGGAACTGCCCTCGGTACCTCCGGCATCGAGCTTTCGTCGGTCAGAGTACGGAGGAAGGCGACCAGCGCGAGCTTTTCTTCGGCCGAAAGGCCGATCCGGCGCACGTGCCAGTGGATGGGTAGCGCGCCGTGCGGCGCACTCAGCGCCCGGCCGCCACCGCGATCGTAGAACTCCACCACGTCGGTCAGCGTGGCGAGCCCACCGGAATGCATGAAAGGCGCGGTGATTCCGACGTTGCGAATCCCCGGTATGCGAAAGGCGCCGCGTGTGTGCGCGCTTCCCGTCAATTCCTCGATGCCGGGATCGAAGGGCAACCCTTTGGATTCCGGCGCCCCGATGATGGCGTCCTGCTGGTTGGTGAACAGCGGCGGTGGATGGCATTCGGCGCAGCGCGTGACAAACGAACGGAACACGTTGAACCCGCGCAATTCCGTGGCGTCGAGCGAGGTCCGATCTCCCAGGGCGTAACGGTCGTAACGGCTCCGAAAGCTGACGAGCGTGCGCTGGAATTCGGCCAGCGCCTGCTGCACGAGCAACGCGCTGATGCGGGGCGCGCCGAACGCGTCCCGAAACAGCGCCGCGTACGCCGACGACTGCAGGCGTGTGGCCAGGGCCTGCGGGTTCATCCGCATCTCGTCCTGGTGGAAGAGCGGTCCTTCTGCCTGATCCTCCAGTGTCGTGGCCCGACCGTCCCAGAACAGCCTCTGCTGAAAGGAAACGTTCCACAAACCCGGCGCACTTCTTCGAAGCGGAACGCCGCCCGTCCTGGTAGGCCCGCGGCCCGCGGCGCCAAAACCACGACTGACCGCGCGCCCGTCGGACCAGCCCCGCACCGGATCGTGGCAGTGTGCGCAGGACAGGTTGGCCGACTCGGAGAGAATCGGGTCGAAAAAAAGCAGGCGACCGAGATCAGCAACCCGCGGTCGGATGGTGGCGGCCGGAACGGGCTGCACCAATCCCGTGTGCGTGAGGCCCGGCCGATTGTAGGGGATGTCCTGCCGACACAGGCCGCTTCCGAGGGCCAGAGTCCCCTTTGGGCAACGCGTGCTCAGGCGAAATTCGCGCGGCAGCGCTTCCGCGGGCAGACACCCCGCGGTGCCGAGCGCGCCTGTTGCGGCGAGCAGCAGACATCCCGCCGTGCCCAAGAGGAAACCCGCCGTTCGACGCGCGAAACGCGCCGTCCGCGGCCCGCCGAGAAGCGGGACTGTGGTCGGAGGCCCCAGCCGCATGAGTCGAGGTTCGA
Source organism: uncultured Leptospiraceae bacterium (assembly GCA_964585735.1). Classification (GTDB taxonomy): domain Bacteria; phylum Spirochaetota; class Leptospiria; order Leptospirales; family Leptonemataceae; genus CAZPFB01. Next base: position 4,308 of record CAZPFB010000200.1, read on the forward strand.
AAAGCGGGGCCTACGGTCAGTATTTTTCCGAAAGGGCGCCAGCTTTTTGAATTGATTCTTCTCTTAGAATGCGCAAGACTCCTGAGTTTGTCATGCCGGGATCCGTCGCCACAACCATTGGGACACTGCCCTCAAGCGGAGCTTTCGGATGGAAGCGTCGCATGGGGGTGCACGAAGCGTATCATCAGAGTACCGCCAATCGCCTGCTGCATTGGCTGTGTATTCCGGTAGAACTGTGGGCCGTCGTGAAGCTGGCCTCACTCGTACCGATTCTTCCGGCGTACCACATCGACCTCGCCCTCGTGCTCATCGTCGCGCTCGCGCCCGTTTACCTGCTAACGGAACTCCTGGCCGGGACGCTGATGGTTGCCTTTCTTGCGGGAAGCTGGTACGTGGCGGGTCTCGTGTTCCCCGAAACGACCTGGGCTGGAGCGCTCGCGGTTGTTGTGGCCTTTGCTCTTACGTTCGGCGCGCAGGTGGCCATCGGTCACGGAGTCTTCGAGGAAGGCCGCGACGATACACAAAAGAACCTCGAAGAGTTTGCCTCTACGAAGAATCCGATCCCGCTGGTGCTCGTTTTCTACTATCATCTGGTGGAGCTTCTCCTCCTCGTGGGATATCGTCCCGCGCTGCGTCGGGACATTCAGGCCTTCACGGACGCGGAGCGCAGGACCTGGAGCCCGACGTGATGTTCCTGATGAGGTGGCTTATGAAACGGTTCGTATCTTTTCTCCTGACTGCCGGGCTTGCGGCCCTTCCACAATGTGGCACTCCGCCGCAGCAGAAGAGCGAGGGGAAGGCAGCGGAGCCAGCGGGCCTTGCTGTCGTGAGCTGTACGCATCCCCAGGACCCCGGCAGTTGTCACGAGATGCGCACCAACATGTTCGGCGTGGACGAGATCAAGAAGAACCTGTGCCGATTGCCGGTCATGAAAATAGCGGAGGCGCCCTGCGATCGCAGGCGCAGCCTGGGCGCATGCCGTATCGAGGGCAGTCGGGACGGGAAGTACCTACAGTGGAACATCGTCCTGTATCCCCACACGGATCAGTCCGACGTGGCGGCCGCGCGGAAGGAATGCGATCGCATCCGCAACGTCAATCGCAGGAACTTCGTGTACGTGCCGAACGGGTGAGGCCACGCAGATCCGGTACCGCGAGCAGCCCTGGTCCGACCCCACGGCTACTTCCGGAGAAATTCGGCCAGGGGAACCTTGCGGATCACCTCTCCGATCTTCTTGAAGTGCAGACCTTCCTGGTTGAGTTGGAAATCGCCGTGGCCGACATGGCAGGTCGTGCAACCGACCTGGTGGCGCGCCACGAGATCGAACATGCGCTCGGCCGTACGTCCGCGCGGCGTGAAGCGCTTGAAGTCCCTCCAGACGTGGGCAACCGTTTCCACCGACTGGCCTTCGTGTTTGAACGTGAAGCGATAGTTGCAGTTGTTGACTTTCGGTAGATGACAATTGCCGCACGTGCGGAATACTTGCGCGCAGGAGACTGGGCCCCCCGGCTCCGCGACGCGGCCGCTCGATTTCTTGTGGTTCGGCTTCTTCAGGCGGTCGAGCGCCTCGGTGATACAGGCATCCGGCAC
>CAZPFB010000201.1:0-2053 GCA_964585735.1 uncultured Leptospiraceae bacterium
CGGGGCCTCCCAACGCCGAGTATGTGGGGCAAGTAAGGGCTACATTGTTCTGAATCCTGTTTCACTTCGCGGCGGTAGGGGCTCCCGCGCACCGCGTGCCCGGTAATCCAGCCCACCCCCGCGCCCCGCACTATTCACTCCCCCGCCATTTTCTGCTTTCACACTTTCCTCACGATTGCGCGTCAAAGTTGATTGCGTCCAATTGGGACAATCATTTATTCGCCCGCACCGAAGCCCGCGGGCGGCTTGCAGGCCACGCGCAATCCAAAGCTTCGCGCAAGGTAACTCCATGAATCTCGACTTCACTCTCGTAAACAAGACGGGTGTCCCGCTGCATGCTCTGCACATCGCCCCGGCCAGCTCCGACAGTTGGGAAGAGGACCTCTTTTCCGATGGTAGCGTCCTCGAAGACGGGTCCAGCGTCAATATCCGCTTCTCATCCGGTCACGACTCCAGCACCTGGGACCTCCGGGTGGAGGATTCCGACGGCAACCACCTCTTCTGGCAGGGCATCGAGCTCGACGAAGTTTCCAAGGTCACGCTGCACTACGACGACGGCGAAGGTACCGCCGAACTGGAGTGATCCGGACGGCACCACCGGCCTGCCTCGAGGCCGGTGTGCCCGTCAGTCCCTCGCCGGTGGGGCTGCTCCATGTGCGGCGCGCAAATGGCGCTGGGACGTGTGGACCTCTTGCTGCGCGCGCAACAACTGGCGCGTGTGGGAGACCGAGAGGTACAGCAAGAACACCCTTCACCAGGCGGCACCCGCCTTACGCCCCCGACCTTTCAGCACCACCCTGCTACTCGTCCGATTCCACCTGCCATTCGCTCGCAATCGAGTCGATCATCTCCTGCTCCCCTTCGGCCAGGTCGTCCGTTCCCACGATGCGGCGAATATCGTTGAGGATAGTCGCAAGCATCTCGTTGCTCAGGTGTTTGCCGACGAGTTCGACGGAGTTTTCGAACATACCCTCCTCGTCTCCGCGTTTGGCGACCGTTTTGAGCACTTTCTCGGCGGAAAGGTCCGAACCCAGCTTTACCAGGATTTCCTGCATGTAGTTGGCGATTTCGTCTACTTCGGCGTCGCTCACGTCGCCATCCGCGGCTGCCACGTGGAGCAGGATGATGCCGATACGCGCCTCCAGGGGGACGTCGTCCATGTCGTCGAGCATGGCCTGGTAATCCTCCGAACTCATCTCGGCCAATTCCGATTCGTAGGTGCCGGTGATGGACTCGTCGCCCCCCCAGGTGGAATCGTCCACAGCCAATTCTTGCAGTCGGCGGATGAACCAGCTGTCACCGTCGTTGTGCGCCGTGTTCATCATGTAAGAATACGGTATGTAGCAGTAGCCCTTGTCCCCCCAGCCGGGACCCCAAGAATTCCGCACGATGAAGACCTGGTCTTTATCCGAGTATCCGACGCACAGCATGGCGTGCCCTCCGTGGGACGCACGTGAGACTTCCTTGGGCGTCGGCTCCGGGACCAGGCCGGGCTTGCGGTGCTGATCGAAGGAATTGAATAGGGAAATTCCGAAGATGATGGGGTACCCCTCCGCCAGGCAGTTCTTCCAAGCGTGCAAGTCGGTGGGCACGATTGCAAAGTCTTCAATCAGAAACTCGGCGGCTTCCTGGAATGCTTCGTCCGAGGGTCGTTCATTGACCTTGTCTTCCGCGAACGGCCAAGTTTCCTCGGAACAGATGCCGTAGGTCTTGAGGCTTTCGACCGCCTTGGAGATGACGCTGCCTTCGTCCTTCATGTCGTCTTCGCCTTCGTGCATGGCGCGCGCGTTGTAGTACAAAAACATGCGGCTCACATCGTAGGCTTCGTCTCCGAGGTGGCGCTTGAGCAGGTACTCGTACGCGCCCGCCACGGCATTGGCGGTGCAGGAGTTCGTATCGCCCTGCTGTTCCACCGCGGTAAGCTGCTTTCGCAGATCGACGCGTGGCGGGAGATCCGAGGACTGGAACCTGGTGGCGCCGTAGCGCTTCACGCTCGGGTCGAGGTTTCCGCGGCGGTAGCCGAGCACGCGGCGTTCGGAGCCGTCCGCCCGAC
>CAZPFB010000201.1:2063-5787 GCA_964585735.1 uncultured Leptospiraceae bacterium
AGAGAGTCCAAAACCGCCGGTCAATTCTTTTCAGTACGACCCTGACCGAACTATTGTGTATCTTTTCTCACAGACGCGAATTGTTTTTTGGCTGACATTTCCCAGGGGGGGGTCGGACCGTCGCCCGCCATGTTCATCATCAAAGCGCTGCTATTGGTCATCGTGTGCGCAATCGGCGGTGCCATCTTGGGGTTCGTTGTCCCCTTTGGGATTGCGCAGTTTGACAACAACCCGGCCTGGTCTTTCATCCCGATGTTGGCTATGCCGGGTGGTTTGGTGTTTGGCTTGATTGCCGGCGTGATCCTCGTTTTCAAATGGTTGCGGTGAAGGAGCAGAAGGATGCGATGGTACAAGAGAGTCCTTAGCAAGTATGCAACGTTTTCCGGCAGGGCACGCCGGAAGGAGTACAGCGGAAGCAACGAATACGGGCCCGATCCAAAGGAAGAGACGGTCTGATTCGAAGGATAGCCGACGCGGACCGTGGGTTGCAAGCTCCCGAACGCGCGGCATTCAGCCGGGAACGGCAGCGAGGCGGACAGCGCCTCCTCGAAAGGCACTGCGCGCTGCACTTGACAGGGCTGGCGGCGGAGGTAGGATTCAAGGATGAACCGGCCCCTCCCTTTCGCCTTCGCCGCGAGCGCCCCGTTCGCACGGAGGCTCGGACTCGCGATGTTGCTCTCACTCTCCTTGGCGTTTGTGGACTGCACCGCAAACGCCGGTGGACCTGATCACCCACCCTCCGAACAGAAGACGCGCGCCTTCTTGGAGAAACACCGCGGTTCGTGGCGCGCGCTCAACGTGCCGTACCGCGATGGTCAGGCGCTCTATAAACTCATCGTCGAGCGCCGCTTCACGCGGGGGCTCGAGATCGGGACTTCCACGGGTCACTCCACCATCTGGATCGCCATGGCGATGCGACGTACGGGCGGTCGCGTGACTACCATCGAGCTGGATCCCAAGAGACACGCGCAGGCGCAGGCAAACTTCCGCGAAGCGGGAGTGAGCGACCTGATCGACGCCCGCCTGGGCGATGCTCATGTCCTGGTTCCGGCGCAGCCCGGTCCTTTCGATTTCGTTTTCTCCGACGCGGACAAGGACTGGTACACGCAGTACTTTCGGGACGTGCATCCGAAATTGGTGCCGGGCGGATGCCATGTGGCGCACAACGTCAACGACGGCTTTGCGGGGGTGGAGAGATTCCTCGAATACGTACGAGCGCGGAGCGACTACGAAACGAAGATCGTCAACCCGCACGGAAGCGGTGGCCTCGGCGTAAGCTGTCGGAAAACGGGAAAGAGCTAAGGGAATGAGCTGACGCAAACGAAAGGGGGCGACCCAGGTCGTCGTCTGGCCCGTTCGGCGCACTACCGCCACAGGCAGTGTCTCCGGACTTCGCTTCGTTCCCTCGGACCGGACGGCGGCACGAACCAGGTGACGCTGCCGACTGCCGCGCGCGGTTTGGCCTGGGAATCCACTTCGGACAAATTGTTCGTACGAACCAACAAGTCGCTGCTGGTGCTTTCGGAAGCCGGGCAGAAGGTGGATCGCCTTGCATTCTTCGATCCGCAGACCGGGAGGATGGTTGCTCAAGGGCCGGAGCTCCCGCTTGCGCGAACGCAGCGCGCTTTCGCGTGCGGCGAACGAAGGCGCGGTGGCCATCGTTCTCCTTCCGCCTGCCCTGACGGCCGCGCAGGAGCTCGCCGAGGAAAAACTGCCGCCCGGCGCAGAGGTCCGCCACGACCGGGACGGGAACCGAGCTCTCTTCGTCCCTGTCTCGCATCTCGAACCTGATCGGGAGCACAGCATCGGCGTCTACCGCGCGAAGATCCGTCGCTACCGGATTGACGTCGACCTTTCGCGGTTTCGTACGCCGCTGGCAACCTGGCGCGCTCCCGAGGAGCTGCGCGTCCATACCGAGAACCTGCCGCAGTTGTTGATCGAGGATCCCGAAATTCGCGGCACGCGCGAACGACTCCGTGCCCGCTCCGAGACGCTGGAAGACTATGCACGCGAAGCCTTTCTGGAAGTGCGGCGCCGGATGCGCTATCACAGCGACGGTCGCTTCGATCCCGCCCCGGTGGTCCTCAAGCAGGGGCATGGAACCTGCACGGAGTTCACGTACGCGACCATGGCCCTCCTGCGCAGCGCGGGCATCCCTTCACGCATGGCCTGGAACTACCTGGGCAACGGACAGCCTGACTTCAACAACAAGCTTGCCGAGTTCTGGCACCCGCAGTTGGGCTGGCTCCCCATCGAGCCGCTCGCGCCACCGGCCACCGGGCCCGGAACCACACACGCTCGACACATCATTTGGGCCCAACTGCGAACTCCTTTTCAGGAGTGGATCGGGACGCGGGACAGGCTCGCCACCGTCCGGGGCATCTCCGCTCGCGTTCAACTGAAAGTGACAGTAGCCGGAACCGGCGCATACGCGCCCAAGACCAGGGCGAGCACAGGCGGGTCAGCGCCGGGAAAAAACACGGCGCGCGAAACGAAAGACGGCCCACGCGTCGAATAGGCACCGACGCAACCGTGTCGAGCGATCATCGGATGCATTGCACACCCGGAACCGATTCGAGCCGGAACGCAGCTTCCACGCGCTCTCGGTACAGCGGATAGACTGAAGGAGAGAAGTGCAGTCCGTCGCCCATGTAGCGGGGAGTGATGGGCATTCCCGGCGCGCCGTTCACGGCGAGGATGTCGGTGAGGTCCACGACGCAGGCGGGCGCCAGCTGCGGCAGGAGCTCGCGGATCTCGAGGTTGATGGCGTCTTTGTGTTCGTTCCCGTAGGCGAAAATGCTGGGCGGTATGGCTCCGTAGACGAGCACGGCCCCCGGATTGCTGAGGCGCAGGTAACGCAGGAGAAGGCGGATGTTGTCCGTGACCTCCCCCGGCGACGCGCGCTCGATCAGGTCGTTCCCTCCTACGTGCACGAAGATCTTGCGGGCCCCGAAAGCCGAGACGTGTGCAAAGAGCCGGCGCATGAAATGGCAGGTGGTGTTGCCCGCAATTCCGGTGTTGACGCTAGCAGTGTAGCGCTCCTTGCTCAGATTCGTCCAATCGTACCCGCCCGCGCTTTCGGGCAGCAGCCCCCAGATGTGCGCGATGGAATCGCCCGTAAAGAGACGTTCCACCTGAATGTTGCGCGCTTGCAGGGCCTGCAACTGCCGTACGAAGTCGGTGCCAAACAGAAGCTGCGTGAGCAACTCGTATTCGCGGTGCGCCCCGGGTTTCGGCTCGCAATTGGAAGGCCTGGGTTCGCTCAGGCGATTTTCTTCGTCGGCGCAGGGGTGCAGGAATGTGGCCGCACAGGTCAGGGCCAGAATCAGACTCAGCATACGTCGGCGGGCGGCCATGCCCAATTGTGGCTACCGCCTCTTGTCTGCAAAGTCACTTGCGCCACGGGGGGGCACGCGTGATCAGGAGGTTCTGCCCATGACCGAAGAACTGAATCAGGCGCTCGACAGACTGGTAGCCGCCTTCGACGAAGATCCCTTCAGCGGAGAAGAAGCGCGGGACCGAACGGGCCTCCCGGAGGCAGTCCTGGCCGAGTTGCTCGACAACTTCGTATTGGAGAGAGTCGGAGGGGGGCGAATGCGGGTGGCGACCGCGGGGCACGGCTGAACTGGGACCGCGCACCGCGACAAAGCCGTGGAGAAGCCCGGAGGAACGGACGCGCTACATGGTGACGGTAGCGGCGCGCATGCTCGCACCGGTGCCGGAT
>CAZPFB010000202.1:0-5403 GCA_964585735.1 uncultured Leptospiraceae bacterium
GGTTGGTTCGGGGCGCGGTTGCGCGCGTTTGGCCCCTCGGGGCGGTCGTGTGTGTGTGGTCACCGCTCCGGCGGGGGGGGCTCCCCCCCCCCCGCGCCGACCTCCGCGGCGCTGGGTTTCTCCGCCAACCGAGTGCGCCCGAAAAGTCGTGGGCGCCTTGTTAGCCGCCGCAAGGATGCGACTTCACTTGTAGTACTTGCTGATCTCTTTGAGGATGTCGTGCACGACGCGATCGTTGCCTTCGACCGTCCGCCGGTACCAAAAGGCCAACTCTTTATAGTTGGAGTACTCCGTGATTTCGCCCGCAACATCGACTGTCTTCGCGTCCAGCTTGGGGCTCTTCTTGCGCATGGCCGCGATCGCCTTGCTGTAGCCCGCGCTGGCACGAAAGGCCAACAGGCCGTCGATTTCGTCTTTGGCCATGGCTACGTAGCGCGACTTGGGTACGGAGGACAACAGGGCCTTCTTGTTGCCCTGCCAGAGACGCAGAATGCGGGCCGAAGAGCGATCTTTGAGCGCGCTCACATATACGCTCTTGTCCGTGGCCATGAAACCGGATTCAGTCTGGGCGTCCTTGCTGGTGAGTACGTACGAGTTGGGATTGTTCTCCGGCGTGGTGGCCGTGAACTGGAAGTAGCGCAGCGCGTCCAGGGAGCCACGCTCGGCGTGTCCGCTTTTTTGGATTACGGTTCGAACAAACGTAAGCGCGAGTTCGTCAGCGGTGGCCGCCAGAAGTGTGGCGACGGTGGCCAACAGGAGTCCTGAAATCAGAGCTAGTTTCTTGATCATGCCTTCGGAGGGAGCCCGATCGCCGGTATGTCAAACCAAAAACCGAGCGACTTTTTTACGTGGCAGTGAGGGCCGCGGGTTCGATACTGTCAGTAGCGGGCCTGCGCAAGCATCCGCCGCCACACCCCGACGTGGCGTGCCGCGCCTCCGCGAGTTAGCCGATGGACACCATCTTCAAGTTCTTCGATCGACTGACCGAGCAGCTGCCGCATGGCACCGTGCAGATGATCCGCCTGGGGGCGGTCCTGTTCTGGCTGATCCTGGCCACCATCGCAGTTTTTTACGCCTGGCGTTCCGGCGCGGATTCCGTGCCCCCCTCGGGACAGGATCTGTCTCAGGTGAGCATTCGTGAAAAAGTCGAGCGGGCCCGCAATCTGGAGAATCCGCCGGGGCTCGACCTGCGCGGTCGCGAATCGGTCGTGATTCCGGATACCGGGGAGTTCCGACGGGGCACCGAAGACCACATTCCGTACCGGCCGGACGGTCGCACGGACACGCGCCCGATGAAGGAGGGCGACCGACCCAAAGAGCCCTTCAGTGGGGAGCGGCCGAGCGGGGCACCCTATGCTGGCGAAGATCCAAGTATCTACCCGAACCGCGGCTACGTGCCCCCCCGCGATCCGGGTGCTTCCGGCACCCGAGATTCTCGGACCGGCGAATCCGAGTCCCGGGGCGCGCCCCTCCTGCCGCCACCTTCGGGTCCCGGTTCCGCGCGTCGTCCGCCCGCTCGTGGGGCCGAACCCGAGGGCGAGCCTGGAACGGAACGTCGGACCGACCCTTCGACTCCCCGGTCGGCCCCCGCGCAGCCATCACGGCCAAAGACCGAACGCGCGGGCAAGTCGGCGGAGCCTTCTCTGTACCCCAAGCGTCGCTCGAACGAGCCCGGGCTCCTTCCTCCTTCCGGGCGCGGGGAGCGCTGACCATGCGGCCTCTGTTCAGGCAACGCGCGAGCGCGCGTGTTCTTTGCGTCGCCCTGTTGCTGATCGGCCCGACCGCAAACGTCGTGGCGGCGCCGGCCGCGGGGGCGGACTCGTCGGGCGGCGCCGAGGGCCAGATGCTCTTCGACCGCGCGCAAACCTTCCTTCTTCGTAAGGACCGCGGTCGGGCGCTTCAGCTCTTCGAGCAGGCCGAGAAAGCGGGCGGTCCGTACGCCGACCTATCGCGGCTGCATCGCATTCGCCTCCTGGCTACGGAATCCCGCAAGGACAACGAAACGCGCGGGGGCGCGGTTCGCAAGGCCCTGGAGGGATTCGCAGAACCCGAACTGGGCCAGCTTGCCTGGTTCTTGGCCGCTACGGCCCTGTACGAAGGCGGCGAGCGCGAGGAAGCTCTGGACATCGCGCTGGAAGCGGGCCGTCGCTTCGAGGGTACGCGCTGGGGCTCTGCGGCGCGCCTTTTTGCGGCCGAGTTGTTCTTCGAGAACGGCGAACTCTCGCCGTGCACCGACCTTCTGCTAAAGCTCCTCGACAATCGCGAGAATCGCGACCTGGAAGATGCCGCCGTTTTTCTCCTCGCGCGCGTGTACCTCGAAAGCGGCGATCATCACAGTCCGCGCCGCGCCACGCACCTGCTCGAACGATTCCTCTCCGAAAAGCCGCCGTACCAGCGGAGCCTGTGGCGCAGCCCTGCCCTGCGATTGCTCGCGCGAATACGCGCGCGGTATTGAAGCGGCCTTCGCGGCCCCTTTTGCTTCGGCCTTACTTCAGATTATTCTCTTGAAAATCCGGGCGGTCAATTCGAGACTGCTCGCCAGCGCTCCGGGGCGGGCGCTCAAAGAGACAACCTATGCAATTCCGGCTGGCTTTCGAATACAACGAGGTTTCCTCGGCAGACCGCAGCTTGGCTCACCTGCTCGTTCAGATGGAAACGCCCCCGGTGTCCGATTCCCCGGACCGTCGCCCTCTGGTGGTGGGCCTGGCCATCGACAAATCCAAGTCGATGTACGGGGAAAAGATCAGCGCGGTTCTCGAATCGGCTTCGGCGCTCGTCAACTGGCTGACCCGGCACGATCACCTGGCCATCGTCGCCTATGACAGCACGGTCGAAGTCGTGCAGCCGCTCACGCCGCTCACCGACAAGTTCTCCGTCCTGAAGAAAGTGGAGAACATCGTCGTCGGGACTTCCACGAATCTTTCGGGCGGTTGGTTGCAGGCGCTGCGGTCCGTCGAGCAGGCCGACGTCGAGAACGCTTTCCGTCGCGTCATTCTGCTCACCGATGGCATGGCCAACACGGGCGTCGTCAGCACGCCGGAATTGGTCAGCATCGCCAAGGATCATTTCGGGCGGGGCATCAGCACCACCACCATCGGTTTCGGCCGGGATTTCTCCGAGAACCTGCTGCGCGAGATTGCACGCGAAGGTGGCGGGAACTTCTACTTCATCGAAGGGCCCGAGCAGGCGCACGAAGTCTTCTTCAAGGAGTTCGGGGACATTGCGGCCCTGTACGGCCAGGGCCTGGAGATCAAGATCCGCACGGGGCCCGGTGTTCGTGTTCAGGAAGTGCTCAACGACGTTCCGGGAAATCAGGAGGAAGACGACCTTTTGGTGCTGCGTCCGGGGGATTTGCGCTCCGACGATCTGCGCAACATCGTGCTGGTTCTGGAGATAGACGGCGAAAAGGCTGCTGCTTCCCAGGCCGCGCCGGTGACGGCCGAGCTCTCCTTCTACAATCTCTTACAGGGATCGAAACTCGAGAAGTACGACGACGCCGTCGTGGTGAACTACAAGGCGCGGCCTTCCACCAGTTTCAACAAGACGGTGCGCCTGGAGGCGCTCATTGCGGCTTCCGGTCGGGCCATGATCGAGGCCTCGCGGATTTCCGGAGAGAAGGATCTGTCCGCGGCGCGGGACGTTCTGCAGCAGATGGTGCGCCGTTTACAGGAGAACGAGAACCTCGACCCCGATCAGATCAAGCGCATGATTCGCCGGCTCACGGAGATGGAGCGGAATCTGGAAGAGAACCTGAACCTGGCCCGCAAGCAGATGATGGCCGGCGGCGCGGAGATGATGAGTCGCGCCATCGGGGAACACTACTTCGTCGGCAACACGCACGATCGCATCCTGGAAATGGCGCTGACCGGACAGTTGGATCTCTACAAGTGTCCGGACCTCAAAGCCGAAATCAAACGTAACCTGGACAACGGCTACCGCTACGTGATTCTGGACCTGACGGAATTGACCTATGTCGACTCGTCCGGGATCGGCACCCTGATCCAGATATCCAACTGGCTGCGCAAGCGCGGCGGCCGGCTGGTGCTGGCCAACACGCAGGGGAGCGTGGAGAAGATCTTTCAGATCAGCAAGCTCGACGAGTTCTTCGTGTTTCGGGACAGCACGGCGGATTCGCGTCTCTATCTCGAAGAAGTGATCAACGCCGGTCGCCGGTGATTGGTTGCAGGGGGTGTTGCTATCCTGCAACAGGGGCCGGATCAACTGTGCGGAAAAACGTGAACCCAAGCCCTCGCGGAGTCCCTAACAGCACACAAGGGTTTGCTTTCCCGAAATGTGCGGTGCAAAAAAGAGGCCATCCCGCGTCCTCCGGCGAGTAATGCCGGAAGATGGCCCTCCGGGACCGCCCGGGGTGTCGCAAAAAACATTTTCCACGAGTCGGATGAAACGAACCATGGTGCCAGAGCCGAATCGTATGCCTACAGGACTGATGACACACCGGACCGGCCGGAGCGTGAAGCTGATGGCCGGCGTGGCCACCCTCGCGGTGGTCCTTTGGACGGCCCCGCTGGCTGCCCAGAAGTACACGCCGCCCGGGTACGTGCCCGGGACAACTTCCGATTCCAGCGGTTTCGGTCTGGATGTCGGCTACAAGCAGGTTGCCGAGGACTACTACGTCACCCTGAAGCCCACCCTTGAGTTTGGCTTTTGGGACTTTCGGGTGGGGCTCCAGATTCCGCTGGAAGTACTCGCGTACGATGTGGCGCCAAAAGGCGACCAGAAGGTTCCCTCCATTCGACGCGGAACCTACGATGACCTGGCGGACTACTCGCGCATCTTTCGCTACGTGGCCCACGGCACGCACCTGTACTTCAATCCGGACGACGCGTTCAACTGGTCGTTCTTCTTCGGCGAACTCAAGGATGGCTACATCGGCCACAAGACGATCGTCTACCGCTACAATACTACGTATGATCCAACTGTTTTCCGCGCGGGCCTGATGGCGGACATCAACAACTCCTGGGGTGGCGTGGAGGTGTTTCAGTCGGACGTTTGGCGGACGGAGGTGGTGGGCGGTCGCGCTTTCATCCGACCCCTGGGAATCGCTTATGGCATCCACGACCTGTTCTTCGCGCACAACTCGCGTCCCACCGGGCGCATGATGGCCCTCTCCCTTTCGGACGCGCGCAATCCCGAAAGGAACGGTGGGCTCTTCTTCGGGGAGTCGGGTTCCATTGGCCAACAGACGCACACAAAGATGCGGGACATCGACTTCGGCGGGGATGACGTCAAGTTCGTGGAGCGCAAGAACCCCAAGACCGGGCAGACCGAAGTCGTTCCGGTTTCCCGTGAGGAAGCGGAGCGCTCCGCGAAGGGCGGTCCCGATGCGAAGGGCGGCAAAGAGCCCGGTCGCGTCGGTCCTGATGGCGGCAAAGGCGACGGCGG
>CAZPFB010000203.1:0-5369 GCA_964585735.1 uncultured Leptospiraceae bacterium
GGCCAACGTCGAGATTGCCGAAGCGGTCGGGCCCGAAAACGTGTACATGTTCGGCAACCACGTCGAAGACCTGGAAAAACTGCGGGACAACTATCTGCCCGTGCGGATCTACGAGACCGACGAGCGGATTCGCCGTGTCCTGGACCTTCTGCGAGATGGTCTTCCGGCCGGAAAAGGCGACGGTCGCTACCATGATCTCTTCCGCGCTCTGACGGCCGAGGGCGACCGCTATTTCCACCTGGCGGACTTCCATTCCTTCCGCGAAACCAGCCTGCGCGCCGCTACCGACTTCGTGGACTCTCACGCGTGGGCCGCTCGCTCGATCATCAACTCCGCTCGCAGCGGGCGATTCTCGGCCGACCGGACGATTGCCGAGTACGCGGCCGACACCTGGCACATCGAGGCCTGCATGCCCGAGCGGGATCTCGGGATTTCCGGGGGCTGAAGGTGATTTACCTCCAGTTGGCTCCGCCGATCGTCGCGCTGGCGGCGTTTGTCTTCGCGCTCGTTCTCTTCCTGCGCGACAGGCGTCTCGCGTTTCTGGTGGTGCCTCTCTTGTGTCTCGTGCTCCTGCTGGACACGCTACCGCCCGCGCTTCCCATCGCTTTTGAGGAATCTGCTGCCCTGCAGGCGGTGCTCCATCTCCTGCTTTCGTCGCTTGCGCTCGGAGTGCTTGCCTTCGTCGGGAGAACGCGGACGGAACGGCTGGCAGAAAAGCGCGAGCGCATGGCAGGTGAAGCGCGCACCACGGCCATCCTCGACGCCGCGGTCGATGTGGTGATCCTCATCGACAGGCGCGGCATCATCCAGATGGCCAACCCGGCTCTGGAACGCCTCCTGGGTTTCGCGCCGTCCGATGTGCTCGGGCGTAATGTTTCGGTCCTCATGGGTTCCCCCATGCGCGAGGAACACGACTCGTACCTGGCAAACTACCAGAGGACCGGCCAGGCCAAGATCATCGGAATCGGGCGGGACGTGGAGGCCCTCCATAAAGATGGCCGCAGCGTGCCGGTTCGGCTCTCGGTGAGTCGGGTGGAAGTCGAAGGCGATTTGTACTTTGCCGGTATCCTGCACGACCTGACGGATCTGCACGCCAAGGCCGCCGAACTCGAACGCTCCAATCACGATCTACAGCAGTTTGCGTACGTGGCTTCCCATGACCTTCAGGAGCCGCTGCGCATGATCTCGAGCTACCTCCAGCTCATTGCGCGTCGCTATCGGGGGCGACTGGACCAGGACGCGGACGACTTCATCGACTTTGCGGTGGGCGGCGCGAAGCGCATGCAGACGCTCATCAACGACCTGCTGGCGTACTCCCGGGTGGGCACGCACGGCGGTGGGTTTGCAGACGTCGATTTGAACCTGGTGGTGTCTGCCGTGCTCGCCGACCTCGACGTGGCCATACGAGAGTCGGGCGCGGTGGTCGATGCGGGCGAACTTCCGGTGCTTGCCGCCGATGAAACCCAGATGCGCCAGCTCTTCTTGAACCTCATCGGCAATGCCATCAAGTTCCGCAAACCCGGCACCCCCCCGCGCGTCACGATCCGGGCCAGGCGGGAGCGGCGGCGCTGGCTCATTTCTGTGGCGGACGACGGGATTGGCCTGGACGAAAAGTTTCGCGATCGGATCTTTGTCATCTTTCAGCGACTGCACTCGACAGAAGAGTATCCGGGTACCGGAATCGGGTTGGCCCTCTGTCGCCGTATCGTGGAGCGCCACGGGGGCCGAATTTCGGTTGATTCCCGACCGGGCGAGGGCACCACTTTCACGGTCAGTCTGCCGGACCCTGGAGGAAGAACGTCATGAATGCGCCGGTCGAAATTCTGCTCGTGGAGGACAATCCGGGTGACGTGCGGCTGACGCGCGAGGTGCTCCGGGATGCCAAGGTGCTCAACGAAATCCACGTGGCCGCAGATGGGGAAATGGCCATGGACTTTCTCCATCGTCGTGGGCGCTTCGCGGACGCGCCTCGTCCGGACATCATTCTTTTGGATCTGAATCTCCCCAAGAAGAACGGAATCGAAGTGCTTCAGGAGATCAAAGCCGACCCTGCACTCCAGTTCATTCCGGTGGTCGTTTTGTCAACCTCCGCCGCGGAGGCCGACATTCTCAAGACCTACAACCTGCACGCCAACTGCTACATCACCAAGCCGGTAGATCTGGATCAGTTCATTGCGATCATTGGCGCCGTGGAGACCTTCTGGCTTTCGGTCGTGCGGCTTCCACCCACGGCCGCCGGTTAGCGCCGCGGAGGCATTGGTTTGGGCTCCGAACTGAACGTTCTGCTCGTCGAGGACAACCCGGGAGACGCTCGCCTGATTCGCGAACTGTTGCGGGAGTCGGGCCTGCCGCCCGATCAGGTGACCGTGGCCGCCAGCATGGAGGATGCTTTTCGGCTGGTTTCTGCCGGCGGGAAGGATGTCGTGCTTCTAGATCTCAGCCTGCCGGGCTTCAGCGGGCTGGAGACCTTCCGGGCCATGCACAAGCATGCGCCCGAGATCCCGATTCTCATTCTGACCGGAACAAACGACGTGGAGTTGGCCCTCCGCGCGGTACGCGAGGGAGCGCAGGACTACCTCGTCAAAGGCGACATCCCCGGCGCGGTCATCGTGCGAGCCATGCGCTACGCCGTCGAACGTGGTCGAGCGGAAGCCGAAATCAAGCGCCTTTCCCACGAAATCATTCGCGTGCAGGAAGAGGAGCGCAACCGCATCTCGCGCGAGATTCACGACGTGATCGGGCAGGCCCTCGTGGCGCTCAAGTTCCAGATCGAAAACGTGGCCGCTCAGGGAGTATCGGCCGAGGAAATCAAGCAGCAATGCTCTGACATTCAGCGCTACATCAACGAAATCCTGAAGGAGGCGCGTGAACTTTCGCACTCGCTTTCCCCCATTGCGCTGCGTCGCCTGGGACTGAATCGGGCCATCGAGGAGCTGATCGCCAACCTGCGCACGACGCGGGAAGTCGAGATTCATGCCGACCTGGACGACCTGGAGACGTTCTTCCCGGATCGCTGGGACATCAACGCCTACCGTATCGTGCAGGAGGCGCTGCTCAATGCGCTCAAGCACTCCGGCGCTTCCCGCATCGAAATCGAAGTCAAAGAAGACGAAAACCGCCTGCTCCTGTCCGTGCGTGACAACGGTCGCGGCACTTCCGACCCTCCACCTTTGTCCGCGGGGGATCGGCCCGGCGGGCTGGGCACGCTGATCATGCACGAGCGCGCCGCCCTCATGGGCGGGACCGTCGAAATCCGGAACACGAATCCGGGCACCGAGGTATGCTTCCAACTGGAGCGTTCGCGCTACCGGATGCCCCGCGGGGAATAGGGCGACTCACCGCTCTGTCGGGGCAAAAGATTTCTTGACAGCAGCCCCGGCGCCCGCGCGAAAACACACGTGGCCCTCGGGCGGACCAGCAGCACGGGAAAAGGCCAGGTTCGGGTGGCCATCGCGGACGACCATGTCGTGTTGCGCTACGGCCTGCGCACACTCCTCGGCCGGTTCCCAGAATTCGACGTGGTGATCGAGGCAGGGGATGGCGAAACCCTCCTCCAATCGCTCAAGAAATCGCCCTGCGACCTCGTGCTCCTCGATCTTTCGATGCCCGGGATGGACGGACTCAAGACGCTCGAAGTGTTGCGCAAGTCTGCGCCGGATCTGCGCGTGGTGGTCTTCTCCATGCACAAGGAGCGGGAGTTCTTTCGGCAGGCCGTCTCCTTGGGTGTCGCGGGTTACATTCTCAAAGACGACGACTTCGACCGGATCCCCATTGCGCTGCGTGACGTTCTGGCGGGTCGCAAGTACTTCTCCTCCGAGCTCACCTCGCTTCTGGCGGACGAATACAACGTGCTCCGGGACGGCATGTCGCTCGAGCTGCTCACGCGTCGGGAGCGCGAGATCCTCAAGCACATTGCCCATGGCAAGACCAGCCGAGAAATCGCCGAAGAGCTGGATATCAGCTTCCGGACCGTCCAGACCCACCGGGCCAACCTGATGGAGAAGCTGGGGCTGAAGAATACTGCCGAATTGGTACGCTACGCCCTCGATCGGGGCCTGGCATGATCAGGATCAGGCTCTTTTCGCGACTTTTTTCATAGGATCTACGTACCAGTGCGTAGGTTTCCAGGCAACCGGTCCCATTGTGGCCGTATCCGCTCCGTGCTACTGTTCGTGCATCAAAAAGCGGTAGAGAACCGCGGAGGACGTGATGTACGCAGCCAAAGGATCGAAATGCACCGAATGCCCCATATCAGCTACTTGCAGCGTGGGACGTCTGCCGGAGTCGGTACGCGCCGAACTGGATGAGGAAAAACGCACGCTTGTTTACGAGAAAGGGGAGACCATCTTCCACACGGGGGATGACGCCAACTACTTCTATTCGGTTCGCTCTGGCAGCGTGCAGATCTTCCGCAACAGTCCCTATCGGGAACAGTCGTTCTCCATCGTCGGAGAAGGCGGATGGCTGGGTCATCGCGACGCGCTCTACGGTTCGGCCTACCGCCACAGCGCAAGGGTTCTCACCAAGGCCGTCGTCTGCAAACTCCCCCGCAAGATGCTGCTCGAGTGGATGGAAACCAACCCCACGTTCGCCCTGTCGGTGGCCCGGGACTTGGCCTCGGCTTGGGGCCAGGCCGAAAACCAGAGCTACAACCTCGGCGCCCGTCGCATCATGGAACGCTTGGCCGACTTTCTCCTGAATCTCAAACAGGAAGCGACGGACGGGGACGAAGGAGCGGAAGCCATGGCAGAGTTGCCCATGACCCGCGAGGTCGTGGCCACGCTCATGGGGACCTCCACCGAGTCCGTAATTCGCGCGCTTTCTGACTTCAAGGCCCGCGGCTGGATCGACACCCGCAAGGGCAAAGTCGTGTTTACCAACAAAAGGGAGCTGGCGCGTCTGGTGGCGGACAGCTGAAGGTCGGGCAATCGGAGGGAGAATGTCGAGAGGGCGCGCCGGCGCCCTTCCTCGCAGGTGAGGCGTGTGCTCATTCACGTTGTCGGGCCGCGCGCTCTCAGCGGCCGAGCGCTGCCGGTTCGAGAACACGGATTTGCTCGAGACCTGGTAGCGCGGCGAAGGTAGGTGTCCTTTGTCGCCAAGGTTCTTCTGTCCTGCTGCGGCAGCAGACGATCTTCGCGCCCCTCGAGCTGCGGCAAGCAGACAAGGTCGCGACGGCTGCGGTCCGTCGTTTCGGCGCGGCCGACCAGCATGAATCGCCACATGGGTGTTCACCTGCTTCCCAAGGCTCCTACCCCGGAATATGATCCTGTCCGGGATCCCTTTCAAGTCCGGATCAGCTTTTCCTTTGGAGGCATGCGATTGCGCTCTTGTCCATTCACGCTCTCGAACCGCGCGCTCTCCGCGGCCGA
>CAZPFB010000204.1:0-5358 GCA_964585735.1 uncultured Leptospiraceae bacterium
CTGGCCCCTGATTCGTTCCATTTCTACTTCCGTCCAGGCCTGTCTTTGTGCCGCCTCGCCAGTATGGAGTCGGTCCAGTGTCAGAGATCCGGGCCTGGTGAAGAGTATTGTTGCCTCCGAGCTGTTGAACATCCCCGGGCGGTCGGGTCTTCGGAGCACGTACTCCACGGCGGGCGGCAGTGCCGCGAAGCGGCCGGCGAGAATGGCTCCGCGAGAATTAACAACATCCGAGATTCTTTGCTGATCGTAGTATCTTTCGTGAACGGAGAGTGTGTAGTTACTCACATATCCCAAGACCAGGAGCACAGTGAAGAGCGAAATGCCGACAAGTTTCACCATGAACGTCGTTGGCTCGGGTGAGTTGTTGATGTATGCCAGGAGCATCGTGAACACAGTCAGGATGACCAGTACCGAAAGGGTTGCGGAGTAGGTTTCGTAGGAGATTCTTCCCGCCTTATTGAGGCCGTTGGCCACGCCGACACCCAGCATCAATACTCCCGCAATGAAGAACCCACGACAGGCCACGGCATCTGCCCCCTGTGGGCGAAGCAGATAGCCAACGGCCGCCTTTAGCCGCCGGAGGGCCGATGGATCGGGCTGGCTGGCGGCCGTCTCGTTAAGCTTCGTTTCGTGCGCGAAAGCAATGGAATAGCGGATTGTTTTGCGACCGAAAAGAACAAGCCACCATACGAGATTGGAGAGAATCAGAACGCTCGCGACCCGCCCGTGATGGAAGCTGTACAGGTGCGCCTCAAAATCGTAGCGCGGCTCAAGGTGTCGGGTAGCCCACGCGAACTCAGTCCAGCCGAAAGCCGCGATCAGCCAGGCGGCGGGGATGACGATACGGGCCTCCGATGGACGGTCCGGCCGTGGATATGCGTAGCCGAACGTCGCCAGTGCTGCCTGTCCAAAGAGTACGCAGACAGTGAGCAGGCGATGAAACGCTGCCTCGGGGGCAAACCAGGAGTGTGCAACGAAATAGCCCAAGAGCATGGCGTCGAAGCCCACGAAAGTGAACGCCAGCCACCAAGAAGCGGGTGTCTTCGCCCGCTTGAGAAAGAGAAACAGGGCCATGATCGTCAGCATGATGAGGGGAGCCAGGCTGCCGATGGAGTAGTAGGAAAGTAGGAGCCGCTCCATCTTCGTGTTCACTCCGGCGGTGCAGGTAGGTGCCCGGATCGCCTCGCAGCCCATTTCCTGACCGGCGCGCGCCCGTTGTCAAGATGCGTTCGAGCCCGACGCGGCGGGACAGCAGGGCGACCACCCTGCCATATTCGTGCCGGAAGAAGTTTTCGATCAGCTCGCCGGGCATCACGAGTACCCGATCTCTCGAACCTCCACGCTGGAACCCGAGCGGACCACGCCGGGACAGGCGCGGGCGATCTGCAGGCCTCTTCCAGGCTTTCCGCAGATACGATCATGTAAACGCCGATGACCTCCTTCGTTTCGACGAAGGGCCCGTCCAAAGCGCCTTCCGAGGTCACCACCTTCCCACCTTTCAGTCGTCCGCGCAGGTCAACGATCCTGTCAGAGAACTTTTTCTGCCATTCGTTGAAGACGTTGGTCGGAAACTTGGACACAGGGAGGCGCAATTTTTCACCGCGCGAGGCTTTGTTGGGGGAGGATTGCGGGCGAAACCGAGCCGCCCGAACCGGGCCTTCATGTGGGCCGGGGCGAAGGGGGATCATATGCCCTGCAGTGCCAGCCTCGCGATGCGTACCTTCACGAAAAGCCCGAGACATTTGGGTCGCGGCTCAATGCCGCGACGGGAGCGCACCCCTCAGACGAACTTCACGCTCACCCGATCGGAGAAATCCTTGAGTTCCCCAATGGCCGCCGAGGCCGCCTGCGTGTTTCCATCCTTGGCCGCCTGCTCGATGGCCGCGCCCAACTCCGAAATGCGCGCGAA
Organism: uncultured Leptospiraceae bacterium; assembly: GCA_964585735.1. Taxonomy (GTDB): domain Bacteria; phylum Spirochaetota; class Leptospiria; order Leptospirales; family Leptonemataceae; genus CAZPFB01. The sequence continues at coordinate 1,910 of CAZPFB010000204.1, forward strand.
GCCGTAACCGCCACCCGAACCCTTCAGGTTGTGTCCCAGCTTCTTGACTTCGTCCAAGCTCCCGGCGCCCACCAATTGTTGGAGTTGCGTAACCGTTCCTTTCAGTCTCTCCAGGTAACCGGGTACGATATCCTCGAGTTCTTTGGTCACTTCAACGACGATGCTGCTCATAGTGCCTCCGGCGACCGGCCGATGTTGCTTTTCAGGTGTTTGAGCCGTCCGACTCGATCTCCAGCACGGCCAACGGATCTCCAACGTGAACGAGCGAGCCGGCCGCGGCCAGGATCTCGACCAGTCGACCCGGGTAGGGGCTTTCCAGCGGAAAAGCGGCCTTGTCGGTGACCAGTTCGCACAACTCCTGATGCATATGAACCTGTGCGCCGCTTGGGACGTTCCAGGTCACCAATTCGATCCGGTCAGCTTCGCCGATATCCGGCACGTTCAGCGGAATGCGTTTGGTCATGCGAGTCCGACATGGGCGGTCGAAGGCTGGCGGAGGCCAGCACTTTTTCCAGAAAAGGAATTGAACCGGGCGGGCCGGGCGTCTTTCCTGAAAGTGCCATGCGGCTGACTTACGACAGGGACGAGGTCCGCGCGAAATTGCAGACCACGATGCTGCCTTTCGAATTGGAGGTCGCGCTCCCACTGATCGAGGAGATCCAGGAGCTGAAGAGGCGCAAGAACGTCTGCGTTCTCGGTCACAACTACATGACCCCGGACGTCTACCACGGCGTCTCCGACTTCGTGGGCGATTCGCTGGGACTGGCGCGGCAATCGGCCGAGACGGACGCGGACATCATCCTTTTCAACGGCGTGCATTTCATGGCCGAGACGGCCAAGATACTCAACCCGGACCGCCTGGTTTTGATCGCGGACCCACTGGCCGGGTGCTCGCTGGCGGAGTCCATCACCGCCGCCGACGTCCGCGCCCTCAAAGCGAGGTACCCCGGCGTACCGGTGGTCACGTACGTGAACTCTTCGGCGGAAGTGAAAGCCGAGACCGACATCTGCTGCACGAGCGCCAATGCGGTTCGCATCGTCAACAGCCTGCCCGACAGGCAGGTGATCTTCCTGCCGGATGCGTACCTGGCCAAGAACGTCGCGTTGGCCACGGACAAGCAGATCATCTCCTGGGAAAAGGGCAAGTGCATGGTGCACGAGCAGTACACGGCCGACGACATTCGTGCTGCGCGTCGCCAGTTCGACGAGTTAACCGTCATCGCGCACCCGGAATGCGACACGGACGTGACCGGTGAGGCCGACTTCTCCGGGAGCACTTCGCAGATGGAGGACTACATCCGGCGGAGCACCGCGCACAACATCATGCTGGTCACCGAATGCAGCATGGGGGACAACCTCAGAACCATGTTCCCGAACCGGCACTTTGTGAGCACCTGTCAGACCTGTCCGCACATGAAGAAGATCACCCTCGAAAAGGTCCGCAATGCGCTGCGTGACGAACAGGTACCCGTGGAGGTTCCAGAAGAAATTCGCGTCCGCGCTCTCTTGGCCGTGCAGAGAATGCTTGCCGTCTCCTGAACCGGCGTTGCGGCCCGGTGCACGTCTGTCCGGGCTCGTGCATCCTGCGGGTCCATCTGTCCTGCGGTTTTCCCTTGGTTTTGGCGTGTTCGCGCAACTTTTTCGTGTGAATTCCGTAGTTCTGCGGACGAACGGGGCTCTGGGAAAGGGTTTCTGGCCCTTTTCCCGCTTGCGGACTTTCGGGAAACGTGTTAAAATTCGTTCGTTCCCATGACCGCCCGTACCGAAAGACGTCGCTTTCCGCGCGCCGACATCTCGTTCGACCTGAAGTACTCGGTCGAGCCGGAGCAGACTTTCCTGACGCTTTCGCGGGACATCTCACACGGCGGCATCTCGTTCCAGACGGACGAACTGCAGCGCCTGGGGACGGACCTCGAACTGCGCCTCGGCCGCACGGGCCAATCCGAGGTCATCCGAGCCGCCGGGAAGGTGGTCCGCTCGTGGCGGGAGGGGCCGGCCAGCTTTGCGGCGGTTGCTTTCACCCGTATCGATCCCGATGTGCTCCATTCGATCATGGGGCAGGTGAGTCGCCGGGCCGGCTGAAGCGATCGCCGGACAGGTTGAGGTAGGTCGCCGGAGTGGTGAGGTACGCCGGGGCATGCAGGTTGTTGGGTCAGTCCGGGTGAGGCCGCCGTGCGGTTGAGGCGCCGGGGCCGTTGGGCCGATCAGGCGGCTGGCTCTCGGGGGGCGAGTGTGCGGGGGCGTCCCCAAGCCCACGATTGAATTCGGCGACGCCGCCGTCAAAGGGAATTGCGTGCGTCGGTGCTGCGTGGACATCCGCCTCGATCACGAAGGCGTTCAGGGGTGTGTAGCACCGGTTTGGCGCCGCGGACGAGGTCCGGCGACTGGGCCAATGCTGGCACACGACATGCCCCGATCGCGAATCGGTGGCCTGGCTCCCGGGCGCCCTCGGCAGGCCCTTGACTCAGGTCAAGACGTACCCTGATATTTGTCAACCTTCGGACTTGCTCTGCATGTCACTTTTCGGGTGACTTTTTTTGGGCTGTATGCCGGACTGTGCCCGGAGGGACGCGCCGTGCAGCAGACACAAGCCGAAAGCAAATCGTTCTGGCAGAAGGTTTTCGATAACAACTACCTTCTGCTCGCCCTGGGGATCGCCTTTCCGGGCATCTTCTACTTCGGTTGGGGCGTCCTTGAGATCCTTGTCTTCAATAATATCCAACTGTCGGATTACCTGAGTAGGGTCGGCCTCGACTACCTCAAGTAATCGGGAATCGGAGCAAAGACATGCCCATACAAACACCGAAGAACTGGTGGCAGCCTTTCACTCGCGATGAGCGCATCTGGATGTACATCATCGTGGCATGGTCCGCGGTCATGTTGGTCATGATGCCCCTCGGACACCTGTGGAATCAGAACGTGTCCTCGGAAACCTATCGAACCACGCCTGACGAATTCCGGCGCGTGTCGGACGCGTTCATTGCCAAATACCAGCGCAAGGACGCCGCCGGGAAACCGGTCATGATGGCTAATATTCCCGTCGTCGAGGCCCCCGCCGGGGGGGACGCATTCTTGGTGGCCGAGGCTTGGAGGTTCCGGCCGGCCCTCGTGCTCAAGAAAGGGAAAACCTACCGCATCCACATGTCGTCCCTTGATTTTCAGCACGGGTTCAGCCTTCAGCCTCAGAACCTTAACTTCCAGGTGCTGCCGGAGTACGACTTCGTCATCACGCTGCAGCCGACGGAGGTCGGGACTTTTCATATCGTCTGCAACGAGTACTGCTTCTATGCCGGACCCACGCAGGGGCATGATACCATGGTCGGTCGCCTCATCGTTGAGGAATGACAGCAGTGCGCACAGTATCGTTCAAAGGAGTCAGATATGTCAATCAGTGAAGCCATTGGCCAGTTCAGAACCTGCCAGACCACCGGGTTGAAGGTGCATCTGCC
>CAZPFB010000205.1:0-5263 GCA_964585735.1 uncultured Leptospiraceae bacterium
GCAGACGTTATCACAGTGACGCGCCCGCTGGAAGGTGGGGGAAATGAGCGCTTACTTTCATTCTTCCCGCAGGCCGCTTTGATGAAAAGATGAAAAGATGCGAGTCTGTGTCAGCCGAGGTTGTCGCCCCCATGTGTTGACCAGTATCCGTCAGGTAACCTTGCGTCGATCCCTTCGTCCGTGTGAGGGATTGCAGGCTCACCGATTGCGGGCGACTCCAACTTCTCGTCCTTCTCGGCCAGCGTTCCGCGTCTGCGCAGCATCGGGGTGACGTACCCGAAGGCGCGACCCCCGGGGCGTTGATTCGGCGCGGCCGATGATCGGCGTGTGTGCCGCGGGTCGATCCGCATCTCTCACGCCGGCACTATCCACCGAAAGGCAGGGCGTAGGGGTTGTCTTCTCCCGGATCGTTCGGACATTCTTCTTTGCCCCTCAGCTGAAAGCAATCGCTGGGGCTTTTCCCCGCCTCTCGATGGGATTCCGCGCATATGAGAAACAAAATGGATCGAAGCGAGGCGCGCCTCTCACAGGCCTCGGCTTCTCTGTGGACATTTCCATGGCAAGCCGGGGCGGCCCAAACGGTAAGACTCATTAGGAAGAGCGTTGCCACGACCGAAATGTTCGGCGTAGAGATGCGAAGATGGAACCACACCGTAAAGCACCGAAAGCCCCGGGCCTTCTCAGTTGCCCGGAGAGGGAGTGAACCCGCATTGCTATGGTCTTCTATGAGGCTTGAACCCGCTTCCGACTCCCGGCAGCTCGCGCAAGAACCCCGACGACGAACGGCCATTCAGCGGTAGAAGTAGCGCAGGCCAATTCGGCCGCGCAGACGTTCTTCGAAGCCGGCTTCCGTGGCGCGGAGTTGGTGAAACGGAATCTCCACGTCGGCCCAAAGGTTGAGGGAGCTCCCGGAATAGGTGATTCCCGGCGCAAAATAGACCGCGCCGCGTTCCGAATCTACGAGGATTTCCCGGTTCAGCCGATCGGCATATGTATAGTAGGAAGTCACACCGACCGTGAGCGCCACCGGCCACCTGTCCGCCAGAGCGGAAGCACCCACCTGGCCGAAGCCAAAGCCGAACACGACGGAAGCTCGAATGGATTCGCCGGGGTTGTAGTCCCGGTGTGGCAGTTTCCAACTGTGCTGGAGGCCCAGGCTGACCTGAGTCCGCTGGGCGAGGTAGCTGAAATTGAGGCCGCTGTCCAGGACGTAGCCCCCGGTGGACAGCCACGCCTCCGGCGGCAGGTTCTGCTCGCGTTCCCGGCTGACGGGCACGTTCACCGATTCCAAGAACTCGAGGCGGTACCGACCGCTCTCGAAGGCACGGAAGCGACCATCCAGGCTGAAGTAGCCCGGTCCTTCGACCGTCCGGGAATCCACTTCGTCCCGGTATTCCTTGCGGACGTACTCCATGGTGCTCCCCAAGGACAGGCGGCCCAGATTCGCTTCCAGGGGCAGGATGACCGGAACGGAGAAGGCGTTCACGGAGCGGTCATCGGAGCGCAGTTGGGTGTAGCGCATGTCACCGCCAGCTGGCGAAGCGCTGAACCGGGGGGCGTCGGGGAGGGAAAGGGAGGGCGCCCCCTGGAGCAGAGCCGCCCAGGTGAAAGCGGCAAAAGCGACCGCCAGGTTCCTGACCCCAACAAAGTGGCGCATCTTTCCTCAAATATAATGGACGAGCAGAAGTCCGACCGTGCGAACCTTCCTTTCGGGAGTTCCCGCGGCCGCAGTCAATTAGTTTTGGCTGTTTCCAGGGTATACCGAGCCGGAGCCAAGCCCGAGCCATGCCGGAGCGATACAGCGACAGGATGAAGGAGTTCGTGGCCAAGCTGCTGGGCCAGGGAGCCCTGGCCGGCCAGCCCATCGTGCGGCGCGAAAGCCAGGTGCTGGCTTTCATCAAGGAGAACGGTCAGCAGCTCCAGGTCGCCTTTCGGCAGCCGGACCTTTTTCCTGATATTTCCTACGAGGAAGCCATTCGCCTCTTGGTGACCGTGCTCACCGCGGCGGTGCTTCGCGAGGTGGAGCAGACCGTCCAGGCCGCTTTCCGAACCGTGTTCGGCGCGGGGCTCGAGGAGCACTTCCGCTCCGAGGGGCTCATCGATGCCGAGAGCTTCCGTTCCTGCGTGGGCGAGCAGTTGCGCCACAAGGCCACCCGCGATGCTTTCTATTTTGCCGCTCAATCCGTTTCGGGCGGATTCTACCAGCGCTACCTGCCTCCGGCCCTGAAGCGGCGCAAGGTGATATACAATGAAGTGATCCGGCGCGGTCGCATCAATATGGAGCCCACGTTGCTTCCCGGGTACATCGGGTTTGTGGCATTGGTCCGGCCATTTTTCTGGATGCGCTTCCCTGCGAGCGGCGGGCAGCCTGTTTCCTTGGCTGAGGTGGCCAAGAACGACGCGCTGTTTCGGTCTGTGCTGCCGCAATTGGAAGCCAAACTCAAAGATTCGGTGGGCTTTCTGCCTGCTTCCGTGATTCGGCCCGGCATCGAAAGCTGCTTGAGTGCGGTGGACCACCCGGAGACCAGCGGCAGCGCGCGACTGGTCGGGATCCTGGTGAACCGGGCGGCCGACTTCAATCCGGAACAGAAGGTGGACAAGGGCGCAGAGACACCCGACAAGTCCTGGTTCAACATCAATCGTCGGACGGCCAAGTTTTCCGGCTACGACAGCCAGTTCCTCGACGAGCTGTACCAAATCGCGGGGGAGGAAGGTTGGTAATGCAATTGGAAGGGATTCATCTGTCCAAGAGTCACCGACAGGATCACTTTCCTGCCTGGCTCGAAAACCTCATCATCGTGGCCATCATTTTCGTGATCGTCCAGACCATCCTGGACGACGTGGCCATCGCATTTCATTGGTCGCACAGCTCGCGCCAAATGCTGACGATAGCCGGGTTCGCCTTCGATCTTTTCTTCACGGCCGAGTTCCTCGCGCGATCCGTCGTATCGGCCCGCACAACGGGATTCATGCACTACCTGCGTGCCCAGCGCGGCTGGGTGGATCTCCTGTCGTCGGTTCCCCTCCTGCTTCTTGTTTCCGGTCCGGCCGTTCTGTTGATCTACCTGGGCGACGAACACGACGCCATGGGGATGGGCTTCTTCAGCGTACTCAAGACCGCCAAGGCGATCCGGGTTACTCGCATTCTGCGCCTGATCCGGATCGTGAAACTGTTCGGCCGAATTCAGAACACCGAGAGCGTCATGACCGGCCGACACATCGGCATCATCTCTACGATCGCCGTGGTTTCCCTCATCGTGGTCATGGGTGTGACCGAGCTCATCCCCGGGCTGCGGTTCGGACACCACGGCGAGTACCGGGCGCGCCGCGAGGCTGAACTTACTGCCCTCCTGAACGGGAAGAATCCACCCGCCGACGAATGGCTCAAGGGGTACCTGGGTCGCTCGCCGGATCATGAGGATGTCGTGCGCGTCGAGAAGGGGAAAACCGTCATCTACGAGAGTCCGCAGGCGCAGGAGCTGCGATTCACCACCTTCCCACAACCCATCGAGGCGGGCGGCTATACCGTCCAGGTCTCCTACCATCCGGCGGACGCCGAACATGCGCGAGCGAATCTCGTGATACTTCTGGCCATCCTCGTGCTCATCGGAGCGCTCATGCTCATCTACACGACCATTTTCGCCAGGCAGATTGCAGACCCGGTCTTCATCATGGATCGCGGTCTGCGTGAGATGGAGTACAATCTCGAGGTCAAGCTGGACGAGCAGAATCGGAACGACGAGGTGTTCCGGCTGGCGCGTGCCTACAACGTGCGCTGGCTGCCGCTCAAGAACCAAATCGCCATGTTCCGCAAACGGAACCAGGCCGAGAAATCCGCCCTGACCATGAAGGATCTCCTGTAGAATCGAAAAAAAAGTGAACCAGATGGCGCGGCCCCTCCCCAAATCGGGGCGAAGGGACGCCAGCCTGTTTTTGGTTGCCTTTCCGGCGCGTCCAAATAGCTTTCGCGGATGGAAACCAAATGCAAATGACCGCCCGGATGGTCGCCTTCGCCTTGCTGGGATTGGCCATGGAGTCGGCATTGGCGCTACCGCCGATGATCCCGCTGGAGAAACGGGCGGAGGAAGCGGAGGTTGTGATCGTGGGGCAGATTCTGAGCGTGAGCACGATCAGCGTGAACGAGGCCAGCCAGGCGGCCGCCATCCGCATTCGGCTCGTCGAACTTCTCAAAGGCAGCCGGCCGCCTCAGGAGTTCACGGTGAATTTCTTGATTTTTCCGGAGTCCGTCGAGAATCAGTTGCGCAAGCCTCCGGCGCCCGGCAAGTATATCCTGTTCTTGAATCGCCACAGAGCGCGGGGAAGCTCTGGTGCCAGCGGCGAGGCCTTGGTCCTGTATCGCCCGCATCCGTTTTCGTACGCGCAGTTCAACCCCGCGAATCTGCGTATTGTTCAGGCGGCGGTGAGTCGTCGCCCCTAGGGGATCGGAGCCGAGCTCCAAAGCTGAGGTGCTAACCATGAGGAAATCGAAACAATCACAGAGAACGCGGACCGTCGGACGTGTCACGTTCGGGATCCTGGCCGGAGCGGCCCTGATCTTCACCGTGCCGCTTCTGACGAAACCGGACTTCAATCCGAGTTCGGTTCAGCCGTCAGCGTGCAATCCGAAAGACATGCGCTGCGGATTTGTACCCCTGAAGGCCCAGGAGAGGGCCGCCATCCCGGAAGATCCGGCCAACATGGTCCGCCATCGGGGTCTGCCTTCCAGCGTGGACCTTTCGTCGGACATGCCGCCGGTGGGAAACCAAGGCCGGCAGGGTAGTTGCGTTGGTTGGGCCACCGGGTACGGCATGAAGTCGTATCACGAAAAGGTGGAGCGGCAGTGGAGCTACGGCCCGCACGTGCAGGCTCAGGGCGGCTCCGGGGAACACATCTTTTCTCCTGCGTACATCTACAACCAGATCAACAACGGCAGGGATGTTGGGTCCAACCCCATGGATGCCATGCGTCTTCTTCAAACAAAGGGCGCAGCCCCGTGGAGCATCATGCCGTACAAGGACAATGACTACCGAGCCGCTCCTTCTGCGGCCGCTGCCGAGGAAGCCAAGAAGTATCGCATCGAAAGCTACAAGGTTCTCGACCACACCAACGCGGACGCAATCAAGAGCCAACTGGCTGCCAAACGCGTCGTGTTCATCGGTGTGAAGGTGTACGACAACTTCTACCAGCTCGGGCGCAACGTGTACGACCAGGGCCAGGGTACTTTCCGCGGCGGTCACGCCATTCTGCTGGTTGGCTACGACAA
>CAZPFB010000206.1:0-5221 GCA_964585735.1 uncultured Leptospiraceae bacterium
GTTTCCCGTCTGCCGCCCATAGCCGCACGGTCTTGTCCCATGAGGCCGAGGCGAGAGTCCGGCCGTCCGGGCTGAACGCCACGGAGAACACTTGATCGGAATGCCCCGCGAGGGTGCGCAGTAGCTTCCCGTCCGTCGACCAAAGCCGCACGGTGTCGTCCCATGAGGCCGAGGCGAGGGTCCCGCCGTCCGGGCTGAACGCGACGGAGTTCACCGCATGGGAATGCCCCTCGAATGTGCGCAGGAGCTTCCCGTCCGCCGACCAGAGCCGCACGGTGTTGTCTTCTGAGCCCGAAGCCAGGGTCCGGCCGTCCGGGCTGAACGCCACGGATTTGACCGACTTGGGATGCCCTTCGAGGGAGCGCAGGAGCTTCCCGTCCGCCGACCAGATCCGCACGGTGTTGTCCTCTGAGGCCGAGGCCAGCGTCCGGCCGTCCGGACTGAACGCCACGGCATTCACCCAAGCGGAATGCCCGTTCTGCACCAGCAGCACCGGCAACTCCACCTTTGAGCCACTGCCAGGACGTGACTGAGCCAGCAGCACAACGCAAGCTATCAAAGCACCACCTTTAGAAAACGCTTCTTTCTCTATTCTCATTTCCCACCTTCATCTCCGTCTGCGTTGTACCCTACCTTCCACAGCAGGTGAGCCGCCTTCACAGTACCAGTTCCCGACCTGCCTGGATTAGGTCGAAGCGCCAGGCAAGGAATTGCACTCCTTGAGCATGACCGCTTTTGTGCAAGGGTTGCTAAGTTCCGGCATCCAGGGACTCTTTTCTTTCGGGACCTCATAGGATTGAGTAAGGGCTCCGCTCTCTTGCGCGATGAACGGTGCGAACCGGCACGGGGCAGGGGGGATTCTGTGGTCTCGGCGGAGATCTCCCCGAGAAGCCCGAGGAAACTCCCGCCTATCAGCGCCGCGCAGCCTGATCCCAATCACAAAACGGACTGTCCTCCGTCATGCACTCTTTCCACTGCAAATGACATTCTTGCGGACATGACAATCGCCATGGCCATTCTTGTCGCAATCGGCGCCGGTATTGCCGGCGCGGCGGTGCGGGTGACCGCACTGGAACTGATAGTGGCACTTCGCGCCGCGCACGTCGATCCGATTCGCGCACTCGGAACGCTGTACCACGGTTCGTTTCGAGACTCCACGCGACGGGGAATTGAGCTGCACCTGGCGTTCGGCGCGCTGAACGGCATCATCTATAGCGTTATGCTCTCCTTCTTTCCGGCGACAACCATCTTGGCCTATTGTGGACTGGGTGGTATGATCGGCGCGTTCCATGGATTCGTAATCAGCTATGTGCTGCTTGCGGTCGTGGCCGAAGACCATCCGCTGCGAAAGTTTCGGGACTACGGCCATGAGGTAATGCTGCTCCATTGGATTGTCCAGATCGGCTACGGCATGGTCGTAGGGGGCGTCACCGGAGCGGCGGCGGTGCACCTGGGGATTCGCTTCTAATGTCCCTTCAGCCGGTTCCCGTGTCGGCTGCGTGGATTCGCGCGACGTGTTCGCCGAAGGCCGCCACGACATGCGAGCGCACCTCCCCTTCGACTCGGAAGTCCTCACGGAGCAGGCTGTCCAGAAATCGGCGGGCGCGTTCCTCCAACTGACCTTCATCCCGCACATAGATGGCGAAGCTCCCTTCGCTGGGTCTTTGGAGGTTCACCGCACCCGTGCTCTGGTAGGCGTCCCTGTTCATGAAAATCCGGTCGCCATTGTGCAGGCGCCACGCCAGCAGTTCCGCAAAACGCAGCGGGATCAGCTCCTCGGGGTTGCGGAGGTAGGGCTCGTCGAACTTGTTCGAGTAGTCCGTCGGCTCATACAGAAGGAAGACCTTCTCGCCCTCGGCTTCGAACTCGACGCTCTGATCCTCCAGGAGGGAGATTCGGCGAACGGTGCGAAAAGGAGTGACCTGAAGCACGGCATAACGCGTCTCACGGAGGAACCGGATGGCAACCACGAGTCCCGTGTCTCCCGCCGGGATCAGGTTGTCGCTGAGAGCGAGGGAGAGGTCCAACCATTCTTGTCGCGCGGCCATACGATATGGGTTGGGGTGTGGCGTCGGACTGCAAGCGAGATCCTTGGCCCGGGGCCGTCATTCCCTTCTTTGGTCCGGCAGGGCGCGATCGACGCCGGCCCTCCTGACACGGAACCTCAGGAGTTGTCACTCGTGACGCGGGTCGGCTTCGGGACGTCGGCCTGATAGATGGAAACAGCCCGGTAGCGCTGGTCCTGATCCAGCGAGAGCAGCCCGATCACCTCGGTGCGCTTTCCCGGCGCCACGTTGAAGATCAGGTGGTCGAGGTGTTCTCGACTGATGTAGAGTCCACGCCCGTGAGGATCGTGCACGCCGAGCGGCAGGCCATCGGGGCCGACAGAGGTGTTGCGCTCCAAACGCTCCAGAACATCCGCCCGTTCGAGCGTCCCGTGCGGATCGACGACGGATAAGACGGCCGTGCGTTCGAGTATGCCGCACGTCACCAGGTACGGACTCTCCGTGCCCTCGGCCACCACCGCCTTCAGCAAGTCCCGGGCGCCAGCCTTGGGGCCCAGTTGTTCGACCAAATGTCGCGGCGAACGAACCAGCGCGTTGCTCGTGAGTTCCTCGACTACCTGCAGGATCATCGAAGGAGTTCCGTGTCTCATCAGGAATCGTCCCACCGTTTCACTCAGGCGATCGTAATCCGAGGGCGTGGAGATCCCGAACGTGTACAGGCCATCGCTGAGCGGCGCTTCGGATTCATTGATGCGCTGGAGCACGCCCAGCGTGGTTTCGGTCACCGGGGCTTCCGGAAAGTACTTGTCGATACCGAAGATGTCCCCGGACAGAAGTTTGTAGGCCATGATGCTCACGAAGTGCAGGTCCAGGAGCGTGGTCTTGGGGATGATGTTCCAGATCTGCTCTTCCCGAACGAAACGCAGGTAATCGTCCGGGTCGTAGGCCGTCATGAGCGCGTAGTGCGTTCCCGGAAACTCTCGGCCGACGGCGCGGATCAACTCCAGCCCATCCATTCGCGGCATGCGTATGTCGGTGATGACCAGGTCTATCTGCCGCGCCCGCAATAGCTCCAGGGCTTCCACGCCGTTGCGCGCCGACGCCACCGCGCACATCGGCCGCAGGTGATCGCAGATGGCAAACCGAATGGAATCGTGGTCGTCCACCACGAGTACCGTCTTGTGCTTGAGTTCAACCATCGGAGGAGAGTACCGCCGGGAGATTGATGACGAAGCGAGTCCGGCCCCCGGTAGAGTGCGCCTGAATGGTGCCGCGGTGTTCGGCGATGATGTTGTGACAGATGGCCAGACCCAGTCCCACTCCGCGGCTCTGACCGGAGCCCGGCGCAAAAGGCTCGAAGATGCGTTCGAGTACGCGCGGTGGAATGCCGCCCGCGTCATCCTCCACCGTGATGCGGGCGCCGGTTTCGGTCTGGGCTATGTGCACGCGGATGGCGCCGGCGCGGTAGTCGAACGCCTGCAGCGAGTTCCGGAAGAGGTTGATGAAGACGCGCTCCATCTTCTCGGGGTTGAACAGAAACAGGGTGTTGCCTTCCGACTGGATGTCCCAGGAAAGCTCGCGCGCGAGCGCGCCGTACAGACGGGTGACGTTGCTGCGAGCACGCTCCACGATCTGACGCATGTCCGCCTTCTGGAGCCGCAGCGGCCCTGTCCTGGCAAAACCGAGGATGTCGTTGACGATGCGCGCCGCCCGATTGAGATCCTTGCGGATCATCGTCAGTCGTCGCGAAACCTCCTCGGTTTCCATCGTCTCGAGATTGGCGGCCAGGGTTTGCAGGTTCAACTCCATCCCCGTCAACGGGTTGTTCAGTTCGTGAGCCACGCCGCTGACCATGGTGCCCATGGCGGCCAGGCGCTCCATGCGAATGCGCCGATCCTCTTCGCGCCGGCGGACGGTAACATCCTGAACCATCTCCAGCAGAAGGCCGCCTTCGGGCATCGGGGCGAAGCTGAGCTGGTAGGCGCGCGCGCTGGTCGGGGTCCCGCCCACCAGGGCGCGCTCCTCGGAGTACTCCCCGGTCTGGAAAGGGCAGAAGGAGCAGGAAGTATCCCGACCGTAGAGGACCAGGTGACAGGGGCCATTTGTGCTTTCGGCGGTGTCTCCCATCCGCTGAGCCCTGCGAAAGCGACGACCCGCCTCGTTCTCGCTGCGAACCGTCAGGGTCGAGTCGATGAGAAAAAGCGGCAGGGGTACGGCGGCAAAGGCCTGTTCGTGGGCTGGTTCCGGCGCGCCTGCATCCACGAGTCGGAATGCGCGCTCGGTCTCCTTCGAGCAAACAAAAAAGGCCGGCTTTTCGGGCCGGCCTTTTCGGGCTTCGGTGGTTGTGACGATCAGTAACTGAGGCTGTCTTCGAGCTTCTCGATTACTTCCCGATTGTATTCACCGCCATCACGCTTGGAGTAGCTGTCCACCATGCGGTACAAACGGAAGAAATCGGACAGATACTTGTTGTAGAAGCGCTGCTTGAACCGAACGCGGTGCGGATCGTTGGGCGTGTTGTTCATCATTCCCAGGATCGTGATCTGCGTCGGCTTCTGGTTATAGCGATCGTAGATGATGATGTCGTCCAGATTCGCGTCCAGAGGGGAAGGATCCACGATGACCTGACGAAAGGTGAGGCCGTCCGCAAGGTGGTCATAGATGGTGGAAGACACGACCATGCTGAGCACGGGTTCACCGCCCTTGCCGCCACCGGTGAAGAACAACGTCAGGCTCTTGCGCTGGGAACCTACCGCACGCCGGCCCTCTTTGTCGTGCTTGTAGATGAAGTCGAACTGCGTCAGCTCGATACCGACGCGGCCCTGGCCGTAGGCCACCTTCTGGACGTTCATGGGCGCGGTTTCACCTTTGGCCCCGGTCCTGCGACGCACGGACTTCGCGTCGTTGACGCGCTTTTCGAGTTGCTCGTGCAGCTCTTCGACCGGGCCGAGTCCGGCCAGAATGAAGTTGCCTTTGACCTTGCCCTGGTCGTCCTTCTTGAGGTCTTCAATATCCTCCACGTAGCGGACGTACACGTTGCGGGGGGTGAACTTCAGAAGACGGAATGTATTCTCGAACTTCTGCGGGTCTTCGTAGTCTTCCTGGTACTTCGTCTTGCGATCCACCTTGGCCATGTCGACCAAATGCCAATAGGCGGCGAATCCCTTCATTTTCTCCAGGACCTCGTTGTCGCTGACCGACTCGGTCACTTGAAG
>CAZPFB010000207.1:0-5199 GCA_964585735.1 uncultured Leptospiraceae bacterium
ACGTTTGTCCTTTTCCTCTGTGCCTTTCCGATCCACAGAATCGTGCGCTGGTTGGAGGCCCGCAGACGCCATAGCGGCGTGGGGGCCGTGCTCGCCCGGATTCCGGCCGTGTATTGGCTCCTGCCGATGGCCATGTACACGACGTTGAAACTCTACGGAACGTGGATCGAGCAACGGACCGTTTGGGAGGAGAACTCGTCGCGCGCAGTCACAGTGGCGTTGATGCAGCCGAACTCTCCGCCCGCTCCCTACGGTCCCGGACGCATGCTTACGAAGGATCAAATCCGGTCGATCTTCTATCGGGCGATTCCGAGCGCCGTGCAACGCGTCGTCTCCACGGGACGGAAAGTCGACCTGGTTGTGTTCCCGGAGTCATCGATTCCCTACTATTCCACGGAAGAAAACCCCTGCACGACGACGCGGCCGGGCAGGATCTTCGCGCCGGCGTTCCGGGATCTGATGACGTGGACCGCCAAGAAGACCGGGGCCCCGGTGTTTTTCAGCGAAGTTGTGCGCTCGTGCCCGGAGCGCGGCCAGTTCAACGCGGCGACTCTGTTTGACCCCGCCGGCGTACGGCGCGCCGGTTATCGCAAGAGGCATCTCACTCCCGCCGAAGGCCATCCCCTTCAGCCATTCGTCGGATCGCCGCCGAGCGGGGCAGCGCTGCGGTTGCCGGGGCTTTTCTCACCGGGTGAGACCTCGAACCTGATCCCCTACGCCCCGGACGTTGCCTCTTTGCGGACGTTCGTCCCCTTGATCTGCTCTGAAGCCCTACACTCGCGTTATCCGTCCTATTTTCCCGCGGGCGCCGATTTCTTGGTCAACCTGGTGCAGGACGGTTGGTATCCCGCTATGGGCCGCGCACAGCACTTTGAACTGGCGCGCATCCGCGCCATCGAGTATCGGAGGACCCTGGTCCGGGCCGCGAACAGCGGCCACAGCGCCGTGGTCGGGCCATCCGGTCGGACAATCACGCCGATCCTGGGGCCAAAGATAACTTCCCTGGACGCGGAGGAGTTTCAAATAGTGGACGTGCCCGTCATCAAACGTCGGACTCTGTTTGCCCGCTTCGGAAACGCATGGATCTGGCTGGTTGCACTCTGCGCCGTCGTCCTTTGCGTTCGGGACAAGCGCCGCAAACACTGGGTTTCCGACCGTCGTTTGCACCGATCCGTTTTCGGGGATTGAGCGGAACTGTTGCTCATGCAGGTCGGGCGCGTGCACGGACGATCACTGGACGTCCACCACAATCAGCGTGATGTCGTCGTCCTGGTCTTTCCGTTTTGTCCAGTCCCGCAGTTGCAGTAGAAGGCCATCACACAGCTCGTCCGGAGTCCTTCCACCCGCCGCATGCAGGCTGGCCTCGAGGCGGTCCATCCCGAACGGTTGGCCCGACGGCGCAGTGGCCTCCACCACCCCGTCCGTATAGAAGACGAGACGGTCGCCGGAGGACACGGCGATCTGCTGGGACGTGAAAGAAGGATCGGGAAACACGCCGAGAATCCGACCTGCTGGCCGCAGTCGCGTGAGCTCCCCGGAAGCAGTCAGGTGGAGAAGAGGCGGATGGCCCGCGTTTGCGTACTGTAGCAGCCCACGACTCCGGTCGAGTACGGCGAAGCCGGCGGTGACGAACTCGTCGCTCTGCTTCCCCAGAAGTGTCCTGTTCACGGTCGAAAGAAACACATCGGGGCGGCCGGCCACGCCAATCTGCTCGGCGCAGGCCACTTTCAGCATGGAAGCAATGAGCGCCGCGGGAACGCCGTGCCCGGACACGTCCGCAATGATCACTCCCAGCACGGAGCCTGATATCGCGTAGAAGTCGTAGAAGTCGCCGCCCACCTCAAGCATGGGTTGGTAACGCGCGGCCACGTGAATCCCTTCGAGCTTGGGCGTGCGCCGCGGGAGAATGGCCATCTGAATGCGTCGCGCTGTCTGGAGTTCGATTTCGATCTCCTTCAACTGCGCGGTGCGGACGATCGCTTCCCTTTCGAGCAGGGTGGCGCGAGCGCGCAGCGTATTGATACGATCACCGAGGCCCAGCGAAAGAAGCACGACTTCGGTCGCTGAAGCGCCCTGGAGAAGGCGCAGCGCCCACTCGCCACCCTGAACCAGACCGCGGGCCTGAAGCAGAAAAATGAGTATGGCCGCGAACACCAGGGCGAAGGCGAGCAAGAAGTACCGGGCCGGCCTATATCCCCCCCGGAGCGAATGGACGCCAACAGCGAAGAGCACGACGGTCAGAAGAGCGAGGAGCACATTGACGACGGGTGCGATCGTCGGCCCGGGCAGCCAGAGGACGAGCGCGGACGCGACCAGAATCAACGAAGCATAGCCGTAGAGAAACCTGGCCGTTCGGCTCCGTCGACCGCGCAATTCGAGAAACGCGACAGTGAACACACAGGCAGCGGCGGCGTTCCATCCGGAAACGAGCGTGAGCACGTGCGCATTCCACCAGGTCCCGCGCGGCCAGAGGTACATGTGGCCCACGCCCTCCGACGCCACGAAAGCGCAGGCCATGGTGAGCACGTACGCTACGTAGTACAGATAGCTACGGTCCCGAATGGAAACGAAAAGGAACAAGTTGTAGCAGGCGGCAACACCCAGAACTCCCAGGTAGAGGCCCACAATCAGGTTTGAGCGCGCGCGCTCTTCAAGGTACGTCTCCGGCCGGTACAAGCGTAGCGGCAACTCCATCCGGAGTTCGGACGCGGCGCGCAACACGAACTCGGTCGTCGTGTTTGCTCCCAGAGTGATCGGAAAGACAACCTCAGGCTGTTGCACGTAGCGCGCGGCGAACTCGCTTTGGGAGCCGGCCTGAAGAAGCGTGGCGCGCCCATCGGCACCCATGCGAAACAACCGCACGTCCTGCACGATCGGCGAAGCCGCAACCAGAAACAGGACGAGCTCGGCCGGAGCAGGATTGGTCAGGCGCAGTTGCACCCAAACGGCCGAGGAAGTAAACCCGAAGTTGAGCGTCTGCTGCGGAGGCAAGATGGGCAGCGCGTCCCGTCCGACGGTCACGTTCGCCTGATGGTCACGATCGAGTCGCACCTCGGCAAACGGGACGAGCGAAGTCGCTTGCTCAGCTGCCGGAATCAGCGAGGTTGTCTGGCCTGATGGGCCGCGCCTATCCGGCGCGGAACTCCGCGGAGATGGGGGACCGTCAGCGAAATCGAGACGGACAGCCGGGGCCGCCTGGACCGCGGAGCAGGCAACGAGCCCGCCCAGGACCACTTTGACGGCCCACCCTGGAACCGGGGAACGCCGTTTCACTCCGCCCGCCGCTCAGGCCAAATAGTCGACGAAGTTGTTCAGCGTCTGCGCGGACGTATTGTAGCCGGTCTTGCGCTGGTCGGTTTCACCCAGCCGGGCCGAATCCAGGGCCTGCACGAGAGACTCCCGGGGCTCGACGAAAGGTTTGGTCAGAGCGGAGCGGGAGAATTGATGACTGGCCGCGTTGTTTGCGTTGGACGAGTTGATTTCCCGAAGCATGCTGGCCTCCCGACCGGAGTCTGTGACACCAAGTTAAAGCGGGCGCGCCTTTGTTACAAGCAGAAGTTGAAAGTGGCGCCTGCCCGAGGAGACGTAATCTGTTGGGTCGCGCCATCGTTCTTCCCGGAATCAGGTCACGCGCGCTTTGCGCGGCCGAGCGTCGTTCGTTTCCGCGCGGCTTCCTCGCTCGGCCCTGGAGAGCGCGCGATGAAGGCTCTTCCGGATACTCTTCGCCAGGTTCCGCTCCTTGCGGCGCCTGATGTTTCAGGTCAGCGCCTGCGCAGGGCTTCGCGTATGAGTTCCGATGCCGGACGGCCGGCCTGTTCCTTTTCGATGTGGTCGAGAAGGGAACGCGCCTCTTTCTCGCGGTAGCCCAGCTGAAGCAAAGCAAGCAAGGCCAATTCCACTTCGGAGGACGCGGGAGCCTCTGCTCCGGAGGTCGCCTCGCCGCCCGGCAGCAAGCGTCGCCACCGTTCGATGCGGCGGCCCACCTCGAATACCAGGGTTTCGGCCGTGGACTTGCCCACGCGAGGAATTCGCTGCAGAGTCTTCACATCGCCGCGCTCGCACAGACCCAGAAGCGCCGGGCCGTCGAGGTGTGAGAGAATCGACAGGGCGAGCGCGGGGCCAATCCCCTTGAGCCCACGCAGCGCCAGGAAAAACTCGCGGCGACCCTCATCGCGGAAGCCGAAGAGCCGCTGCTCGTCCTGACCGAAATGATGCACAACGAACAGTCGCACAGTACTCTGCCCCGCGCCCTCCAGCCAGGCGTACACATCCAGCGGAACCTGTACCTCGTAGACCACGCCGCCCACGTTGAGATGGACGGAAGTGGCACCCAAGCGATCGACGGTGCCGATGAGGGCCGAAATCATACCTGACCCGCCAGCCGGCCGAGCGGACTGCGCAGCAGGAACACACCGCAGAGGGCGCCGGCCAGCGCATCGGCCGCGTCGTCGGGGCGGATGGCCTGCGTGATTCCGAGTAACCGCTGCACCATCAGCATCACGTCGCGCTTTCCCGCGCGACCGCTGCCGGTGATCATCTGCTTCACCCGCGCCGGGTTCACCGTGAGGATGTCGGCCCCTGCCTGCTGCGCGGCCAGGAGCAGCACACCGCGCGCCTGATAGACGTCGCCCGCCGTCTTTAGGTTTCTGTTCACAAACAATTGTTCGATCACAATATATTGCGGCGCCTGCTCGGCCAGCAGGGCCGTTGCAGCCTCGTATAGTTCTTCGAGCCGCTCCGGCATCGGACCGCCGGGCGCCGTCGAGATCACGCCAAAGGCCCGGCAGCGAAACGCATTGTGCGCGGGCCCCGTCTCGACGACCCCCCACCCGGTCAAACCGTACCCCGGATCCAAGCCCAACACACGCATGGCTGATGCGACATAATCCGCGAGCCCGGGCCCTGTCAAGCAAGGGGCAAGGTCGCCTCGCAATCGAGCGCGCTGGATAGGATCCGGACGCAGGGGGAGGGGCGCCGGCGTTCACGATTGCCGGCCATCGCGGGTGGCATTGCCCGCAGCGTGCGGCGCTCCGTGACATCCAAGGCAACACAAGCGCGCCTCGCCACCGCAAACTCGCGCCCGATCCGGTGGGGACCATACCTCCGGTTGAACACAATTGGGCCTGTGGAGGTGACTGACTCCCCACCCCCCCCCCCCCCCCAGCACCCCCCGGCCCGCCGGCCGCCGGCCCCGGCGTC
>CAZPFB010000208.1:0-5180 GCA_964585735.1 uncultured Leptospiraceae bacterium
GCCCGCGCGTTGGTCCAATGAAAGAGGGCCGCCGTCACGAGGTAGCGACTCACGCTGCCCACGAAGCCGCCCAGGCCAATCCAGACGTAGCGTTCCACCTCCTGATCGTCGTCCGAACTGCCCCTTCTTGGGCCAAAAAAGATCTTCAGAGTGCACAGGCCGCACCGATCATCGAAGGGACCGGAGGAAACCGAAATGGCCCCCACCCTGCGCAACGCCGCCCGCCACCTGGAGATTGAGGACATCGACCTCGAAGAGAACGTTCGCGCGCCCATTGCCGAGGTGTTTCGGGCCATGACGACCGGCAGGCTCGTCGACGACTGGGGCGGTGGACCGGCCAAGATCCAGCCCCGTGTGAACGGTCGCTACTCCCTGTGGGATGGCGAGATGCACGGGCTCATCAAGGAAATCGAGTTCCCGCGGCGCCTCGTGTACACCCTGCGGGAACACCACTGGGAAGAAGGGTGGCTCGACTCCCTGGTGTGCTGGGACCTGCGCGAGTGGGAGTGGGGCACACGCATCACTCTTCACCATACCGGTTTTCCGACGCGTCGGATCCGCGAGATCCATGCCGACGGCTGGGGCGAGTACTACATCGGACCCCTCAAGGCCTTCCTGGAACGCGGCTGATTCGGACCGTCTTGACCGCGGTGCCGCGCGTCGCAAGTCTGCCGCATGGCAAAACGCGTTGCGGTTCTTGCAGGCGACGGTATTGGTCCGGAGGTCATGCGGGCCGCCCTGTTCGTGCTCGAAAAGGCGCTCGGTCCGGTCTGGTCGGAGTTCCAATGGACGGAAGCGCCCGTCGGCGGCGCGGCCATCGATCTCGCGGGTGAACCGCTCCCGGAGCAAACGCGCCGCGTCTGCGAAGAATCGGACGCTGTCCTCTTCGGTTCGGTAGGCGGGCCCAAGTGGGAGCACCTGCCGCCGGAGCGGCAGCCCGAGCGCGGCGCTCTACTGCCCCTGCGCAAACTATTCCGGCTGTTTGCCAACCTGCGTCCCGTGTCGCTGTACCCGGAACTCGCGGCCTCCTGTCCGCTGCGGCCGGACATCGTGGCCGGTGGAATCAATCTGCTCATCATCCGCGAGCTTACCGGGGACGTTTACTTCGGCCAACCCAAGGGTCGTGAGGGGAGCGGCCCCAATGAGCGCGGTTTCGATACGATGGTGTACCACCGCTACGAGATCGAACGCATTGCCCGGGTGGCCTTCGAAGCGGCAGCGGGCAGGCGCGGACGTGTGACGAGCATCGACAAGGCCAACGTCCTGACTTCGATGGTCCTGTGGCGGGAAGTCGTAACCGCCTTTGCCAAGGATTTCAATACGAGTCGGCAGACTCCGGTCGCCCTGGATCATATGTACGTGGACAACGCGGCCATGCAGCTCATCCTCAATCCTGGGCGGTTCGATGTGGTCCTCTGTGGGAATATGTTCGGGGACATCCTGAGTGACGAGGCTTCGGTCCTGGGCGGCAGCCTGGGCATGCTGGCCAGCGCGTCGCTTTCGGAGGAGCAGGGGTTTGGTCTGTACGAACCGTCCGGTGGAACTGCGCCTGACATTGCCGGGAAGGGGATCGCCAATCCGATTGCGCAAATCCTTTCGGGAGCGCTCCTTCTGCGCTACAGTTTCGGAATGGAAGAACAGGCATCGCGCATCGAACGGGGCGTGCACGCGGCCATTGCTGCGGGAGCGCGGACCATCGACATAGCCGCTCCCGGGCAGGAGAAGATCGGAACGATGGAGATGGCTCAGGAGATCGCCGCGCGGCTGCCATGAGCGGTCCGGGCCGAGAGGGCGTTGCGCCGGATGGAAGGCGCTACCGGGTACTCATCGCGGATGATGACGCCACTGAAGCGGGGAATCTGGCTCGCTTCCTCGAATCTTCCGGCTTTGCTCCCCCGGACGTAGTCGGCGACGGTCGCGCGCTCGTGACGGCGGTTCGCACGGCTGACAAGCCCCACGACCTCATCATCCTCGATATCATCATGCCCGTGCTGGACGGGTTTGCGGCTTTCTGGGAGTTGAAACAGATGGAGCATGTCCCGCCGGTGCTTTTCCTTTCCGTGGAGAACTCCGTCGCTGTCGTGAAGTACCTGATCGAAAACGGAGCCGCCGACTACGTGCCTCGCCCGGTGAATCGATCCAAGCTCCTCGAACGCATCGTCAAGGTGCTGGAGCGAACCGCCAAATCCTGAGGTCCGAGGAGAAGTCCATGCACAATCGCCCCCGTCGCAACAGGCAGTCTGCTTCTGTTCGGGCGCTCGTTCGGGAAACCGAAGTCAGGCCGTCCGACTTCATCTACCCGCTCTTTGTGATCGAGGGCCGCACCGAACGACGACCGATCGCCACGATGCCCGGAATCGAAAGACTCACGGTCGACCTGCTCGCGCAGGAGTGCCGAGAGCTCTTCGCGCTCGGCATCGTCGCCGTGGCGCCTTTCCCGGCCGTTGAGGACCGACTCAAAGATCGCACCGCGACCGAAAGCACGAATCCAGACGGGCTCTACCAGCGCGCGATCCGCGCCATCAAGGAAGCGGTGCCGGAAATGGCCGTCTTCAGCGACGTCGCCCTCGACCCGTACAGTTCGGACGGTCACGACGGACTGGTGGGGGAGAACGGAGAGATCCTCAACGACGAAAGTCTTCCCCTGCTGGCCAACATGGCCGTTTCGCACGCGCGGGCCGGAGCCGACTTCGTCTCACCGAGCGACATGATGGACGGCCGCGTGAGGTTCATCCGGGACGCTCTCGATCGTGAGGGTCTCACCGGGACCGGGATTCTTTCCTACACGGCAAAGTACGCGTCCGGCTTCTACGGCCCGTTTCGCGACGCGCTCGACAGCGCGCCCCGCAGCGGTGACAAGAAGACCTACCAGATGGATCCCGCCAACATCCACGAAGCGCTTCGCGAGTTGCGCCTGGACACCGAGGAGGGCGCGGACATGGTCATGGTCAAGCCGGGGCTGCCCTACCTGGACGTGGTGCGCGAGTTTGCCCTCCATTCGGAGTTGCCCGTAGCCGTCTACAATGTGTCGGGGGAGTACGCCATGCTGCGGGCGGCGGCTCAGCACGGCATGCTGCATTACGAGACAGCGGTGCGCGAGGTGCTGCTCGGGTTCAAGCGCGCGGGAGCCAAGGTCATCCTGAGCTACCACGCCAAAGAATTTGCGCAGTGGGTGGGGTGAACGTCGGAGAACCGATCAGGCGAGGGGGTCTCATGGTCTTTCGGTTTCCAGAAGAGTGCCCGGTACCCACCCGGTCCCTTTCTTGGTGCGGATCCGGTACCAAATCGTGGCGCCTTCAGCGCTTCGGGTTTCGTGTTTGGACCTCTCGATGACGTGGACCCGCGCGCCCGGACTCAGGATCTCCATTACCGTCCCGCCCTCGGCGGGGATGTTGCGCATGTGGGCGGGGAGGGAGCCAACGAGGGCGACCAGCGGCAGCCGGGCATCGGGTGCAATGGCGCGTGATCGGAGCGCGGGAACCCAGAGATCTTCGAGCAGCGCGGTCAGCCGTTCCCTACGGATCACTCTCGATACCTGTTCGGGAGTCAGCAGCACGTTCGATCCGCGCCACCGCATCACCGGCGCGGCTTGACTGGCGGCCATCACATCCCCATTCGAGTCTTCGAAAACCATTCCATCGGGGCCAGGATGAGCCGCAACGAAGCGACCGTCATCGGCGCAACCTGTGACCATTCTGCTCCCGTCGGAGAGGGCGGCCACCGCCGTGACTGTGTAATGGCAAGCCGGTTGCCTTCCTCCATGCCGGAAATCAGGCTCCGTCGTCGGGATGATCAACCGAAAAAGCCCGAGGCTGATCGCAATTGCGCACCCGGTTCTCTCTGTCTGACCTTGATAGGTCCGCCGAATTTTTTGGCACCCCCTGAAAAAAACTTCAGCGCGACCGCCACTGCACCGAGCGCGCCGTCGCTTCATCGGAGTTCGAAAAACCACGCCTCCACCCTAATCCCCGCCCCTTCATTCCCCGAAACAAGAACCGTAACCGAATCCAAAACGGGCAAGGATGCCCAACGGATTGGTTGCAGCAGAAAAGTTTCACGGAGGAAACTTCATGATAATCAACCACAACCTTTCTGCGATCAATTCGCACCGGGTGCTGAAATTCCAGCACTGGACCGTTGACAAGAACATGGAAAAATTGTCTTCGGGTATGCGGATCAATCGCGCGGGCGATGACGCCTCCGGTTTGGCGGTTTCCGAGAAGATGCGCACCCAGATTGGGGGCCTTCGTCAGGCGGAACGCAATACCGAAGACGGTATGTCGCTCATCCAAACCACCGAAGGCTATCTCCAAGAAGTTGGCGATATTCTTCAGCGGATTCGGGTCCTTTCCGTGCAGGCCGCGAACGGTATCTACACGGCAAGCGACCGTCAGATGATTCAGGTTGAGGTGTCGCAGCTCGTCGACGAAGTCGACCGTTTGTCGTCTCAGGCGGAGTTCAACAAAATGAACCTCCTCCAGGGCGATTTCGCGCGCGGTTCACGCACTGCTTCCATGTGGATTCACATGGGCGCAAACATGCACCAGCGCGAACGGCTCTACATCGCCACGATGACCGCTCGCTCTCTGGAGCTGCGGCGGAACGACAACACCATCCTAACCCTTTCGACCCTGGAGTTCGCGAATGATGCGATAGGTGTCCTGGACGCAGCCCTGCAGCGGGTGAACAAACTGCGAGCCAACCTGGGCGCCTATTACAACAGGATGGAGCATGCTGCGAAGGGGCTTCTGGTTGCGTACGAAAACACGCAGGCTTCCGAATCCCGTATCCGTGACACGGATATGGCCGAGGAAAGCGTGGCTTTCACCAAGAACCAGATCCTCGTGCAGTCGGGAACGGCCATGCTGGCTCAGGCCAACGTGCGTCCGCAGTCCGTGCTGCAATTGCTCCGCTGATAGTAGGCGCGCTCTCCGCGGTTTCCCCGCGGTCTGTCGCCTGCAGTGCGCCGGTTGCCCCCGCGGTGGCCGGCGCATTTTTTTCATTCTAATGGGGCTGGCACGTGGTTCGGGCGTCCTGCCCTCACCACGTGCCTTTCGGATTCCGCTCCTGGCGGAGCGGCGCGGCGTCCCTGCCGCGCGAAATCGCTGCGCGATTTCGTTTTCGAGCCATTCGTGAGTGCCCGCTCCCTGCAGCGGTCGCGCTCACCCGAAGCGCGCCAG
>CAZPFB010000209.1:0-5010 GCA_964585735.1 uncultured Leptospiraceae bacterium
CGGGAAGCGCTGGGTTCGCCGATTGAACCCGCCCCCATCGGTCTTTCGTGCGGTTCCAGCGAGACGCGCGGTCGTGGATTCGGCCATGCGCAATGGTCGATGCGCGTCGCGGGGCCGAAGAGGTCAGCCAGATACAGTTATGCCGCCGAGAGTCACGGTGGCCGGTGGCACCTGGTATCAGCCGAGCTGTCACCGGATGGCGGCGAAAATATCAACATCCGAGCCTGCGCACCCGCAAGCTCAGCCGGGAGCGGTGGACGGACCGACCGATTGACAGCAGGAGCGGAATGGAAGGGCAGGGTCGCGAGCGTGACAGGGACTTCTGTCGTGAAGAAGGGGGAGCTATGTTTGGTTCAAGTATCGCCCGCCCCTGAACGCTTTCGCACCCGGGGCTACAACTGCCACGCCAAGGTTACCTGCGGCGCGACCGTGCTTTACGGCTGGGAAGGCGCGGGTGTTACCCGTTGTCCGGCGGAGAAAGGACGGATTGTGGAAGTGGTGGATGTCGCCGGCGCCAAGGAGCAGGATGATCCGATGCTGAAAGTGGAACCCCTGAGGAAGCGGGCCGTCGTCAGCGACAATCGGCCTGGTTCGGAGTATGAAGTGGTGATCGAAATGCTCTGACAATCGTCCGCTTGCGCTGGGGGGGCGCCCGGTTTCAGCCCGTCTCGCCCCGCCTTTCGTGTTGACCGGCGGGCGCGCGCGCCCTCGAATAGGTCCGTGAAGAAGCATCTGCCGCTCTTGCTTGCATTGGTCCTCGGGCTGTTTGCCTTTGTGGCAGTGCACTTCCTCACCTTCCCGGGCAGCGTGCCGCACTTCCGGGCTGCGTCCAACGGCGGGGCTCTTCTCGATACTCACCCCGAGTTCACCGCGGACGGTGTGTACCGGAGAATGGAGGCGTTTGGCGCAGACGGGCGCGCTGTGTACGCCTTCCGCGTGTTTACGGTGGACCTGCTCTTCCCGCTCGCCCTCATGCCCTTGTTTCTTCTATCCATGGCGGCGGCGATTCGTACAGGCGTGGCGCCCTCGTTTCTTGCGCCGCTTCGCTTTGCTCCCTGGATCTTTCTGATCTTCGACCTGGCGGAAAATACCACGATACGAATCTTGCTCGCACAGTACCCCGAGCGCCTTGATTCGCTCGCTGGCGTCCTGGGCTTTGTCAGCGCCATCAAGCGGATCGGGATGCTGTCGAGTCTGCTCTTCCCGATCGTGGTGGGCGTGATAGCGGCGCTGCGGGGGCGTGCGCGCACATGAAGCGGTGGTTGGTCCGCGTTGGCGTTCCGCTTCTGGCGATTGGCGTACTGCTGCTCGTCCTGCGCGTGCGCTACGGCGGCGGGTCACACGGCGAAGCTCTCGTGCTCGGCAAGCCACTCTTTTCGGAGAATGTGCTCGAAAAGGTCGCCGACCTGCCGCTGCCCCCGGGGAACATTGCGGTTTCTCGCAGCGGTCGGATCTTCTTCACATTTCATCCTGAAGGGCGACCGGAAGTCAACGTGGTGGAACTCGTCTCTGGAAAGCCGGTTCCTTTTCCCGCCGATGCCGGCCTCCGGGCGCGCACGAAAACGGTTCTGGCGGTGCGCATCGACAGCCGCGAGCGGCTCTGGCTGCTCGACTACGCCAACCACGGCACCGGAAAACCCAGATTACTCGCCTTCGATCTCAGGGACAATCGCCTCGTGCACGAGTTTGTCTTCCCGACTCCCGTGGCACCGCTGGGTTCCATGCTCAACGACTTCCAGGTGGATCGAACCGGCCGCTGGGTCTACATCGCCGATGCGAGCATCTTTGCTCTTTCACCGGCCATCGTCGTGTACGACACGCAAACACGAAGGGCGCGTCGCGTTCTGGAGAAACACCACTCGGTCGTTGCCGATCCCACGCGCATCATGCGCGTGCGAGAGCGGGACATGGTTGTGTTGGGCGTATTTGCCATCCGTCCGGGCGTCGATTCCATCGCTCTGGATAGGACTGGCCGCCTGCTGTACTTCGCTGCCGTGAACGCGCGCCACCTCTACCGTATCGATACACAGCACCTGCGCGACGAAAGCCGGACGGCCGAGCAGGTTGCGACCGCCGTCGAAACAGTCGGGCGCAAGACCGATTCCGACGGGATCACCACCGACGACCGGGGTAACGTCTACCTTTCCGATGCCGAGTCCGATGCGATTCACCGAATGTCTCCGGACGGCAAGATGCAGACGCTTGTTCGCAGCACAAAGCTGCGGTGGCCGGATGGTTTCTCTTTTGGACCGGACGGCTATCTGTACGTGACCTGTAGCAGTCTACAGAACGTCATCTTTCGTTCGCGGGCCCATGTGGGGGCACACGCGCCCTACCAGATCTTCCGCTTCCGTCCGGGCTTTTCTGCTGCGGCCGGGCACTGAGCATCGGTCGCCTGTCGGGGCGGAAGGGGCTTGATTCTTTTGCGCCCCCTCCGCAGTTGGAGGGAGGTTTCTGAGGCATGGATCGGTCATGCGGTTTCGGGTGCGCTACCACATCTGCTCCCCTCATCCTGGCGCCGACCAGGTGACCTGCCGAGAGATTCCTTGATCTTGTGGGAATGTGCGGGGCGTTTGAGTAGAAGGACTGCATCGACGCGCGAAAAAAGCTCGCTCAGAGTCAGGAGCCGACCTACCGTTCCCCTCGTGGGCTTTCACGTTTTACGGGTTGCTTTCCCGGCTGCCCTGCTCCTCTGCTCTCGCAGGGCGGTGGAACCTGTCTGCGTCTCCACCGACCCGAGTTGCCGTCCGAATTTGCTGCTGCTCCGTCTCCTGGCCACACCGCCGCTTCTCCCGATCTCGCTGTATGTTGCAGATGCTCCGATCGCGCCAACCACCGTGTACTCGAATACCGCGGCACCTCATCTATGATCCGTACGGTGTGGAGGTCGACAGCACGGGGATGTATGTCTGCGACAGGGAGAATAATCGGGTCCTCTCTTTTCCCAGGCAGTAATCCGGCAGCGGGCGGAACGCCCGAAAAATGCAAAAATGCGACTCCGGCCATCCAATATAGTTGACAACCTATAAGCCAATACTTATGCATGTCTCGTGAACGCGGGCACAGTTGAGGACCGGGTCTTTCACGCGCTGGCCGATCCCAGCCGTCGTGCCATCTTCGAGTCCCTGACGAGGGGGGAGGTGGCCGTGAAGGACCTCACGGCGCGGTTCCGAATCTCACAGCCCGCCGTTTCCCAGCACCTGGCCGCCCTGAGGGAGGCGGGCCTGGTGAAGGACCGTCGCCACGGACGCTGTGTTTACTACCGAGTGGACCCCCGCGGCATGAAGCCGCTCTTCGATTGGATCGCGCACTACCGCGCCTTCTGGACGGAGCACGTGGCGCGCCTGGAAAAACTACTGGAGAAAATGGACGAATGAGTGTTTCCGACAAAACCCCGAAAGGACAGACCTCTTCCCTCGAATTCGAGTTCGATCTACCGCACGCGCCGCACAAGGTCTGGCGCGCGCTGACCGAGCCCGAACTCCTTTCGCAGTGGCTGCTCCCGGTGCTCGAGCACCGCCTCGAACCGGGTGCCGCCTTCCGGTTTCAGGCGCCGCCACAGGGTGACTGGGACGGGAGCGTGCAATGCCGCTTCATCGAGATCGAAACTCACCGGAAGCTCAGCTGTTCTTGGGTCGTCGGGGACCTGGATACGGTCGTTACCTTCACGCTCACTCCCACGGATTCGGGAACGCGACTGTCGATCGTGCAGTCCGGCTTCCGCGAGGACCAGAAGCAGAACTTCGGGGGAGCGCGCTATGGCTGGCGGATGATGGGAGAGAGGTTGGTGGGGTTGCTCGGGAGTCTGGCCTGAGGCGCAGCTGAGAAGCTCGGCTGCTGCGGACAGGTGATACATATTTGGTAATAAAGATTTATAAGAATATAGTAAAAGGAGAGGGAAATGAACATTCTGCTTTGGTGTCTTCAAGGGCTGCTGGCCCTGCACACGGCCATGGGGGCTGTCTGGAAGTTCTCGAATTCGGAGCAGGCCGTTCCTTCGTTGGCTGCGATCCCGCACGGTGTCTGGCTGGGAATGAGCGTGATCGAAATCGTCTGCAGCGTGGCTCTGCTGTTGCCGGCGGTCTATCGGGCTTCAGCGCTCGCGGCACCTGCAGCCGCGGGTCTCATCGCGCTGGAGATGCTCGCGTTTTGCGCCCTTCATCTCGCGTCGGGAAACACGCAGCACGGCCAAATGGCCTATTGGTTGGTCGTGGCGGCCATCAGCGGTTTTGTCGCCTTGGGGCGATTTGTGTTGCGGCCGCTCTGAATGCGCCGCAAATTTGCCTGGAGGAAGTCAGACCGTGGCCGTGAAGAAGAAGACGAAGGCGAACGCCAAGAAGGTGACGGCGAAGAGGGCCAGAGCTCCGGCGAAGGCACCCGCGAAGGCAAAAGCGAGCGCGAAGGCGGGGTCGCGGGTGGGATTGCCGCGGAAAACGAAGCCCGCGTCCGTCTCGGGGAAGTCCCCCTCTGCAGCCGCGCGTGCCATCGACGAGAGACTCCGCGACCTCGGCGACTGGCGCGCAGACGTGCTGGCGCGCGTGCGCCGACTCATTCGCGAAGCCGAACCGGAGATTGTCGAGGAGTGGAAGTGGGCCAAGGCCAGTTCGCCGGGTGTGCCCGTGTGGTCGCGCGATGGGGGCATCTGCACGGGTGAATCCTACAAGGAGATTGTGAAGCTCACGTTCTTTCGCGGAGCCTCACTTCCGGATCCGGCGCGACTTTTCAACTCCAGCCTGGGCGGCAGCACGCGACGGGCCATCGACATTCGCGAAACGGACGCAGTCAATGAGGGGGCGTTCCGGAATCTGATTCGCGCGGCAGTCGCCCTCAATCTGGCGAAGAGTGGTGGCGCGTCTGCGCCGAAGTTGCTGTCGGGCGGCAACCCGCAGATCGCCAAGGCGGATGGTGACGCGCCTGTCCAAGGGTACATCGCGGCCATGCCGGGTTGGAAAAGTGAAGCGGGCAGCAAACTCGACGCCCTCATCACGAGGACGGTCCCGGGCGTGCGCA
>CAZPFB010000210.1:0-4916 GCA_964585735.1 uncultured Leptospiraceae bacterium
AGACCGTGGGGCCGATGCTTCCGGACACAGAATTGAGGTTGGTCAACCTGCGTGGCGAAGACGTGACCGCCGCGGCGGGACAGAGCGGAGAGATCTTCATCCGCGGACCCGGCGTGATGCAGGGTTACTATGGAGATGCCGCGGCCACGGCGGCCGCCATCGACGCGGGTGGTTGGCTGCGCACCGGAGCGCGGGGGCGACTAACGCTTTCCGGAGAGCTCGTGCTCGAAGCAGAGTGGGGCAGTCGCGTGCGCAGGGCGAACCGCATCGAGTAGCAGCGGGGGAGTGCATGACCGACGAAGCGCCTGAAGTGACCTATCGCCTGTTTTCCGGTCCTTTCTTTCGTGTGGCCTATCCGCGTCACTGGGAGATGGAGATTATAGAAGACATTCCCGCCTTCTACGACCCGGAGGGAGCCGGCGCGCTCCAGATTGTTGCTTCGCGTTCCACCGACGCGGTGTACGTGCCCGCCGACGAGTTGGAGCGTTGGCTCCAGCGGCAGGGCGTCGAGGTGGACTCGGACCGCATTGCTGCGTACGAATCCCAACCGGGCGTGGCCTGCGCGGCCTGCGAGTTCGTGCGGGACAATCGTTACTGGATGGTGCAGGTGATGAGCCCCGGGCCCACGCTGCTGTTCGTGATCTACAACGCAGATGAAGTGCCCGACCCCGAAACGGCCGCTCTGGTTTCCTTCGTGATTCGCTCCATTCAATTCTTGGAGAATGCCAATTGAAGCGACTGGTCGCGCTGGCCTCCGGTCGCGGCAGCAACTTCCGCGCTGTGGCCGAAGCCGTGCGCGACCGCAGCCTGGACGGAGAGCTCGTAGGTCTCATCGTGGACCGAACACAGACGGGCGCGGCTTCCATCGCGCGTGAGTTCGGCGTGCCGGTCTTCGAGCTACCCTACCGCAGCTTTGCGCAGCGTTCCGACTACGATTCTGCCTTCGCGCGCACGCTGGCAGAGCTGAAACCGGATGTCGTGCTGGCCCTGGGCTATTTGCGCATTCTGGAGGCTCGGGTCGTGGAACGCTACCGCGGTCGGTTGATCAACATCCACCCGTCGCTGCTGCCCGCTTTCCCGGGGTTGGCCGCGCAGAAGCAGGCGTACGAGTACGGTGTGCGCATCACGGGCTGCACGGCTCACTACGTCGACGAAGGCGTGGACACCGGGCCCGTCATCCTGCAGGCGGCCGTGGTCGTGCAGCCGCAGTGGACGCTTTCGCAGCTCGAAGAGGAGATTCTCGAAGAGGAGCATCGTGTTCTCGTGGAAGCGGTGCGATTGCACTGCGCGGGTCGGCTCCGCATCGAAGGGCGGCGTGTTCTGATTTCGGGAAACGGTTGACGCTGCGGGAGGATCCTACGGATCGCATAAGTATGATCCGCATCCAAAGAGCCCTGCTTTCGGTTTCCGACAAGACCGGCATCGTCGAACTGGCGCGTTTTCTGGCGGGGCGGGGAGTGGAGCTTCTTTCGACGGGCGGAACGTTGGCCGCCCTCCAGAATGCGGGCATCGCCGTGCGCGCCGTGGAAGAAGAGACCGGCTTCCCGGAGATGCTGGACGGTCGCGTCAAGACCCTGCACCCGAAGATCCACGGGGGACTCCTGGCTCTTCTCGACAGGACAGAGCACGAAGCGGCGCTCCAGGCGCACGGCATTCGCAGCATCGACCTGCTGGTCGTGAACCTCTATCCTTTTTCGCAGACGATCGCGCGTCCTTCCTGCACGCTGGAGGAGGCCGTCGAAAACATCGACATCGGCGGGCCCGCCATGCTGCGCTCGGCTGCCAAGAACTACCGGTTCACAGTGGCAGTCTGCTCGCCGGCTGCGTACACCCATATCGAGCGCGAGATCACGGAAAGCGGGGGCGTGAGCGAAGAGACTTCGTTCGCTCTGGCCCGGGACGCTTTCAACCACACCGCTTCGTACGACGCCATCATCGCCGGCTACCTCAATGAGAGAACCGGTGTACGCTTTCCTGAAGTACTCACGCTCACGTACAAGAAGGAGCAACCGCTGCGCTACGGGGAGAACCCCCATCAGGAGGCGGCCTTTTACCGTTCCGTGCAGGACCTGGCCATCGAAGCCGCGCAGGACATGGAAGGTTCCGTACAGCTGTCGGGGAAGGAGCTCAGCTTCAACAACATCCTGGACCTGCATGCGGCGCTCGGCTGCGCTCTGGATCTGCCGGGTCCGGGCGTGGTCATCGTGAAACATCTGAATCCGTGCGGGGCCGCCGTGGCGGCCGAACCAGATCTTTTGGACGAAGCTTTCGATCAGGCGCGCGCCTGCGATCCGGTCAGCGCCTTCGGCGGTGTCATCGCCATCACGGGCATGGTGGATCGGATTCTGGCAGAAAAAGTCACGGAGCATTTCGTAGAAGCGGTCATTGCGCCCGAGTACACGAGCGAAGCGCTCGAGCTGCTTTTTTCGAAGAAGAACCTGCGTGTGATCAACGTGAACGACCCCGGGCGCTTCCTGAGAGAGGGGATGGAGCTGAGGCACGTGTACAACGGGGCGCTCTACCAGGAACTCGATGTGGGACATGTGCGTCCTTCGGAGTGGCGCTGCGTTACCAAAAGGCAACCCGACGAAGCCACGCTCGAAGCCCTCAATCTCGCCTGGCGTTTGGTGAAGCACGTGAAATCCAACGCGATCGTCTTTGCGGGGCAGTACGCGACTTTGGGAATCGGGGCCGGACAGATGAGCCGCGTGGACTCCGTGGAACTGGCCGTACGCAAGGCGGCATCTTCCGGCCTTTCGCTACGGGGAAGCGCGGCTGCGTCCGATGCGTTCTTCCCGTTCCGGGACGGTCTGGACGCGCTCGCCCGCGCGGGCGCTCGGGCCGTCGTGCAACCGGGCGGTTCGGTGCGCGATGACGAAGTGATCGCGGCAGCGGACGAGCACGGGATCGTCATGATGTTCACCGGACGCAGGCACTTTCGGCACTGACCGGCTGCCACGCTCGCCGTGCGGGCACATGCGGGGCTGCTCTGGCTCTCGACCGGGAAGACTTGACCGTGCGCGCGGGCAGGCCTGGTCTGTTCCTGTGTGGTCCGTTCGCCACCTGTCGCTCTTTGTGGCGTGGGGATGCTTGAGCTGTGCAAGCTATGTCGATCTCCCGCCGCGCGCCGTCGGCGGAGTCGAAAACCCGATCCGCGCAGACCTGCCGGAAGGCCAGCGGCTGTATCTCAAGAAGCTGCGCACACCGGAAGGCGCGAAAGTCCGCTACGAGTACCTGGACGCCATTCTCGGACCGGAGGGGCGCGTGCTGGATCGGTTTCGCGTCGACAATCCCGCGTACGCCAGGGCCAAACGGTCCTTCTTCCAGGAACTCTTCGACCACCTGCGCACGGACCCCAAGATTCCGCTGTCGTTTCGAATTTACCTGGACATGTACCATCCGGGCGTGAACGATACGCGCACGCCGCCGGGGTTTCGCCTGCTCGAGTCCAAAGCCGCGGGTCCGGACCCGAAGATCTCGAACGGTGGGGCCAAGGCCGACACCAAGGGTGGGGTCAAGGACGCGAAGGGTTCCAGGCGGTGAGTGGACATGGTCGGTCGAGTGCCGTGGTGGCAGAGGGCGGGTTCCAGTAGCCTCCGCAGCAGAGCAGGACAAGGGTGGGACACATGAAACCTAATCACGATGATTCGGGCGCGCCGGGCGCGGACAGAAAGCACCGCTCACGCCGACCCGTTTGGCGGCTCCTCTTCGGCTTGGTACTTTGCGCACTTCTCGCGGGGTGTCGCGGCTGCGGCGCCCCGATGACCTTCGAGGAGTTGATGGGCGTCTGGGAGATGGACGTGGAGCGAGCCCTCTCCGAGGACGCGGATTACCGCAAGATGAACAAGGAGACGCAGGCCGAACAGAAGGCCAGCATCGAACGAACGGCGCGGACCACACGCTTCGTGTATACTAAGGACCATCTGCAAATCACCATGCTCCTCACTCCGGATGCAGCGGCCAAACGCGGGAAGGACGGTCGCCTCTTGGGCCGTACGCAGACACTGGTTGAGGATCGTATTCTCAAACACGAAACCGGCAAGGACGGAACCCTCATTCTGCAGCTTCAGGGAGACAAAGGGGACCCGCGCATCGTCGTCATTCGCAGGTTGGGAAAGGATCGGATCGAGATGACGCAACCGGGCGCGGCCGCGCCGCCGGGCTTTCGTTTCTTCAAGCGCGTTCCGTGAGCGCCCAGGCCACCTCGTTTCTGGACCTTCGGGCGGGCCGTTTTCGCGCCCGCTTTTTGCCCTGGGGCGCGCGCTGGGTTTCTTTCTGGGCCCCGGACCGCTTCGGTCGCATGGCCGACGTGCTCTTGGGATACGAAACGGCCGCGGCGTACGCCGCGGACATCTGGAGTTTCGGGGCGGTCGTCGGACGATGCGCGGGGCGTGTTCGTGGCGCGCGTTTCGGCCGACAGGACCGCGAGTTCGCCCTCACGTCTAATCTAGGCATCCATCATATCCACGGCGGCCGTCGGGGCTTTGGTGTTCGCCCGTGGCAGGTGGCGGCGCGCACGTCCGATACGATCGTGTTCCGGCTGGAAAGCCCGGACGGCGACGAAGGTTATCCGGGCAACCTGCGGGCGCACGCGGCCTACACGCTCGATGAGTCCGGCCGACTGAAAATGGACCTCACTGCCGAAACGGATTCCCCGACGATGGTGAACCTGACGAATCACGCCTACTTCAACCTGTCCTCGTCCGGGGACGTGCGCGGGCACAACCTGACCGTGCGCTCGGAATCCGTTTTGGAGTTGGATGAGGATCTGCTGCCGACCGGCGCGCTCCTGCCCGTCGCGGGCGGCCCGTTCGATTTTCGCCAGGGCGCGGAGCTGGGCGCGTGTCTGGGGAAGGCCGCATTGGCTCGGACGGGTGGCTTCGATCACTACTATGTATTTACTAAGGAAATGGCCC
>CAZPFB010000211.1:0-4198 GCA_964585735.1 uncultured Leptospiraceae bacterium
CCGAAAGCGAAAGATGTCGATGTAATCGCCACCCACGCCCGTCACGTAGTGGCAGTACGTGGCGACGCGCAGACCCGGCAGTTCGAGGTTCTCCGGCGGCAGCAGGCCGCGCTGGATGCGGGCGGCCAGCTCCAACTCGCGACGTACTTCCCGATCGCGGGCCAGAAGTCCCGAATTTGCGGCCGAAAGTTCGGCCGTACGCCGCTCGACCAATCTTTTCAATCGGTGAGCCATCTTCTCCTGGAGGCCACGTCGTCTCCGCTCCGCGACCAGCGCGTGCGCCTGAGCGTCTTCCTTTTCCCGTCGCAGTGTTCCGATGCGCGCCGTAATGGCGAAGGCCAGAATGAGCATCTGCAGACCGGAACCCAGGCGCATCGAGTGCTCGAACCAGAAGCCGGCGGGAGTCAGGCCGTTGAGGAACAGAACGTACCCCAGGATGCCCAACAGAAAGAAAGACCAGCCGGCCAGAAAGAGGCGCGCCGGGCGGTAGCCGCGACTCCAGAGGACGGCAGCCACGACAAGAACCAAAGGCGCGAACAAAACTGCGAGAGCCGAGACAGCGCGGGAGCCCAACGAGAAGAAACCGAAGGCGAGCAGGAAGGCAATCCCGATGGGAACGAAACCGAGGAAACGCAGGGCTGCATTCAGCAACGGCAGGCGCAATTTCAGATCGAGAAACGCGCGGGTGAAACGCAGGGCAAAGTACAGGCTGCCCGCGCCGAAAAGCGGCGAGCTGATGTTGGCCCAGTGTGGGCTGTGCGGCCAAAGGTGCTGAAAAGCAAGGGCGCTTACGCAGAGTTCGAAACCTGCCTGCCCCACGACGTGAAGCGCGTAGTCCAAGGACGAGGGCTCTCGCACGGTGAAGAACACGAACAGGTAGAGCGCGGCCATGACACCCGCGATGCCCGCATAGCAACCGAAGAGCAGCAGTTCGCGGCTGAATGTTTCGTAGAGCTCGTCGCGCCGCAACACTCGTGTGGAGAGATCGAGGGAACCGGTACTTTCGAACCGCAACAGAATTGTCTGACCGCGAGCAAGCTCTGGCAGCTCGAAGAGAAAGGTGCGATGAGGCAGCGCGCGAAAGCCGAAGGGATAGGTGTCCCCGGCGCGTCCGACCAGTAGGCGTTCCCCATCGGGGATGAAGACGGAGACCAGGTCCAACTGGGGGTAGCTGACCTCGAGGATTCGACCGGGCAGCAATCCCTCAGGGAAGGTAAGCCGCTGGTAGATGACCCTGTCGGAATAGCCAAAGTTGGCGCGCGGACGCGCGAGGCCCGTCCGGCCGAGCACTACCGGTGTGGAAAGGAGGCCGCCCGGGTCCACGAGGAATTCACGGGCGGGCGCGGCGGGGCGCTCCGCCGTCCGCTCCACTGTCTGTTGCTGCGCCAGGGACGCAGACCGACCTGGCTGTCCCCACGATGCGGCCAGAGGGAGCAGGAAGGCGAATGTCAGCAACGCCTCCGGTTTGCTGCCGGACCGTATCAGGCGCGTGAACCAGCCCGGGAACGCGCCGGACGACCAATGTGCTCGACCGGGGGCCACGTGTTGGTGAGGATGCTGCGTGCGCCCGTTTGTGAAATCCCTTTTTTCTCTGCGGCTTGTCGGCGCAGGCCTGTTCTTCCTCGGCGTCGGATCGCCGGCCGGCGCAGCGCCGCCGTTGAGCGAGCAGGCCAAGATCGCCGCACTGTTGGAAGCGGTCACAAAGGCCAAGTTCCAGTTCGTGCGCAATGGGATTGCCTACTCCCCCGCGCAGGCGCGTCGCCATATGGAATTGAAACTATCGCGATCGGGCGGGCGCGTCCGGACCGCGGATCAGTTCATTCGATACATCGCCTCGCGCTCCTCCATCACGGGACGGCCATACCTGGTTCGCTTTCCGGACGGCAAGGAACAGCCGGCCGAGGTCTGGCTCCGGCAGCAACTCCGGGAAATCGAAAGGGGCGCGCGGAAGGAAAAATCGGCAGCCGCGCCGAGGGCGACCCCACCTCAAGTTTTTGTTGCGTTCCTGCCGCAAGGCCCAAGGGTGCTTCCACCGCGCGCCGGGAAGCCTGCCCCATATGGAATGTCCAGCCTGTCGTCAGAGCTTTGAGGTCTACGGTGTGCCCGCTCAGGTGCGGGTCACATCGTGCAACTCCTGTCACGCTGTGCTCACCTCGACGGACGGGTCGACCTTCAGGGATTCCGGTCAGAAGGTGGACCCGCAGTTGGTCGAAGATTGTCGCATCGCCCTCGGTACGGAAGGGCAAATCCAGGGTAAGCCCTGGACTGTCGTCGGGAGGATTCGGCATCAATGGGAGGAAGACGGGGAAACCGGCTTCCACATCGAGTACGTCCTCTTCAACCCGCATCAGGGATACGCCTACCTGGATCACGAGCGGGGACATTTTCTGTTCGGTCGCCAGATTGAGGCTCCGGCCGGCGTCAACCTCTTCGGCGCGGCGGCGCGCGCCACGGTGAAAACGCCGGAACGAACCTACACGAAACTGGAAGAAGGCAGGCTGACCGTTACCTGGCTGGATGGTTCTATTCCCTACGACATCGAACTGGGAGAATCGGTTCGCTTTGCCGACGCCACATCGCCCCCGTTCCTGCTCACGCAGGAAATCTACGAGTTGGATGGAGGCGGCCAGGAGATCGAGTTCGCCCTTTCCGAGTACGTGTCTCAGGACAAGATTGCCAAACGTTTCGGCACGAAAGCAAAGCCCAAAGGTATCCACGCGGCTCAGCCGTACCTGCCGGTTCCCGGTGAGTCCTGGATCCGGCGGATTGCCATCGTGGCCACGCTGCTCGTCTTCGGGGGCTTCTGCTATTCCATCGTGGCCGGGGAGCGGCTGCATCAGCAGACATTCACCGTGGGACAATTGCGCGCGGATGAAGCTCTTTCGGAACCCTTCGAGATTCCGCGGGAAAACGAAACCCTCGAGGTGGAACTCAAGGCCGAAGTCAACAATCGCTGGGCTGACATCGGGGTGGGTCTCGTCCAGGAGTCAACCGGCGCTGTGCTCACGGCTGACGATGGACTCATCGAGTACTACTCGGGCGTGGAAGGCGGCGAGAGTTGGTCCGAAGGCAGCCAGAGCCACAGCTTCTACTGGAAAGTGAAAGAACCGGGCCGCTACCGCTTGGTTCTCAAAACCCTGGAAACGGACGACGCCGGAAACAGCCCCATCACCGTAACAGTCATGGGGAAGGTGCAGCGCTCGTACATTCTCTTGATCCTGTTTTTGCTCTGGCCGATTCTCCCGTTCTACCTGTACCTCCGAAAGCGCGGCTTCGAGAAGAGACGGTGGGCTGACTTATGAACAAAGTGATCATCGGCTGGTTGGTACTGCTGCTCACGCTCACCGGATTCGGCGCCTGGGCCACCTATTCCAAGCGGCTGTTCGAGACCGCCGAGCAATTCAAGTTCGACCTGCGCGAAGACAGCGTGACCGGTCGACGGCCCAAGTTCTTCGAGTCGTACATGCGCAAGAGAAGCCCTACGGGCGGCGGCTTCGGCCACGGCAAGTGACCGCGTGAGAGACGAACGCAAGCGCGTCCTGCTCTTTGTTTCCATCTTCCTGGTCGCGGGCTCGGGACTCGCGTATGAACTCATCGCTGCGTCGATGGCCACCTACCTCGTGGGCCAATCCATCACGCAGTTCTCGTTCGCCACGGGGTGGTTCCTGGCCGCCATGGGTCTGGGTTCCTACCTGTCCCGCTTCACCCGCACCTACCTACTCGAAACATTCATCTCCGTCCAAATAGCCCTTGCCCTCGTCGGAGGTTTCTCCGCGGCGCTCATGTTCCTGGTGTTTGCTCACACCGACACCATCTATCCCGTGTTCATCAGCCTCGCCCTCTTCGTAGGAACCGGTATGGGCCTCGAAATACCCCTCATCCTGCGACTCGTGGCGCGGTATCGCGTCACCCGCATTGCCGTCTCGGATGTGTTCACGTGGGACTACCTCGGCGCCCTGGGGGCAAGCCTGCTCTTTCCGCTCTTTGCGCTGCCCACGATGGGCTTGGTGCGCTCTTCCCTTTTCTTCGGCTTCCTGAATCTACTTTCGGCCTGGTTGGCGCGCACGCTCCTTCCGGGCCGACAGTACGTGTTCGCCCTGGCGCTTTCCACGGTAGTGATGACCGGCGGCTTTTTGGGAGCCGAAGCGATCACTCGCTGGATCGAGTCGCGACTCTATCAGGATCCCATTCTCCTGAG
>CAZPFB010000212.1:0-4144 GCA_964585735.1 uncultured Leptospiraceae bacterium
AGTCTCCAGGGGATCGATGGCGATATCCTTCTGCGCCAGGACATCACCGCTGTCGAGTTCGGGCGCCATCAACTGCAGGGTCCAGCCCGTCCTCTCGAACCCGTGCAGCAGCGCCGACTGGATCGGCGAGGCGCCGCGCAACAGGGGCAGCAGGGAACCATGAAGATTCACGGTTCCGAGACGGGGCTGTTCGATGACGGCCGTCGGCAAAATGCGTCCGTACGCAAACACCAGGAACAGGTCGCAATCGAAGCGCCCCAGTTCGCTCTGCACGGACTCCAGATCGCGAAGACTCTGAAATCGCAACAGGGGCAGCGAGCGCTCGAGTGCCAGAGCACTGCACGCCGTTGGTTCGGGCCTTCCGGACCGCCCCCGGGGTCTGTCTGGATTGGAAATGACGCAGGCGATCTGGTGCTCCGCGGAGTCGAGGAGCGCGCCGAGAAGAGCGGCCGAGATGGGCGGACTGCCGAAGTAACCGATTCGCACGAGTCCATGCCGGACGCAGC
Source organism: uncultured Leptospiraceae bacterium (assembly GCA_964585735.1). Classification (GTDB taxonomy): domain Bacteria; phylum Spirochaetota; class Leptospiria; order Leptospirales; family Leptonemataceae; genus CAZPFB01. The sequence continues at coordinate 507 of CAZPFB010000212.1, forward strand.
GGCGCTCCCGGCAAGTCTTCCGCGGATTGGGCGCCCCGCACCTGGCGCCAGGGCGCGCTACGAGAGGTCCGTCGGGTCGAAGTCGATCTCGAGGTAGGCGTCAGCGCGCAGTTGTGCACGCATTCGGTCCCATTGCCCCGCAATCACCCGCCGCACCTCGGCCAGATTCGTGGTCTTGAGCACGACGTGCATCCGGTACTGTCCGTGCAGGCGCTCCAGGGGCGCGGGCGCCGGTCCCAACATCAGGGGTCGCGTCGGCGGGGTGGCCGAACGGTAGACTTCCTCCAGGATGGCGGCGACAGCTGAGGCTCCTGCACTCGCGTGTTCCTGTTCGGCCGACCGACAAAGGAGTCGGACAATGCGGCAGAAGGGAGGGTAGAGAGCCGCGCGTCGCATGGCCAACTCCTGCGCGTAGAACTCGCCGTAGTCGTGGCGGGCGGCCTGCTCTACCACGGGGCTCTTGGGGTTCAGAACCTCGAAGATGACGCGACCACGGTGCTCGGCGCGCCCGGCCCGTCCGGCCACCTGGGTCAGCAGCGCGAAGGTCCGCTCGCCTGCCCGGAAGTCAGGCTGCGAAAGGCCCAAGTCCGCCTGGAGAACGCCAACGAGCGTAACATTGGGCGCGTCGAGACCTTTGGCGATCATCTGTGTGCCCAGGAGCACGTCCAACTCTCCAGCAAGCAGGCGCCCGACTGCCGTCTCCACCACGTTGGCGCGCGACGCTGAATCGCTGTCCAGGCGCTCCACCCGCCACTCCGAGTAGAGATTCAGTATATATTCCTCAAGTTTTTGAGTGCCGGAGCCCAGCCGTCGCAGCGGGCCGCCGCAAGTGTCACAGCGGTTGTTGCCCGCCCGAGTGAGGCCGCAGTAGTGGCAAACCAGCCGGCCGTCCCGGTGGAGATTGAGGGTGACCGAGCAGTTGTTGCATTGAATGGACTTCGAGCAGGCTGCGCAGTACAGAAACGGATGATATCCCCGCCGGTTGAGCAGGAGCAGTGCCTGATGACCGGCTCCAATTGTGCTTTCCAGTTCGCGCAAGAGTTCACCGGAAATGGGCACGTCCGGTGCGGGCAGCCGCACAATGCTGACCGGCGGCAGGGGCGCGCCGGTCGCTCGTTTCGGCAGAGGATGGTAGAAGAAGTCCTGGGAATGTTCGGCGTGGTAGCGGGTTTCGACCGCCGGCGTGGCTGAGCCGAGAACCAGAACGGCGCCATTGGTTTCGGCCCGGTGGTAGGCGATCTGCCGCGCGTGGTAGCGAGGAGCGCTGTGTTCCTTGTACGAGCCGTCGTGCTCCTCGTCGAGAATGAAGACGCCCGGGTTGGCAACGGGCGCAAAAACAGCGGAGCGCGTCCCCACGGCAATGGCGCGCTCTCCGCGCAGGAGCGCCAGGTATCCGGCCAGGCGTTCGGACTTGCGCAGGCCGGAATGCAAGAGGACGAGCTCGTCTCCAAAAACTTCGCGAAGCCGCGCGATGAGCTGCACGGTCAGCGCAATCTCCGGCACGAGGAGGACCGCGCCCCGTCCCAACTCACGAGCTTTGCGTATCACGCGAATGTACACTTCCGTCTTTCCGGAACCGGTGATTCCGTGCAGGACATGAACCGGCGGTCGCTCGCTGCTCCGCGCCGCGAGGTGGCCGGCAATCGACTCGAAGGCCTTTTGTTGATCCGCGTTCAGCGCGGGCCTCGTGGCCTCCGGGGTTTTGACTGCCCGCAGCTTCCCGGGGCGACGGCCCGACGGAAACATCTTGAAGAGGCACTCGCCGGGTCCGGCCAGATATTGCTCTGACATCCAGGCGGCCAATTGGATCTGTTCTTCCGAGACCAGGCTTCCCTGACTGATGGTTTCGTCTACGGACCGCGTTGCGAACCCCGGCGCGTTCTGGTGGATCGCGGTGACGATCGCCTCTTCCGGTCGTCCCCGCAGCGTAACCGAAATGAGCTGACCGAGCTCCACCGAGTCCGAAAGGTGGGCCGGCAGTTCGTAGGTGAAGGCCTGGTGGACCGGAAGGCGCACGGCCACGTCGACGAAACGCTGGAACATGGTCAGAGGAAACTGGCCCGCGCCGAACGCAGGGTGTCGAGCATCGATTGTTTCACGCGCTTCTCTTCTTCCAACGCGCGGCGATAGTCCTCGGTTTCCTTGCTCTTCTGGGCAAGCGCGGCTCGTTTGTGTTCGAGCGCAAGCACGGCCGCGGGGCTCCGCAGAACCAGGGCCGGCACCTCACCCGCGTCGAGCGGAATCGGCTGCACCTCCCCTGACTGTGCCAGAGAGCGCGCGCGGTCCTCGCTGAGCAAGAAGACAGCCGACAGGCCGAACAGGAGCAGAAGCCGGATTTCGTTTTCGACCACGGCCCGATTGACGTGCGTCACGCAATGGCCACACCTCCGATTCCAATCCTCTGGAAGACTGCGCTCGGCGTTGAAAACACAACCGGGGTACTGAAGATAGTGGAAGTCGTCCTTTTTCAGTTCCAGGGCGCCGAGCATCCGCTCGAACAGTCGCTCTTCCTCCTCTGAACCGAAGAGCAGATCCGCGCTGCGGTCTCGGATCGAGTCCGTCGGTCGGAACGGACCGTTGTAGTGGAGCACCAGAACCGGCAGGCGACCCTCGCGCGAGAAGCGGCGCAGCGGGTAGGTCCGATCCGGGCAGAGCGTGCAGGCGGTGTTCGGCGGAACGGAGCGCGACGTGGTCGGTTTCGGGGCGATTGCGTCCGGGGAAGCGGGCGCCTCTTCTTCCTTTTCACGTGGCACGTAGCTGAAGTCCATCTGCCACGGCCGATCTTCGCCGTGGAAGCGGGCTATCCAGGCCTCCCCGTCGTGCTCGAGCGCCGCGGCCAGATCGGCCACAATGCGCCCGAATTCCCCCGTGGCCCCGCCGGTTTGCGGCTCGGTCGACACGTCAGATCTTCTCCAGGTCGATGCCGAGGGCTTTGATCTTGCGGTGGAGGTTGGTACGCTCAATCCCCATGAAGCGGGCCGCGCGGCTGATGTTCTTTTCGTTCTGTCGCAGAGCCTGCACGATGTAGTTGCGTTCGAACTCTTCGCGCGCGGTTCGGAGGTTGGCGGTCACAGCGGGGCTTGGAGCCGACGGGCGACGCCGGTGGTCCTGAAGGTGCGCACGAACAATCTCGCCGTCGATTTCCGAATCACCGTGGCTCATGATGCAGAGGCGTTCGACCATGTTCTTGAGTTCGCGCACGTTGCCAGGCCACGGGTAAGCACGCAGGGCTTCGATGGCCTGCGGAGTGAACGACTTGGCCGGGAGGCCGTGTTCGCGCACGGTTTCTCTGAGGAAGTACTCCAGCATGAGCGGGATGTCTTCGGGCCGCTCCCGCAGTGGCGGGACGGTGATGAAAATGACGTTGAGACGGTAGTAGAGGTCCTCCCGGAAGCGCCCCTCGCGGATGGCCTCCTCCGGGTCGATGTTCGTCGCGGCGATCGTTCGAACGTCCACTTCGATGTTCTCCGTGCCACCGACACGGGTGAAGCGCTGCTCCTGGAGAGCGCGCAGCATGCGCGCCTGGACGGCCAGAGACATGTCGCAGATCTCGTCGAGGAAGAGGGTTCCTCCGTCGGCGAGCTCGAACCGGCCAATTCTCCGCTCGGACGCTCCGGTGAACGCGCCTTTCTCGTGGC
>CAZPFB010000213.1:0-3676 GCA_964585735.1 uncultured Leptospiraceae bacterium
GCGACGGGGCACTGAGCTCCGTCGATCGCCTGCGACTGCGCCACCCCGGCTGCCACTTCGTTTTCCGCCACCCTGATCCTGCTTACGAAGCGCTCATTGCCGAATCCGAGGGGATGGCCGCGTGGTCGCGGACGGAGGCGTCGGCGCAGGCGCTGGTCGAACCCCTTCCCGGCGCGCCGGTTTCGGTGCCCGGTTGGCTTGCGGAGCTTCCCGGTCGAATCACCGAAGACATCGAACTGATCCTTTCCCGGCGCGCGGCCGAGTTCCGCACGGCCGACAGCCCGCGCGTCGCCGATCGCTTTCACGATCTTTCCGTTCATGTCATCGGCCCGCCCGACCGACTGTTTCTTCACCACCATGCGGAGGTCCTGCCCGGTTCGGTCTGCGACGTTCGCGCCGGCCCCGTTCTGCTCGACGAGCACGCGCGCGTTTCGCCGTTCTCTTTTCTGGAGGGCCCGCTCTACGTCGGGGCGCACGCGCGCCTGGACAACGTGCGGCTGACGGGCGGCTGCGTGGTCGGTCGCCACGCGCGCGTGGGCGGAGAGATCGAGAACTGCATCATCAACGACTTCTCGAACAAACATCACGAAGGCTTTCTGGGCCACAGCGTCGTTGCTCCGTGGGTGAACCTGGGGGCGCTGGCCACGACGTCGGATCTGAAGAACAACTACGGACCGGTGCGCTTGCGCGTTCCCGCCGACGCGGTAGACGTGAGCAAACCCGCGGGCCTGCTGTCGGTGGACACGGGCACAATCAAGTTCGGGTCAATCCTGGGCGAGTGCGTGAAGGTCGGCATCGGCACCATGCTTTCAACCGGCACCGTCATCGACGTGGGCGCCAATGTTTTCGGGGAATCGCCCGCGCATTATGTCCCGCCCTTCCGTTGGAGTCCCGACAACATCTACGAGTACAGTCGCTTCGTGCACGACGCCCAGCGCATCTTTGCCAGGCGGGGCGAAAAGCCCGGAGCGCGCTTCGAGGAACTGGCTCGACGGGCCCATCCTGTTTCGGCAAAAGGTTCGCAACGCTGATCTCGGACCTTGATGGCAAAGGAAAAAGCACAGGCACAACCGTCTTTTGAGGAAGCGGTCCAAGAACTCGAAGAGATCACGCGCGCCCTGGAAACCGGGTCGCTGGGTCTGGAGGACTCCATCCGGGCCTACGAGCGCGGCATGACTCTGCGGGCCCTCTGTTTGGAATTGTTACAGAAAGCGGAGCAAAAACTGGAAATGGTGGAACGCAACCTCCAGGGACGGGCGGAGCGCCGCGCCATACCCAATCCCACGCTGGAGCGGGATCCGGGGCTGTTTGGAGGCGTCGAGCCGCTGGAAAGCCAGCGGGACCGACCCGACCCTTCCGAGCCGCCGTTCTGATTTTGCTTGCGCCCCGATTTTGCCTGAGGACAGGCTCCCTGCGGCCCTGTAATCGGCCCTGAAGCGGCGCCCCGCCCATGTCGCAAACTTCAAAACTCGAGTTGGTGGAACCGTACACCACGTTGCCCCGCGGCGGGTACCTGGTGGAAACCACCGAGGGCTACATCCAGATCGGCTCCCCCCCTGAGACCATCAAGGACACGATGTTCCTGCCCCGGAGCGCCCCGCAGATCTTCGTTTTGCCCCGCCGATTCTTTCACAAACACAAAGGGATTTCGGTGGCCGAACTGGAATTCCCCATCTACTACAACCACTTTCTGCGCAAACTCAAGACACGCATCGTCTGCACGCAGCAGCAGATGGACCAGTTGATGACCGTGCTCCAGGAAAGCGTCTTCGGCCCCGAACACGTCGACCTGCGCTCCGAGTACGTGGAGAATGAGAAGACATTCGGCTTTCCGGACATGATGGCCGAAATGGATTACTTTCGCGGAAACCGGCGGCTGGAAGACTTGGTCGAGTTCAGTATCTTCGACGAAAACGATCGCGTGCAGCTCGGTCAGGTGACCATCTCGCGCCTATCGGAAGGCGAATTCCAGGTGGACGACACGGGAACCGGCAAGTCCGCGCGCCTGCCGGGCGAAGTCGGCTTCAACATCATTTACGAAACAGGCGGCGCCCTCACGCAGACCTTCGATCCGCCGCTCCTGGGAATCACCTGCCTGGGCCCCAGTCACGGCTTCGACCCGGAAGAAAATACGAGCGGCTTCATTCTTTGGATCAACCACAAGGGCACAATGGTCGATCCGCCGGTCAACAGTACCGAGTGGCTGCGGCAATCCAACGTCAATCCCAAGGACCTCAACTCGATCATCCTGACTCACTGCCACGCCGACCACGACGCCGGAACCTTCCAGAAGATACTCGAAGAAGGGCTCATCACCGTCTACACGACGGAAACGGTGCTCTACTCGTTTCTGAGAAAGTATACGGCGCTCACGCAGATACCCGTAAAAGAGTTGCTCTCCTTCTTCAACTTCGTACCGATCATCATCGGCAAGCCCTACATCATCAACGGCGCCGAATTCCACTTCAACTATGCACTGCACTCCATCCCCAGCCTGAGCTTTTCATTCACCCTTCAGGATCAGTCCTTCACCTATTCGTCCGACCACCTCAACGACCCCGAACAGTTCCAGAAGCTGCGAGAAATGGGCGTGCTCACCGAAAGCCGTTACCTGGATCTCTTGGACTTTCCCTGGCACCACAATATCATCTATCACGAAGCGGGCATACCGCCCCTGCACACACGCATCGACTATCTGCGCACGCTGCCGCCAGAAGTGCAACGCAGGATCACGGTCTACCACATAGCCAAGAAGGACATGCCCGAGGGCACCGAGCTCACCTTGGCCCGCTTCGGCATGAAGCACACCAAGTATCCTCCCATCAAGCCCCTCAAACATGAAGGGGCCTACAAGCTTCTGGATGCCATCAGCAACATCGACATCTTCCGGAACTTCCCGATCAGCAAGGCCAAGGACTTCTTGGTTCTCGTCGAAGAACAGACCTTCCAAAGGGGAGAGACCATCATCAAGAAGAACTCCCCGGGGGATCGGTTCTACATCATACTCTCGGGGCAAATCAAGGTCCAGGGCGCGCAACACGACGGCGGCATGGACTACGATGTGGAGAAGCGCTACGGCACGTACGAGTACTTCGGAGAGGCCTCGCTGATTCTGAATCAACCCCGCAGCGCGGACGTGATTGCCGAAACGGAAGTCCGCGCGCTGACCATCGAGAAGACGAAATTCCTCAACTTCATCAAGGGTTCGGACCTGGCGGCCAAGTTCGCTCGCCTGAGCGAAATCCGCACGACGGGGACCTGGGACGTCCTGAGCAAGTCGCGCTTCTTCCGGGGGATCACTTCGAACCAGACGACACAGCTCGAACTGATCATGGAACAAAGACCGATGCGACGGGGCGAGTCCCTCATCCGCCAGGGAGAACGATTCGACCAGGCCTTCATCATCAAGGAAGGAACAGTCGAGGTGCGGCGGGATCACGTGGTTATCGAGCACCTCGGTCGTGGCGACTTCTGCGGCGAGATCTTCCTGTTACAAAAGGAAGCGCCCTCCACACTGGACTTCCGGGCCGAAACGGACGGCTTCGTCTACGCGTTAGCCCGAGCGAAAATCATTCAATACATCAAGGAGAATCCCGGCGTTTACATGCGCCTTGCCTATGTCTACGGAGACTGAACGGCCAACAAAAGATGGAAAAAGCAAAACAACTACTTACTT
>CAZPFB010000214.1:0-3669 GCA_964585735.1 uncultured Leptospiraceae bacterium
GTCCAAGGCTGCGCAGACGGCACCGAGGAAGGCATCCTGGCCGCAGAAGTCGTGCGTCCCGACGGGAGCTTTCTCCGGCGCTGCGGTGCCCGCGCGCGCGGACTCGTCCAAGAGCGCCCTGAGCTCTGGATCGAGGCGCAGCGCCAGCTTGAAGTCGCGCAATTCCAACCGAACTACGCGCAGATCACCTGGTATGGTGAAGCGAGCCTGCTTCAGCGTGCAGGCTCCCCGGTCGCAGGCAATGGTACCCTGCACACGGGCCAACGCTTGGGCCGCCTCCTTTTCTGCCTGCCAGACGCGCGCGCCGTGGAAATGAGTCTCGGGGATGTCCAAGGGGTTTAGGAAGACCTCGCCTCGTGAGACAACCGCTTCCGATAGATTCTTGCTCCAGCATTGGCCGACCCACTCTTCCACGTTCTGGGTCGCCGCTTCTCGGCAGGCGGCAGACAGCTCCCGGCCGCGGAACCTGCGTATGATTTCGAGCTGCGCGTTGCGCAGGAGACGTCGGCGCGCGGCCTGCTCATCGATACCGGACGACGTCTTGAGATCGTGCAGCGTCACGATGCCACCGTTTATGGCTTCTGCCACTGCGTACTTCAGATCCTGGCGATCCCGCACCGGCTCATCCTTGAACATGCGGTCCGATTCGGACAGGTGTCGCTCCAAGGTTCCGATCGCTTCAGCTATGACATAGCTGTGGAAGGAGGCGCCACCGGGCACCGCGCCGAGGACCACCAACAGGCGGTGCTTCTCGGTCAGGCGTGCCAGGCTGCAACGACCCGCACATTCGATGCGACCTGCGTCCACCTCCGCCTGAAGATCTTCACACAGGTTTTTCTGGAGCAGTTCGTCGAGATATCGATCATGCGTGCAGATCAGGGCGTCCCGGTTCGCCGTGTTCGAAGCGTGCTTTGCCGCGGTGGCAGGGGCGGGCGGTGCACCCGCGGCCGCCCCGATTGCGATCACGAGCAGGGCACTCACGACCGGAACCAGGATACTCCTTTGCCCCCAAAACCCTCTGATTGTAGTCCACCTGATGCACATTGAATCACATCTCCTGCGCCGAAGGGTCGGAGGCAGCCTTGGCCGGCGTTTCGATTCTCACCATGACCGCGCGATTCAGTACGGGCCAATCCCGACCGCAGCGGTTGCGTTGGCTGCCCAGTGCTTCGACTTGGAACGTCAACCGCGGACGCGGCGGCGAGTGCCTCGCGAACTCTCCCTCAATGAGGCGGCGCATTTCCAGTGCACGGCGGTACGAAAGCTCCAGATCAAGAACGGGGCGACCGCCATCCCGACTGGCAAACCCGCGAAGCTCGATCCGAATCACGGGTACTCCCGCTGCCCTGAGTCTTGCCAGGTCGGAGCGGAGTGCCTTCCATCCCTCCGAGTCTTCCCGAAGCTGCTGCACCTCGCGCACGGTCAGTGCAAGCCAGTCCGACGACGGAGCGCTGTCCGCCTTCATGCCAAAAGCAACCCGCAGCCCTTGCTGCCAATCGGCCGAGGGCCCCCGGAGAATGCGACTGATGGCAGCCTGAACGGTCCGGTTCACCGGACGGCGGTTCCGGCGTGCGTGATGCACTACTCGCTCGGCAGCGAGCCGTCGAACCTCTGCCTCCGGCAGCGTGCGGATACCGCCAAACCGGAAGAGCTGAGTCCTTGCCTTGCCCTCGGCACACCAGTCGTAGCCGCTCCCGGAACGCCGGGCCAGGTCCTCCAGGCGGCCAAGGTTCTCGCCTAACGCGATGACTCGATGCACAGCCGTCTGGTAGAAGTCCGCCTGGCTCATGGCGGCGCGCAATCGTGCCGTCCGTTCTGCGGGTGGGTTTGACGGATCGCGAAAGGCGGCCAAGGCGTCGCGGTAGACCTGACAAAGACTGTCCCGCGCGCACCCATCGGGGCCCTCACCAGGTCGGCCCGACTGCAGAACGGCATTCATCGAGCAGGTACTGCTGCGTCGGGGCCGCGGGTTTCCGCGCTGCACGCAGTACGTATCAGGTCGGGCGAACTCGCGCTCGAACGTGCGCCGCAATTCCTCGGCCTCCTTTGACACGTACTCCTCCACGCCCCAGCCCTGGAGGCCCATGTCCAACCGGGCTCGGCTGCGTTCGTAGCGACAGCGCTCGGTCCGTACGAAAGCATTCAGGCGCATGCGAGTACGTTGTTGCGACCGAATGATCTCCGGAATAACAATCAGGTCATACGCAGCGGTCCGTCCGTCCTTGGTGGCAGGCGCAAGTTGCGGAAGATGTGTCCGAAAGAGAAAAGGGGTCTCCGAAAACAGTACGGCGATTTGCTGGAGCAACGCCATACGATCGGCCGATGCTGCGTTTCCGATCCCGCAGGCGCGTACCGCGTCCGCAAGAACCTTGGCGGTCTTGTGGTCGGAGAGCCCCTCGGAGAGTTCGAGGGCTTCCCGCTCCAGTTCGCGCTGAAGGGCCGCTGCGGGCTTCGGGCCTCCGTCCGCGCCGCTGCGCCGCCGAATCTCGATGAGCCGCCACAGTGCCTGCTCCAGCAGCCTGATTTCTTCTCCGTCCGCCGGGTCTACGAAAGTCCCACCTGGAGGAACATCGAAATACCTTTCCAGAAACTCCCGCTCGGTTCTGCGGTCGCCGTTTTCGTCAAACAACTTGAAGCTGCCGAGGCCCCTCCGGCCAACCACATCGACAAGCGTGCCCCTTACGACTACAACGCGGCGCCCATCCTGCTGGTTGCGGCTGGAACGTTGCAGCGCGATGAGCCATTCCCTGGACCGGCCGGCCTGACCGTCAGGTAATATTCCCCCGAAACCGGCCACGCCGCCCAGCAGGAGAGCGGAAAGCCCCAATCTCAATCCAGGAGAAGACATCTTCGCACGACTCCTTGAACTCTATCAGCAAGCCTTGTCGATCGGTCCGCTGGACTTCCAATCGGCAGCACGACAATGGACTGTCTTGCGGCACACAATCCGCTGACTTCGACGACATGGGCGGCGCCACCGAGCGCTGCATCCGAACCGGCAGCGGTGGATACCCGCACGGTCAGCTCCGCTGGCGCCACCTTTGGGGACTCCGTCCAGGCCACGAAAGCACCGATCCTCCGTCCGAGCGCCGTAACCAGTGCTGGTTGAGCAAGAAACCGCGCCGACACCGGCTGCACGCGCACTTTCGCCGTGAACGAACGGGTCAGATTCGCGGGGTCATTCGGACGCTTGGGACCAAGGACATCCTCTCGACTCCGCCGCGCGACAGTGAGAATGTATGCACGACGGGGATGGGATTCCGCGTGGGGCTCCCGCATCCCGAAGACCAGATATTTCGCGCGCACAGCCTGGACGGACGCGAGCTGGATGACGTCGGTGCGATTGAAGAAGCCGAGCCTCACGCGGAGATCTCCCCAAAACGTACGCTCCTGATCCGTCCGTACGCCCTTGGTCATCTGGACGTAGACCTGCTTTGGCATGATCCCGAACGCTTCCAGCTTCCCCAATACGCCGGTCCATATGGCCGAATCAAGAGCCGCATCAGATCGGCCATCCTGATCCTCATCAGCGGAAAGCACCAACCTGAGGTCTTCGCCGGCGATTCGATCTGAGTCCACGTCCGCTGACTCAAGCAAGAGCGGAGTGACTTCCAACGCCAGCTCCGAACGCGTTGTGATCAGGCGAGTGAGGTGGACGTGCAACAGCCC
>CAZPFB010000215.1:0-3357 GCA_964585735.1 uncultured Leptospiraceae bacterium
CTGGTTTGCCTCTCTGGTCCTGAGCGAAATCTTTCATGCTGACGTTCATGCGGGAAATCTGATGGTGCTCGAGGACGGCCGGATCGGTTTCATCGATTTTGGAATCGTCGGGCGCATCTCGCCGGACACATGGCGGGCCATGGCCGAACTCATGGAGGGCTTTGCCGAAGGGAACACCCGCAAGGTGGCCCGGGCCATGCTGGAGGTCGGCGCCACGCGCGAAGACGTCGACCTTGCCCAACTGGAGAAAGATCTGGACCAGCTCTTCGGGCGGATGCGGAATCTCGACCCCGAGGAACTGGCACGCGGTCAGGTTAGCGAAGACGAACTGAGCCGATTGCTGCTCGATATTGTCGGCGTAGGCGAACGGGCGGGTATCCGGTTCCCTCGCGAATTTGCCCTGCTGATGAAGCAGTTCCTGTACTTTGACCGCTACAGCCGCATTCTGGCCCCCGACCTAAACGTCTACCGCGATGCCCGCCTGCGGATGCTCGCCGAGCGCTGAACGCAGAATTGTAACCGTATTGGTTGCAATTCTTGTGACCGTCCGTACGGGCGCGCGTCACAATCATACAACCGGCCGGGAACCTCCCGCACCCCCGCGCGGTTTCCACCAAAGGACAAGGAGCTTTCCATGAGAAGAAGCGCAGTATTCCTCCTGGTCGCCGCTCTCGTGGCGCTGACAACGGGCCTGGGCGCCGCCGAGGTCAAATTGGACCACAGCCACACGAAAGTGCAGTTCACGGTCAGTCACCTCGTCGTTTCGTCCGTGACGGGCCGCTTCCGGGCCTTCGAGGGTTCCGCGGACTTCGACGCCAGGTCGGGGACGCTTTCAAACGTGCAGGTCACCATCCGGACGGAATCGATCGACACGGCCAACGAAAAGCGCGACGGTCACCTCCGGAGTCCGGACTTCTTTGACGCGGCCAAGCACCCCACGATCGTCTTCAAGAGCACGGGCTCCGTTCGCCTCCAGAAGGGGAAGACGGCCTCCCTGGGCGGCAGCATCACCATCCGCGGCACAACCAAACCGGTGACCTTCCGATTCACGTACCTGGGGACTGCTCAGAGCTTTGGAAAGACGGTCCACGCCTTCAGCGCACAAACGAAAATCGATCGGCAGGCGTTCGGCGTGAGTTGGAACAAGAAGCTCGACACGGGCGGGTGGTCCGTCGGGAACGAAGTCACGGTCACGATCACGGGCGAAGCGCTCTGACAGGCTGCCGGTGCCGGCCGCATTTCTCCATCATGCCCTGAGGTCCGCAAGTAGGGCGCCGAGCGCGCGCCCTCTGTGGCTCTTCGCATCTTTCTGATCGGCCGAAAGCTCTCCAAAGCTCAAACCGCTTTCGGGATCCAGGAAAACGGGATCGTAGCCAAAGCCGCCGGTGCCCCGTTCGGTCATGAGTATCTCGCCCTCTGCGGTCCCTTCGTAGAAACGAACTTCCCCTTCTCCGAGCATCAACGCCAGAACGCAGACGAAGCGCGCACGCCGGGGCGGTTCCTTTCCCGCCAGTTCCTCGAGCAAACGCCTGCGCCGATCCCCGTCTGAAAGGCCGGGTCCGCCGAATCGGGCGCTCTGCACTCCGGGGGCTCCTCCCAACAGATCGACGCACAGACCGGAGTCGTCTGCCAGAACGGGACGCCCGACGGCGGCGTAGAAGGCCCGCGCCTTGATCTCTGCGTTTTCCCGAAAGGTTGCGCCGGTCTCCTCCGGCTCCAGGGAAACACCCAACGAAGCGGGCGGCACGAGGGTGATGCTCAGGGGTTGCAGCAGCCGGCGGAGTTCCTCCAATTTGCCGGCATTCCCCGTGGCGGGGACCAAGCCGAATTCCCGCAACCGGACGAGCGCGGGGCTCATTCGTTGCAGGCGCGAATAGCCGATTCCTGGTTTTCGTGCAATTCGAAAACCCGGTCCAGCATCGTGATTTGGAGAAGGTTCTTCACATCTCCCTCGTCCACAGCCAGCTTGATGTCCCCATTGTTGCGGCGCAATCTGCGCTTCATGGAAACCAGCACGCCGAGGGCGGTAGAACAGATGTGTTTTGCATCCGTCAGGTCGATGACGATCTTCTGCTGCGACTCGTGCAGGGCCTTTTCGAGCGCCTCTTCCAGGCGAATCGAATCATCCTGCTGAACCCGCCCGCTGATCTTGATCAGGTGGACATCGCCCCGGGTTTCCTGCGTCATCGTGTCCATCTTTTCCATCGAATTGGGCGGGCGCATCCCGATTGGTCACGCTGCGCTACCGCCACGACAGCCGAAACTCAAAAAAAAGGCGGTGCGAACTGCCTACATCGCATGCGCTCTAAGAAAAATCAAGATCTTCTCGCATGACAAGACTCAGTACATGGACTTCTCGGGCGCCCTGCTCCGCAAGCAGGCGTGCCGCCTCGTTCGCTGTGGCGCCCGTCGTGAAGAGGTCGTCGAGAAAGAGGACCACACCGGGAACGGAAATGGGAGCGGGCAGCGCGAGCGTCCCCCGGACGGCCAGAAAACGTTCGGCAAACCTGCGTCCGCTCTGTCTGCCCCCGGAGCGTTTCCCCAGCCGCAGCTCCGGCAGTTGGTGGGCTCCGGGCGCTCGCAGGTAGCCAAGCAGGTCCCCGACCGGCTCGAAGGTCCTCTGCCTCTTCCGGGGGCCATTGCGGATCCAAGCGATGGCTTCCCACGGACCTCCACGCGCCGCGACCTCGCGGCAGGCCGCCTCGAAAAGGAGGCCCGCCGCTCGCCGATTGCCGAACTTCCAGGCCGAGACGGCGCGCTGCCACTTGGGGCTCCAGCCGAACAGGGAGGTGTGCGAATGAAAGAAGAGATGCCGACCGCCACAGAAGGGGCAGTCCGGAGCCGATTCCTCCCGGAGCCTGGCAAAGCAGCGGCGACAGCGCCCTTCGCCGCGCAGGCGGGTTCCCTCCAGGGCGGTCAGGCAATGACCGCACGCGGGGACGGGCCCCGGAACCTCCCGGGAACAGACAGAGCAACGCTGCGGAAGCACAAGATCGAGAAAACCCATGCACTGCATGGGTTTTCTCGAGCGCGTTCGTTGCGCTTTTTTCCGCCGGAGGCGGTTCCGTTCGAGCTTACTTCACGACAGGCTCGATCTTGGTGACCGGCGGGTTATCATCGACGATGAACATGATGCTCTTCGTTTCGCTTTCATTGCCCACCGCGTCGATGGCTTTCGCCTCGATCTTGTGCTCTTTCTCTTTGTCGAAGTGGAGCGGTTCAGAATAGGTTTGCCATTCGGTGGCGCCGTCGAGGCGGACCATGATGCGTGCCACACCCGAGCCGGTGTCCAAGCCACGCACGATGAAACCGGTATTCCGACGCGCGTACTGCTTGTCTCCAACTCGGAAGAGAGGG
>CAZPFB010000216.1:0-3076 GCA_964585735.1 uncultured Leptospiraceae bacterium
AAGAAGGCCAATGTGGACAGGCCGATGGACATGGCACCCACCAGCATGATGCCGATGATGACCAAGAGCGCAACGCGATTCGAGCGAATCAGAAACAACCCGCCCAAGACTATCAACACTCCGACGGTCACGACACTTTCGGAATAGGCAAATACGATCGGGTCCTTGTCAAAACCCAGCGCATCCCAAATTTCGCGGGCGAAGTTGTCCCGAAAGTCACGGTAGGCGGTCAAAAAGACGTAGAGTACAGTGACCAGAAAAAGCCCGGGTGCGTACGCCATCAAGAAGGCGCGCCGCTCGTGCGCGAACATGGGGCGGCGCGGCGTACGCAGTTCTTCGTCCTCGGCCGTGGGCGGCGGGAGGCGACCGAGCAGCCACACCAGAACCAGGAGCAGCGGGAAAAAGGCAAGGCCCGTCACCGCGGGCATCCAGGCTTCGGGAACGCCTGCGTCCAAGAAGAGTTTGCCCACATACTTCACGAAGCCGCTCGAAACGATGTAACTCGTGGAAAGGCCCGCGCCCAAGGCCTCCGTGAAGCGCCGTCCCTCCAAGAATCCGAACACCAGGCCCCAGACCATTCCCAGCGGGAGTCCGTTCAGGAACAGACAGAAGATGCTGTAGGGCACCGGAAGGACGGCAAACAGAAGCAGCGATGCTTCCGCAAAGAGCATCAGGATGACGATGGCCAGCGCGCGCCGTGCCGGGCTGATCTCGGAGATCACTTTCACACCGTAGAATTTCGAGACGGTATACCCGAGCACCTGGGCCAATATCAGGGCGATCTTGTAGTCCAGCGGCGGCAGTCCGGGCAGAACGACGGAGGAACTGAAAGTGCCGACCGTGAAAGGCTTTCGGAAGGCGTACATGCAGAAGTACACACCGAAGGAAGCCGCTGTGGCGTACACCACGAAAGGAAGGGAACCGGTCCGGGCGAGGCCTGCTTCGATACGTTTGCCGAGTTGGGTGAGCATCGATGAAAAGCCACCGGCGTGCCGGAAGTCTACACAGGGAGCACGGAGGCTCCCCTGCCCTCAAGCCTTTTTCAGGTCGTGCAGATCCGCATAGTCATTGCGCCCCGTCGACCGTGAGGTTCGTTGGGTCATGGCCAACGCTTCCCTCGTGGGCATCGGTTCGTTCGTCCCGGCGCGACGGATCACGAACCAGCACTGGGAGTCTCTGGTCGACACGACCGACGCCTGGATTCGAGAAAACATCGGCATCGTCGAGCGCAGTCGTGTGGAGCCCGGCATGACGACGGTGGACATGGGCATCCGCGCCGCCCGCCGGGCGCTCGAGTCGGCCGGGATCGAACCAGGTCGCCTCGATCGGATCGTGTGCGCCACCAACACGCAGGGCTACCTGTACCCCTCGACGGCCTCGCAGATCCAGGAACAACTCGGCGCACACTCCGCCAGTTCACTCGATGTGCAGGCAGGTTGCACGGGGTGGCTCTACGCCCTGCAACTTGCCACGGCGCTCATAGAAGCGGACCGCTGCGGCCCGATCCTGGTCGTTGGCACCGATGCTCTCTCCCTCGCGCTCAACATGTACGATCGCAACAGTCTTTTGTTTGGGGATGCGGCCGGCGCGGCGGTGCTGGTTGCCGGGCCAGCACACCCGAGGCTGCCAAGACCCATCTTCTCGCAACGCACGACGCCATCAATGGCCATGCGTCAGCCGACCGTCGTGGACGAAGAACGCAATCGATTCGAGGACTACCTCGAAGGCCGCGACATGAGGAGCGTGTCCCGACCGCTCCCGCACATGGACGGTCGCACCTCCCTGCGACTGGCGTTGCAGGATACGCGGGCGTGCCTTGATGATGTCTTGACCGAGGCGGCTTCCCTCGGAATCACCACCGCCGACATTGACGTCTTTGTTCCGCACCAGACGAATGCGAAAGTCAGACAGGCCCTATGCGATCACATAGGATATCCGGTGGAGAAGGTCCCGCCGATTCTGGAACGCTTCGGCGGGATCAGCACGGCCGGGATTCCGACCGCCCTCTTCGAACTCCACGAAGCGGGCAATATTCGCCCGGGAGATCTGGTACTGGCCTGCGGCTACGGCGCGGGCTTCACGTCGGCCGCGACGCTCTTTGCTTGGAACGTCAGAAGGCGACCGTGACGCCCAGAATGAAACGGTCCCCTTTCATCGTGGCAAAGAAGCCCCCCGGCGCGTGGGCGGACTTGGCAGGAGGCGACGGCGTTCGGCCTTCGAAGAGCACCGCATCGATGACGTTCACGGCGTAGAGGCCGAGGGCAATCACCTGGAAGATGGACGCCTGCGTGGCGGCGGCGCGCTTTTCGTCGTTCAGTGTCTGCGCCACAAAAAGCGACCCCACAATGCTCGTCGTGCTGCGCTGCGAGAGAACCGCGGCCGAAAGGGTCAGCGTCGTTCGCGAGTAGTTGTCCGCGGCCGAACGAAACTCGCCGTCCGCACGGTACCACAGGAAGAGGGAGCCGAGAAACAAACCGCCGAAGATGTAGCCCTTCTGCTCCTCCCCGCGATGGACCTGTCCCCATCCGGGCAACACCACACTCCTCCAGAGACTCCCCGCCTTCAGCTGACGGGCCTGCACTTCCGCCTTCCGCTCCTGGACGCGCTGCTCGACCTGTTCCTGCTTGGCCCGTTCCGATTCCCAGCCCCGCCGCGCCTTTTCGATCTCATCCTGGAGTCTGCGCTCGTAGGCCGCATTGGCTGTGGCGCGCTGCCTGCGCAATTCGGCCAGATGTTGCTGTTCCATGGGTGTGTCGTACGCGATGCGGCGAATGCGCGACTTCGGCAGGACGAGGACCCGGTGGCTGACACGGACCCACACTTTGTCCGCATTCTGGCTCACGACCCGGCCGGAGATCACCTGCCCGTCGCGGAGGTAGATGTGCTGCACGGCCTCCTCGGCCCCTACAGGCAGCAGGGACAGGGCGAGGCAGGCAAGGAGGCCGATTGTCAAAGGCCGAGCCATGCTCTCTCCAAACTCACAGAGGATATCACCGACACAACAAGAATTGGTTTTTGATTTACCGCAAGGAGGGCTGCCCGCAATCTGACCGGTCCCCTAGGAGAGGTGCCGGAG
>CAZPFB010000217.1:0-2903 GCA_964585735.1 uncultured Leptospiraceae bacterium
TGGACGTCTTGCCGGAAGGCTGGCGTCATTGGCGCGATTTCGAGCAGGCGGTGGAAGCGGCCGGCAAGAGTCCGTTCCCTTCCTACGTCGAAGCGCTCGAACGGGACCAGGGCCGTACCATCGGGTTTGTTCGTGCCGTGGCCCGGCGCAATGAGACCGCCGGCATGAACCTGTACGATCCCTCCCTCGGGCTTCGGGTGGGCGTGGACACGTAAGCAGGCGTGGAAGCATGAAGAAGATGCGGGACTCGGATCTCAGCGCGTACTTCGGAGTCACGCCGCGGCTCTTGCCTCAAATGGCGTCGCTTCTGGCCGACTTTGATGAGCTCGGTAGCGACCCCGCACTGGTTGTGAATTGGCTGCGGGAGTGGGGCCGAGAAGGGCCGCTGCGCGTCCTGGACCTGGGTTGCGGTAAAGGCGCCGTAAGCGTTAGAGCCGCGCGGGACTTGGGTGCGAGGATCGAGGGCATCGACCTGTATGCCAGTTTCATCGAGGAGGCTCGCGCGCGCGCAATACGGTCCGGGGTGGATAGCCTGTGCGTGTTCACTGCGGAAGACCTTCGCAGCCGCGTCCGGGCAGGGGGCTCCTACGATGCGGTGCTGTACCTCTCGGTGGGTGGCGTGCTGGGAACTCCGGCGGAATCCATCGCGCTGCTTCGACGTTGCGCACGTCCCGGCGGCGTGATCGTTCTGGACGACGCCTACTCCCTCAGTGGCAGGCATGACTTCTCAGGTTACGCGCACATCGTGACGCGTGAAGAAACCCTGGCGCAACTTACGTCCTGCGGTGATCGGATTCTGCGGGAGCACGCGATCCCGGCCGAGACGGTGCGCGCGCAGAACAGGCGCTACATGTCGTGGATCGAGAGGCGCACGCGGGAACTGCGCGCAAGAGAACCGGAGTTGAGCGAGGACCTCGATCACTTCCTTCGAAAGCAGCGCGAAGAGATCCTGCTGCTGGAGACCGGACTTCAGTGCGTCACCTGGATGATCGGGCGCGCGTCCGTGTGACGGGCTTGGGGGCTGTACTACAGAGCGGCCAGTTCCTTCCTTCCGGAGACGTGGAGAAACTGCCTCCGGCAAACGGCGCTCTCCCCAAGTCAAACAGAGGGTATTCTGCGGCCCGGAGACACTGGCAAAGTGATTAATTCGGAAGGGCTTACTCAAACGGATCGCACCGCAATCTCCGCTGTGGCCATACTGCATTTGGCGGAGAAGTCCAACCAGTTCCGCAGGGTGCGGTGAAGCTCCGTTTATGATATGATCATACCAGGAATATGAAATGTCCGGCGTTGAACGAGTGACTGTGAGTTTGCCTGACAGCCTCCTCAGGGAGATCGACCGTCGAGAGAGGAATCGCAGCAAGTTCGTCGCAGAGGCGGTGCGGCGGGAGATTGACCGCCGCCGGCGCGCCGAGCTGCGGCGATCATTGGAGAATCCCCATCCCGACACCGCCGAACTTGTGGAGCAAGGCTTTGAAGAGTGGGGTCGCGACCTGCCCGAGGAAGATGCGGAAGCGCTCGTACTCAGCGGTGCCGGGAAGGCTGTCCGATGGGTGCCCGGAGAAGGCTGGGTGGAGGATCGGGCGTGAGGCTCGACCGCGGCACCGTGGTGGTCGTCGAACTCGATCCCACGGTCGGACACGAACAACGCGGTGTGAGGCCCTGCATAATCGTGAGTGATCCGGACATAACCAGTGACCAACGCTTCCCGCTACTCTGTGTGGTGCCGATCACGGGCACCCCAGGCGAGGGACTGCTGTATCCACTACTCTCACCCGGCAAGAGCGGCCTCGCCAAGAAGTCTTTCGCGCTCATCGATCAGCTTCGATCTATCGACAAGCGGCGTGTCCGCCGCGCGTTCGGCAAACTTGCGGCCGAGGAGGTCGCGGCCATCGATGAAGGGTTGGCGGTGTTCCTTGGCCTCGGCGACCGGTTGCCGGGCACCGGTCCGCCACCAATCCGTTGACCTGCGTTCAGTTCGTCCGGGATGCCAGACCCACTTGAGTCCTGGCAATAGCGTTGTCACTGGCAAGTGAGGGCCCCCTGTTGCGCGGCGCGAGTGCCCGCCACTGCCCGCCACTTGGATTGAAGTGGATCCCCGGAAGCTTGAGTTTCGATGCGGTTCTCTCCTGGCATCATGACAGCAAGTTAGATGGTGCTATGATGTGTACATGAGGACCACGATCACGTTGGAGCCGGATGTGCAGGCGCTCATCCGAACCGCCATGAAGGAGCGGGGAGTCTCTTTCAAGGAGGCGCTAAATTCCGCGGTGCGAGCTGGTCTCACGCAGGGGAAACTCAAACGGCGTCATTTCGTACAAAAGTCCTACTCGCTCGGGAGCGATCAGGGTTTCCGGTGGGACAAGGCGCTGGAAGCCGCAGCCGCCCTGGAAGATGAGGAGTTGGGCCGGAAACTCTCTTTGCGCAAATGATAATTGTCGACGTCAATCTACTCATCTACGCGGTGAACGAAGATTCTCCAAACCACAAGAAGGTCAAGTCGTGGTTGGAAGCCGCGATATCTGGAACCGAGACCGTTGGGCTCGCTTGGATCGTCCTGCTGGCATTTCTTCGGTTGACTACGAGACCAGGACTTTTCCAGAAACCGCTTGGCGTTGTCGCGGCGTTCGACCTAGTGGACGCCTGGCTGCAGCAGCCTTCCGTGATTGTGCCCGAACCTGCCGCGCGCCATCTGCAAACGATGCGTGATCTGGCTTCCGAGTTGGGTACAGCCGGGAACCTCACGTCCGATGCGTATCTTGCGGCCCTGGCGATTGAGCACGGAGCCGAGCTTTGCTCAACGGATAACGACTTCGGCCGGTTCGGTAGGCTGCGCTGGCGCAACCCTCTAGCCCGACTTTCGCAGTTCGGGGGTAGCACGGCAGCTAAACCTTGGAGAATCA
>CAZPFB010000218.1:0-2781 GCA_964585735.1 uncultured Leptospiraceae bacterium
CCTGCCCGAGAACAGAAGAAAAGGAGAAGTGAGTCATGCTGACAACAACGGATAGCGTGGGCGCGAGCCTGGTGCTGAGCACGCGCGACCTGAACATGCGGCCCGAGCAGGACCTGGCGGAAATCGTGGGCCGGTTCCTGCGTGTGGGAGAGGCGGTGGTGGGGCATTGGGTGGAGTTCACCCGTGGCCTGCTGCTGTTTGTGATGGCTCCGGAGGACGAGCGCTCGGGAGAGTTCTACGTCTACGAGCGGCGGAACGGGCGATTCTGGCTTCTCAGCTTGCCGGATGAGGTCTTCGGCGGGTACTCGCTCGGGCAGATGAGGCAGAAGATCCGGGATTTCGGGCTGCTGGAGCTGGCCGAGAACCCGGCGCGGTTGGCGCTCTGCGGCCAGTAGTGAGACCTTCTGGCAAGTCCTTTGGAGATTCGGGGATTTCAGTGTATTCAGAACTGAGCGGAGTAGATATGCCGACATCCATACTTCGCGAGGCGACCCCGGAGATGGCAGCCGAATACATGAGCTGGTTCGTGAACCGCAGCGCGTACACGCGGCAATCGGACAGGCCACATCGGGAGTCGGGGCGTCACTACTACTACCGCCCGCGCTCGGGAGGCCGCGCCAGTGCGAGGCTGACGGCCGACACAATCCGCCGCCACCTGGCCGGCAACCTGACGGTTGGGCTGTACTCGATCAACCCGAAGAGCCAGCGTGTGAAGTGGATGGCGATCGACGCGGACTACCGGAGCGCGCTCGAAGACTTGCTGAAACTGCAATACGAGTTGAAACAGGACGGGGTGCAGGCGGCGCTGGAACAGAGCCGGCGAGGCGGGCACCTGTGGGTCCTTTTCGACAGCCCTGTGTTGGCCCGTGAGGCGCGGATCTATGTTAGGCACCTGGCCGAGAGGCTGTCGGTCGAGGTCAAGGGGTCGGGCCTGACGGAGGGAATCGAGCTTTTCCCGAAGCAGGACCGGCTGCGCGAGGACGAGTTCGGTAACGCCATTCGGGGACCGCTGGGTGTGCACCGCGCCGCGGGCCGGCGGTACTGGTTCTATGGAGCGCCCTACGACCTCGGACCACAGTTCGCGTACCTGCGCGATCTGCGGCGGATGACCGAGAACGAGCTGCGGTCACTGATTCGAGAATTGCCGGTGGAGACAGACGGCGATCCGCCCCGGCCGGAGCGATTCCACGGTAGGGGCAACGGCCGGTGTTTCCGGATTCTCGACTGCGTGGAGCCGAGGCGTAAGGTCGGGCGGAACTGGATTGCGCAGTGCCCGTCGTGCGCCGCGGCGGGTCATGACACAAGCAAGGACAACCTGGCGATCTCGGTCGAGGAGCCCCAGAAGTACATCTGCTGGGCGGGATGCAGCAAGGAGATGATCCGGGCGGCGTTAGGCGCTCCGCCGCCGGTGAGTTCGTAGGAGCGCCGAAGAAGAGATGGCCGACGATTTGGTCAGGCTGGTGTTACCGCGGGCGCTGCTTCGGCGGCTCGACCGGGGCAGTGTGTTCTGCCAGACTGCCGTGACGGTGGAACGGCAAAGCCGCGCGGGGCGGTGGGTGCTGCGCGGCGTCGAAAGCGGGGGCGGCACGCGCGAGGTTGGACGGTATATCTCTTTCTTCTCTTCTCAAGGTGAGAGGCTGCCGTGGCTGCAGCGATTGGATCGCATCGGCGCCAATGGAGCGCACGCGGTGGTCGTTGGCGAAGGACTGTTGAGCGTCGAGATGGCGCGCGTCGGACAAACGTTCCAGTTGTTGATCGCGCGGCACGGCCTTGCTTACCCGAACGGGACCAACAAGCGGCCGCGGAGGGTTTCCAAGATTCTGTTCCGAGGATTCGACGGGCAGTTGCCGCCGGAGTTGCTGAAGCAGGGCCTGGCTCCCGAGTTCTTCACCCGGAGTGGCGAGGTGCAGCCGATTCCAGAACAGTTCGTCGATGCCGTAAAGCTTGTCGCTGGGGGCGCGGCGTGCCGAAACTGCCGGCACTGTCATGGACTCGTGTCAGGGGAGACCCCGCCGCGATGAGGAAGACTGGCCTGCCAATCTGGCTCTTCGTGTTCCTGGCGAGCGTGTTTGGCGGCGTAGTACACGCGGACCCACTCACCACCGTGGCCGGAGCGCTGTCTGGCACCGTGCTTGCCGGTCACGTCTACCGCCGGCTGTGGCCGGATGGTGAACGCCGGTCTGAGTGAATCAATTGGAGGAGGGGTTGAGAGATGACGGTCGGAACGAAGAGTGTGCTTTTCGGCGCCCATGCAGCTTACCTGCACCCATTCTTCCTCGCGGCGGCCTGGCTGACGCTTTACGGGCCTCCGTGGGATCCCCGCCTGTGGGCGGCGTTCTTTCTGCACGACGTTGGCTATTGGGGCGCCCCGAACATGGACGGTCCGGAGGGGGAGACGCACGTGGAGCTTGGCGCACGAATTCTCGGCCGGCTTTTCGGACCGCGTTGGGCGGAGTTCTCCCTGCGTCATTCGCGCTACTGGGCGAAGAAACATGGCTGCGAGGTCTCGCAGTTGTGCGCGGCCGACAAGCTGGCTTTCGCGATGACGCCTTGGTGGCTATACCTGCCGATGACGAAGGCCACGGGCGAGTTGGCTGAGTACATGGCGCTGTCACAGGAACGACAGGCCGGGGACCACACGTTCACCGCATCGGAACGGACGCTTCTGGCGAGCGGTCACGCGAGATCTTGGCTGAGGGGATTGCAGAGTTACACGAGGCGCTGGGTGGAACAGCACAAGGACCGCTGCCTGGCGGTGGATGAAGTCGGCGCGCAAAGGGC
>CAZPFB010000219.1:0-2568 GCA_964585735.1 uncultured Leptospiraceae bacterium
ACGCTACTTGCGCCACATGTTCATACTGTTGTGGAGAATCAATCTTTACGATGACGCGGCTGCAGGGGTGCGCAGCTCCAGCCACGCCCGGCGGACCGCTGCATGATCAGGTGATTCTCGTCGAAGGCGCGGTGATGCGCACGCCCGCAGAACACCATGAAACTGGCGGCAGCTGAGCGAGCATGCGGACCGCTGCGTAGCCGGCCGCGTACCGTTCCCACCCGATTGGCTCTCGCGCTTGACGGCCTGCACTGGATTGCCTACACTGCATACATGAAGCGCAGGCAAATCCAGTACACGGTCCGTTCCGTTCCCGCGCACGTGGACCGCGCCCTCCGGCGCAGGGCGCGCACCACTGGGACGAGCCTCAACGAGGTTCTCATCCATTCGCTGGAGGCGGCCTGCCACCCGAACGATGCTGATAATGTCCGACACGATTTGGACTGGATTTCAGACACTTGGGTGGAAGACGAGAGGACCGCAGAGGCCCTCGAAGTTCAGCGCGTCATCGACGCGGATCTCTGGACGTGAAGCTCTGTCTGGATACGAACGCGTACGTGGAGTTGGCCCGGGGCCAAAACAGTACGCTGAATCTCGTGCAACGGGCCAGTACCGTGACTCTCCCCTTCATCGTCGTGGGGGAATTGCGCGCCGGATTTCGCAGCGGCGCACGAACCGCCGAAAACGAAAGGACATTGCAGCGCTTCTTGGGCTCCGAACGCGTGAGCGTCGCCTTTGCGGATGAGCAAACCACTCACCACTACGGCATGCTCTTCGCCCAACTGCGCGGCCAGGGCACACCGATTCCGACGAACGATCTGTGGATCGCCGCGCTCGTGCTCCAGTTCGATCTCGTTCTGTGCACGATGGATGCGCATTTCAACCACCTGCCCCAATTGCCGCGGGTCGGGCCTGCGTGAGATTTCTGATGAACCAGCAGTGTGCTGAAAAATTGGCGGCGCAAGGGGGTTTCGGCCTGATCGGGCGCTTTGCTTGATCGAGACGGAAGCCACCTCGGCTGGTCCGGGTCTGCGCACCGCATCGAGCGGAGCAGCAGGGAAGAGGGCTTAACCGTAGCATAGGTTTCGTATCCGTGTGAGATTGTAGATCGCTGCGGAAAACGTGAACATCCAGCTCACACGCGGATGCCCACGAAAGCGGATCTCGTCAGCACCCTGCTACACTGCCCGAGCTGCCCGCAGGGACGCAATCGCGTCGGGACCGTAGCCCAACTCGCCCAGGATCTCGTCGGTGTGCTGACCGTGACCGGGTGGCGGCAGGCGGTACGAGCACGGCGTTTCGCTGAAGCGGAAGGGGGAACCAATCATGAGGATCTCACCGAGCTCGGGATGCGTCATGGTCACGATCATCCCGCGCGCGCGCAACTGGGGGTCCGCAAAGGCCTCGGCCACCGTGTTCACGGGCGCCAGACAGCACTCCGTGTCACTAAACAGTTCGCTCCATTCCATTAGTTTGCGGCCCGCAAAGATGCGTTCCAACTCGGGCCGGACGTCGGCCAAGCCTTCCGGCGTGGCTTCGCGGCCAGACAGCAGATCCAGCCGATCGATGCGACGGAGAAACGCCTTGAAGAAGCGCTCCTCCAGTGAACCGAGCATGACGTGCCTATCGTCGGCCGTACGGTAGACGTTGTAGTTCGGCAGGCCGCCGGAAAGGAGCATCCGGCCGCGCTCGGGGGAAGTGCCGCGCGCCGCGAACTCCCCGGCGTGCAGCGAAAGAAAACTGAAGGCGCCCTCCACCATCCCGATGTCCAGAAACTGCCCACGACCCGTTCGTTCGCGGGCGTAGAGCGCAGCGAGGATCGACACCAGCGCCGCCTGCGTCCCACCGCCGATATCGGCAATCTGCACACCGGGCACAACGGGCGGGCCGCCTGGATTGCCGGTCAGACCCATGAGGCCTGCGTAGGCGATGTAGTTGGCATCGTGGCCGGCCAAGTCGCGGTACGGACCGGTGGCGCCGTACCCGGAAATGGCGCAGTAGATGAGCCTTGGGAACCGATCCCGAAGCTCGCCGTACCCGAGGCCGAGGTCCGTCATCGTGCCCGGTCGAAAACCTTCGAGCAACACGTCGGCGCCTTCCAGGAGTCGCAGCAGCACCGCGCGACCTTCGTCCCGCTTCAGGTTGAGGGTGACCGCCCGCTTGTTGCGGTTGAGCATCAGAAAGATGGAACTCTCCGCTGCGCCGTGCGGGCCTTCCATCTTCACGCCCATGTAGCGCGTCATGTCTGCAGCGCGCGGGTTTTCTACTTTGATGACGTCAGCGCCCATGTCCCCCAGGTACATGGAGCAGAGCGGACCCGGGAGCAAGAGCGAAAGGTCTACGACGCGAACGCCCTGAAGTGGTCCGGTGGATGCCGAACCGCTCAGGCGACCTTCTCCATGGCCGGACGGTATTCGCCGCGCACAGCGGCGCTGTTCATACGCGCACGATGGAGCAACGCCTGTTGCGCTTTGGGAATGTTATCCGACACGCCTCCCCACGCCTTCAGAGCGGGCGCCTGAAGGGCACGGCCGTACGAAAAGGAAAGGACCCAGGGATGCTTTCCTC